>NZ_FMBC01000095.1 GCF_900094795.1 Kosakonia oryziphila
AGACTCCGGGAGTATGGCAAAAGCTGGAAGAATGGCTTCGGCACAGGTTGAGGTCTCTCCAGCTTAAGCACTGGCGACGTGGTACAACGATATTCAGGAAACTTCGTGCAATGGGAGCGAGTCATAGCATCGCCCACAAAATAGCGCTTAACAGCCGACGTTGGTGGCGAAACAGTGACAAACTTCTCAATCACGTACTGGATCTTGCGTGGTTCGACAGGCAAGGCTTGCCCCGACTCGTGTAACCTCAAACTCCCGAACCGCCCGGTGCGGACCCGCATGCCGGGTGGTGTGGCAGGGGAGCAGGCTGAGAGGCCTGCCTCCTATGCCGATTACTGCTCTTGGGTAATACCTCATCCTCCGACTCGGTAACACAAAGCTCTCAGCCATATCCAGTATCTCATTTAGGCACTGTTGCAAAGTTTGTGTTTGACCAAATTTTGCTTTTAACGACCATCATTAGAAGTAGAAGTGTGCAATTTGATAATCCATCACAAAATGTGGCGGCAGAAAAATCAACACTGAAACTTTGCAAAAGTGTCGGTTGGATATCGTTACGGGATCGTAATGGCAGGGCTTGCTGACCGCGCTTTTCAGATTATCTGCAACAAGTATTCCGGGGACTATGAGACGACAATAACTCAGTTCGGGCGACGTAAGCGGCCACAAAACGTCATCGTTCATACCGACTACGGTGGTCAATGTTACTCAGCAGACTATAAGGTGCTGCTGCAATGGCATAATCATGCGTGAGCATGAACGCCTGAGGCGGCTATTATGATAGCGCCTGCGAAGAGGCTATCCTCCACTCAGAGAAGGTGGAATGTATCCATGAAGAGAGCTATCCCTGCCGGGAAATAAATGTGGGTAATGATATTTTATTATATCCAATGCAATTACCATCGATGGTGACGTCACAGTACCTGTGTTGGTTTCAGCCCGGAACAGTTTGCAAAGCAGAACCTCACTTAGAACCATGCCCACATTTCGTGGGTAAGATCAATATAACTAATGCCATATTCCTTAATAGTTAAAATTTTTATATTACCTTGGCAACTCATCGGAAAAAAGTTCATCAATATCAAGAAAAATGCTTTCAATTTTTTTGTGTAGCACCATCGCGAACCTTGTTGGATTCAATGTTCGCCCCTCTCGTTCAAATAAAGGGACAGGGAAGTATGAACAAAACCGACTCAGCATCACGCTGACGGTTGGAGGAGAACAGTGCAATACTATGCTTGCGTTAAATACTGTCTTATAATTCATAACGGAAACGAAATATAACGCTGAGTTTAAATCAATTTTTTTGAGATGAGAAAAGTTTTGCTTTGTACAGTTTTCTTCTTTGATATTCATATTGTACTTTCCTTTATATAACCTCTCAGATCTAACTATATATTACCATTAATGAACCTAAGAGGTTGTAGAAAAACCGGTCTAGAAACGGGACATAATATACTGTTGTGTGTGTGAATATATAATTCCACTAAACCCACTAAACAAGCTCATGTTTTTCAAAAGACAGCATGGATTTCGATGGAGTTACATTCAAAATGTTAACTACACCAAGAATACAACTATTAGGTCAAAGCTTTTCCACAATACTCCTCTCTTACAATTTCTCTCTGGTCGGTATTTGCCACAAAAGTTATATCACCTGGCCTCGATAAAATATAAAAATGATACTTGCCCAAAAATACCAAGTGACTACCTTCATCAACCCCTGCGTGGTTTAATCAAAGGTTTACATTTAGGACCATTCTGACCAGTCATGGCATTAAACAGAACAAAACACCTTTAAATCAGGATAGGTGGACATTTACGTTGTTTAAGAGGAATATCACGGAAATGAAAAACTGCTACTTTTTGTGTGGTTAATGGGATGGGAAATGAAACAAATAAGGAGTAATGTTCACTCTAGGTACGGATAGGTCGATGCTGGGCCAGAGAGGGTGTAGATGGCTTCATTATTTTATCTTTATATTTTAGTGGGTTACAGAAAAAGCACTTCAACTTAAATCAAATATTGTGTTTTTGAAAGATGGTCATTACACTACATTTGACAGTTTGGTCCTATTTGACTTTTCTTAGCCTTTATTTTCCCCCGCCAGACCCCCTCAAACCGCTCTGCATTACTTGCAGTGTAGAGGACCGTATGCCTGATATTTTTATGGCCGAGGTAATCCTGTATCAGCCGGGTGTCAATGCCCCGATCGGCCAGTGCAAAACCACAGGCATGACGCAACATATGTGGGTGGGAGGGCACAGATATCCCCGCCATCACGCCAAACTGACAAATTAGCTGATATATCCGCTGCCGGGTCAGTGGCTTCCCCCGGCGGGACAGAAATAACCAGTCATCTTCAGCGCCAGGCATTGAGTTTCGAACCGTCAGCCAGGACCTGATTGCCTGGATCTCGTTGTCCAGCAAAGGATGATTCGTGCTGAGTCCATTTTTCAGCCGCCGTATAAACAGGCTTTTTGCCTGAAGATCCACATCTGAGAGCCGTAACAGGCGGATCTCACTGACACGAAATCCATGCACAAAGCTCATATACACGAGGCAATAGTCCCTTTCCGGGTTTTTGCTTTCTTTTGCTGATGCCAGCAGTCTCTTTACTTCAGGCTGGGTTAAATGCTTTCGTTGAATCATTTGATATCTCCGCTGAATAAATCGTCAAAAGATCGATGCATTTTTAAATATACTGTCATACTAGTGCTAGATCAATAATAACGAGAAACCATTAAAATAATGATATTTGCAAATTAGTCATGAGAATGGTGTCTTTATTGGTATTAGATACCGATTTGGTACATGTCATCCGGCATTTGTGAATTCAATCGTTTTGAACGAAAAAAGTCTTAACAGGAATTATTATCCTAGTTCTATCATTATTGCCATCAAATATAGTGCGGAATTTTATTTAAAGTGGAAGATAGAGATGTAAAGGAATTGTCATTTTTGCTTGGATAGAATATTTTATTAAGTTTACATATGTGTTTTTTGTTTCATCTGTCTACGATAACTATTCTTGGCGCTTATGTATCCAGTGTGATTATCTGAAGCACAGATGATTTACATAGCAGTATAGATCAAATAAATACATTTAGTTATATAAAAAAGAGTTTGTTAATATGTAAAAGATATGTGCCTTTATATTGGATTATTGGACATGTCTGAGTTATATGTCATTAATTTTACTATAATGTTTTAGATACAATAACTTGCGTTAAACTCGCTATATGCTGAACCACCCTGATACGTACCTCTCACTTTTTAGCAACATTATCTGCCTGAGTGGTCAAGCCACGCAAAATAATAAACCGAAACCTGACGCCTTATACTCTTGCTGTTTTGAGATTTTTTGTTCCCACGAGCAGGTTCATTTAAACACCTTTTGAGCAAGGCCACCATTGCCTAAAAAGATTGAACGGGGGCCATCGTGAATTTCATTTTCGCCTGATGAAACAAGCCAGAAGAGCACCATAATGACAATCGATTATTGACCAGATGGTAAGGGCAGAATGAGGTTAAATTTTCTTTTTAAGGAGAAACCCGCGACCGGAGTCGCGGGTAAGGGTTACATTTAGCTTAAGATTAAAGACCCTGCCTACACACAACAGACCTAGGTACGGTGGGAGCGCCGTACACAATGCTGCCCGTATCCGACCTAACCATTTTGTTGTTACCGGAGCCTGCTGAGTCGAACTCAGATGTCCAGTTGTAGTCACTGATAAAACCAGAACCTGAATAACTACTCAGTGCTCCCCACTCGGACCATAGCGCTCCGGAATTTCCAGCCCGGGAGCCTGTGCCGCTGGTAACGTTAGTCAGGTCCAGAGCCGTTCCTAAGCCTCCCCGGCTACTGCAGTATGTGTTTGCATCATTCCAGTTTAAGGCTATTCCCCCATTATTAACAAACCACTTACTGACAGTGAAGGTGTAAGTATACGGCGTGCCGCTTGCTGTCGGCGTTGCTGTAATGGTTACTGTTTTTGTGGCGCTGGTTGGGGTACCGATAAAGCTCACGTGACCGCTGTTGTCCACACTGACCCAAGTCTGGTTACTGCTCCAGGTGTAACTGCTGTTATTTGTGGCACTGCCATTCAGGAGTACCTGGAAAGTAGCTCCGGTGAAACCTGTGGTCGGAAAACCACCACTCAGGTTAAACGTAGCACCATTCACACTAACAGAGCCGGGCATAGTCTGCGGTGGTTCAGTCAGGATGATGGTCGCGGTAAGGCTGCCGGTAACAATGCCCCCGATGGTCGGACTGAGCGTTACCGTCTGCGCCGTAGTCCCCGTCAGTGTAGCGTTATAAGTACCAGCCGGACCCTCCGTTACCGTACTCACCGTCACACCCGTGGCACTACCGGTACTGAACCCGGTGTTACTCAGCCCTGTCACCGGGTTACCGTTCACATCCTTAGCTTGCCAGGTGATGGATGAGGAAGCACTGCCATCAGCCCGAATGGTGCCAGGTAGGGCAGTTAAGGTAGAAAGACCATCATCCGGCGAACCTGCCACAAAGCGTGCGGCGGTGGTGGCGGTGCTGCTGCCGAGGGTGGCGGTGACGGTGCTGGTCCCGGCCGTGGTGCTGGTCAGGGTCACCGTCACGCTGCCGTCCGCCCCGGTGGTGCCGGTGGCGGCGATGGTGGCGCCGTTGTCCGCGCTGAAGCCGACACTGACGCCGGCCACCGGGTTGCCGTGGGCGTCGGTCACGACGGCCTTCACGCTGTCGGTGGCGGTGCCATTGGCCACGGCGTCATCGGTCAGTGTGCTCAGCCCGGCTCCGCTGTTGGTGAGGGAGGCGCTGCCGCTGTCAGCCACAAAGCGTGCGGCGGTGGTGGCGGTGCTGCTGCCGAGGGTGGCGGTGAC
>NZ_FMBC01000042.1 GCF_900094795.1 Kosakonia oryziphila
AAGCTGGAAGAATGGCTTCGGCACAGGTTGAGGTCTCTCCAGCTTAAGCACTGGCGACGTGGTACAACGATATTCAGGAAACTTCGTGCAATGGGAGCGAGTCATAGCATCGCCCACAAAATAGCGCTTAACAGCCGACGTTGGTGGCGAAACAGTGACAAACTTCTCAATCACGTACTGGATCTTGCGTGGTTCGACAGGCAAGGCTTGCCCCGACTCGTGTAACCTCAAACTCCCGAACCGCCCGGTGCGGACCCGCATGCCGGGTGGTGTGGCAGGGGAGCAGGCTGAGAGGCCTGCCTCCTATGCCGATTGTGCGAGAGATAACGCCTCGCTACACTATCTCCTTATCCTGAGTGACTTGATTTCTGGCCTGCGGACGATGCATGGAAACGAAAAAAAATAACAGTGAATATATTCCGGAGTTCGAAAGTGAATTCCGTCACCCGCGCAACTGGGGTGCGTGGCTGGGCGTACTGGCATTTGCCGGTGTAGCGCTGGTTCCTCCGTCGATACGCGATCCCCTGCTGGGTAAACTGGGTCGTCTGGCCGGAAAATTTGGCAAAAGCGCACGTCGTCGAGCGCAGATCAATTTGCTCTACTGTTTCCCTGAAAAAAGCGATGCCGAAAGGGAAGCCATCATTGATGAGATGTTTGCTACTGCGCCACAAGCAATGGCCATGATGGCGGAGCTGGCGATCCGTGGGCCGGAAAAGATATTGCCGCGCGTTGAGTGGCAGGGCAAAGACATTATTGATGAATTGCAACGTAACAACGCGAAAGTCATTTTCCTTGTGCCGCACGGTTGGGGCGTGGATATTCCGGCGATGCTGATGGCTTCGCAGGGGCAGCAGATGGCGGCCATGTTCCATAATCAAGGCAATAAAGTCTTTGATTATGTCTGGAATACCGTGCGTCGCCGTTTTGGTGGGCGTTTGCATGCGCGTAACGATGGCATTAAGCCTTTTATCCAGTCGGTGCGCCAGGGCTACTGGGGCTACTATCTGCCGGACCAGGATCACGGTGCGGAGCATAGCGAGTTTGTTGATTTCTTTGCCACCTACAAAGCAACGCTCCCGGCCATTGGCCGCCTGATGAAAGTCTGTCGTGCACGTGTTGTTCCGTTGTTTCCGGTCTATGACGCCAGTACGCATCGTCTGATTATCCAGGTGCGGTCGCCAATGGATGATCTGCTGACAGCGGATGACAACACCATTGCCAGGCGCATGAATGAAGAGGTGGAGGTGTTTGTCTCTCCTCATCCGGAGCAGTACACCTGGATCCTGAAGTTGCTGAAGACGCGCAAACCCGGTGAAACAGAGCCTTATAAACGTAATGAACTGTTTCCGAAGAAATAAAAAAAGGCCTCTTCTGCGAGAGGCCTTTGGCTTTTCTGTTTGTCGGTTATTCGACGGTCAGAATTCGCGTGGTATTGGTGGAGCCCACGGTGCTCATCACATCACCCTGCGTCACGATCACCAGATCGCCGGAAAGCAGGTAGCCTTTGTCACGCAACAGGTTAACGGCATCGTGAGCCGCTGCAACGCCTTCGTTAACGCTGTCGAAATAGACCGGCGTTACGCCGCGGTAGAGCGCTGTCAGGTTCAGGGTGCGCTCATGGCGGGAGAGGGCAAAAATTGGCAGGCCGGAACTGATACGGGAGGTCATCAGGGCAGTGCGGCCGGATTCGGTCATGGAGATGATAGCGGTTACACCTTTCAGGTGGTTGGCCGCATACATCGCCGACATCGCGATCGCTTCTTCTACGTTGTCGAACTGAATATCCAGGCGGTGTTTAGAAACGTTGATGCTTGGGATCTTTTCCGCACCCAGGCAAACGCGTGCCATTGCCGCTACCGTTTCAGACGGATACTGGCCGGCTGCGGTTTCCGCCGAGAGCATCACGGCATCTGTACCGTCAAGCACGGCGTTAGCTACGTCCATCACTTCCGCACGGGTTGGCATTGGGTTGGTGATCATCGACTCCATCATCTGTGTGGCGGTGATCACCGCGCGGTTCAGTTGACGGGCACGGCGGATCAGCGCTTTCTGAATACCGACCAGCTCCGGATCGCCGATTTCAACGCCGAGATCGCCGCGGGCAACCATCACGACGTCAGACGCAAGGATCACATCGTCCATCGCGTCCTGATCGCAAACAGCTTCCGCACGCTCGACTTTCGCTACGATCTTCGCGTCGCAACCGGCATCGCGCGCCAGACGGCGGGCGTAATTCAGATCTTCGCCGCAGCGCGGGAAAGAGACAGCCAGATAATCAACGCCGATCAGCGCTGCGGTAACGATATCCGCTTTATCTTTCTCAGTCAGGGCTTCAGCGGAGAGACCGCCGCCCAGTTTGTTGATGCCTTTATTGTTGGAGAGCGGTCCGCCGACAGTCACTTCGGTGAACACTTTCATACCCTGAACTTCCAGCACTTTCAGCTGTACGCGACCATCGTCGAGCAGCAGGATATCGCCCGTCACTACGTCGGCTGGCAGACCTTTATAATCGATGCCGACTTTTTCCTTGTCGCCCTCGCCTTTACCCAGGTTGGCGTCGAGCAGGAATTTATCGCCAACGTTCAGGAAAACTTTGCCTTCCTTGAAGGTGGAAACGCGAATTTTGGGACCCTGCAAATCGCCAAGGATAGCAACGTGACGCCCCAGTTTTGCCGCAATCTCACGCACTTTATCCGCACGTAATTTATGATCTTCAGGTGTTCCGTGTGAGAAGTTCATACGCACCACGTTAGCGCCAGCAGCGATAACCTTCTCAAGGTTGTTATCGCGGTCAGTAGCCGGGCCTAAAGTGGTTACGATTTTGGTCCTGCGAAGCCTTCTGGACATGTAATACTCCGTTGACTGAAACAACTTGGTGTTGCGTGAACATGAATTCGGCCATTTAGCGCCCCGCTGTGAAGGGCAATGCGCCTGACCGAACAGCGTAAGAGGTTACCGCTTTGTTATTAACTATTAGTGGTTATCGCTTTTGATAAACAGCTCCTTATCAAAGCGCGATTCTTTCAGAGCTTCTTTGACTCGCTTCAAGTTATCCCTGAATTTTGCGCCACGGCGCAAGGTAAAACCGGTGGCCAACACGTCAATGACGGTCAGTTGCGCAAGTCGGGAAACCATGGGCATATAAATGTCAGTATCTTCCGGTACATCAAGCGTGATAGCAAGCGTTGCCTCGCGCGCAAGCGGCGTCCCTGCAGACGTCAACGCAATTACCATAGCATCGTTTTCACGCGCCAGTTGCGCAAGTTCAACGAGGTTTTTTGTTCTTCCGGTATGGGAAATCAGCACAACCACGTCATCATCGCTACAATTCATACAACTCATGCGTTGCAGCACGATGTCGTCGGAGTAAATCACTGGTACGTTGAAGCGGAAAAATTTGTTCATGGCGTCGTGCGCAACGGCGGCAGACGAGCCGAGACCGAAAAATGAGATTTTTTTCGCCTGGGTTAATAGATCGACGGCGCGATTGACGGCAGTCATATCAAGCGACTGCCGGACGTGATCGAGGCTGGCCATTGCCGACTCAAAGATTTTTCCGGTATAGGCTTCGACGCTGTCATCTTCGTCAACATTTCGATTAACATAAGGCGTGCCATTGGCGAGACTTTGCGCCAGATGCAACTTGAAGTCCGGGAAACCACGAGTATCAAGGCTGCGGCAAAAACGGTTCACCGTCGGTTCACTGACGTCTGCTTCCTGTGCCAGCGCTGCGATGCTGGAGTGGATGGCCTGGTCCGGAGCGGCGAGGATGACTTCCGCGACCTTCCGTTCAGATTTGCTAAGGTGTTCCAGCCGTGACTGGATTTTTTCCAGCATATTCATGGGTTATAAAGCGCTCATGGTGAAACGATTACACTGTTAGATGGAATCGTGATGCGTTTTAATCAGATATTACCCCCGCAGGAAGCAGAAAGGTAAGTGATGATGAAAAATGATGTTGTTTTTTTTCATTACATGATCAAAGTCAGATTTTATCGTTTGTTTCCAGGGCAAATATCCGGCTTTTTCAGGGCGAAACAACAGATTTTATGTCACAACAAAATAACGCACGTCCTGACAATGCGTAACAGTTTCGGGAATTACGTAAACGCAGTACAGTGTACTGTAATAAAATTACAACCAGGGCCTGGCTAACGCTCCAGGACAGCCAACTGAGGAGATTGACATGGCGGTAGTACAAACAGCCCAGGCGTGTGACCTGGTCATTTTCGGCGCGAAAGGTGACCTCGCACGCCGGAAATTGCTGCCTTCACTGTATCAACTGGAAAAAGCGGGGCAGATCCATCCGGATACACGTATCCTTGGGGTCGGCCGTGCTGAGTGGGATAAGGAAGCCTATACCAAGGTTGTTCGTGAAGCGCTTGAAACCTTCATGAAGGAAAAAATTGACGAAAGTCTGTGGGATAAGCTAAGTGGCCGTCTGGATTTTTGCAATCTGGATGTTAACGAAACCTCCGCATTCAAACGCCTTGGCGCAATGCTGGACCAGAAAAACCGTACTACCATCAACTACTTTGCCATGCCGCCAAGCACCTTTGGCGCCATCTGTAAGGGGCTGGGTGAAGCAAAACTTAACGCGAAACCTGCACGCGTAGTGATGGAAAAGCCGTTGGGTACATCGCTTTCGACATCACGGGAAATTAACGACCAGGTGGGCGAGTTTTTCGAAGAGTGCCAGGTATACCGCATCGACCATTATCTGGGTAAAGAGACGGTGCTTAACCTGCTGGCACTGCGTTTTGCCAACTCTTTGTTTGTTAACAACTGGGACAACCGCACCATCGATCACGTGGAAATTACTGTGGCAGAAGAGGTCGGTATCGAAGGCCGCTGGGGTTACTTTGACCAGGCCGGGCAGATGCGCGACATGATCCAGAATCACCTGTTACAGATCCTCTGCATGATTGCCATGTCGCCGCCGTCCGATCTGAGCGCAGACAGTATTCGTGATGAAAAAGTGAAAGTGCTGAAATCGCTGCGCCGCATCGATCGCGCCAACGTGCGCGAAAAAACCGTGCGTGGTCAGTACACCGCCGGGTTTGCGCAAGGCAAAAAAGTGCCGGGTTATCTGGAAGAAGAAGGGGCGAACAAGACCAGTAATACCGAAACGTTTGTCGCTATCCGTGTCGATATCGATAACTGGCGCTGGGCTGGCGTGCCGTTCTATCTGCGCACCGGTAAACGTCTGCCGACCAAATGTTCAGAAGTTGTGGTCTACTTTAAAACGCCAGAGCTGAACCTGTTCAAAGAGTCCTGGCAGGATCTGCCGCAGAATAAACTGACCATTCGTCTGCAACCGGATGAAGGTGTGGATATTCAGGTGCTTAACAAGGTTCCTGGGCTGGATCATAAACACAACCTGCAAATTACCAAACTCGATCTGAGCTACTCTGAGACCTTTAATCAAACGCATCTTGCTGATGCTTACGAGCGGCTTCTGCTGGAAACCATGCGTGGTATTCAGGCCCTGTTCGTGCGTCGTGATGAAGTGGAAGAAGCCTGGAAATGGGTCGATTCCATCACCGAAGCGTGGGCAGCAGACAACGATGCGCCGAAACCGTATCAGGCGGGTACCTGGGGACCAGTTGCATCAGTGGCGATGATCACCCGCGACGGCCGTTCATGGAACGAGTTTGAGTGATTTTCTGGCGGAAAAGGTTATCTAATTTTACCGGTAACATGATCTAACACAGATAACAGGATAATTTTTCACCTTTCAGGCCCCGACTGGATTCACCAGCGGGGCTTTTTTTATTACACTGGCTGAAGCGATTTTGCCTTTGGGGCGCAGCGTTTTGGTGTTTACAGTCTGATAACTAAGGCTTATGGCATTGTTGACGCGCTCCCCCGGACAGATAAATTTCAGGAGTACTTATGAACTCAACAATGTTACGCGTAACAAATCGTATTATTGAACGTTCGCGCGAAACCCGCTCAGCCTATCTTGCTCGCATCGAACAGGCGAAAACGAACACCGTGCGCCGTTCCACACTGGCCTGCGGCAACCTGGCCCACGGGTTTGCGGCCTGCCAGCCTGATGACAAAGCCTCCCTCAAAAGCATGTTGCGCAACAACATTGCCATTATCACTTCCTATAACGACATGCTTTCCGCTCACCAGCCTTACGAAGTCTATCCGGAGATTATCCGTAAAGCGTTGCATTCGGTGAACGCGGTGGGTCAGGTAGCGGGCGGCGTTCCGGCAATGTGCGACGGCGTAACTCAGGGGCAGGACGGTATGGAACTTTCCCTGCTGAGCCGCGAAGTGATTGCGATGTCGGCAGCGGTAGGGCTTTCTCACAATATGTTTGACGGCGCACTGTACCTCGGCGTATGCGACAAAATCGTCCCAGGGCTGGCCATGGCGGCGCTGTCATTTGGTCACTTACCGGCACTGTTTATCCCGTCTGGTCCGATGGCCAGCGGTCTGGCAAATAAAGAGAAAGTACGCATTCGCCAGCTTTATGCGGAAGGCAAAGTTGATCGTATGGCGCTGCTCGAATCAGAAGCAGCGTCATATCATGCGCCAGGCACCTGTACGTTTTACGGCACGGCAAACACTAACCAGATGGTGATCGAGTTTATGGGTATGCAACTGCCTGGCTCATCGTTTATCCATCCAGATGCGCCTCTGCGCCATGTACTGATTGAAGCGGCAGCCCGTCAGGTGACTCGCCTGACCGGCAATGGCAACGAGTGGATGCCACTCGGTAAAATGATTGATGAAAAAGTTGTGGTGAACGGTATCGTCTCACTGCTGGCGACAGGCGGCTCCACTAACCACACTATGCATCTGGTGGCGATGGCGCGCGCCGCAGGGATCATCATCAACTGGGATGATTTCTCCGATCTTTCTGATGTTGTTCCGCTGCTGGCGCGTCTCTACCCGAATGGCCCGGCGGACATTAACCACTTCCAGGCGGCTGGCGGTGTGCCGGTGCTGATGCGAGAACTGCTGAAAGGCGGTCTGTTACATGAAGACGTTCACACCGTGGCGGGCTTTGGTCTGACGCGCTACACCCAGGAACCGTGGCTCAATAATGGCGAGCTGGACTGGCGTGACGGCGCGACCGTATCGCTGGATGCTAACGTCATTGCGACCATCGATCAGCCGTTCTCGAAACATGGCGGCACCAAAGTGCTGAGCGGCAATCTGGGGCGTGCGGTGATGAAAACCTCGGCAGTGCCGGTCGAAAATCAGGTTATTGAAGCACCAGCGGTGATTTTTGAAAGTCAGCATGATGTCTTACCGGCCTTCGAAGCAGGCTTGCTGGATCGTGATTGTGTGGTGGTTGTCCGTCATCAAGGGCCAAAAGCGAACGGCATGCCAGAATTACATAAACTCATGCCGCCACTTGGTGTATTATTGGACCGCTGTTTCAAAATAGCACTGGTTACCGATGGACGGTTGTCAGGCGCATCAGGTAAAGTGCCATCGGCAATCCACGTTACACCAGAAGCATACGATGGCGGATTGCTGGCGAAAGTGCGTGATGGCGATATTATCCGGGTTAACGGGCAGACAGGCGAGTTAACGCTGCTGGTTGATGACAACGAACTTGCCGCACGTCAGCCGCATATTCCTGACCTGAGCGCGATGCGCGTGGGCACAGGCCGCGAATTGTTCGGCGCGCTGCGGGAAAAACTCTCCGGTGCGGAGCAGGGCGCAACCTGTATCACTTTTTAAAACGATAAGATTTAGTTCTGGCGAGAGAAAAACTCTGATGAAAAACTGGAAAACGAGCGCAGAAGCAATTCTGAAAACAGGCCCGGTAGTGCCGGTGATTGTAGTGAACAAACTGGAACACGCTGTGCCGATGGCAAAAGCGTTGGTTGCTGGTGGCGTTCGCGTACTTGAGGTCACCCTGCGTACGGCTTGTGCGATTGATGCTATCCGCGCTATCGCGAAAGAAGTGCCCGACGCAATCATCGGTGCCGGTACGGTACTGAACCCACAGCAATTGGCGGAAGTCACCGCTGCTGGCGCGCAGTTCGCTATCAGCCCGGGCCTGACCGAGCCGCTGCTGAAAGCCGCAACCGAAGGTACAATCCCTCTAATCCCGGGCATCAGCACCGTTTCTGAGTTGATGCTGGGCATGGACTACGGTCTGAAAGAGTTCAAATTCTTCCCGGCGGAAGCAAACGGCGGCACTAAAGCGTTGCAGGCGATTGCGGGTCCGTTCTCTCAGGTTCGTTTCTGCCCGACTGGCGGGATCTCCCCGGCTAACTACCGTGATTACCTGGCGCTGAAAAGCGTGCTTTGCATCGGCGGTTCCTGGCTGGTTCCGGCAGATGCGCTGGAAGCGGGTGATTACGATCGCATCACCAAACTGGCGCGTGAAGCGGTAGAAGGCGCGAAACAGTAATCCCGTGGGCGGGTATTTACCCGCCTTGTGCAGAAAGACCCGGAAGGCGATAAGCGCCTCCGGGTTTTTTTAGCCCTTAACCTGAACTGCTGCGGCGGCGGCAACCGCGCGTTCTACGGCCGTTTCGACACGTTCAGCCACAGCCAGTGCAACACCCATGCGGCGCGAACCGTCGATTTCAGGTTTGCCAAAAAGACGCAGTTGCACACCGGCAGCGAGCGCATTTTGCACATTATCGAAGGTTACATTCTGGCTGCTCAGGCGCGGCAGGATCACTGCTGAAGCCGCCGGGCCGTACTGGCGGATGTCGCCAATCGGTAAACCGAGGAAAGCCCGGACATGCAGTGCGAACTCCGAAAGATCCTGGGAAATCAGCGTCACCATCCCGGTATCATGCGGGCGAGGAGAGACCTCGCTGAAAATCACTTCATCGCCGCAAACAAACAGCTCTACGCCAAACAGACCATAGCCTCCCAACGCCAGCACGACTTTGTTGGCAATCTCCTGTGCGCGCTCCAGTGCCAGCGGCGACATCTGCTGCGGCTGCCAGGATTCACGATAATCACCATCTTCCTGGCGATGGCCGATCGGTGCACAGAAATGGACGCCATCAGCGGCGCTGATGGTCAGAAGCGTGATTTCAAAATCAAAGTTAACCACACCTTCGACAATCACTCGCCCGGCACCCGCACGGCCGCCCTGTTGGGCGTATTCCCAGGCCTTCGTCAGTTGTTCTGCGCTTTTAATAAAGCTCTGGCCTTTACCGGAGGAGCTCATCACCGGTTTAACGATACAAGGCAAACCTATTTCAGCGACGGCATCGCGAAAAGCCGCTTCACTGTCAGCAAAGCGGTAGCTGGATGTCGGTAACTGCAACTCTTCCGCCGCCAGGCGACGAATGCCTTCACGGTTCATTGTTAATTTTGTGGCGCGGGCGCAGGGCACCACATGCTGGCCTTGCGCTTCCAGTTCCAGCAGTGTGTCAGTGGTGATAGCTTCTATTTCTGGCACGATAAAATGCGGTTTTTCTTGCGCGACCAGCGCCTTCAGCGCATCACCATCAAGCATATTGATTACATGTGAACGGTGCGCCACATGCATAGCCGGCGCATCGGCGTAGCGATCAACCGCGATCACTTCTATGCCCAGTCGTTGGCATTCAATGGCCACTTCCTTACCCAGTTCGCCAGAGCCGAGTAACATCACGCGAGTTGCTGCGGGGCGCAGCGCAGTACCTAAAAGAGTCATAGCATCTTACCGTTGGGAAAAAAACTGGGCGCAGTATAAACGAAAACGTTTGCGTCTGTCTTTTATCCCTTGCGATGCTTTTTTCATCGCGCTACTATACTGTATAAATACACAGTTTAATGAGGCTGCATCATGGCGGTAGAAGTTAAATACGTAGTCATTCGTGAAGGTGAGGAAAAAATGTCTTTTGCCAGCAAAAAGGAAGCTGATGCTTACGATAAAATGCTCGATCTGGCGGAAGTGCTGGGCGATTGGTTAGGTACCGGCCCGGTAGCACTGGAAGATGAGATGCGCGATCAAATGGCGCTGTGGCTTGCCGAACAGAAAGACGCGCTGAGCGGCATTCTGAAATCCGGAAAATTGCCAGGGGCTGAAGCGGAAGAACCTGTTGCCGTGGCTGCTTCTGAGGATGCTGAGCCGACAGACGCGGTGGATATTAAAAGCGCACAGAAGCGCGCGAAAGTCGCCTGATCTTGCACTGCCAGCAATTTGTACCATGCTTTTCACTGGACAAGTAAGTACCTGGAGATAAGCATGAAAATAGCAGGAGTTTTTACAAGTCTGCTTTTGCTGGCAGGCAGTACCATGGCGCACGCTGCAACGGACAAAGCGGTAAAGTTTCCTTCTTGTGAAGGCCTTGATGCTGATGGGATCGCGGCCAGCGTTAAGCATGACTATCTGCAAAATCGCATTGTGCGCTGGGCAGACGATCAGAAAAAACTGGGGCAGGCCGATCCGGTCGCCAGGGTGAATCCGAAAGAGATCGTCGGTAAGCGCGATAAATGGACAGTACCGCTCACGGTTCGCGGTAAAAGTATGGATATTCACTACCGTGTGACCGTTGATTGTAAAGCGGGTACAGCAGAGTACCAGCCGCAGCCGTAACACATAACTTTCCCATCTTTTGCCGCTACAGACACTTTCTGACCTCCCCCTCGCTTACTCTGGCCAACCACACATTGATAAGCGAGGGCGCTATGAGCTGGTTGAATCAAATACAGTCGCTGCTGGGTTCGAAAGATAACGCGGATCCCTCATCTTCGCGTGGGCTGGAGTATATAAAACAGCCTGGTTTTTGCGGCGAAAAGTGATGCCCATATCGACGACAAAGAACACGCAGCTATCTGAAGGTATTGGGAGATGCGTTACAGATCCTGCAGGCAGTTCGTGAGGAGATAGAGGCGGATATAAAGCAGCAAAAACTTACCGTTTGATTCTGATTACAGTGTGGTTTCGCTTGCATCACGCGCGGGTTTTGCCAACCTTACAAGAGTGTTAAACAAAAAAGAACAATACTATGCCGCCGAAAGCAAAACAGATCCCACACGCGATCACCACGCATGGCGATACGCGTGTTGATAATTATTATTGGCTGCGGGACGACACCCGCTCGCAGTCAAAGGTACTTGACTATCTGCGTCAGGAAAATGATTACGGCCGCGAAATAATGGCATCGCAGCAGGCGCTACAGGATGACGTGCTGCAGGAGATCATCTCGCGCATACCGCAGCGTGAAGTTTCCGCGCCCTATGTCAAAAATGGTTATCGCTATCGGCACATTTACGAACCGGGTAATGAGTATGCAATCTACCAGCGTCAGTCGGTGCTGAGCGCTGAGTGGGATGAGTGGACGGTGCTGCTGGATGCCAACCAGCGCGCATCACACAGCGAGTTCTATACGCTCGGTGGCCTGGAAGTCTCGCCAGACAACGCCATTATGGCGATAGCCGAAGATTTTTTATCGCGCCGTCAGTATGGTTTGCGTTTTCGTAACCTTGAAACCGGCAACTGGTACCCGGAAGTGTTGGATAACATCTCACCGGATTTTGTCTGGGTCAATGACTCCGAAACGCTCTACTATGTGCGCAAGCATGCAACCACGCTGTTGCCTTATCAGGTGTGGCGCCACACCGTCGGCGAACCAGCACAGCAGGATGAGCTGGTGTATGAAGAACAGGATGAGACCTTCTATGTCGGTTTAGGTAAAACGACCTCGCAGCACTACATCACAATCCACCTTTCCAGCGCTACCACCAGCGAAGTGCTGCTTCTAGACGCAGAACTACCCGATGCGCAGCCGCTCTGTTTTTTGCCAAGACGCAAAGAGCATGAGTACAACCTTGACCATTTCCAGCACACTTTTTACCTTCGTTCTAATCGTGAAGGCAAAAACTTTGGCCTGTATCGCACCAAAGTGCGCGATGAGAGACGCTGGGAAGTGCTAATCCCGGCACGCGAACAGGTGATGCTGGAAGGGTTTACGCTCTTCACCGACTGGCTGGTGGTTGAAGAGCGGCAGCGCGGCTTAACCAGCCTGCGGCAGATCAACCGTAAGACCAGGGAGGTGGTGGGCATTGCGTTTGACGATCCGGCATATGTTACCTGGTTGGCGTATAACCCGGAACCGGAGACCTCGCGTTTACGCTACGGCTATTCGTCGATGACCACGCCGGACACGCTTTTTGAACTGGATATGGATACTGGCGAGCGGCGGGTGCTGAAGCAAGTTGAGGTCGCTGGTTTTGATGCCAGCCGCTATCGCAGTGAACACCTGTGGATCCACGCCAGAGATGGCGTTGAAGTGCCGGTCTCACTGGTTTACAACCACACCTTATTCCGCAAAGGTGAAAATCCACTGCTAGTCTACGGGTATGGATCCTATGGTGCCAGTATGGATGCCGACTTCAGTAGTAGCCGTTTGAGCCTGCTTGATCGGGGTTTTGTGTTTGCGATTGCCCACGTACGCGGCGGCGGTGAGCTGGGGCAATCATGGTATGAAGCGGGAAAATTCCTCAACAAGAAAAACAGCTTCAATGATTTTATTGATGTCACCGATTCGCTGCTGGCGCAGGGATATGGTTCTCCGCTCTTCTGCTACGGCATGGGCGGAAGTGCCGGCGGTATGCTGATAGGTGCCGTCATCAATCAGCGTCCCGCGCTATTTCATGGCGTTATTGCCCAGGTTCCCTTTGTCGATGTTGTAACCACCATGCTGGATGAATCTATTCCGCTGACCACCGGTGAGTTTGAAGAGTGGGGGAACCCACAGGATGAAACGTACTATCACTACATCAAGGGCTACAGCCCGTATGATAACGTCGAGGCTCACGATTATCCGCACATGCTGGTAACGACCGGGCTGCATGATTCACAGGTGCAGTACTGGGAACCGGCGAAGTGGGTGGCAAAACTGCGCGAGTACAAAACGGACAATAACTTGCTGCTACTCTGTACAGATATGGATTCAGGGCACGGAGGGAAATCCGGGCGTTTTAAATCCTATGAAGGCGTGGCGCTGGAATATGCTTTTCTGATTGCCCTGACACAGGGCACTTTGCCCGGCCACGGGGTACATTAATCGTCGCCGAGATAGTGCTTTAACGTCAGTCGCAGTTCCGGGCTCATGCGCTCCAGGTTATTGAACAGCCAGCGCAGGTAACCCGGATCGCGGTCGGCAATCTCAGATACTGCTTCGCCGCGGTATTTGCCGAACGTGAAGGTGGTTAGCAGCGCCGGGCGGCCGGTCATGGTTGCCATCTGATCCGGCGTCCAGCCGGAAACCTGCATAATGTCGATCAGCAGCGCGGCGGTGATATAGCAGTCGTATAACGCTCGGTGATGATGCAGCCCCGGCGGCGTCTGTACGCTCAGTTTACGGGATTTATACAGCGCCATGTTGCTGTATTTGATACCCGGCCAGAGACGGCGTGCCAGTTTCATGGTGCAGATCCATTCGCCCGGCATTTCAGGCAACACGCGGCGGTCAAAACTGGCGTTATGCGCCACATACCAGTTGCTGCCGTAGTAGTGCGGCACAACGTCTTCAATCCATGGCTGATTAGCCACCATCGCTTCTGTTATGTGATGGATGGCCATCGCCTGGGGACTGATAGGGCGGTCAGGGCGGACCAGATGGCTCAGTGGATTGACTATCTTTCCGTCAACCACGTCAACGGAGGCAATTTCCACAACCCCACCTTGCAGGTCGCAGGTCTCGGTATCGATAACACGTAACATAACCAGCTCCGTTATTTGGCTTTAGGCTCATAAGGCAGGCGCGAAAGCGAAACGGAAGCCAGGCGATGAGCGATTAAACGCTCGCGAAACCAGTTACGCAGGTGCTCCGGCTGTTCACGCTCCACGGCTTCTGCTATCACCGGCATGTTGTAGCGTTCTTTAAAGGCAACGCCCGCGGCCGCAAGATCGACATTGACCTTGTCCATCTCTTTCTGTTCAAGCTGCGCAAGATTGGTAATCATGATTTTCTCCTGGGGTCACGCGGCAAAAGTTACTAAGCCTGCCGCAGAAAGACAAGTACGCTGGCAATGATACTCGACGCGAATATTGTACAGGGTTATTCTTTTTCCTAAATGTATACCAAAAAGGAATGAACTCTATGTCCATCTCTGCTTACGCACACTGGCGAACAGCGATGTTCATCGCCAGCCTTTTTACGGCACCAGTTGTGCTGGCACATGCGCACCTCAAGGGGCAATACCCGGCCGCCGATGCGGCGGTAACCGCTGCGCCACAGGCGCTAACGCTGGATTTTTCGGAAGGTATTGAACCGAAATTTAGTGGTATCTCGTTAATCGGTGTGCAGCAACAAATTATCAGAACCGGCGCGGTAAAACGCAATGAGAATGATAAAAAGCAGATGATCGTTCCGCTGGAGGAACCGTTGACGCCGGGCAATTATACCGTTAACTGGCACGTGGTTTCCGTTGATGGGCACAAAACCAGTGGTCAGTATCACTTTTCCGTGAAGTAACAAATGCTGGAAACCGCTTTTGTTGGATTGCGATTTGTGCATTTCGCTGCCCTGATGCTCTCGTTTGGCTGTGCACTGTTCAGCGCGTGGCTGGTTCCGCGCAGCCTGGAGCGTTTGATTACCCGCCGCTTTCTTCCCCTTCAGTGTAGATGTTTATGGCTAAGCGCCCTTAGCGCTATCCTGATGTTCGCTGTCCAGGGTGGTTTAATGGGGGATGGCTGGGGAGATGTCTGGCAACCCTCGACCTGGCTGGCGGTAGCAGCGACTGGTTTTGGCACGATCTGGGCGTGGCAAATCATCATTGCCCTCCTGACGCTGATAAGCGTATTCCTTCAGCCTCAACAACAGCGGCGTATCTTCGTGTTGCTGGTTATCCAGTTTTTGCTGGCAGCGGGAGTCGGGCACGCGGCAATGCGCGAAGGGGCGATGGGCGTTCTCCAGCGTGGCAATCATGCGCTGCATCTGCTTTGCGCGGCGATGTGGATCGGCGGATTGCTGCCGGTACTGTTTTGCATGCGTCTGGCTCATGGGCAGTCACGCCAGGCAGCCATCTCGGCCATGCTGCGTTTTTCCCACTATGGCCATTTTGCGGTTGCGGGCGTGCTGGCAACCGGAGTGGTCAACACGTTATTGATCGAAGGCGTAGAGCACCCCTGGCAAAATGACTGGGGGCGGATGCTGTTGCTGAAATGTGCGCTTGTGGCGCTGATGGTGGTAATTGCCCTTGTGAATCGGTATGTTCTGGTGCCGCGTCTGAACCCGCATTATGATGCTGCGCGACAGCGATTTATCGTCCTGACCTGGGCCGAATTGGGATTGGGCGCGCTGGTGCTTGCCACAGTGAGCCTTTTTGCGACATGGGAACCTTTTTGACTGAACCTGGCGGAAAGAATGAGAAAGAACTTATTAGGGCTATTAATGCTGACATGTTCAGGTGTGGCGCTCGCTGCACCGCAGGTGATCACCGTTAGCCGCTTTGAAATTGGCAAAGACAAATGGGCATTTGATCGTGAAGAGATCATGCTGACTTGCCGTCCCGGACATGCGCTTTATGCCATCAATCCCAGCACGCTGGTGCAATACCCGTTGAACGATGTGGCGGAAAAGCAGGTCGCCAGCGGCAAAGCCAGTGGGCAGCCGATCAGCATTATTCAGGTTAATGATCCAGCCAAACCCGGTGAAAAGATGAGCCTTTACCCGTTTATCGCCCGGGCAGAGAAACTTTGTTAACTGACTATGTTAATTAGCTGATATGCAATAAAAACACCGCAAGCTTGTCTGAGCAAGTCTTGCGGTTTTAGCATTTTTTTAACGTGACGCTGCGCGAATTTTTCTGACCACTTATGTCGCGGACTGGAAAAGCTGACGCCGTCATCTATTCTTAAAGTGCCAGGCGACTTAGCCTGCATTAATGCCAACTTTTAGCGCACGGCTCTCTCCCAAGAGCCATTTCCCTGGACCGAATACAGGAATCGTATTCGGTCTTTTTTTATATGCATGCGTCCATGGAATCTACCGGTTCACTCTAAAACATTCCATTCACCGGACTGATGCATATCGACAGAACGATAACATACTCTGCACTGCGAGCGTCCAGGTATTTTTTCGTCATAGTGATGTTTTATGACTGAGCATACGCTGAGCAGCATCACCCTGAAACACAATCTATGCTGAGCATTCGTTGTCCACGCACACTTGATGCAGCAGAGGAAAGGAACATACATGAAATTCTGGCCTGTTTTGACTGGCGTAGCGATTGCACTGGCGCTGGTGGCATGCAAGTCGCCCACTCCGCCGAAAGGCGTGCAGCCCGTTACTGGCTTTGATGCCAGTCGCTATCTTGGTAAATGGTACGAAATCGCACGCCTGGAAAACCGCTTCGAGCGCGGCCTGGAGCAGGTCACCGCGACCTATGGTCAGCGCCGAGACGGCGCAATCAGCGTGCTGAACCGGGGTTATGATCCGCAAAAGCAAAAATGGCGTGAGAGTGAAGGCAAAGCTCTGTTTACCGGGTCACCAACGACCGCCGCGCTGAAGGTCTCGTTCTTCGGTCCGTTTTATGGTGGCTATAACGTTATTGCTCTTGATGATAACTATCAGTACGCGCTGGTGAGTGGGCCAAATCGCGATTACTTGTGGATCCTCTCGCGTACGCCGACCATTCCGGATGCGGTGAAGCAAAATTATCTCGCGATTGCGCAGCGTTTGGGTTTCCAGGTCAACAAACTCAATTGGGTTGTGCAAAGCGACTAGTGCGGGGGACATGCTCTCCGGATGTCGCAGAAAATCCGGAGAGTGGCTTATGTCCGTAATGGTGCAGGTAAGGGCGCGTTTGCCTTTCTCAACCGACTAGAATGTATAAAGAAAGGCCAACTCGCCAGTACCTTCATTACGGCGCTGCACCAGTGGGCTGTCTGCGGCATGGTCGCTCAACCAGCGATCACCGACACTCATCATTACCCCCCAATGTTCATTAAATTGATGATCCCACATCAGCTCACTGTCCACCCCATAGAACCCCGCCTCTGTCGCATAGAGAGTGTACCTGCTACGCAGACTTTGCTCTCTGCTGACGCCATAAAAGGTATTCATGTAACGGCTATCGCCAAACAGCGCGACAGACTGAAAAACAAGGGTATTGCTGGTGGTTTGCAGTGGGATTAACGTCAGTGATGCCTGGTATTGCACACCCTGACTGTCGGTAAAGGGAAGGATGGTTTTGCCTTCAATGTTAAGCCAGGAGCTAATGCTCCAGCCGACAGCCATTGCCGTATTGAGAGTGGCATCAATGTTACCCATCCCTTTTAAATTGTTTGCTCCATCGCGCCAGCCCGAGTCGCTATCGGCACGTCCCAGCCCATAACCGAGCGTATGTTCGAAATAGAAACCGTTATCGGCCGGTAAGTCGTAGCCCAGCCCTTTTTCCGAATCAAAAAAGAGCGCATTCCAGCGTGCCTGTATCACAGGAACAATTTGCAGGCGTTGTTTGTCTGAGCCACTGTAGCGAGGGCCATATTGTCCCCCGATGCCAAGGGTAAACGCATTTGGCGCGGCAGTATCTTCATCAGCGTGAGCTGAAAATGTGAAGGCGGCCAGTAATGGGCTGCTCCTGTACAAGGCGGTTTTTATCGATATCATCACATCTCGCTTATTGGGGAACATTTTGTTCCGGCAGGGTTTTACCATCTTCTGGGTGTGGAAGATATCCGGCTCATATCAATAAACGGTCAGGAAAGTGTTAAGAAACGGTCAAGGTGAGCAAATGTTGTCCCGGAAAATTCTTGTGATCGAAGACGATGTCGATGCGGCAAACGTGCTGGAAGCCTACCTGCGTCGTGAAAATTATGATGTATCGTTGACCGTCGATGGCCTTAGCGGGCTTGAGCAGGCGCAACGCTGGAAGCCCGATCTTATCCTGCTGGATGTGATGTTGCCGGGAATGAATGGTACGGAAGTACTGGCGGCTCTGCGCCGCAAAAGCGACGTACCGGTGATTATGGTGACGGCGATGGGTGATACTCCTGATCGTATCGGAGCATTGCGTTACGGTGCGGATGATTATGTCGTGAAACCGTACCATCCCGGCGAAGTGGTGGCACGCGTTCAGGCGGTGCTGCGGCGCGCTGGCCGTACAGAAGCGCGTGAAGAGATCCTGCGCTGGCATCATCTGGAAGTGAACACTACCGCAATTACGGCGGCGGTCATACAGCCGGATAACAGCGAGCGTTTTCTCGAACTGACGCCAGCAGAGTTTTCGATTTTAACCACGTTGCTGCGCCATCCGACGCGGCCTTTCTCACGCCAGTTCCTGCTTGAGCAGTGCCTGCCGGAAAGCGAGGCGCTGGAAAGGGTCGTCGATACCCACGTTTATAATTTACGCAAAAAACTGGAAAGTGCGGGCGTAACGGGCGTTATAGCCAATGTGCGTGGGGTCGGTTACAGGTTCCGGCAGCCATGAAAAAATCGGTTCATCAGTCGCTCTGGCGTTGGATTTGCGAACGCATCCTCGCGCTGGCGATCGGCTCTGTCATCATTATCGCGGTATGTATGTGGTTGCGTTACGCCGTGCAGGATTTCTGGGTGCTACACCATATGCCAGCCCCGGTGCGCACCGAGTTTATTGCCCTGAAAGACAACCCGCAACTCAACCCGTCGCGCTTCCACGATATTGTCGATACATGGTGGGGGCTGAGCTATTCCACGCCCTCTATTGCCTCTGCGGACTGGATAATGGTCGCAGTATTGGTGCTGGTGATGATTCCCTTTATTGTCATTATGGGGCTTCGCTATGCGCGGCCATTGGCGCTGCAATTCAGCCGCTTGCGCGATGCAGCCGACGAAGTCACTCATGGGCAGTTTGGCAGCCAGGCGGAGCTGGTAAAAGAAGCGCCTGAAGAAATGGTGCGATTTGCCAGCGACTTTAACAGCATGACGCGCCAACTGGCGAGGTATGAGCGCGAGCTTCGGGCTTCGCATGTGGCAATGGCACATGAACTGCGTTCGCCCCTGACGGCCGCTATTGGTCGTTTGCAGGGCATGCTGGATGGGGTGTTTGAACCCAGCGAAGCGCAACTGGGAATGGTCATGAAGCAGTTGCAGTATCTTAGCCGGCTGACAGATGAACTCCACCTACTATCACTGGCTGATGCGGGGCAGCTTACGCTTACGCTTCAGCCAGTGTCTCTGGCGGAACTGTTAAATGAGCGCGCGGCATGGCTGAAACCGCTGGCTGATAGTGCCGGTCTGACAATTACCGTTACCGCCAGTGCGCCTTCGATGTTCATCGGCGACGCATTCCGCCTGGGGCAGATTTTTACCGTCTTGATGGAAAATGCACTGCGCTATGGGCGGCGGGACGGCCATTTATCCATCATTCTTCAACAACAGAATAACCTCTACCTGATTGATTTTGAGGATGACGGACCGGGTGTGGCAGCGGATTTTCTGCCGCTTATGTTTGAGCGCTTTACCCGCGCAGAAACGTCGCGAGCGCGACATTCCGGCGGCAGCGGCCTTGGGCTCTCCATTGCTCGCGCCATCTGCCATGCACATGGCGGTAGCATCAGCGCTTCATTACCGGAAAAGGGCGGTCTGAAAGTTAGCATCCTGCTTCCCACAGATGCGGCGGGATAATTCACATACTCTTGATGGATTCTTGACAAAAACTGGAGCGAATCTCGACGCAAGCCGGATTTAATGACGCCATTACCGATTCGGAGTGGCGTTATGTCAGAACAGTTTTGCGATTATCTGCGTCAGAGCCTGCATCACCTTTTCACTACTGCGCGCACGATTTCCCTCTTTTCTCTGCTTCCGCTACTGCTTCTCGCAGCGGTTCTGCCGCTGTTGACAGGGTGCGGAGATAAACATAATGAAAAACCCGCGCCGCCAAGGCCCGTTCGTTATCAGGTTATCGGTACGGCATCCGCACATCCGGTAACAGTGCGCACAGGGGAGATCCGCGCCCATGATGAAACGGCGTTGGCTTTTCGCCTCGACGGACGAATGGTCAACCGCCTGGTTGATATTGGCGAGCGGGTGCATGCCGGGCAGGTGCTTGCCGCAATTGAAAGCGAGACAGGAAAAAACCAACTGACCAGCGCCACCGCCGATGTGGAAAGCGCCCGAGCCGCCGAACGCGTTGCGGCACTTAATCTGAGCCGGATGCAAAAGCTCATGCCTTCCGGGGCCATCGCCCGCACTCAGCTTGATAGCGCTCGCGCCGACTGGCAGGCGGCGGCATCCCGCCTGAAAAGTAGTATCGCCGCAATGCATACCGCGCAGGAGAACCTGACCTGGACCCAACTGACAGCGCCTGCCGAGGGGATCATCACTCACGTCAGCGCCTCGGCGGGGCAGGTGGTCAGCGCAGGGCAGACGATTTTCACGCTGGCTACCAGCGATGCACGCGATGTAGTTTTTGATATTGCCGATCCGCAGCGTTTGCCTGTGCCATCGTCAAACGCACTGCAGTTTCCCGTGGCCTTGCTGACAAATCCGTCCATCCGGGCCAGCGGAAAATTGCGTGACATTAGCCCGCAGGCCGATCCGCAGACCCGCACCTGGCAGGTCAGGGTGACGTTAGAGGCTCCGCCTGCGGCGATGGCGCTGGGCGCCAGCGCGAGTGTTGAGATATCGTCAGCGATGCCGGGCGGCTATACGGTACCTGTATCAGCGCTCAGCCGCCTTGGTGATCAACCTGCGGTGTTTATTATAGACGGTCATGGACAGGCACAATTACGCGCGGTCACGCTGGCCGGATACTCTGCAACATCCGCCGTGATAGCTTCAGGCGTGGGCGTCGGCGACAAAGTCATCACCGCAGGCGTAAGCAAACTGCGCGCTGGTGAACCGGTAATTGCCGGGGAGTTGCAGCCATGAGGCCTGTTGAACCGCGCTTTAATCTTTCTGCCTGGGCGCTGGAACATCAGCAACTGGTAAGCTTTTTTATGCTGCTTATTATCGCGACCGGTGTGCTGTGTTACGAAAACTTACCGCGTAATGAAGATCCGGCCTTTACAATCAAAACGGCGGTGGTCTCTGCCCAGTGGCCCGGTGCCACGGTTGCCGATACAACACGACTTGTTACCGATGTGCTGGAGAAGAAACTCCAGGAGATCCCGCGTCTCGATTATATCAAAAGCGAAACCCGGGCCGGCAGCGCAGTTATCTATGTCAATCTACGCGACGATACGCCGCCGCGGCAGGTGCCGGACATCTGGTATCAGATCCGCAAAAAAATGCAGGATATTACCCCTTCGCTGCCTCAGGGCGTGCAAGGCCCGGCGGTGAATGATGAGTTTGATGACACCTTTGGCACAATTTATGGCTTCACGGCGGAGGGTTATAGTGCGCGTGAACTGCGCGATCACGTGGAGGAGATCTGCCGCAGCCTGATGTCGCTTCCGGACATGGGCAAAATGACCCTGCTGGGTGAACAGCAGGAGCAGATAGTGATTGCCTTTTCGCCCCGGCAACTGGCGGGGATGAGGCTAGATATCCAGCAGGTGAGCGATGCGTTAGCCGCGCAAAATGCCGTCGAACCGGCCGGGACTCTTCGTACTGGCAAAGATATTGTCGCGCTGCGCGTCAGCGGTGCGCTGACCAGCGAGGAGAGTCTACGGGCGGTCACTCTGCATATCAATGACCGCTATATTCCGCTGACCGATATTGCTACTGTGAGCCGCCAGATTGCCGAGCCGCCTGCGCCAGTGTTTCGCGTCAACGGCCAGCCAGCGATCGGATTGGCCATTTCAATGGCCGCCACCGGCAATATGTTGCATTTCGGTCAGGCATTGAACGCAAGAATGGCAGAGGTTAAAACGCAACTGCCCCATGGCATTGAGATGGTGAAGGTGGCAGACCAGTCGGAGGTGGTGAGCGACGCGGTCAGCGGCTTTGTGCGGGTGCTTGTTGAGGCCGTGCTGATTGTGCTTGCAGTCTCATTTGTTTCGCTGGGGATTCGCGCGGGGCTGGTGGTTGCCGCCGCAATACCGTTAGTACTGGCGATGACCTTTGCCGGGATGATGCTGGCCGGAATTGGGTTGCAGCGCATTTCTCTGGGGGCGCTGATTATTGCGCTGGGATTGCTGGTGGATGACGCGATGATCACCGTCGAAACCATGGTTTCCCGACTGGAAGCTGGTGAGTCGCGCAAAAGCGCCGCTACCTATGCATTCAAAACCACGGCGTTTCCTATGCTCACCGGAACGCTGGTGATGATCGCTGGTTTTATCCCCGTTGGCTTTGCCGCCAGCAGCGCCGGAGAATACTGCTTTTCCCTGTTTGCGGTAGTGTTGATTGCCTTACTCTGCTCCTGGGTAGTCGCTATACTCTTTTCACCGTTGACAGGTGCCTGGTTGCTGCCAGCCCAAATCAATGGGCGCAATCGCGGCGCGGGGCGGTTGGCGCGTGCATATCGGGTTTTGTTGGTGTGTGTGCTACGTCACCGTTTATCGACCTTGATGATTGCCGTTGCCGCACTGGTGCTGGCGGGGATCGGTACACGCTGGATGCAGGGAGAATTTTTCCCGGCCTCGGATCGTCCGGAGTTGTTGGTCAGCCTGGCTCTGCCGGCAAATGCCCCTCAGTCTGAAACAGAGCGGCAGGCGGAGCGTCTGGAAAAAGCGCTCAAGGGTAATGCGGATATTGATCACTACACCACGTATGTCGGTTCCGGCGCGGTGCGTTTTTATCTGCCGATGGATGTGCTGCTGGATAATGAAAATACCGCGCAACTGGTGGTAGTGGCGAAAAATATGACGGCGAGGGAGCGTCTGCACAAGCAACTGACGACGCTGCTTGCCAACCAGTTCGCCGATCTGACAACCCGAGTTTCACCGCTCGAGTTAGGGCCGCCCGTTGGCTGGCCGGTAAAATACCGGGTGAGCGGGCCGAATTATGCACAGGTACAACGGGTTGCGCATCGTCTGGCAGCAGAAATAGGCACGTCATCACTGACTCGCGAAGTGAATCTGACCGCCGGCGAGCCGGAGAGAATGATTGCGCTTCAGGTCAACCAGACGGCAGCGCGGGCGGCAGGAGTTTCCTCAGAAAGCATCGCGCAGATGCTGAATACCGTCTGGTCCGGCAGCACGGTGACCACGGTGCGTGATAACGATCGTCTGGTCGGGGTTGTGTTGCGCGGCAATGATCGCGAACGGCTGGATTTTGGCACGCTGTCGACGTTGATGTTACCTACCGCAAAGGGCACAAAAATTCCACTGAGCGAAGTCGCTACGTTAGCCTGGGGGGTGGACGATCCGGTTATCTGGCGTCGCCAGCGCCTGCCCGTTATCACGGTTCAGACTGATCTGGCGCCCGGCGTGCGTGCTGAAAGCGTGTCGGCTGGCCTGCGTCCAACAGTGGATAAACTGCGTGCGCAATTGCCTGCCGGGTACCGAATCGAAGAAGGCGGGACGGCGGCTGAATCCGATAAAGGGAACCGTTCGGTGTATGCGGTGCTGCCGGTAACGTTTATCGTCATGCTGACGTTGTTAATGCTTCAGTTGCAGCGTTTTTCCCGCATGCTGCTTGCGTTGCTGATGGCCCCTTTTGCGCTGCCGGGGATTGTTCTGGCGATGTTGCCGACGGGAACTCCGATGGGTTTTGTAGCATTGCTGGGGGTGATTGCGCTGGCGGGGATGATTATTCGCAACGCGGTAATTTTGATCAGCGAAGTGGATAGCAATCTGGCACAGGGGATGGCCACAAACGAAGCCATTGTGGCGGCAACAGAGCATCGGGCTCGCCCCATAATGTTGACCGCTTGCGCCGCTATCCTCGGGATGATCCCTATCTCGCATCAGGTGTTCTGGGGGCCGATGGCCTACGCGATTATTGGCGGGCTGATTATGGCCACGCTGGTCACGCTGACCGTGTTACCCGCCGCCTTCAGCCTGCTTCTGGGGTGTGGCGGAACGCCGCCATTAGCCCATTCAGGCTATCAGAGAAAATCTGGCCGATAACTAAAAACCGGCGTATACCGGAAGTGGGGCGGGTGAAAGCAGAGACGGTCTCTCTTTGCCCGCTGGCCGACTCCCATTCAACCGCGCGGCCGTGAGCCTGACTCCAGGCGAAAAAAATCAATCAACAAGCGCATTGCCGGTGTCATAAAAGTGTTGCACGATAGTTAAAAAAAACGGGTGAGCACATCTTGCGCAGCTATTATTCAGCAATGATGTTTTGCTTGTAAAAAAATAAACGGGCATGGTAATCCATAGCCCGTTGATATTTATTTGAGCGCTAATAAATGCATCTTTTCCGTCACATCATCCAGTAATTCAAAACGACGGCGATATTCTGCACGTTTTTTACTGGCGATGCTTTCCAGCGACTTCCGCGAAAAAGTTAGCGGCAAACGCCAGCGCCAGGCATTATCTTTTACCCCTTCAATAGAGGCCCAAAATTCATCATAGCTGGCATGGAAATGTCGCCCCTTGCTCAGGCGATAACGTAGCGCGCGGAAGACATGCCCGTTATCACTTACGCCATAGATTGCTGAAACGCCGGTCAGCGTGGCGAGCTGGCTCAGTACTTCAAGGGCGATTTTTTTCGGGAATACGCCGTGGCAGGCGCGGGTCGCCAGTTTAATCACCTCGTGGCTGACCTCTTTGCGCGGGCCTTGCAGACCGCCAATGACCAGAATTTGCTGCCCCTTTTCGCTGATAACGCTGAACGTTGCGCTGGCCAACAACGTATTGTCGCCATCGAACAACCAGAGTGTGCTTTCCCCTTCGCGCTCCGCTTTGCTGGCGTTAGAAGCATATACCGTGAAATGCGTATCATCTTTCCCCATAAATTCAAGGATCTGCGTGGGTTCAGTCGCACTGAGGGCGGCAGCCAGTTGTGGCGGCACGTTATTATCAAGCCAGTGGTAGTGGTTGATAATGGCATCAGCGCGCTGCGAGGCATGTAAACCGCGCGTCAGATACTGACGGTGCGATTTACTCGGCAGTGTGATTTGGGTCGCCAGCAGTTGGTCGAAATCCGGGCGGCGGGAAAGCGCATTAAGCATGCGGTTAGTTGCGGACCAGAACAGTAGCGAACGTAGCAGAAACTTAAGGCGATACTCGCGCTTTTTCCAGATGGGGCCTGGTACAAGGCGGCCACTCACCAAATCGCTAATAATGTGTGCATTATTATTTTGTTTAAGTTCTGTTGGATGACTAATATTCGACACGGTAAGTGGCCTCTAAATAATGTATTAACATTTTAGAGGTATGGAAAATACAAATTAATAGGCCCCTTTTTTTTATTTCGCTTTCATTTAACCTTTATTTAAGTAACGAGCTGTATGCAATTGTTACGCCATCTGTCAAGGATTTTCCTATACTCAAAAAAAGCGGGGGGGGGGGAATCATGTATCAACGTCTTGATGGAGAGTGCTGGCGGCATATCTGGTTGGTTGGCGATCTGCACGGTTGCCACCAGCGCCTAATGCAGGCGTTGCGCGAGCGCCATTTTGATCCCTATCAGGATCTGCTGGTGTGTGTGGGGGATTTAATCGATCGCGGGCCGGATAGTCTTCGCTGCCTGGCACTGCTCAAAAAGCACTGGTTTAAGACCGTGCGTGGTAATCATGAGCAGATGGCGATTGACGCCCTGCGTTTTGGCGATATGGCGATGTGGCAACTTAATGGCGGTAGCTGGTTTAGCGCCCTCAACGAAGCTGAACAGCAAGAAGCGCTGGCAGCGCTGCGCACCTGCGCTGAATTACCTTATATTCTGGAACTACGTTGCGGCGGCGCGGTGAACGTCATCGCGCATGCGGATTACCCGGCTGAAGAATACCAGTGGGAGCAAGCCGTGGACGGCGAATCGGTACTGTGGCGCCGCGACAGGCTCAACCAGTGGTTGGCAGGAAAAGGGCAGCGTATTGCGGGGGCCGATCATTTCTGGTTTGGTCATACGCCGCTGAAAGCGCGCGTTGACAGACAAAACCAACACTACATCGATACCGGTGCCGTCTTCGGCGGTGAGTTAACGCTGGTGCAGTTACAGTAGCTAAAAATCGCTGAATTCATTGGCCGGGTGCCAGAAACCATCAATAAACTCTTCGATGGGAAAACAACCGCCATAGCGTATGCGTTGATTGTCCATGGCGACAAGACACTGCTGCTCCGTATTAAACACATCGACTACGATGTCGTCACATCCACCGTCCAGGTAGCAAACGAATAAGACCAGCGCGAACATTTCATCCCTCGGTTCTGTACTCTGTACAACGTAACGCTAAGTGTAGGGGATTAATTCAGGCAGGGGAAATCAGGCGAGTAAATAACCCGTCTTATGGACGGGTTTCCATTGGATCAGGCAAGGCGCATAACCCAGGTGTCAGATTGTTGATCGTAGTGCTCGCGATAAAGAACCGAATGTTCGCCGTTAAGGAGCGCGGGAATGCTGGTGTCCGCGTCCCAGGCATCAAGCTGCATACATAAATCCGGATCGGAACTACAGGGGATATGTAACGTTCGCTCCCCCTGATTTTCTCCCTGCAACTCGGCATCATCAATTTCGAATGTGCCAATGCGCACGCTGGCTTTCGTCATAATGCTCTCCGTGAACGTTGAAATGTGGTACGACCAGTATGACCGCCCAAATTTCAGCCTGGTACAACATGGAGAAAGTTGCCAGTCAGAAGGTGCGATTTTTTTGTGCGCCGTCACGCATTGCTGGCAAACAATCTGCCATCACGTACCAGTTCACGCGGATAACTGTTCTTCAGCCGCGATCCCACCTTTTTCGCCAGACCCAGCGGTTGTCCCTGGAAAGTGACAATGACATCGTCACGCGCTGGCACTGTTTGCGGGTAAATATCGCGTCCGCGATACCACTCCTCCGCCTCGGCCAGTGTCAGGGAAAACGCCAGTGGATTATCCTGACCCGCCAGCGCAATCACTGCTTCATGCTGCCAGCGATACCCTTTGTTGTGCGTTTCCGCCAGACGCAGGCCAATACGCGAGAAGCGGACTTTGCCGATTAATGGCTCAATTTCGGTCGGAAACAGCCACAGCTCTTTATCGCGCTGCCACAGGCGCAGGCTGTCGTCCCAACGTAAGCCGATGGCGGCGGCGGCCGTTGCAACCTGTGCCGCTTCTTTTGCTTTGAGCGGCGTGAAGGGGAAGTTACCCACTTTGTAAGTCGGCGCAGGTAAAGCCTCGACCGCCGCTGTTTTACGCAGACGAGCGACAAAAAAACCTTCGCAGTCGTAAAGTTGCGGGAATACGTGCAGAAAACCTTCCGTTGTTAAAGCGCGAGCGGCATCGGCAAACAGCCCATTCAGCGGCAGGAATTCGACAGCGTCCGGGTACTGCTCCCGCAACCAGTGGCAGATGGCTTCATTTTCGTCGCGGTTGAGCGTGCAGGTAGAATAGACCAGTGTGCCGCCGGGGCGCAGCGCATGAAAAACGCTATCGATCAGTTCACGCTGCGTAGCCGCAATTTCCAGATTGCTGGCTACGGACCAGTTTTTCAGCGCATCTGCATCTTTACGCACCACACCTTCGCCGGAACAGGGTGCATCAAGCAGAATAGCATCGAACATCTCCGGTAATGCCTGGCCAAATACGCGACCATCAAAGTGGGTCAGGGCCACATTGCGGATGCCATTGCGGCTAATATTCGCATGCAACACTTTGACGCGGCTGGCGGAAAATTCGTTGGCAAGAATGGCGCCGGAATTATTCATCCGCGCGGCGATCTGCGTGGTTTTGGAACCCGGGGCGGCGGCTACATCCATCACGCGCTGCGGCATTTCACCATCGGCAAACAGCGCGGCAACCGGCAGCATTGAACTGGCTTCCTGAATATAAAACATCCCACTCAGGTGCTCAGCGGTACTGCCCAGCGGCAGTGCTTCTTCATCATCACGCTCGATCCAGAACCCTTCCTCGCACCACGGTACTGGTGTTAGTTGCCAGCCATAAGGGGCGACAAGGGTGAGAAAATCGGCGACGGAAATTTTCAGCGTGTTGACGCGAATGCTGCGGCGTAGCGGGCGCTGGCAGGCAGCGATAAACTCATCGAAAGAGAGATGTTCCGGCATTGCCAGGCGCATTTGCGCGAGGAATTCTTCAGGGAGGTAGACAGCGTTTTGAGCCACGGAGCGCACCACAAGGAGAAAAACAGGCGCGCAGTGTAGCATAAAGGCTCCGGCGCAAACACGCCGGAGCTGGGAGAGTTAGCGGGGAAGGGCTGTACCCCATGTACGCCACTCTTTCGGCTCGCTTTCCAGCAGCAGGAAGTGTTTATCCGGCTGCGCTTTCGGCGCCAGCGGCGTTGCCGGCGGCGTGGCGAAAGCAATACCGCCGCGAATGAACTGATTGAATGTGCCGGTTTTGACGACACCACCGACCAGACCGAAGTCCAGCGTATAGCCGGAAGCCAACCAGAATACCGTGTTATTACGCACCAGATGCTGATAGTTTTTGCTGATGCGCATAGCCACCATCACCCGATCCGATAAGGTGCCCAGTGTTGTCCCGGTCACCGTACCTACCTCGATTCCGCGGAACAACACCGGCGTACCGATATTTATTGAGCCCACTTCCGGCGCTTCAACGATAATGTTTAATCCATCGAGATAGCGGGAATCAGCGATCGTCGCTTCTGAAATTTCAAAGTCGCGGCGCATATCGCCCCGGCCCGGTTCGACATTGATATAAGGCTGTAACAACGTATCCAGATGTTCGACACCCGCCGCCGATATCTGTGGGGTGATCACCGAGAAACGTGAGCCGTTGCGCGCAAAGTTCCGTACATATTCCGGATAGAGTACCGCGCTGGCCTGTACTTCATTTTTATCGGTGATCAGGTGCAGCTCCTGGACCTGGCCGATATCGATACCCAGATAACGGATAGGCATGCCCGCTGCGAGTTTCCCGGCATCATACGCATGCAGCGTGATTTGCCCGCCGACTGCGCGAGCAGCGGTTTCCGAGGCGTAAAGCTGACGCTTCTCTCCCTTTTTCAGCTCCCGGTTCGCACTGTTCAGGTTGTCAAAACTAATGGCGCCTTTGATGGCTCGTGAAAGTGGCGAAGCCTGAACCGTCAGCCCGCTGCCATTAAGCTGCACCTTCGCGCCACCCTCTGCCCAGAAGACGCTGTTGCTGGTCAGCAAATCGCGGTATTCCGGTTTGATATGCAGATCGATATCAAAGGCATTGGCGCGCGGGTGCACGGTGATCACTTCACCCACTTCAAACTTGCGGTAGAGAACGACCGAACCGGCCTGTACGTCCGGCAGGGTATCTGCCGTCAGCGTCAACGTCGTGGTGGGCAGATCGCTGATGCTGTTTTCCAGCGCTTTATCGAGGTTAGCAAACAGCGGATAGCTCTTTTTCATTTCGCCTTTCGCACCGGGCAGAATGCGGATCCCACCGTTAACCCATTCGTTGGCGCTGGCAGCGAGAAACTCGACGCCATCCAGCCCGACTTTGATATCGATGCGGCTGTTCACCACAAATTTACTGTCGCCGTGGACCAAATCGCCATATTGTGGATCGATAGCGATGGCAAAGGTGACGCCCTGATTCGTCAGTTTACGCTCCAGCACCTGGCCCACTTTGACACCATGCAGCACCAGCGGTTGTCCGGCATCGATGCCATAGCTTTCCGGCGCGGTAAGCGTCAGGGTAATCACTCCCGGCTCCTGCAACAGGTTTTTATCCGCTGGCAGCACGACAAATTGATTGCGCGGCTGGCCTTCGCCTGGTATCAATTCCAGCGTACTGCCGGTCAGCAGCGAGCTGAGATTGGTATCGCTGAGCGATATTTTTGGGTTACGCATTTCGATACGGGTATTGTCGCGCAACAAATTAACAACGCTCGGATCGACGGTCATTTCACCGCTGACTGTCCCTCCCGGATTGAGGTCTATTTTGGTCAACTGACCCACTTCCAGCCCCTGATACATCAATGGCGTCGATCCGGCTTTCAGCCCTTGCCCGCCGGGCAGGTCAAGCTTCACCAGCACGCCGCGCTGGCTGTGCGCTAAATCTTCGTATAAGCCGTACTCATCATCCTGAACCGCGGGCTGTGATTCATCCGGAGAGTCAAAAGCAATCGCGCCATTGACCAGCGCCGCCAGGCTTTCAAGCTGTACTTTCGCACCGCTCAGGCTGACATCGGCTTTCACGCCGGAGACATTCCAGAAGCGGCTGCCTTTTTTCACCAGATTGGTGAAGCGGCGCTCGATCAGTACGTCAATAGTGACACCCTGTTTATTCGAGTTGATCGAATAGTCGTACACGCGACCGACCGGGATTTTGCGGAAATAGACCAGCGAACCGCTGTTTAGCGCCCCGAGATCCGGCGCGTGCAGATGGATCATCAACTCGCCGTGGTTCAGCCTGTATTTTGGCTGCGTATCCAGGGCGGTGAAGTGATCCTGTGGGTCACCTTTACCTGGCATCATGCCTATATAGTTGCCGCCGACCAGCGCATCGAGGCCAGAAATTCCCGCCAGCGAGGCTTTGGGCGTGACCAGCCAGAACTGCGTTTCGTTGCGCAGCGCATCCTCCATATTCGATTTTATACTGGCGCGAACTTCGATTTTTTTCAGATCGTCGCTGAGCCGAATGTCCTGGACAGTCCCGACCTCAACGCCCTGATAGCGCACTGGGGTACGCCCGGCGACGATTCCGTCAGCCGACATAAAATCGATGGTAATGGTATTACCGCGATCTTCGTAGCTGCTCCAGATAAGCCAGCCTGCGATCAACAGAGCGATTACCGGCAACAGCCAGAACGGCGAAATGCGCCTTTTCGTTTTAATTCGCGCTTCAGTCGTCGAAGCGGGGGTTTCCTGACTCATGTGCATCCCAAAGTAAGCGGCTGTCCAGCCATTCCACAGCAAGAATAGTCAAAATTACCGCCGCGCCGAAATAAACAGCGGCTGGTCCCATGGTAAAAGCGAGTAGCTGGTCGCGATTAATCAGTGACATCATCAATGAAATGACAAACAGATCGAGCATCGACCAGCGCCCAATCCACGTCACGAAGCGCAGTAACAGAATGCGAGTGCGTAACCCCTGTTGAAATTTAAAATGGATGCTAACAAGCAGCGTAAACAGCACAATCACCTTGGTAAATGGCACCAGGATACTGGCGATAAATACCACGCCAGCCACCGCGACATTGCTGTGAGCGAGCGAAATAATGCCGGAGAGGATAGTATCCTCCTGACGAGAACCATTCACGTAAATTATTGAAATCGGCAGCAGGTTCGCCGGAAACAGCAAAATAAAAGAGGCAATCAGTGACGCCCAGCACTTTTGCAGGCTCTGTTTGCGCCGATGGGTGAGTGGAAAGTGGCAGCGCAGGCAGCGTCCCCGAATATCAGGAAAACCAGTGAAATGACAGCCCAGACACACTTCCAGCTTCTGATCCGGCCGTCTTGCGGGCCGTTGAGGATAGAAGCGATCCCAGAGTTGCTCCACATTGAGATGGATTAACGTCATGATGCTGAGAATGACCAGAGAACCGAAGGCAAACAGCCCAATGCCTGGTTGCAGGAAAGCGTAATCCTGCACTTTTATGGAGGCGACGCCGACGCCGACCAGATAGATATCCAGCATGACCCACTCTTTGAGCTTCTCCAGCATTAATAGCACCGGCCGCAGGTTCATTCCCAGAATATTGCCAAGCCACAGATAGGCGATGGCCGTCACCAGCACCAGCGGCGCGCCCACGGTGCAAAAAAGCACCATGGCAGCGGCGAGTGGCGAGCCCTGCATGGTCATTTGCCAGATCCCCTGTAGCAGGTTGGCATCGATACGCACACCGAGTAAGTAGAGATGCAGCAGCGGTTCGCCCCAGGCGAAGGGCATCAGTAAGATCATGGTAATGGCCATTGCCCCGAGGCGGGTTAATGACCAGTCGCGGCCGTCACGGACTTTCGCATCGCAGCAAGGGCAAAATGCGCTTTGGTGCGATTTTATAACCGGTAACGCAAAAAGCGTATCGCATTGCGGGCAGCGCTGATAATGTGCGCGGGGCAGTGCTTCACCAACCTGATGAACAGCTATTTTTTTTGCTGGTTTGATGGGTTCTATCTTGAGAGCCATTGCATGCTTCAGAAAAGGTTTGAATAAAACTATCTTAACTCATGAATGGAACATCTTGAGCATCAACGCATTTAATGCTTATTTTAATAGGCTAAGCAGTTTCTCAAAGTTAGAAAGTAAAATGGTCAGGTAATGAACAAAACAGAATTTTACGCAGATCTTAACCGCGATTTTCAGGCGTTAATGGCAGGTGAGACCAGTTTTTTAGCCACTCTGGCGAATACCAGTGCGCTGTTATTTGAACGTCTTGATGGCGTAAACTGGGCGGGGTTTTACCTACTGGAAGGCGACACGCTGGTGTTAGGGCCGTTCCAGGGCAAAATTGCCTGCGTTCGTATCCCGGTTGGTCGTGGCGTCTGCGGAACGGCAGTGGCGCAAGCGCGTGTGCAGCGCGTGGAAGATGTTCATCAATTTGACGGACATATCGCTTGTGATGCCGCCAGTAACGCCGAAATCGTACTACCTGTTACGGTGAATAATCAGATTATTGGCGTACTGGATATCGATAGCGTGGTCTTCTCTCGCTTCACGGCTGAGGATGAACAAGGGCTGAGCGAGCTGGTTTCACATCTGGAAAATGTTCTCGCGGCGACCGATTATCAAAAAATCTTCGCCACCGCCGCAGGATAATCAGCGGATAACGTAGCATTTACTGAATGCGTCATTATAATGACGCCTGTTCATGCCTGCGCTTGTTGGCAACGTCCGTTGTAATCAGGAAATTTCATGGAAAATCAACCTAAGTTGAATAGCAGTAAAGAAGTTATCGCTTTTTTGGCCGAACGCTTTCCTCACTGTTTCAGTGCTGAAGGTGAAGCACGTCCCCTGAAAATCGGTATTTTTCAGGATCTGGTTGAGCGTGTTGAGGGTGAGATGAATCTCAGCAAAACCCAACTTCGTTCCGCTTTACGTCTTTATACTTCAAGCTGGCGTTACCTGTACGGTATCAAAGCTGGCGCGGCTCGTGTCGATCTCGACGGCAACGCCTGCGGCGTGCTGGATGAGCAACACGTAGAGCACGCTCGCAAGCAGCTTGAAGAAGCCAAAGCGCGTGTTCAGGCGCAACGCGCTGAACAGCAAGCTAAAAAACGAGAAGCTGCCGCTGCTGCGGGTCAGGAAGACGCACCGCGTCGCGAACGTAAAGCCCGTCCGGCTCCGCGTCGTAAAGAGGGCGCCGAGCGCAAACCTCGCGCAGACAAACCTGTCGCGAAAACGCCACGAGTGACGCAGCAGGAGGAGCGCCATACTCCTGTTTCAGATTTATCTGTACTGAGCGTGGGCCAGAACCTGAAAGTGAAAGCGGGGAACAATGCGATGGATGCTACGGTGCTGGAAATCACTAAAGATGGCGTTCGCGTACAGCTTAGTTCGGGTATGTCGATGATCGTACGCGCAGAACATTTATTGTTCTGAAACGGAGGCTTGGCCTGGCATGAACACTTTGTTTAAGCGCACGGCGTTAGCGGGTCTGTTATTCGTAACAGGCCATGTGCTGGCTGTGGAAGATATCACCCGTGCCGATCAAATTCCGGTTTTGAAGGAAGAGGCTCAGCACGCGACGGTGAGTGAACGGGTTACCTCACGTTTCACCCGTTCTCACTACCGTCAGTTCGATTTGGATCCAGCTTTCTCCGCGAAGATCTTTACTCGCTACCTCAACTTGCTCGACTACAGCCACAATGTGCTGCTGGCCAGCGATGTTGAGCAGTTTTCGCAAAAGAAAAGTGTGCTCGGCGATGAGCTGCGCAGCGGAAAACTGGACGTCTTCTACGATCTGTACAATCTGGCGCAAAAGCGTCGATTTGAACGTTATCAGTACGCGCTGAAAGTACTGGAACGTCCGATGGATTTTAGTGGCAACGACACTTTCAATTTAGACCGCAGCAAAGCGCCGTGGCCTAAAGATGAGGCGGAGCTGAACTCGCTGTGGGACAGCAAAGTCAAGTATGATGAGCTGAGCCTGAAACTCACCGGGAAAGATGATAAAGAGATCCGTGAGACATTGGCTCGCCGCTATAAATTTGCGATTCGCCGCCTGGCGCAGACCAATAGTGAAGATGTGTTCTCGCTGGCAATGACCTCATTCGCCCGTGAAATTGATCCGCATACCAGTTACCTCTCACCGCGTAATACTGAGCAATTCAATACTCAAATGAGCCTCTCGCTTGAAGGTATTGGCGCAGGGTTGCAGGGAGACGATGATTACACCGTGATCAACTCGATGGTCGCTGGTGGCCCGGCGGCGAAAAGCAAAGCGATTACCGTTGGCGATCGTATTGTTGGTGTCGGCCAGACCGGGCAGAACATGGTTGATGTCATTGGCTGGCGCCTTGATGATGTGGTTGCGTTGATCAAAGGGCCGAAAGGCAGCAAAGTGCGCCTTGAAATCTTGCCGGCAGGTAAGGGAACAAAGACGCGCATTGTGACGCTGACACGTGAACGTATTCGTCTGGAAGACCGTGCGGTGAAAATGTCTGTGAAGACGGTCGGTAAAGAGAAAGTGGGCGTACTGGATATTCCGGGCTTCTACGTTGGGCTGACTGATGACGTTAAAGCGCAACTGCAAAAGCTGGAAAAACAGAACGTTAGCAGCGTGGTTATCGATTTGCGCAGCAATGGCGGCGGCGCGCTGACGGAAGCGGTGTCGCTTTCCGGTCTGTTTATTCCGTCCGGCCCGGTCGTGCAGGTGCGCGATAATAACGGCAAAGTGCGCGAAGACAGTGATACGGACGGCGTGGTTTACTATAAAGGCCCATTGGTGGTGCTGGTTGACCGCTTTAGCGCCTCGGCATCGGAAATCTTTGCGGCGGCGATGCAGGATTATGGTCGCGCGTTGATTGTTGGCGAACCGACTTTCGGTAAAGGCACCGTTCAGCAATATCGTTCGCTTAATCGTATTTACGATCAGATGTTGCGTCCCGAGTGGCCAGCGCTGGGCTCGGTACAATACACTATCCAGAAATTTTACCGTGTTAACGGTGGCAGTACGCAGCGTAAAGGCGTGACGCCGGATATTATTATGCCGACCGGTACGCAGGTGACGGAGACCGGGGAAAAATTCGAAGACAATGCGCTGCCATGGGACAGCATAAAGGCTGCCACTTTTGTGAAGTCCGGTGATTTGAAACCGTTCGGGCCGACGCTGCTGAAGGAACATGAAGAGCGAATTGCGAAAGATCCTGAATTCCAGTACATCATGAAGGACATTGCACGTTTCAATACTCTGAAAGATAAACGCAATATCGTATCGCTCAATCTGGTGCAGCGTGAGAAAGAGAACGCCGAAGATGATGCAATTCGTCTTTCGCGCCTCAACGATCGCTTCAAGCGTGAAGGTAAGCCGTTGCTGAAAAAACTGGATGATCTGCCGAAAGATTATCATGAGCCGGATCCGTATCTAGACGAGACGGTTCACATCGCGCTTGACCTGGCTCATCAGGAAAAAGATCGACCAGCGGAAGACCCCGCCCCAGCGAAGTAATCCCCACACAGGCACAAGAAATTGTGCCTGTTTTTTTAACACATATTTACTGGCGTAAGCATTATGCTACAAAATGTAAAGTTGTGTCTTTCTGGTGACTTACGACACCCTGATGCTTGAAAATGGCGCGTATGCCCATACGATGTGGGTAACCGCATTGTGCGTTTTGTTAAGTTGAGGTTAAAAGAAAATTATGATGCGAATCGCGCTCTTCCTGTTGACTAACCTGGCTGTGATGTTGGTGTTCGGCCTGGTGCTTAGCCTGACGGGCATTCAGTCGAGCAGCGTTCAGGGCTTGATGATTATGGCGCTGCTGTTTGGTTTTGGTGGCTCGTTCATTTCATTGTTGATGTCGAAATGGATGGCGCTGAAATCGGTGGGTGGTGAAGTGATCGAACAGCCACGTAACGATATGGAACGCTGGTTGGTGGATACCGTGGCGCAACAGTCTCGCCAGGCGGGTATCGCCATGCCTCAGGTTGCCATTTACCATGCACCGGATATTAACGCCTTTGCGACCGGCGCGCGCCGTGATGCTTCACTGGTGGCAGTCAGCACCGGGTTGCTGCAGAACATGAGCCGCGACGAAGCCGAAGCGGTGATTGCCCACGAAATTAGCCATGTCGCCAACGGTGATATGGTCACGATGACGCTGATTCAGGGGATCGTGAACACATTCGTGATCTTCATTTCGCGAATTATCGCTCAGGTTGCAGCCGGGTTCCTCAGCGGCAATCGCGATGATGGCGAAGAGAGCAACGGTAACCCGATGATCTACTTCGCGGTTGCAACCGTACTGGAGCTGGTATTTGGTATTCTGGCCAGCATTATTACTATGTGGTTCTCCCGCCATCGCGAGTTCCACGCTGATGCCGGCTCTGCAAAACTGGTTGGTCGTGAGAAAATGATTGCTGCGTTGCAGCGTCTGAAAACCAGTTATGAGCCACAGGAAGCAAGCAGCATGATGGCATTTTGCATCAACGGTAAATCTAAATCGCTGAGTGAGCTGTTCATGACGCACCCGCCGCTGGATAAACGTATTGAAGCGCTGCGTTCAGGGGAGTATCTAAAATAACACAGCAGCAGGAAATGCAAAGCGCGCCCCCTGGCGCGCTTTTTTTTTTTACTATCCTAAGCCTCCAGAGGCGAGGGTGATTAATTACTCCGCTTTCGGCTGTGAGATCCGCAGTCCACTGATGATGGCCGCTACGGTAGCCAGCGTCCCTGCCAGCAACAATGAAATATGCGTGCCGTGGGTGTTAAACATATTGAACATTAATGCCACTAGTGCAGCGCCGGAGCTTTGCCCCAGCAATCGTGCTGTACCGAGCATTCCGCTGGCGCCGCCGCTGCGCTGATGCGGTGCCGCGGTGATAATGGTGTGATTGTTTGGTGACTGGAACAGACCAAAACCGGCACCGCACAGCGCCATACGCCAGATGATATCAATATCTGACGGTGAGCCAGGGAGAAGCGCAAGTGCAAACAGACCGACTGCCATCATCACCATCCCTATTGCACCCAGTAACCCGGCATGAGTGCGCTCAATCAGATAACCGGCCAGTGGCGCAATCACCATAGTTGCCAACGGCCATGGCGTCAGCAAAAGGCCTGTTTCTACTTCACTACGCCCAAGCACGGTTTGCAGAAAGAAGGGCAGGGAAACCAGTGCCAACATCTGTGCGCAGAACGAGCAGACCGACGTGCCGATAGAGAGCGAAAAAAGTGGAATACGCAGTAAGTCGACTGGCAGAAGTGGCACTGGCAGTTGCAATTGTCGGCGTACAAAGAACCCTCCGATGATTAGCAAAGCGATAATTTCGGCCACCACGAGTGTGGTTGATTGACCTTGGGCAAAACTGCTCAGTGCGGTAATCAGCAAGCCAAATGTTAGTGCATTCATTACAGCGCTTAGCAGATCAAATTTGGGTTTTGACGTGCGTGCTGCATTTGGCGGTAAAAATTTAATTGCCAGCAATAAAGCAATAATGCCGAGCGGTACGTTAATCAGGAATAACCACTGCCAGGAAGCCACAGAGAGAATAGCGGCGGCGATTGTTGGCCCGGTCGCAGCCGAAACCGCCACCACAAAAGAGTTAATGCCCATACCGCGACCGAGGCTACGATGCGGGTAGATAAGGCGAATGAGCGCGGTATTCACACTCATCAGTGCCGCGCCGCCAAACCCTTGCGCCACGCGTGCCAGCGTCAATGTCAACAAGGAGTCAGAGAGTGCGCAGAGCAGGGAGGTGAGAGTAAACAGTGCCAGACCATACTGATAAACCCGACGGTAACCAAACATGTCGCCGAGAAAAGAGAGCGTGAGCAGGGAGATAACAATCGCAATCTGGTAAGCGTTAACAATCCAGATAGAACTCGCGGGTGAAGCGTTGAGACTGCGTGCAATGGTTGGTAACGCGATGTTGGCAATAGTCCCATCAAGCACGGCCATTGCGATACCAAGAATAATGGTTAGCACTGCGCCATAACGCAGTGGGACGGGGAGTCCGTCCGGAGAAGATTTATCCATATTAATTTAATGGTTAATATCACACAGTTATTTGTATAATGATTCTATCATCTGTATTCCGGCTTTATGTCGCAGATTTGTAACGGGCTTTATGTCGCAGAAATGTAAGGAAGTTGATAAACGTGCATTGCGGCGACTGAGCGACGAATTTATAATAAAAACCAATTCTGAATTTTATAAAACACACGCGGTGAGGTGATTAATGGCTATCGCAGATTTGGACAAGCAGCCAGATTCTGTCTCTTCAGTATTGAAGGTTTTTGGCATTCTGCAGGCGCTTGGCGAAGAGCGTGAAATCGGCATCACCGAGCTGTCACAGCGTGTCATGATGTCGAAAAGCACCGTCTATCGCTTTTTACAAACAATGAAATCATTGGGTTATGTCGCGCAGGAAGGGGAGTCTGAAAAATATTCCCTGACGCTTAAGCTGTTCGAGCTTGGCGCACGTGCGTTGCAAAACGTTGATCTTATCCGCAGTGCGGATATCCAGATGCGTGAACTCTCTCGTCTGACAAAAGAGACCATCCACTTGGGTGCGCTCGATGAAGACAGCATTGTTTACATTCATAAAATTGATTCGATGTATAACTTGCGTATGTATTCTCGCATTGGTCGCCGTAACCCGCTGTACAGTACTGCTATCGGTAAAGTGCTGCTGGCCTGGCGCGATCGTGAAGAGGTTAAGCAGATCCTTGAAGGGGTTGAATATAAGCGCAGCACCGATCGTACGATTACCAGCACTGACGATCTTCTACCGATGCTGGATGTTGTGCGTGAACAAGGCTACGGCGAAGATAATGAGGAACAGGAAGAAGGCCTGCGCTGCATTGGCGTACCCGTTTTTGATCGTTTTGGCGTGGTCATCGCTGGGCTGAGTATCTCTTTCCCGACGCTGCGTTTCTCTGAAGAGCGTCTACATGAATACGTGGCCATGCTTCATCAGGCCGCTCGCAAGATTTCTGAACAGATGGGTTATAACCAGTATCCGTTCTGACAGACGAAAAAACCGCCATGATGGCGGTTTTTTGTTTTGATGCTAGCCGTTGTCGATAACAGTGTCGCTTTTACGTATCAGAGGGCAATTTGCCAGCCCGAAAAAACCATTGACCGAATGTACATATTGTGCGGTGTAGGTACCACGCGCTGTTACATATTTACATTGTAATCCCAACCCACCGGCATTTTCATTACTGCCTATCAGCACACCATAACCGCTTAGCAGAAGCCCAATCCACAGCAGCGCAACAACGATAACGGCGCGAATAAATGTTCGCATATCAGCTCCTTGCTTCGTTCTAAATTGTATCTTCAAGCTACCTGATTCATAGACTGAAACAAGTCATATATTCCGAAAAATCATGAATAGAGATACGGTTAGTCGCGGTTTAACGTTGTCATGCTAACCTGGTTATACCTGACATGTACTGGAGAGTGGAGTGAGAAAATATAAGTGGCTGATCCTGATTGTTACGCTGGTAGGCTGCCTGCTGCTCTGGACTCAAATGCTTAACGTGATGTGCGATCAGGATGTACAATTTTTCAGCGGCATCTGCATCGTCAACAAATTCATCCCCTGGTAATGGCAATTTCTCAGTGAATGGTTTCCTTCCTTGACGCCAGTGGTAAAATGTCGCGTCAACATTGAGGTGGTGAAATGAACGAAGTCATAAATTCGGGCGCGCTTAATATTGCGTCTATTGTTGTTTCTTTGGTGGTTCTGCTGGTTGGGCTGGTTCTGTGGTTCTTTATCAATCGCGCCAGCTCGCGTACAAATGAGCAGATTGAGTTGCTTGAAGCGCTGTTGGATCAGCAAAAACGGCAAAATGTATTGTTGCGCCGCCTGTGTGAATCCAATGAGCCTGAAAAAGAACCGCAAACTGCGCCTGTTAAAGTGCAGGAAAAAGAAGAGGATGATGATTTGATCCGTCTGGTGGCCGAACGCTAAAAGCGCAGGAGAATGAGATGGTCTGGAAAAACCCCTGGTATAATCCTGCACTTTCTCATCACTCCCCTGATGGGTTCATCAATACGACGCCTGTCGCACATCAACCAGGTGACGTTAAGCGCTGGCGCAATGAGCGTAAGACAGCCGGGCTTCCCCGTCCTCCCGCGGATGGTTATGATCGCTTTATCGAGCAGTGGTGGCAGAAAGTGGAAATCACTGGCGATAACGACGGTTTATGGTGGCTGGGCCATGCCAGCATTTTGTTACGCCTTCAGGAGCAATTCCTGCTGACCGATCCTGTTTTCTTCCACCGTGCTTCACCTGTTCGTTTTGCCGGCCCGCAGCGGCGTACACCGTCTGCGCTTGGCATTGCAGATATTCCACAACTGGATGTGATCCTGATTTCCCACAATCATTATGATCATCTGGATACGTGGACGCTGCGCGCGTTATTGCGGCGTTTCCCTGACGTGCAGTTCTTCGTCCCGCTTGGGTTGGGCGCGCTGATCCGCCGCCTGGGCGCACGACACATAGCGGAACTGGATTGGTGGCAAAGCATGATATTTCAGGGAATGGTTTACACTGCGGTGCCTGCACAACATTGGAGCATGCGCACATTATGGGACCGCAACCGTTCATTATGGTGCGGTTGGGTGGTTGAATCAGCAAAAGGGCGGTTCTGGTTTGCTGGCGATACGGGGTACACTCCGGAGCTGCTTACTATTCCGCAGCGTTTAGGTGCGCTGGATGTTGTTGCATTACCGGTAGGTGCTTATGCGCCGCGCTGGTTTATGTCGATCAACCATATGGATCCGCAAAGCGCTGTTGCGCTATGGCAACAACTGGGCAGTCCGCTGGCGTTTCCAGTCCATTGGGGCGTGTTTGAGCTGGCTGATGAATCCCTGGATCAACCGGTAAAGGAATTACAACTGTCATTAAACGAAGCGGCAGCGGATAATGATAACTTTAGGATCCTGAAAATCGGTCAGTATTTATCCCTCGTTTAATACTCCCGCCTCGTTCCAAAAGTATTGTGTTTTTTAAATGACATTGTTTTATTTTTATCGAAACGTTTTTATTGCCTTTTTATGAGGCAGTGTCATCATAAATTCATTATTTTGGTGCAAGGCAAAGCTTATTTGCACAACAATTATCCACAGTAAACCGAGGAACAATTATCCACAGTAAACCAGGGAAATAGTTTCCCTGATGTCTTAATAGTTTGAGAATCTTCCTGGTCGATAAAAAAGCATAACTATGCGCAAAAAGTTCTTATGATATACGCTATATGCATAGACACATTGTGGCGTGTTTAAGCACATGGAACCTATTGAGCAATGGTGAAAAATCAGCTATTGTCGATGCATGAGGATAGGGGCTGGACGACTGTTATAGCGTTCATCGGAATGCATAAAAGCGCAGAAGAAGCTTTGATAACATTAGAATTTGTGCGGCGGATCCAGACATGTTTAAAAATGGCTTGCCATAATTTACATATTGTGTGATAACACGTTTTGGGTCAATCGAGGTACAGTTCTGTTTATGTGTGGCATTTTCAGTAAAGAAGTCCTGAGTAAACACGTTTCGTTGAATACAGCTTCTCTGCCGAACCTTATATTAGTGCCTCAAGCAGTAATGTCTCAGTTTTCTCAGTCAATGCCTGCGGGCGAAGTATATACATTAAGGAATTTTTCAAATGGCAAAGATTAAAGGTCAAGTTAAGTGGTTCAACGAGTCTAAAGGTTTTGGTTTCATTACTCCGGCAGACGGTAGCAAAGATGTATTCGTACACTTTTCTGCAATCCAGGGTAACGGCTTCAAAACTCTGGCTGAAGGCCAGAACGTTGAGTTTGAAATTCAGGACGGTCAGAAAGGCCCGGCTGCAGTTAACGTAACTGCTATCTGATTTCGACACCTCTGAGCTTGTACGCGCATTGCGCGTTAAAGTCAGCCATAAAGCCTCGCACTTGTGCGTAATGCCGATCAGTTAAGGATCGGTTGACCGATCCAGTGGCTGTGTAAGAATCCGTAATCTCACAGGGATTACGGATTTTTTTATGTTACTT
>NZ_FMBC01000075.1 GCF_900094795.1 Kosakonia oryziphila
ACTCCCGCCAGTCGCCGCGTATTATTCCCTGTGAAGACTTCAACGGACGATTACACAAGGAATGTATCAAGATGACCGCCTTACAGTTTCCCTGTACTATTTTTCAAACGCAAAACCGGATGGACGACTACAGCGCTAAAGATATGCGCTGCGGCGATTTATCAGAATCACAGTTAAAAACGCATTTTCATTTGCTGGATGTTTCCACCAGAGCCAACCCTTACACCCTGACGAAAATTACTCCATTCACTCAGCCACAGTCAGCGTTTCATGGCTCCCGTGGAGAAGGGGAAAAGATCACCCGGCAACAATGCGCCAATATCTTGTTTGATGAATTCCGCGATTTATCGCGCCTGTTCTCAATTTATGGCCCGTACAAACGCCTGATCGAAAAGATGATCACCCATATGCAGTACGGTAATGGCAAACCGTTCACCAGTATGCACCTGGACGGTGCCTTGAAGGAGCATATTCTCAATGACAGGACTGAGAACAGTACGTTGTCAAAAATAAAAAACGCTTTAATCGAGAATATTGATTGGACAAATAATACCTATCCAACAGATAACAAAGGGAAACTAAGAGGGGCGATACTTGATGGTAAATTGCCTAAATTCGACCGATTTCAGGATAATATTAACGGGATGGGTATTACAGTTCACGATACATGGGCAACCCACATCATCTTAAAATCACTGCATATTAGTAACGATAGTTATCGGGCAGTGGTACATTACAAAGCACAGGATCACTTCGGCTTAGATGTTGAGGATATTGCCAGGCTAAAATTTAACGTCTTTCGTTTTTTCCGTATCTGGTTTGTGTTGCAACGATGCAATACGTTTGCTTTTAAACCCTTTATGACCAATATGGAAGCCACCGTAGAAATTACAGGAAACCGTAATGACAGCAAAAAGTAAAAAAACGTTTTACGTGCTGCTATTAGTTGCACTGGGAATTTTCGGTTATTGCTTTTGGTTACCACTGCGTCCGATTGATATTGTTGCAGTTCATCATAGAGAGTATGGATTCAGTTCTATTTTAGTAAGAAACTTCCCTTTTACCGATAAAGATAAAATCGGTTGGTGGCTAAAAAACAAGGATATGTTGAAAGGGAAATATGATATTCCTAAACCTGAGAAAGATGGTTCTTTTACTATTACTTTCTGGCTATTTGGTGAGGGATATAAAGAAAATGATGGTTATGACAGGCTATGCTTTAATGATATACCGCCACCGCTAAACTGTATTGATAAAGATGCTGTTTTCTCTGTCAGTAACAGCAAGAATTTGGGTACGATCTTTACAACATATGATGGAAAATATCAGCTACAAAAAAACGGCGATATAGTTAAGTTCACAGATGAATTCGAGTTTAAATAACCCCCTGCCCGTAATGTAGTAAAATCCCCAAGAGGCTATCTCGACGGAGAGAAAAGCGGCAACGCCTTACCGCCTGCCTCAACTCCTTTCTGTAAGGCGATTGCGTGTAAGGCAACGTGATGACCGATTTTGCCGCAATCCTTGAGTATTATCCCCTACCGCTGGCAGCCAAACATCTTGACTGTGAATGTAAGTATCCCTGCAAAACGAACCATTCATAATCACTGGTCTTCCGACATACTGATTATGTCCCGGTGAAGGGATCGCTATGCATAAAGCCGGATTCACCGACCACGGTAAATCCTTGTACTTTCTGTTTCGCCAGCCAGTCTGCCAAAGATGTCACTTCAGGCAGACTCAACCAACGCCGTATCTGCCGGGCACGCTCTGCCCCTACGCCTGGCAACGCAAGCCATTGTTGTTCCGTCTTACCGATAAGTTCTTGCCAAAGGCTGATGCCCTGCGCATTTAATGCAGCCTGGGGTAAGGGAATGCCTAACGCATTAACCCAACGGATAAAAGGATATTGGCGTACCACGTTAAAACGATGCCAAAGCTTTAGCCCGCGAGCGGGAGAAATACCGGGCGTCGCCTGTAATTGCTCCTTTGTTAATGCCAGCCAGGAAAAGAGATGTTCGAAATGATGTGTCTGATGCAACATCCGCCAACCACTTTCTCCCAGCCCCTCGATCCCCAGTGCATTTGCAGAACTAAGCCAAACCAGTCGGGCAATAAACTGTTCATTGCACTCTGCCGAGGTATAAAAGCAGCTGAGCGATGAAAAAAGCGGATCTGGCGGAACCGGTTTTTCGCGGACAAGGCTGCGCCAGACCACACGGTTAAGACGAGGGATACCCTGCCCGGCAAGGCTCACGGAAACCTGATCGCCCGGTGCAATATCTAGTTCCTGCCAGTGCCGGACGGAACCAAGATTTACCCTCTGGACGCGTTTATCGTCCAGTTTCACAGGTTCAAGCTGTGCAACAACGGCAATTTTCCCGGTGCGCCCAACGGCAAACTGAATATCTTTTACGCTGGCGACCTCCTCTACCGGATCATATTTCCATGCCACCACCCAGTCACCTTGTCCAGGCAACCATGCCTTGCCCTGAGGTTCATCCCCCGAACGAACGACGATACCATCTGTCACGAAGGGCAAAGGGGAGGTAAACCAGCGGGCACGTAAACGTTCCACATCCCGCACAGTATTAACCGGCACGCTGTAATCAAGCACCTCGCTAAATCCGTTCTTACTCAGCACAACCAACCGTTGTGCCAGCGCCGTCGGACCATCCGGCCATGCCCAGACAAAAAAACCTATTTCCCGCAACAGATCTGGAGTGTCGCGGCGCATCATCGCACCCGCAACCCTGGCCCGGGCATTTACGCCGCCCGATTGTTTCTGGATATGGTTTTCACGGCGCAGAAAGAGTTCACCCTGCAAAACGCTGTTCTCCAGCTCACCGCTAACATTGTTGGGAATCGCCGGGATCGCGAGGGCTTTTGCCGTCCAGTCCTCGCCCGCCAGTCCATTTCCACGGCTGATAGCCTGTACCAGTTTGCCCTGGCGGTAGACCAGCGTGAGCGCTACACCATCCACTTTTGGCTGTACCCAGAGATCTTTTTTCCCTGACATCCACTGTTGCAACACCTGCATATTCGCCAGTTTGCGCACACCGGTATGTGCAACCGGATGAGTGGTATTACCGCCTGGCGCTATTGATGGATTGGAGGATATTTCGAGCGAAAAGCATCGCTGCCAATAGGCAAGCCGGTCGTTGAGCCTGTCGTAAACATCATCGCTGACATCGCTTGCTCCCGATTTCCAGTACGCCTCATTCCACTGCGCAAGCTGCTGCTGCAAACGACCTACTTCTTCCTGCGCCCGCGAAGGCGACCAGACGGGGCAAGTTGCAAAGCTGAATACGCTCCATAGCAACAGACAAATTGCGGCTCCGGCGCTTCTCCACATAAATATTTCTCCCTTTTGATAGCGCAATCCTTATAACGCCATGAGGGAACAGCTTTCGAGCAATAAACAGAGCGGTTGCGAGGCAGGTTCCGGAGATTCGCTACGACGGTGAAAATTTGCAAACAAAACAGGAAAGCGGGCCGCAAAATGCCATACTGAGAGGGAAAAAGTGTGACAAATGCTACGTCACGTAGCGCTGATGTGTATAATAGGCACGTATGTAAGTTTCCTTTCGCAATTCACATACAAAAGACTCTCATGGCTCAAGGCACGCTATATATAGTTTCCGCTCCTAGCGGCGCGGGTAAATCAAGCCTCATCCAGGCTTTGCTGAAAACCCAACCGTTATACGACACTCAGGTTTCTGTTTCGCACACCACGCGCGCACCGCGGCCGGGTGAAGTGCACGGCGAACACTATTTTTTTGTTAATCATGACGAATTTAAATCCATGATTCATGATGACGCGTTTCTTGAGCATGCCGAAGTATTTGGCAACTTTTACGGCACTTCCCGCGCCGCCATTGAGCAAGTACTGGCGACCGGCGTGGATGTGTTCCTGGATATCGACTGGCAGGGCGCGCAGCAAATTCGCCGCCGCATGCCGCAGGCGCGCAGCATCTTTATACTGCCGCCATCAAAACTGGAGCTGGATCGCCGCCTGCGTGGACGCGGTCAGGATAGCGAAGAGGTAATTGCAAAGCGGATGGCGCAGGCCGTTGCGGAAATGAGCCATTACGCGGAATATGATTACCTGATTGTGAATGATGATTTCGATACCGCTCTGGGCGATCTGAAAACCATTATTCGCGCCGAACGCCTGCGTATGAGCCGCCAGAAGCAGCGACATGACGCTTTAATCAGCAAACTATTGGCAGACTGAGCCTGGTTTCAGTATCATGCCCAGTCATTTCTTCACCTGTGGAGCATTTTAAGTATGGCACGCGTAACTGTTCAGGACGCTGTAGAGAAAGTAGGTAACCGTTTTGACCTGGTGCTGGTCGCCGCGCGTCGCGCTCGTCAGATGCAGGTTGGCGGTAAAGATCCGTTAGTACCGGAAGAAAACGATAAAACCACCGTTATCGCGCTGCGCGAAATCGAAGAAGGTCTGATCAACAACCAGATCCTCGACGTGCGTGAGCGCCAGGAGCAGCAAGAGCAGGAAGCCGCAGAACTGCAGGCCGTTACCGCCATTGCTGAAGGTCGTCGTTAATTAACCTGCAGGTCACCCTTGTATCTGTTTGAAAGCCTGAATCAACTGATTCAAAACTATCTGCCTGAAGATCAAATCAAACGTCTCAGGCAGGCGTATCTCGTTGCACGTGACGCTCACGAGGGCCAGACACGTTCAAGCGGTGAACCCTATATCACGCACCCGGTAGCGGTGGCCTGTATTCTGGCCGAGATGAAACTCGACTACGAAACGCTGATGGCCGCGCTGCTGCATGACGTGATTGAAGATACCCCAGCCACTTACCAGGATATGGAACAACTGTTTGGCAAAAGCGTTGCCGAGCTGGTGGAAGGGGTATCCAAACTTGATAAACTCAAGTTTCAGGACAAAAAAGAAGCGCAGGCCGAAAACTTTCGCAAAATGATCATGGCGATGGTGCAGGATATCCGCGTCATCCTGATCAAACTGGCCGACCGCACCCATAACATGCGTACGCTTGGCTCGCTTCGCCCGGATAAGCGTCGCCGCATCGCCCGTGAAACCCTCGAAATCTATAGTCCGCTGGCGCACCGTTTAGGTATTCACCACATCAAAACCGAGCTGGAAGAGCTGGGTTTCGAAGCGCTGTACCCGAACCGCTATCGCGTGATTAAAGAAGTGGTGAAAGCCGCGCGCGGCAACCGCAAAGAGATGATCCAAAAAATCCTCTCAGAAATCGAAGGGCGTTTACAGGAAGCGGGCATTCCCTGCCGCGTCAGCGGGCGTGAAAAGCACCTCTATTCCATCTATTGCAAGATGGTGATGAAAGAACAACGCTTTCACTCAATCATGGATATTTACGCTTTCCGCGTTATCGTCCATGATCTGGATACCTGCTACCGCGTACTGGGCCAGATGCACAGCCTGTACAAACCGCGTCCCGGCCGCGTGAAAGACTACATCGCCATTCCGAAGGCGAACGGCTATCAATCCCTGCATACCTCAATGATTGGTCCGCATGGTGTACCGGTAGAGGTGCAGATCCGTACTGAAGATATGGATCAAATGGCGGAAATGGGGGTTGCAGCGCACTGGGCCTATAAAGAGCACGGCGAGAGTAGCACCACCGCGCAAATCCGCGCCCAGCGCTGGATGCAAAGCCTGCTGGAGCTGCAACAGAGCGCCGGTAGCTCGTTTGAATTTATCGAGAGCGTTAAATCTGATCTCTTCCCCGATGAGATTTATGTTTTCACCCCGGAAGGCCGCATTGTCGAGCTGCCTGCTGGTGCGACACCGGTGGATTTTGCCTATGCGGTACACACGGATATCGGCCACGCCTGCGTCGGCGCACGCGTTGACCGCCAGCCGTATCCGCTGTCGCAATCGCTCGCCAGCGGCCAGACGGTAGAGATTATTACCGCGCCGGGCGCCCGCCCGAATGCCGCCTGGCTGAACTTTGTCGTCAGTTCAAAAGCGCGCGCGAAAATCCGTCAGATGCTGAAAAACCTCAAGCGCGACGACTCGGTAAGTCTCGGTCGCCGCCTGCTAAATCATGCACTGGGTGGCAGCCGCAAGCTGGCCGAAATTCCGCAGGAGCATATTCAGCGCGAGCTTGAGCGAATGAAGCTGGCGACGCTTGACGATCTTTTGGCTGAAATCGGCCTTGGCAACGCCATGAGCGTCGTGGTTGCGAAAAACCTGCAACAAGGGGAAGCGGTGCAAACCGCGCCAACGCCGTCCAGTTCCAGCGGAAACGGTCATTTGCCGATTAAAGGCGCAGATGGCGTGCTGATCACCTTTGCCAAATGCTGTCGTCCGATCCCTGGCGACCCAATTGTCGCCCACGTCAGTCCCGGGAAAGGGCTGGTTATCCACCATGAGTCCTGCCGTAATATCCGTGGCTACCAGAAAGAACCCGAGAAGTTTATGGCTGTGGAGTGGGATAAAGAAACCGCGCAGGAATTTATCACCGAAATCAAGGTGGATATGTTCAACCATCAGGGAGCGCTGGCCAACCTCACGGCGGCAATTAACACGGCCTCATCCAACATTCAGAGCCTGAATACGGAAGAGAAAGATGGCCGCGTGTACAGCGCTTTCATCCGGCTGACGGCGCGCGATCGCGTCCATCTGGCGAATATCATGCGTAAAATCCGCGTGATGCCGGATGTGATAAAAGTCACCCGCAACAGAAACTAATTGTATGAATTCTCAACGTTATGCGCGTATTCGCGAAATGCTCGCCAGACGTCAGCCCGATCTGACAGTTTGCATGGAGCAGGTTCACAAGCCTCATAACGTCTCTGCTATTATCCGCACTGCGGACGCCGTCGGCGTACATGAAGTCCACGCAGTCTGGCCGGGTAACCGCATGCGCACCATGGCCTCCTCCGCCGCAGGCAGTAATAGCTGGGTGGAGGTGAAAACACACCGTACTATTGGCGATGCTGTCGGCGTGCTGAAAGCGCGCGGCATGCAGGTGCTCGCCACGCATCTCTCAGACAAAGCGGTCGATTTTCGCGAGATCGACTACACGCGCCCGACCTGCATTCTGATGGGCCAGGAGAAAACCGGGATCACACAAGAAGCGTTGGATCTGGCGGATCAGGACATCATCATTCCGATGATCGGCATGGTGCAATCGCTTAACGTTTCCGTGGCCTCTGCATTAATTCTGTATGAAGCGCAGCGTCAGCGGCAAAACGCCGGTATGTACCAGCGCGAAAACAGCATGCTGCCAGATGAAGAGCAGCAGCGCCTGCTGTTCGAAGGGGGTTACCCGGTGCTGGCGAAGGTCGCGAAACGTAAAGGGCTACCTTACCCGCACGTCAATTCGGAAGGTCAAATCGAAGCCGAGCCCACATGGTGGGCCACTATGCAGGCGGCAGGATAACCGATGAAAGGTAAGCTGCTCGACGCGGTGCCCTTAAGTTCGCTGACTGGCGTCGGCGCAGCGCAGAGCAGCAAACTGGCGAAAATCGGCCTGCACACCGTGCAGGATCTGCTGCTTCATCTGCCGCTGCGTTACGAAGATCGCACCCAGCTTTACCCTATTGCCGACCTGCTGCCGGGCATCTACGCCACGGTGGAAGGCGAAGTGCTGAACTGCAATATCAATTTCGGCGGTCGCCGGATGATGACCAGCCAGATCAGCGACGGTTCCGGCATCCTCACCATGCGCTTTTTCAACTTCAATGCGGCGATGAAAAACAGCCTCGCCACTGGCCGCCGTGTGCTGGCCTACGGTGAAGCAAAGCGCGGGAAGTATGGTGCGGAGATGATCCACCCGGAATACCGCGTTCAGGGCGATCTCAGCACTCCCGAATTACAGGAAACGCTTACGCCGGTTTACCCCACCACCGAAGGGATTAAGCAGGCGACATTGCGCAAACTGACCGACCAGGCACTGGAACTGCTGGCGACCTGCGCCATCAGCGAATTGCTGCCGCCTGAGCTGGCACAAGGCATGATGAGCCTGCCGGAAGCGCTGCACACGCTGCATCGCCCGCCGCCGTCGTTGAAGCTGGCCGAACTCGAAGCGGGTACGCATCCAGCGCAGCGTCGTTTGATCCTTGAAGAATTGCTGGCGCATAACCTGAGTATGCTGGCTCTGCGCGCCGGGGCTCAGCGCTATCATGCGCAGCGGCTCGTTGCCAAAGATGAACTAAAGCAAGGCCTGCTGGCGTCACTACCGTTTAAACCAACCGGCGCACAGACGCGGGTCGTGGCGGAGATCGAGCGCGATATGGCGCTGGATATCCCAATGATGCGCCTGGTACAGGGCGATGTCGGCTCCGGTAAAACACTGGTTGCCGCACTGGCCGCGTTACGGGCAATCGCCAACGGTAAGCAGGTGGCGATGATGGCTCCGACCGAACTACTGGCTGAGCAGCACGCCAACAATTTCCGTAACTGGTTTGCGCCGCTCGGTATCGAAGTGGGCTGGCTGGCGGGAAAACAAAAAGGGAAAGCGCGCCAGGCCCAGCAGGATGCTATTGCTAATGGCGAAGTGCAGATGGTAGTTGGCACGCACGCTATTTTCCAGGAGCAGGTGCAGTTTAACGGCCTCGCGTTGGTGATTATCGATGAGCAACACCGCTTTGGTGTCCACCAGCGCCTGGCGCTGTGGGAGAAAGGCCAGCAGCAGGGTTTCCATCCGCACCAGTTAATCATGACGGCCACCCCGATTCCGCGCACGCTGGCGATGACCGCCTATGCCGATCTCGATACGTCGGTTATCGACGAACTGCCGCCGGGCCGCACACCGGTAACCACCGTCGCTATTCCGGATACGCGCCGCAACGATATTATCGATCGCGTGCGCAACGCCTGCATTGACGAAGGCCGTCAGGCATACTGGGTATGCACACTGATTGAAGAGTCCGACTTACTGGAAGCGCAGGCGGCGGAAGCCACCTGGGAAGAGCTGAAGCTCGCGCTGCCAGAGCTGAATGTCGGGCTGGTGCATGGCCGCATGAAGTCAGCGGAAAAGCAGGCAGTCATGCAGGCGTTCAAACAGGGTGAGCTGCATCTGCTGGTCGCCACCACGGTCATTGAAGTCGGCGTGGATGTACCCAACTCCAGCTTGATGATTATCGAAAACCCGGAACGGCTCGGCCTTGCGCAACTCCACCAGCTACGCGGGCGTGTGGGGCGTGGCGCGGTAGCCTCGCATTGCGTATTGCTCTACAAATCCCCGCTCTCAAAGACAGCGCAAAAACGCTTACAGGTGCTACGCGACAGCAACGACGGTTTTGTTATTGCGCAAAAGGATCTGGAAATTCGTGGCCCCGGCGAGTTGCTCGGCACCCGCCAGACCGGTAATGCGGAATTCAAAGTCGCCGACCTGCTGCGCGACCAGGCGATGATCCCGGAAGTTCAGCGCGTCGCCCGCCATATTCACGAGCGTTATCCGCAGCTTGCCGCGGCATTAATCGAACGCTGGATGCCGGAAACAGAACGCTACTCCAACGCCTGAATTTCAGGACCTTATCCGGTAGACAGAACCCCCTTTAGGAAAGTGTGTTTTTAACATGGCAACCGTTTGCTTTTACCAAACAGTCCGATAAAATCAGCGCTTTTCCATCAGGGGATTGTCTGAGATGTCCTTAAACACTATCGAGTCCGAAAATGCGCAAACGGTTGCGCACACTCACCCCAGCGAGCTGATCTATCGCCTTGAAGACCGCCCGCCGCTGGCGCAAACCCTGTTTGCCGCGCTGCAACACCTGCTGGCGATGTTTGTTGGCGTGATTACGCCCGCGCTGCTGATCTGCCAGGCACTGGGGTTACCGGCTCAGGACACTCAGCACATCATCAGCATGTCGCTGTTCGCCTCTGGCGTCGCTTCCATCATTCAGATTAAAGCCTGGGGCCCGGTGGGTTCCGGTCTGCTGTCGATTCAGGGGACCAGTTTCAACTTCGTTGCGCCGTTGATTATGGGCGGCACGGCGCTAAAAACCGGCGGTGCGGATGTGCCAACCATGATGGCTGCGCTGTTCGGCACCCTGATGCTGGCAAGCTGTACCGAAATGGTTATCTCGCGCATTCTGCCGCTGGCACGTCGCATTATTACCCCGCTGGTCTCTGGCGTGGTGGTGATGATTATCGGCCTGTCGCTGATCCAGGTTGGCCTGACTTCCGTCGGCGGCGGTTTTGCCGCGATGGGCAACCACACCTTTGGCGCGCCGAAAAACCTGCTATTGGCGGGCGTGGTGCTGGCAATCATTATTCTGCTCAACCGTCAGCGTAATCCGTACCTGCGTATTGCTTCGCTGGTGATCGCCATGGCGGTCGGTTATGTGCTGGCGCTGTTTATGGGCATGCTGCCGGAATATAGTGCGCCAGCGAATGCCTTTATGGTGCCAACACCGCTCTATTATGGCCTGAGCGTTGACTGGAACCTGCTGCTGCCGCTGATGCTGGTGTTTATGATCACTTCGCTGGAAACCATCGGCGACATCACTGCCACCTCTGATGTTTCTGAGCAGCCCGTTGCCGGCCCGCTGTACATGAAACGCCTGAAAGGCGGCGTGCTGGCGAACGGCATCAACTCATTTGTTTCGGCGGTATTCAACACTTTCCCGAACTCCTGCTTTGGTCAGAACAACGGCGTCATTCAGTTGACCGGCGTTGCCAGCCGCTATATCGGTTTCTTCGTGGCACTAATGCTGGTTGTGCTGGGTCTGTTCCCGGCAGTCAGCGCTTTCGTTCAGCAGTTGCCTGAGCCAGTGCTCGGCGGCGCAACGCTGGTCATGTTCGGTACGATAGCCGCTTCCGGCGTACGTATCGTCTCCCGCGAGCCACTGAACCGCCGCGCGATTATGATTATCGCGTTGTCGCTGGCGGTGGGCCTTGGCGTTTCCCAGCAGCCGCAGATCCTGCAATTCGCGCCGGACTGGCTGAAAAATCTGCTCTCCTCCGGCATCGCCGCAGGCGGTATCACCGCAATTGTATTGAATCTGATTTTTCCGTCAGAGAAAAACTGATCGCGCCACGGTAGCCGGGCTTACCGGCTGCCTCTGTCATCTCCTTTCATCATTCCGCCCTTGAGCATTGCGCATAAATCGTGCATAACTGCCTGATTGACACTTCGGGGATGGAAGATCATGAAATTTCTTGGAAAGCTGCTATTCGTTGTCATTATCATCCTGCTACTGGCGATAGTGGCCGCCTGGTTCCTGCTGCAAACGCGCTGGGGCGCGACTCAGGTCAGCAACTGGGTGAATAACAACAGTGACTATCACCTCACCTTTGACGTGATAGAACATCGTTTCTCCTCGCCTTCCCATGTGTTACTGAAAAATGTCAGTTTCGGTCGTAAAGGTAACCCGGCGACGCTGGTTGCTAAAACGGTGGATATTGGCCTGAGCAGCCGCCAGTTGACCGATCCGCTGCACGCCGACACCATTTTATTGCAGGATGGCACGCTCAATTTCTCTCCATCTGCCGCACCGCTTCCCTTCCAGGCCGATCGTCTGCAACTCAATAATATGGCGTTCAATAGCCCGACCACGGGCTGGGATCTGAGCGCGCAACGGGTAATGGGCGGCGTCTCGCCCTGGCAGCCGGTGGCCGGCAATGTGCTGGGCAGTAAAACGCAAATCCAGATGAGCGCCGGTTCGCTGACATTAAACGGCGTTCCGGCCAGCAACGTGCTTATTCAGGGCAGTATCGACAAAGATGTTGTTACCCTGACGACTATCGGCGCGGATATGGCGCGCGGCTCGCTGACCGGCGATGCGAAACGCACTGCCGATGGCGGCTGGGTGGTGAATAACCTGCGCCTGAACGACATTCGCCTGCAAAGCGATAAAACCCTGCTCGATTTCTTCAATCCGCTGACCACGCTGCCATCATTACAGATTGGCCGTGTCGACGTGACGGATGCGCGTTTACAGGGGCCGGGCTGGGCGGTTACCGACCTCAATCTGAGCCTGAGCAATTTGACGCTGATTAAAGGCGACTGGCAAAGCGAAGACGGCAGGCTGTCGATGAACGCCAGCGAGTTTATTTACGGCTCGCTGCACCTGTTCGACCCGATCCTGAATGCCAACTTCTCTGCGCAGGGAATTACGCTACAACAGTTCACCTCGCGCTGGGAAAACGGCATGGTACGCACCTCCGGCAACTGGTATCGCGCGGGCCATGCGCTGGTGCTCGACGACGCCGCGTTTGCCGGGCTGGAGTACACGCTGCCGGAAAACTGGAAGCAACTGTGGTTAGACGATCTGCCGTCGTGGCTGAACACGGTAACGCTGAAAAAATTCAGCGCCAGCCGCAACCTGGTGATTGATATCGATCCGACGTTCCCGTGGCAGCTCACCGCTCTGGATGGTTATGGCGACAACCTGCAACTGGTGCGCGAAGGGAAATGGGGCATATGGGGCGGTAGCGCTAAACTGAATGCCGCTGCGGCAACATTCAACCGCGTCGACGTGCGCCGCCCGTCGCTGGCGCTGAATGCCAACAGCAACATGGTCAACATTACCGAGCTGAGTGCGTTCACCGACAAAGGGTTGCTGGAGGCGAAAGCCGTGGTCTCGCAAACGCCGGATCGCAACGTTAATGTCAGCCTGAACGGACGCGGCGTACCACTGAATATCCTCCAGGAGTGGGGCTGGCCAGCGTTACCCATTAGCGGCGATGGCAATCTGCAACTGACCGCCAGCGGCAGCGTACGAGCCGATGCGCCGCTGAAGCCGAGCGTCAACGGAGAGTTATCTGCGGTTAATGTACAGAAACAGCAGGTAAAACAGAGTATGCACGGTGGTGTGGTATCAGGCGGTATGGTTGCACCTCCGGCTGAGCCTGCTCCCTGAGGCCCGGCCAGCAACAACATCCCCTGCGGGGAATCACCTGCCGGGCCATCACCCGGCAATGTCCTTCAAAGCATAATTGCACTTCATTGTCCTGTGGTGTAATCACCACACCCAGCTTGCTGCCCCTGCACATCGGCAATCTGCGCGATATTGCGCAGACACAGCGTCCAGTTACGCCCTGCACCATCAAACCAGCAGTCGCGCAGGCTCATAAAGTCGTGGCACTGTTTATGCCAGGCTGTACGTCGTTATGCCACAAGTGCGCCCAGCATCCTTCCGGCAGTGAAATTGCACAAAAAGCGGTTTCACACGTTGTAAGCGATTGGTTTTCAGCCGGGTATTGCGATTTCTTGTTATCAATTTGCCTTTATTCTTTTCTGTGCTCGCTCCCCTTTCACCGGAGTGAAGCAGCTAAGTAATGGAAAAGATAAGGATTTATCTTAAACAGACGATTTTTCTGGCTGCACAATGAGAAAAATTCTGATGGAGGTATGTGGTAAATGACTGAAAGTAGCTATAATGCGCCCCGCCTCCATGTAGCAATGCAGGCGCGGAAGATCATCATCTCCGGTGAGGTGGCTGGACTTCAAATCCAGTTGGGGCCGCCAGCGGTCCCGGGCAGGTTCGACTCCTGTGATCTTCCGCCAAAGTTCCTCCACACCCATCCGAGAAAGTCTAAAAAAACCTCAATTTTCAATATAGTTATCAAATCACTCATCCGTAACAGTCTGACAAGTTCTCCCTGAATCCATGAAAAATATGTATAGTGATGTGTATAGATTTTTTATACGCATTTTTGACCTATACACATGGCACTGACAGACATACAAATCAAACGAGCAAAGCCCCGGGACAAGCCATACACATTGAACGACGGGCAAGGCCTGTCAAAACTGACAGCCAGTTTCTTGTCAGGTTTAAGCAAAATAAACGGCTTGTGATGTCTTCAACGTTTAAGAATTTAAACGTCGCTGAGACAGTTATTTCACACGTACGCTATACCAATCGCGCAAATATAAAATCCTTGTCTGGCGGCGGAAAACGAGGGATGCGCCTCACCATTAATTATTCGGCAGGCCAGGAGATCGGTTACGGGTATGTACGGTAAGGACTGTCCCTGGGAGGGGGTATCTCCCAGGTTTAATTCAGCGTATTTGTTTAATAAAAAGTCTGTCAAGGTAATGTTTTAATGCATGTTTCGGCATACCTCTGTTATAAACCCCCCATTTAAAATAGTTGGTAGAATCATCAAGTGTTCTGCCTGTAAACTCTGTTACCCCCTGACTATTCTGATTGTATTGATCTTTGGAGAAAGTCTGGATGTCCCCATTATAGGTTAATTGTAACTTTCCGGTATCCTTATCCCGAGATAACAAAATCCTGATATGAATGTCGAACCAGTTTTCAAATTCAAAATAACCTGACCATATAACTATCCATTTCCCTTCATAGTTTGAGTGAATTAAATCAATTCTATTCCCTAACACACGAAACAAAAAAGGATAGTTTTGCGTATGCGGTGGTCTTGACTTCCACTGGAATATAACATAATCACCGAATTCTGCGACATTGTTGCTTTCAGGTAACTTGCTACTCCATGAAATATCATATATCTGACCTTCATCCCATGACTCATATGATGAATATGGTGATTCGTTAAGCCTTATGCCGTTAGATTCACATCTGTAATTATTATCATCCGAAGGTTTATCTACTAACCATACGTTACTGAATCGCCACGGATAATCTAGACACTTCTGAGCCGTTGATAATACTGGTTTTCATATTCTGTCGGTGACATCTGATTGCTCGAACCATGCCGACGCTTACTGTTATAAAACATTTCGATGTAATCGAAAATATCGCTGCGGGCTTCTTCCCGTGTTCCGTAGATCTTTTTCTTTATCCGTTCGCGTTTCAGCAACTGGAAAAAGCTTTCTGCAACCGCATTATCGTGACAGTTACCGCGACGGCTCATGCTGCCCTCCAGGCCGTGTGATTTCAGGAATGACTGCCACTCATGACTTGTGTACTGACTGCCCTGATCTGAATGAACCATCACCTGTTTTAGAGGATTACG
>NZ_FMBC01000069.1 GCF_900094795.1 Kosakonia oryziphila
GATTTCTTCACCTGACAGGCCGGTGTGTTTGCCGTTGTGCCGTGTCAGTGGAGGCGCATTATAGGGAGTTAATTCCGGCTGACAACCCCTAATTTAAAAAAAGTTTTCAACCGTCTCTTTTTTGTTCAAGGACGCCCTAAAGAGCTAGTTTTTCGAGCGTTTTAAAGCCATAGCGCTGCAAAACGGGCAATAACTGTGCAGTTTCAGGCGTTAGTGCCATGCAGTACGCAATATTATCGCCAGCGGATTTTGCATCCGGTGCTTCATGTTCCAGCAACCAGGCGGTACGACGGGCAATAGCTGCACCGGAATCTACCAGCCGGGTACCCTCTGGCAGCACCTGCAACAGTTCATCCTGCAACAGCGGAAAGTGCGTGCAACCTAAGACTACGGTATCCGGAGGCTCTTTCATACGTAACCAGGGACGCAAGATGTGGCGTAGCTCTTCAAGCGATACTTCCTTACCGTGCAGTTTCGCTTCAGCCAGAACCACCAGATCCGCCGACCCCAGCATCTCAATACGACACTCATTCGCGAAACGCGAAATCAGTTCATGCGTATAAGGACGTTTCACTGTGCCACGCGTTGCCAGTAGACCTACAATACCGTTTGCCGTTAAGCGCGCGGCCGGTTTGATGGCGGGGACAACACCAACAACAGGAAAGGTGAATTTGTCACGTAATGCGGGAAGAGAGACAGTGCTTGCGGTATTACAGGCGATAACAGCCAGTGCGAGGGGATATTGCGCCTGAACAGCGGTAACAATCTCGACAACACGTTCAACAATAAACTCTTCGCTTTTCTCACCATAGGGGAAAGCGACATTGTCGAAAGCGTAAATGTAATGGAGATCCGGCAGGAGATGCCGAATCTCATCATAGACGGATAACCCACCGACGCCGGAGTCAAACACCAGGACGGTGGGACGCGCGTCAGAAGGTGTAGCTGCCAGACAAGGTGTATTCCCGTCCTGCAGTTTGGTAGCCATAAGCTGTCTCGTACTCTTTATCGAACAAGTTAGCTATTTTACCACGAACTGTAAGGTGAGATGTCACTGGATATGAGGCAGATAGATCAACCGTACTATAACTCGGCAAAACACGTTGCTCAGGGTTATAAATTGATGTGCGATTGTCATAGCGTTTGCCGAAGTATTCCCACGCAAGATCCATATCCACGTTAAAGATGGACCAGTCGAGTTGGTACTTGGCCTGGCGTTTTGCGCGGCGCGGCAGCACTTCGTTCGTTTCGTCATCACGCGGATCGATGTACTGCAAGGTCACACGATGCGAGAAAATGCCGGTATCGACACTTCCTGTCCACTCAACGCCTTTAATGGTCGCAGAATTAATGTTGTAGTAAGCCGTATCGCTATAGGTGATCAGATTATCGATCTCATAACGGTACGCGGACAGACGCCAGTCAACTGGGCCGGTTAATCCTTCCACACCCGCTTCCCACTGTTTTGACTCTTCCGGTTTCAGATCCGGATTGGAAGCAATGCCAAAGCGCTTCGCGCCGTACTGCTGTCCAAGCGAAGGTGCCAGAAAACTCGTACCGTAGGAGAGCGTCAGGCGGTAGTTTTCTACAAACTCCCAGCCAGCAGCCGTTTGCCAGGTACCGTGCCAGCCGAACGCATCATCTTTATCTTCGCGACCGGAAGCCTCCAACGTAACATCACCAAACTGCTGCATCCCGTTCAGGTAGAGGCCGGTGTTATCACGATCGTAGCTGTCGCTCGTGCTTTGATTAGATGAAACCAGACGCTCCTGCTTCCAGTCGACACCTGCACCTAACGAGCCTTTACCCACCGTAATATTGTTACCCCACTGAATGTAACGCTGCTCCATATCATCCAGTGTAGTGCCATCGTTATAACGGCCATAGATACTGCTGTAGTTGTAGTCTTTGCTTTTTTGGTAGCTGGCCAGCAGTTGCGAGGAGTAGATCCCTTGGTTGAAATTCAGCCCGGTATCCCAACCCTGAACATACAGCTGGCGCTCATCAGCGCTGTAATCCGGCGAATATGGCGCACTACCCAGGTCGTAATCCACATTATTGCTGAAGCTGTAGCCACGGAAAAAACCGTCAAAATGGTCATCAAACTTATGCTGTAAGCTGCCCCAGAAAGTTTTATTACGGTAGCCATCGCGATCTTTATCATGATCCCATGTCGAATCCGGCTGCACGTTGAATCCGCGCGTACTGGTATAAGAACCTGCGGCGGTCACCATCGTATCGCCAAAACGTTGGCGCAAAGTGCCGTCATAGGTTTGATAACCTTTCGAGCCAATGCTGGTGTTAACCTGGGATTTATCGCTATCTGTCATCGTAATGATGTTGACCACGCCGCCAATCGCACCGGAGCCATAAACCGCAGAGCGCGGCCCGCGAATATACTCAACGCGCTGCACCAGCGAGAGCGGGATTTGATTGAGTTCGGGATCGTTCGAAATCCCCGAACGCGCCACCGGTACGCCATCAATCAGCAGCAGCAAATGTTTTGCTTCCGTACCGCGAACATACACGGACGCTGTTTGTCCCAGACCACCATTTTGCGCGATATCTACGCCCGGTAAACGGCGCAGCACATCAATGAGCGAACGGGATTGCCAGCGATCGATATCCTCGCGCGTCACCACTTCGGTTGGTGCCAGCACTGTTTTAGCCGATTGTTGAAAACGATTTGCTGTCACCACCAAATTGTCTGAGCCGCTATCCTGCGCCCAGCCGGAAAATGCCGTGACGGAGAGTGCCGTCAGCAGCGAAGCTTTTTTAATCATTGTGAGAGCATCCACAAAATAAAAAGGATGCCGCAGGTTCCATCAATAGCACGCGATGATGTCACCAGATGCGACGTATTCCGGCAGGTCTTCGGGCTTGGAGGTACAACAAGACAGGACTTCCCACCACAGGCAGTGTCTGCTGTCTCACCTTAATCCTTACCGCTGCGCGTCAGCCCCAGATTCACACTGGATTCCCTTTTAACTCACAGGACCGGAACACGGATGCTACATTCTGTTACATATGGATGTCCAGACTGCTAAGGGAGTATTTCAAAAACATCCAGCGCTGGACATCCGGTGAGCAATCCCTACAATCGCCGCGTTATTCTTAATCTCTCAGGAAGCATCATGACCCCCGAACACCTGCCGACAGAACAATACGAAGCCCAACTGGCCGAAAAAGTCGTGCGTCTGCAATCGCTGATGACACCATTTTCCGCGCCGCTTCCGGAGATGTTCCGCTCGCCGGTCAGCCATTACCGCATGCGCGCCGAGTTCCGGATTTGGCATGACGGGGACGATCTCTACCACATTATCTTCGATCAGCAGACAAAATCGCGTATCCGCGTCGACAGCTTCCCGGCGGCCAGCGAGCTGATTAACGTATTAATGAAAGTGATGATTGCTGCCGTACATAGCAATCACATGCTACGCCACAAGCTGTTCCAGATTGACTACCTGAGTACCATGAGCAATCAGGCGATTGTGACGCTGCTATATCACAAAAAGCTGGATAATGAATGGCACGAAGCCGCCACCCAGTTGCGCGATGCGCTGCGGGCACAAAACCTGAATGTGCAACTGATTGGCCGCGCCACGAAAACCAAAATTGAGCTCGATCAGGATTATGTCGATGAACGCCTGCCAGTCGGTGGCAGAGAGATGATCTACCGCCAGGTGGAAAACAGTTTTACCCAGCCTAACGCGGCAATGAATATCCAGATGCTGGAATGGGCGCAGGATGTCACTCACAACGCCAGCGGCGATTTGCTGGAGCTGTATTGCGGTAACGGCAACTTTTCGCTGGCGCTGGCCCGCAATTTCAACCGCGTGCTGGCCACGGAAATCGCCAAGCCGTCTGTCGCCGCCGCACAGTACAACATCGCCGCCAACCATATTAATAATGTACAAATCATTCGTATGTCTGCGGAGGAATTCACGCAGGCGATGAACGGCGTACGCGCCTTCAACCGTTTGCAGGGGATCGATTTGAAAAGCTACCAGTGCGAAACGATTTTCGTCGATCCGCCACGCAGCGGGCTGGATGCGGAAACCGAAAAAATGGTGCAGGCCTATCCGCGTATTCTGTACATCTCCTGCAACCCGGAAACGCTGTGCAAGAACCTCGAAACATTAAGCCAGACGCACGACATTTCGCGTCTGGCATTGTTTGATCAGTTCCCTTACACGCACCATATGGAGTGCGGCGTTCTGTTGACCAGGAAGTAAAATCTCTCATCCCTCTCCGTAAAGGGGAGGGGAAAATCACTCCGACGCCTCGCGTTTGCGGCTACGGCTGCGCAGGCGGAAACCAATCCAGAAGACCAGCACTACCGACAGCACGGCCGGCAGGAAGTTAGAGCCGATCACCGGGTATTCAGCGCGAACGACTGTACTGTACAGCAACACGCCGAGAATAAAGCAAGCGGCGGCAAGGCCCGGCAGACCAACTGGCATGGTGCGATTCTGGTAACGCTGATGCAGGCAATAGACCGTCAGCACCAGTGAGATAACCGGAAACAGAGAAAAGGGAACCACGGAACTGAATACAGCAGAAAATGCGCCGTTAATCGATAAGCCAGCAACCAGCGCCAGCAGCAACGTACCTTTATCTTGACCTGACTGTTTCATTACTCATCCTTTGCTTCACTCGTCGATTGATGCGCCAGTTTTTCCTGCTCGCGGCGATACCAGTAATAGGCGCCTTTTGAAATCATCCGCAATTGCAATACCAGCCGCTCTTCTAACTGCCGGCGTTGTTCAGCACTCACATCCAGCGCTTCTGCGCCAGCGTTAAAAACGATCGTTACCATCGCCTCGGCTTGCGCCTCGGTAAAGGCGCGCGGCATATGGTTTTCGAGTTCGAGATAGTCGGCAAGTTCCGCGATAAAGTGCTGAATCTCGCGCGCGACCGCCGCGCGGAAAGCGGCTGAAGTCCCGGAACGCTCACGCAGCAGTAGCTGAAATGCGTTGGGATTGTTGCCAATAAATTCCATAAAAGTGGAAACCGAGGTGCGAATCACGCTGCCGCCTTTGGCAATACGCTGGCGCGCCTGGCGCATCAACTGGCGCAGCATCAACCCGCTTTCGTCCACCATGGTCAGGCCGAGCTCATCAACATCACGAAAATGTCGGTAAAAAGACGTCGGCGCGATACCCGCCTCGCGGGCAACTTCCCGCAGGCTCAGGCTGGCAAAACTCCGCTCGGCGCTCAGTTGGCTAAATGCCGCTTCCACCAGCGAACGCCGGGTTCGCTCTTTTTGTTGCGCTCTTACACCCATCATTATGTTTGAATCCTTCCCGGGGCTTTCTGGCAATATACCAGAAGAAAATCCGATCTGATCGTACTGGATTGTGACCGATTATTTACACGTCGTTTCTTCTTTTTTGCCTGAAAAAAGCACAACGATAATTGGGATATTACGACTTTAATGTTAGTATTCTGTTGCTTTTATGTATAAGAACAGGTAAGCCTTACCATGCCACATTCCTACGATTATGATGCAATTGTAATAGGCTCCGGTCCAGGCGGCGAAGGCGCAGCTATGGGTCTGGTTAAACAAGGAGCACGGGTCGCGGTTATTGAGCGTTACCATAACGTCGGCGGTGGCTGCACGCACTGGGGAACTATCCCGTCGAAAGCGTTGCGCCATGCTGTTAGCCGCATTATCGAATTCAACCAAAATCCTCTCTACAGCGACCATAGCCGCCTCCTCCGCTCCTCTTTTGCCGATATCCTGAACCACGCAGAAAGCGTGATTAATCAGCAAACCCGCATGCGTCAGGGCTTTTATGAGCGTAACCGTTGCGAAATTCTTGAAGGCAACGCCCATTTTATTGATGACCACACGCTGGCGCTGGAGTGCCACGACGGCACAGTAGAAACGATCACTGCAGAGAAGTTTGTTATCGCCTGCGGCTCACGTCCTTACCATCCGGCCGATGTGGATTTCACCCATCCGCGCGTCTATGACAGCGATTCGATCCTCGATATGCATCATGAGCCCCGCCATGTCATTATTTATGGCGCCGGGGTGATCGGCTGCGAATATGCATCGATCTTCCGGGGAATGAATGTCAAAGTCGATTTGATCAACACCCGCGATCGTCTGCTGGCGTTTCTCGATCAGGAGATGTCGGATTCGCTCTCGTACCACTTCTGGAATAGCGGTGTCGTTATCCGTCACAACGAAGAGTATGAGCGTATCGAGCCGCTGGAAGACGGCGTCATCATGCACCTCAAATCGGGCAAGAAACTGAAAGCCGATTGTCTGCTCTATGCTAACGGCCGTACCGGTAATACCGACAGCCTGAAGCTGGGTAATATTGGTCTGGAAGCAGATGGCCGCGGGCAGTTGAAGGTCAACAGCATGTACCAGACCGCGCTGCCGCACGTTTATGCTGTGGGTGATGTGATTGGCTACCCAAGCCTGGCGTCAGCGGCTTACGATCAAGGGCGTATCGCCGCGCAGGCGATGATTAAAGGCGAAGCGACAGCGCACCTGATTGAAGATATCCCGACCGGCATTTACACCATTCCGGAAATCAGCTCCGTTGGTAAAACCGAGCAACAACTGACCGCGATGAAAGTGCCGTACGAAGTAGGCCGGGCGCAGTTCAAACACCTGGCGCGGGCGCAAATTGTTGGTATGAATGTCGGTACCCTAAAGATCTTGTTCCACCGCGAAACGAAAGAAATTTTGGGGATCCACTGCTTTGGCGAGCGCGCGGCCGAAATTATTCATATCGGCCAGGCGATTATGGAGCAGAAAGGCGGTGGTAACACGATCGAGTACTTCGTTAACACCACCTTTAACTACCCGACAATGGCGGAAGCCTATCGGGTTGCCGCGCTAAACGGTTTAAACCGCCTGTTTTAACGCGTTATCGAAATGGCCATCCATTGCACTGCGGATGGCCTCTGCCAGTTGCTCATAGCGACTGCGCAGCGGTGAACCAGGGCGATAAACCAGGCCGACAGTACGTTTCGGCTCCGGCTTAATGCACGGCAGGTAAACCACGCCATCACGTTTACGTTCACGCGGAACAGAGAGCGCAGGTAACAGCGTGATACCGCTTCCGGCGGCCACCATATTACGCAACGTTTCCAGACTGGTTGCACGGAAGTGCGTATCTTCATCGGCCCCGGCTTCAAAGCAGAACCCCATCGCCTGATCGCGCAGGCAATGGCCATCTTCCAGCATCAGTAGTTTTTCCCCGGCAAGATCGGACATCGGTACACATTCGCGGTTCGCCCACGGGTGGTCTTCATAAATCGCCAGCAGCATCGGTTCGTCATACAACGGCACCTCAATGAAGGCTTCGCTCTCTTTGACCAGCGCCAGAATGGCGCAATCGAGCTTGCCGCTGTCCAGTTGCGCCAGCAACTGATGCGTCTGTGCTTCGTGCAGGTACATTTCCAGTTTCGGGAAGGTTTGATGCAACAGCGGAATGATATGCGGCAGCAGATAAGGTCCAACGGTTGGGATCAGACCAATATGCAGCGGGCCGGACATCGTTTCCCCCTGCTGGCTTGCCATTTCCTTCAGCACTTTAACCTCGCGCAACACCGTACGAGCCTGATCCACCAGCAGCAAACCAGCCTGGGTGAACAGCACTTTGCGACTGGTACGTTCCAGCAGCATCACACCCAGTTCATCTTCCAGCTTCCGGATCTGCCCGCTCAGCGTTGGCTGGCTAACGTGGCAGGAATCGGCTGCACGGCGAAAATGGCGATGTTCGGCTAACGCCACAAGGTATTCAAGATCACGAATATTCATTATTCATCCTCCGTCGCCACGATAGTTCATGGCGATAGATAGAATAGCAACCAACGATTATCCCTATCAAGCATTCTGTTGAATAATAAGCCAAGAAACGGAGCGGTGCCTCATTTAACCCTTGATGAGCGATTAACCTTCAGTTTCTCTCTGAACAACTAAAGCCAACGTGAACGTTTAGCGGACCTGAGTGTCCGCTTTTTTTTGCGTAAAAAAGCCCGGCGAAGAGCCAGGCTGGGTATTACGTTTTCTTGCGGGTTACACCAGACGTACTTTCGCATCGGCGATAGCCTGCGCCACCTGAACTGGCGATACGCCACCTTTCGCAGCACGTTTATCCAAACAGGATTGCAGCGACAACACGGGATAAACATCATCGCCAATCACAGTACTGAATTTTTGCAGATCGGTAAGCGACAGCGCTTCCAGCGGCTTCGCCTGGCGAATCGCTTCCACCACGGCTTCACCGACAATATGGTGTGCTTCGCGGAACGGCACGCCTTTGGCGACAAGATAATCGGCCAGTTCGGTTGCATTTGCATAACCCTGCTGCGCCGCTTCCTGGCAGCGCGGGCGTTTCACCTGAATACCGTCCAGCACCAGCGCCGCCATATGCAGGCAGTCGAGCCAGGTATCGAGTGCATCAAACAGCCCTTCTTTGTCTTCCTGCATATCTTTGTTGTAGGCCAGTGGCAGACCTTTTAGCGTCATCATCATGCCGGTCAGCGCGCCCTGCACGCGGCCGCATTTACCGCGGATCAGCTCCAGTGCATCCGGGTTTTTCTTTTGCGGCATCAGTGAAGAACCAGATGTCACCCGATCAGACAGCTCAACAAAACCTGCTTCGCCAGAGTTGAAGAAGATCAGGTCTTCGGCAAAACGCGATAAATGCACCATGCCGATCGAGGCATCGGAGAGCAATTCCAGCACATGATCACGATCGGAGACGCTATCCAGACTGTTGCGGGTTGCCGAGGCAAAACCCAGCCAGCCAGCCAGTTGCTCGCGATCGATTTCATAAGCCGTACCCGCCAGCGCACCGCAACCGAGCGGGCTGACATCGAGGCGTTTCAGCGAATCCTGCAAACGGCTCTCATCACGCGCCAGCATCTCAACATAGGCCAGCGCCCAGTGGGCAAATGTCACCGGTTGCGCACGTTGCAGGTGCGTATAACCTGGCATTACCGCATCCTGATTATTCTCTGCGGTCACCACCAGTGCGCTCTGCAATTGACGGTTCGCCAGTAGTAATTCGCTGATGGTGTCTTTACACCACAATTTCAGATCGGTGGCGACCTGGTCATTACGGCTGCGCCCGGTATGCAGTTTTTTACCCAGCTGCCCGACTTTATCGATCAGCTTTCCTTCTACCCAACTGTGAATATCTTCTGCATCGCTTTGCAGGATCTGCTGCGGATCGGCCTGCACTTCCTGCAACAAGTTGTTCAGCGCCTCTTCCAGTTGCAGTTGCTCTGCCTGCGTCAGCACGCCGACCGTCACCAGCGCTTTAGACCAGGCCACAGAGCCAACGATATCCTGCTCTGCCAGGCGATAGTCAAAGCGCAAAGAGTCGTTGAACTGTTTGAACCGTTGATCCGCTGCCTGAGTAAAACGCCCGCCCCAAAGTGCCATAATATGCTTCCTTAATTTCTTGAATTTCATTGCCGGATAGCGCTGCGCTTATCCAGCCAGGAGGTTCACTTCACACAGGCCCGATAAGGCATAGCCGACATCGGGCACATAAATGGATTACGCCAGAATACGCGTGCCGATCGGCGTGCCGTTAAACAGCGCCGGTAACTGCTCGGCATGGCGCCAGGAGGCGATATCAACCGGACGACCCAGTGCGCGCGCAGCATCCAGCGCGGCATTCACTTTGACGATCATGCCATCGGTAATAATGCCTTGCGCGATCAATTGCTCGGCTTTGGCTGCCGTCATTTCAGCAATACGCTGGCCTTTACCATCGAGAATACCGCTCACATCAGAAAGCAGGATAAGATCCGCGCCGAGTGTTGCCGCCAGCGCAGTCGCCGCCTGGTCAGCGTTGACATTCATCAGCGCGCCTTCGTCGGTCACGCCAATAGAGCTTATCACCGGCAGAAAACCACCTTCCAGCAGTGTATTAATCAGTTTCGGCGAGCCTGGCTGCGCCAGACCAACATGGCCCAGTTCCTCATCCAACTGGGTTACCTTGACACTGTCGCCATCGCCAAGGAACAGGCCAACGGAAGCGATATGGTGTTTCTTCGCCCATGCCAGCAGCGTTTTGTTGGCGGTACCAGCCAACGCGCCGGTGATGATGTCGATTTGATCGGCAGGCGTCACGCGCAGGCCGTTTTTCTTCTTCACCGGCAGGTTAAGTTGTTTCATTAACTCATCCACCACACAACCGCCGCCGTGGACAATGACTAGCGGGCGCTGATGAGATTCGCGATACTGCACCAGCGCCGTAAACAGACGCTCCAGCGCTTCTTCACTGTCCAGCAATACACCACCGAGCTTAATAATTAATGGATTCATCATCACGCCTGTCTTAAATAAGTGACTGGGTTTCAGCATAGCCGAAACGAATATTTGCGCACTGCATCGCCTGTGCCGCCGCGCCTTTCAGCAGGTTATCTTCCGTGGCGACCACAATCAGATGCTCGCCCTGAACGGCAAAACCAATATCACAGAACGGCAAACCGACCACGTTTTTCAGCGCCGGAACGCCTTTGTCATACAGACGCACCAGCGGTTTGTTGCCGTAAGCCTGTTTGAACATATCGGCGATCTGTTCCTGCATCACGCCAGGCTTCAGGCGGCAGGTGATGGTTTCCAGAATGCCGCGCGGGAAGCTCGCCAGATGCGGCGTGAAAATCACCTCCGTGCCAAGATGCGTGGAAATTTCCGGCTGATGGCGGTGGTTGAAAATACCGTAAGGTTGCAGGCTCACTTCGCAGAAGCTATTGGAGAGCGCCGCTTTACGTCCTGCACCGCTCACACCGCTGGTCGCGTTAATCACCGGCCACTGGTTCAGATCCAACAAACCAGCATCGATCAGCGGTTTCAACGAGAGTTGCGCCGCCGTCGGGTAACAGCCCGGTACGGCAATTAATTGCGCTTCTTTCAGTTTGTCGTGGTTCCACTCCGCCAGCCCGTAAACCGCCTGCGTGAGCAAATCGGCGCGCTGATGGGTAAAGCCATAGAATTTTTCGTAAAATGCGGGATCGTTAACGCGGAATGCGCCAGAAAGATCAAACACCACACAACCCGCGTCCAGGCAAACCGGCGCAAGATCGTGGCTCACTTCATGCGCCGTCGCCAGGAAAACCACATCCACGCCATCAAGGAACTCAGTGATGTCGGACATCGGCTGCAACGGGAGATCAACAATGCCTTTCAACTGCGGATGTAAATCGGAGATACACTTTCCTGCATCATTACTTTGCGCAGAAACCGTCAAAGCGGTTATGTTCATATGAGGATGGCGATTTACATAGGTCACTAGCTCTGCGCCAGCGTAACCGCTGGCGCCCACAATTAATGTGTTCAACATTGGGGCGGTTTACCTTTACGTCATGTGTGCCAGGGAAAGACTCAGCATCCCTCCCGCGTTGCTGAGCAAGTCACCTTTTAGGTTCCCTTACGCTCAGCCTTAGTGTATTTTTATTCACATTTAGTGCATGAATATTGATACTATCACGAACTCAGGTATGTCAACAATGAAAATGAATTTGCCGCCATTTATTGAGATTTACCGCGCCCTGATTGCCACCCCGTCAATCAGCGCAACGGAAGAAGCGCTGGATCAGAGCAATGCGTCTTTAATCAATCTGCTGGCAGGATGGTTTGGCGATCTCGGTTTCACTGTTGAAGTGCAGCCGGTGCCCGGCACGCGCAATAAATTCAATATGCTCGCCAGTGCCGGAACGGGCGCGGGCGGTCTGTTGCTGACCGGACACACCGACACCGTGCCGTTTGATGACGGGCGCTGGACGCGCGATCCCTTCACGCTCACCGAGCATGACAACAAACTCTACGGCCTCGGTACCGCCGACATGAAAGGCTTCTTTGCCTTCATTCTTGATGCGCTGCGTGACGTCGATGTGACAAAGCTGAGCAAGCCGCTCTACATCCTCGCCACCGCCGATGAAGAGACCAGCATGGCGGGTGCACGTTATTTTGCCGAAAATACGCAGTTGCGTCCGGATTGCGCCATCATCGGCGAGCCAACCTCCCTGCAACCGGTGCGCGCGCATAAAGGCCATATCTCCAACGCGATTCGTATCCTCGGACAGTCAGGCCACTCCAGCGATCCGGCGCGCGGTGTCAACGCTATCGAACTGATGCATGATGCTATCGGCCATATTCTGCAACTGCGCGACAACCTGAAAGAGCGTTATCACTATGCAGCATTCACCGTACCGTACCCGACGCTGAACCTGGGACATATTCATGGTGGTGATGCGGCGAACCGTATTTGCGCTTGTTGCGAACTGCATATGGATATTCGCCCGCTGCCAGGTATGACGCTGAACGATCTGAATGGATTGCTGAATGAGGCGCTGGAACCGGTAAGTTCCCGCTGGCCGGGCCGTCTGACCATTTCTGAACTGCATCCGCCGATTCCGGGCTACGAGTGCCCGCCGGATCACCAACTGGTGAGCGTGGTGGAAAAACTGCTCGGCGTAGAAACCGAAGTGGTGAACTACTGCACCGAAGCGCCTTTCATTCAGACGCTGTGTCCAACGCTGGTGCTTGGTCCGGGTTCCATCAATCAGGCTCATCAGCCAGATGAATATCTGGAAACACGCTTTATTAAGCCAACACGTGAACTTATTACCCAGGTTGTCCAGCATTTCTGTTGGCACTGATCGCCCTTTTTCTCGCGAATACCCACTTTCATAAGGTGGGTATTTATGTGCGCAAAAGGGTGACAAATGTCACAATCTCATAAGCATTACTTATCTGGCAGAAAGCGAATTAAATTTCGTAAATTGACGCCATTTATTCGTTTGCTGAAGCGATTTCGCAGCAATTGACGTAGTGGGTTTTACGTGGCTTTATAAAAGGCGGAGTCTTATATCTGCGCGATGGCAGATATAACAAAATAAAATGAGATGGGGTGTCTGGGGTAACATGAACGAACAATATTCCGCTTTGCGTAGTAATGTCAGTATGCTCGGCAAACTGCTGGGAGATACCATCAAGGATGCTCTCGGCGAGAACATCCTCGACCGGGTAGAAACAATCCGCAAGCTGTCCAAATCTTCTCGCGCCGGTAATGAAGCCAGCCGTCAGGAGCTACTCACCACATTGCAGAATCTGTCTAATGACGAATTGCTGCCAGTGGCGCGCGCTTTCAGCCAGTTCCTGAATCTTGCGAATACCGCAGAGCAGTACCACAGCATTTCTGCCAAAGGTGAAGCGGCCAGCAACCCGGAAGTGATTGCCCGTACCATCAAAAAGCTGAAAGACCAACCCAATCTCAACGAAGCCACCATCATTAAAGCAGTTGAATCACTGTCGCTGGAGCTGGTGCTAACCGCCCACCCAACCGAGATCACCCGCCGTACGCTGATCCACAAAATGGTGGAAGTGAACAATTGCCTGAAACAACTGGATAACAGCGATATCGCTGACTACGAACGCCACCAGTTAATGCGCCGTCTGCGCCAGTTGATTGCTCAGTCCTGGCATACCGACGAAATCCGCCGCAATCGCCCGAGCCCGGTTGATGAAGCCAAATGGGGCTTCGCGGTCGTGGAAAACAGCCTGTGGGAAGGCGTGCCAAATTATCTCCGCGAGCTTAACGAACAACTGGAAGAACACCTCAATTACAAGCTGCCGGTTGATTTTGTGCCGGTGCGTTTTACCTCATGGATGGGCGGCGACCGCGACGGCAACCCGAACGTCACCGCCGATATCACTCGCCATGTGCTGCTACTCAGCCGCTGGAAAGCGACCGATCTGTTCCTGAAAGATATTCAGTTGCTGATCTCCGAGCTGTCGATGGTCGAATGCACTAATGAACTGCGCGAGCTGGCGGGCGCAGACGGCGCGCGCGAGCCGTACCGTTATCTGATGAAAAAATTGCGTGCCGACCTGATGGCTACTCAGGCCTGGCTGGAAGCTCGCCTGAAGGGACAAAAACTACCGAAGCCTGCCGGTTTGTTGACGCAAAACGAGCAACTGTGGGAGCCGCTGTACGCCTGTTATAAATCACTACATGCCTGCGGTATGAGCATTATTGCCAACGGTGAGTTGCTCGATACATTACGCCGCGTGAAGAGTTTTGGCGTGCCGCTGGTACGCATCGATATTCGTCAGGAGAGTACCCGGCATACCGAAGCGCTGGGCGAACTGACCCGCTATCTAGGCATCGGCGATTATGAAAGCTGGTCGGAAGCTGACAAACAGGCGTTCCTGATCCGCGAACTGAACTCCAAACGCCCGCTGCTGCCGCGCCAGTGGGAGCCAAGCGATGAGACCCGCGAAGTGCTGGACACTTGCAGGGTGATCGCCGAAGCGCCGCGCGGATCAATCGCCGCCTATGTGATCTCCATGGCCAAGACGCCGTCCGACGTGCTGGCCGTTCACCTGCTGCTGAAAGAAGCCGGTATCGGCTTTGCACTGCCGGTTGCGCCGCTGTTTGAAACGCTGGATGACCTTAACAACGCCGACGACGTAATGACACAGTTGCTGAATATCGACTGGTATCGCGGCTTTATCCAGGGCAAACAAATGGTGATGATTGGCTATTCCGACTCCGCGAAAGACGCGGGCGTAATGGCCGCAAGCTGGGCGCAATATCAGGCTCAGGATGCGCTAATCAAAACCTGCGAGAAAGCCGGAATCGAACTGACGCTTTTCCACGGCCGCGGTGGTTCTATCGGGCGCGGTGGCGCGCCAGCGCATGCGGCGCTGCTCTCCCAACCGCCAGGTAGCCTGAAAGGCGGTCTGCGAGTGACCGAACAGGGCGAAATGATCCGCTTTAAATATGGTTTGCCGGAAGTCACCATAAGTAGCCTGTCGCTTTATACCAGCGCCATTATGGAAGCTAACCTGCTGCCGCCGCCGGAGCCGAAACCGCAGTGGTGCCATATTATGGATGCACTGTCGGACACCTCCTGCGAGATGTACCGTGGCTACGTGCGCGAAAACAAAGACTTCGTTCCCTATTTCCGTTCGGCAACGCCGGAGCAGGAACTGGGCAAACTACCGCTCGGCTCGCGTCCGGCGAAACGTCGTCCGACCGGCGGCGTCGAGTCACTACGTGCCATTCCGTGGATCTTCGCCTGGACGCAGAACCGCCTGATGCTTCCAGCCTGGCTGGGAGCAGGTGCTGCGTTACAGAAGGTGGTGGAAGATGGCAAACAGAGTGAACTGGAAGCAATGTGCCGCGACTGGCCGTTCTTCTCAACCCGCCTTGGCATGCTGGAGATGGTCTTCTCCAAAGCCGATCTGTGGCTGGCGGAATATTACGATCAGCGTCTGGTAAAACCAGAGCTGTGGGGGCTGGGCAACGAGCTGCGCAAGCAGCTGCAGGCGGATATTAATGTGGTACTGGCAATAGCCAACGATTCCCACTTGATGGCCGATCTGCCGTGGATCGCCGAATCCATCCAGTTACGTAACATCTACACCGACCCACTGAACGTATTGCAGGCTGAGCTGCTGCACCGTTCACGGCAGGCCGAAGAAGCCGGTGAAGTGCCGGATGAGCGTGTGGAACAAGCGTTGATGGTGACCATTGCGGGTGTTGCAGCGGGCATGCGTAACACGGGCTAATTTTCTCCCCACATCGCAAAAGGCCACGCTTGCTGTGGCCTTTTTTTATGTCGCCAGCTAAAGTTGTTCCTTCGCCCGTCACGAAAAGGAAAGCATGAGCCACGACGTCAGTCATCTCATCTCACGCTTGATCAACGGTCCGCTGCCGCTGCGTCAGGTCTGTTTTGCCGGAGTCACCGGTAGTGCGCCTGCGCTGGCCTGTCAGGTCGATTTTCCGCGGCTGGAAATTGTGCTGGAAGGGTCGCTTATGGATATCGGGATCGCCGGGGAAGCGCCGCTGATGACACAGCATGACGTTCTGTATATTCCGGCTGGCGGCTGGAACTGGCAGCAATGGCAGGCACCGGCCAGCACCTTAAGCGTATTGTTTGGCAAGCAGCAACTGAGCTTTAGCGTGAACCAATGGAATGGCGAAACTCTGCAAAATCTGGCGAAGCAACATGTCGCACGCCGCGGTCCGCGCGTGGGTTCTTTCCTGCTGCACACGCTGCATGAAATGCAAATGCAGCCGCGCGAGCAGCAAACCGCACGGCTGATTGTCTCCAGCCTGCTCAGCCACTGCCACGATCTGCTTGGTAGTCAGATCCAGACAGCTTCCCGCAGCGAAGCGCTGTTCGAAGCCATTCGCAGCTATATCGACGAACATTACGCCAAGCCGCTCACTCGCGAATCGGTGGCGCAGGCGTTTTACATCTCACCCAATTATCTTTCGCATCTGTTCCAGAAAACCAGCAGTCTCGGTTTTAACGAATACCTCACTCACACCCGGATGGAGCATGCCAAAACGCTGCTCAAAGGCTACGACTTAAAAATCAAAGAAGTCGCGCACGCCTGCGGTTTTGTCGACAGTAACTACTTCTGCCGCCTGTTCCGCAAAAATACCGAACGTTCCCCCTCCGAATATCGCCAGCAGTACCACAGCCATCTCAGAGAGAGAGAGGGGTGATCCTGCGGCACTGGATTTTTATGCGCTAAAAATCGCATCCCGCAGCTCGGCAAAGGTCTGCATTTCCGCGTCTCATAGTGATACAGAGCAACGTGTGAGCCAAATCTCAATTCGTCGTGGAGCTTACATTTATCCAGTGTTTGGCAGATTTGTTATATGGCGATTGCCTGGCAAGCGCTCGTATGCTGGGCCCAGAAACGTTATATGAGGATGCACGATGGAACTCTATCTGGACACCGCCAACGTGGCGGAAGTTGAACGCCTGGCGCAGGTTTATCCGCTCGCGGGTGTCACCACAAACCCCAGCATTATTGCCGCCGGGAAAACGCCGATATGGGATGTATTACCGCGTCTGCAAAACGCCATCGGCCCGGATGGGACGCTGTTTGCCCAGGTAATGAGCCGCGACGTGGAAGGCATGGTGTCTGAAGCCAGACGTTTCAACAACGCCTTCCCCGGAATCGTGGTGAAAATCCCGGTCACAACGGAAGGATTAGCCGCCATCAAGCAGTTGAAAAAAGAGGATATTGTTACACTCGGCACCGCTGTATACAGCGCCGCGCAAGGTTTGCTCGCGGCACTTGCCGGAGCAAAATATATTGCGCCTTATGTCAACCGTGTCGATGCCCAGGGTGGTGACGGCATTCGCATGGTGCAGGAGTTGCAAACGCTGCTGAAACTTCACGCGCCGCAAAGCAAAGTTCTGGCCGCCAGCTTCAAAACACCGCGTCAGGCGCTCGACTGCCTGCTCGCCGGATGTGAAGCAATCACGCTGCCATTAGATGTAGCGCAACAAATACTCAATACGCCCGCAGTAGAGTCAGCAATAGAGAAGTTTGAGCAGGACTGGAAAACGGCTTTTGGCAACCTCAACCTGTAGGAGGCAATATATGGATCGCATCATCCAGTCGCCAGGAAAATACATTCAGGGAGCAGACGTAATCACCCGTCTCGGCGACTATCTTAAACCGCTGGCCGATCGCTGGCTGGTCGTGGGCGATAAATTTGTGCTTGGTTTTGCCCAGGAAACGCTACAAAAAAGTCTGGTGGATGCCGGACTGGCCTGTGAAATTGAGCCATTTGGCGGCGAGTGTTCACAAAATGAAATTGATCGGCTGCGCGGCCTTGCGGAAAACGCTCACTGCGGCGCAGTACTCGGTATTGGCGGCGGGAAAACGCTGGATACTGCCAAAGCGCTGGCGTACTTCATGCACGTTCCAGTGGCAATTGCGCCAACAATCGCTTCCACCGACGCGCCGTGCAGCGCGCTTTCGGTTATCTACACTGACAACGGTGAATTCGAACGCTATCTGTTACTTCCCAACAACCCGAACCGCGTGATTGTCGATACCAAAATCATTGCCGGTGCACCGGCGCGACTACTGGCAGCGGGGATCGGCGATGCGCTCTCCACCTGGTTTGAAGCCCGTGCCTGTTCACGCAGCGGCGCAAAAACCATGGCCGGCGGGCAAAACACACAATCTGCGCTGGCGCTGGCCGAGCTGTGCTACAACACCCTGCTGGAAGAAGGTGAGAAAGCCATGCTCGCGGCTGAACAACATGTCGTAACACCTGCACTGGAGCGCGTGGTGGAAGCGAATACCTATCTGAGCGGCGTCGGCTTCGAGAGTGGCGGTCTGGCGGCTGCACATGCCATTCACAACGGTTTAACCGTCCTTGCGGACACGCACCACTACTATCATGGTGAAAAAGTGGCGTTCGGTACGCTGACGCAACTGGTGCTGGAAAACGCGCCGCTGGATGAGATCGAAACGGTCGCAGCACTGTGCCACACCGTTGGTCTGCCGATCACGCTGGCGCAACTGGATATCAAAACAGATATTCCGGCGAAGGTGCGCATCGTTGCCGAAGCAGCCTGTGCGGAAGGTGAAACCATCCACAACATGCCAGGCGGTGCAACGCCGGATCAGGTCTATGCCGCGCTGCTGGTCGCCGATCAGTACGGACAACGTTTCCTGGAAGAGTGGGAATAAGCGTTAACATACCCGGAGGCGCGAATGCTTACCGGGTCTGTAAAGCAAAAGCCTGGAACGGTTGTTCCGGGCTTTTTACGCTCATCTGAATGCCACCTCCTGTGGAGGTGGTCAGCAAAAAGTTGGCTCTGCCAGTAATGCTACCCATGGGAAAATCCGAATCCGTTATCCCCATAACTGATAAGGATTTAACCATGAGTAGGTTCACAAAAGCATCTCATGTGCTTTGGTGTTGTCAATATCATATAGTCTGGACACCCAAATGCCGATTTCGCATCCTACGGAACAATGTTGGCAAAGAAGTTTACAAACAGATAAGGATTTCAAGTGAACAGCTCGGAATAGAAGTAGTGGAGCTGAATGTTCAGTTAGATCATGTTCATCTGCTAGTAAAAATCCCCCCGAAAT
>NZ_FMBC01000012.1 GCF_900094795.1 Kosakonia oryziphila
GTACCTCAGTCGGACAGCTTTGCGAAGTACGCCGCGGCTTTTTTTAATATGTCCCGTTCGTCAGTAACCCGCTTCAACTCCTTCTGGAGTCGGCGGATCTCGGCCTGAGCATCTGACTGTTCTTTGTTAGTGGATGAGTCCGGACCGTACTTCTTTATCCAGGCGTAAAGGCTGTGGGTGGTGATATCGAGACGTGTTGCAACGCTGGAAACAGAATGACCGCGATCAATAACCTGTTTGACTGCTTCAATTTTAAACTCTTCGGGATAACGTTTACCGCTCATGGGCACCTCTCTTTAAGTCATCTTAAATGACTCTGAGGTGTCTGTTAAACCCGTGGCGATTCAGTGCTGCCGCATCTTTTTCCTTAAAAGGGCGAATAACTAATCTTTGGGTGGTAATCATGTTCACGATGAGCTCAATTCAATATTAATAACTTCAGTGCTGATGTCGTGCCAGCAAGTCGCGAGATACTCAGAGCTGGCTGTTAAGCAGCACAGATATTAGTCGTTGTGTTTTTTTTGACTCTGTTTTCGCATTCCTGTAAATCGGGTAATTACCACGAAAAATACCGGAACAAAGAAAATTGCCAGTAGCGTTCCGCTAATCATCCCGCCGAAAACGCCAGTACCGATAGCATGCTGAGTGCTGTCACTGGCCCCAGAGGCAAGCATCAGCGGAACAACGCCTAATGTGAACGCCAGCGATGTCATGAGTATTGGACGCAAACGTTGCTTCGCCGCAGCCAATGTCGCATCAATAAGGTTCTTTCCCTCATTCATCAATTGCCTCGCAAACTCAATAATAAGAATCGCATTCTTGGCGGAAAGGCCTATCAGGGTTATCAACCCCACTTTGAAAAAAACGTCGTTAGTCATACTGGCCAAAGTGACGGCCAGTACGGCACCGAGGAGCCCCAGAGGAACAACAAGCATCACCGCGAAGGGAATGGACCAGCTTTCATACAGCGCGGCAAGTACCATAAAAACCACAAGAATCGACAGGACAATGAGCCCAGGGAGCTGTGAAGCGGACTCCTTTTCCTGTAGTGAACTCCCCGCCCATTCACCTGAAAATTCCGACGGTAAACGCGCTGCCAATTTTTCTATTGCCGCCATTGCGGTACCCGTAGACTCCCCCTGAGCAGCACTTCCGGTTATACGTATGGCAGGATATCCCTGATAGCGAGTGAACTGTTGCGGGACGACATTCCACGACAGGGTCACAAAAGTGGATAAAGGAAGCATCTGACCCTGACGATTCCTGACCGATAGAGCCAGTAAATGCTTTGGTTGCATTCGATACGGGGCATCAGCCTGAACGATAACCTGTTGAACCCGGCCATTATTGGTATAGTCATTGACATAATTGGAACCCGTAGCGACTGAAATGGTTTGATTAATCTCATCAAACGACACGCCCATCGATTCTGCTTTTTCCCTGTCTATATTGAGGGTAAGAGTCGGCCCTTCACCGAGTCCATCAATATAGACATCGGCCAATTGATGATTCTGATTTGCTTGCGCAACAAGGTCATCTGCCGCTTTTTTTAGCGCCTGATAACCTTTACCGCCCCTATCCTGTAAATAATAAGTGAACCCGGATGAGGTTCCCATATCAGAAATCGCTGGTGGCAGCAGGCTCATCGTGACTGCGTCGGGTACGCTCGCCATTGTGGACTGAATATGGTTAGCTTCATCCTGTGCAGTCGTCCCTTCGCGTTGCTTCCAGCCCTTTAGCGTGGTGAAAGCCATCGCCGTGTTCTGACCTGAGCCCGAAAAACCAAATCCCAGAATCATAATATTACTGTTCACCGCCTGACGAAGGGCTATTTCATCTTCAAATTTTTCGACAACCTTAAGCGTTCGCTGCATTGTGGCATCGGAAGGGAGTTGGATGGACGACATAAAATATCCCTGATCTTCATCGGGTAAAAATGACGAGGGCAAGGAAAACAGGCCGGCATACAGCGCGAGGCATAAAGCGGCATAGATCATCATCATACGGCCGGTACGCTTAAGAACAAATCCCAGGCTGGAGGCGTAAAACGCAGTCAGGCGATGAAAATGGGTATTAAACCACACGGAAAATGTTCTGCCTTTACTCTGATGACGGCGGTGAGGCTTGAGTATAGTGGCACAAAGCGCAGGGGTTAATGTTAGAGCCAGAAATGCCGAGAGTAAAATAGACACTGCCATCGAAATACAGAACTGTCGGTAAATAATACCTACAGACCCGCTGGCAAAAGCCATTGGAATAAATACTGCGGTAAGCACCAGCGTAATACCAATAATTGCTGGCGTAATTTCATCCATTGCTTCTCTCGTTGCATCCTGTGCAGACAGATTTTTTTCTTCGATCAAGCGTTCTACATTCTCGACGACAACAATGGCATCGTCGACGATAATTCCGATGGCCAGCACCATGCCGAACATGGTCAGAATATTAATGGAATAACCACTTAATAACATAATCGTAAAGGTGCCCAATAGCGCCACAGGGGCCACAATCGCAGGAATAAGCGTACAGCGAATCTTGTGAAGAAATAGCAGCATAACGAGGAAGACCAGCACCATTGCTTCTACAAATGTCTCAATCACTTTCAGGATAGAAAACTTAACAAACGGTGCTGTGTCAAAAGGAACGGTAAATTCCATACCTTCAGGAAGTACACCTGATAGCTCTGCCAGTCGTGAGCGGATACCCGATGCTGTGTTAATAGCATTTGCCCCTGGAGAAAGCTGAATCGCAGCGGCCGTTGCGGGCACGCCATTTTCACGAATTCCAAATGCATAACTTTGTAACCCGGATTCTACACGAGCAATATCAGCCAGCCTCAGACGGGCACCGGAAGTTTCTGATTTAATCGTGATATTGCGAAAGGCCTCAACCGAAGAGAGCTGCCCTTTGACAGTTATCGGGTAAGTCACCCGCTGCCCGTTGACTGCGGGTTCGTCTCCCGTTCTGCCCGGTGAGACAATCACGTTTTGTTGACTGACAGCGGTTAATACATCAGTAACAGACAGCCCATAGCCGTGTAGCTTCATCGGGTCCAGCCATATGCGGAGTGCCTTTTCTCCGCCAAAAAGTTGGACCTTCCCTACACCGGATACGCGTCGGAGTTCATCCGTCACATTTCTGGCAAAATAATCGCTTAAATCAGCCTCCTGATACTTTCCGTTTCGGGATTTTAATCCCACCATCATCAAAAAACCGGAATTGGCCGCTTCAACATTTATCCCATTTTGTCGTACAGCCTGTGGCAAGCGAGGCTCCACAATCTTAATTTGGTTTTGCAGATCCATCTGTGCGAGTTTGATATCGGTTCCGGGTTTGAAGGTTACCGTAATTGATGCCATACCGGTGGTGTCACTGGCGGATTCAAAATAGAGTAAATTGTCCACGCCAGATATCTCACGCTCAATCAGTGATACGACGGAGGTGTTCATTACATCCGGGCTGGCGCCTGGGTAACTGAGCGAAATAATAATCCCTGGCGGCGCCACAGCAGGATATTGTGCTATCGGTAAACGAGGAATAGATAACATTCCTGTCAGGACAATAAACAGAGCGACAACCCATGCGAAAATAGGACGTTCAATGAAAAAATGCGGCATCAGATGTACTTCCAGTCAGCATACAAAGGGGCAAAAAAATCAACATGGATCATCAGCAAAGCGGGTTTTATTGTCAGTTGAGGCCCGCTTAACGATCTCCCTGAGTTGGGCGGATTCCTCAAGGCGTTGCGGGCATCATTCAGGCTCATCGCAACCCCATATTGAAAACATACCGCAGGAATTAATATAAATTGATATCTAAGACATTCTCATAAACAAACATATGGGCAAACTACAAAAAAATAATAAGGCGAAACACTCATAATAAAATACAAAGTCGTATATGTCCGGCATGGCCATTAGGTATGAGTTAAAAAATATAACACACGTTGCAAATATTGATAATAACCATAGCGTTATCTCAACAAGAACTCTAAGTACTCCTGATTCTTTTTGAACAAGAATGGCTACCGCGGCGGTAATTATAAAAATAAATATTAATGGTGATGAGAGTTGCGTCGATGCTACGCTCTCACCAATAGAATGTACGAGGATGAGCCAGACATATAATAACCCCCATGATATTAAGGAGAATAAGATCGCGCTTATGATATTTTCACAGCGGTTTTTCCTCATCTCCACTATTCACCTCAAAATGATACAGTAACCATACCGCATGGTTGCGCCTTTCGCCACTGACCCTTGATTTATGTGACAAATCATTATGTCGCTGATCCCGCCATTAGCTGGTTAACGATTATCGTCCTGGTTTGTTGCTTGTTTATTCACGTATTATGTAGGTAGTGTGGAGATGCTTTAAATTAAACGTTAATCACCATGAAACTTTATTTTGACTTGTATTGTAAGATAAGCTTATGCATTAATATCCTTTGGTCATGGCTTGTTCAGGTTGGACTCAATCATGTGCGCACAAGTATGACAGACGATACCTTAAAGGTATAATAAATATATTATCGGTGCTATGGAGAATAAAATGAACAAAAGCAATATGATCATTGTCGCTGAAGACGATAATGAGATAGCTTCTATACTGATCGCCTATTTACATAAGGCAGGAATGAAAACACTAAGAGCTGAGGATGGTGAGCAGGCGATCGAACTGACCCGCCGGCATAAACCTGACCTTGTCTTACTGGATAATCACCTGCCTGTGTATGATGGCTGGTACGTTCTGACTGAACTGCGAAAAGAGACCAATGTACCTGTCATCATGGTTACAGCACTGGACCAGGACGTTGATAAACTGATGGGCTTACGGCTCGGCGCCGACGATTATGTTATAAAACCCTTTAATCCATCAGAGGTTATCGCCAGAGTTGAGGCAGTGCTCCGCAGAACCAAAGGGAACGCAGATGCTACACATTCAAAGCCATTAAGAACGCCTTTTCTGACAATTTACCCGGATGAATTCTATGTGGAAATCACTGTCGCAAGTGAGAACGCTACGCCCACGTTGACCACCACTGAATTTAAACTTCTGAGCTATCTGGCGAGAAACCCGAGAAAAGTGTGTTCACGTGAAGAGCTACTTGACGCCTGCCTGCCCGAGGGAGATTCCCTTGATCGCACTGTTGATAGCCACATGAGTAAGCTTCGGAAAAAGCTTGAGCATGCCGGACTTAAAGGTGTTCCTGAAAGTATCAGAGGTCTTGGTTACCGATTGGGGGAGAATAAGTGAATAAAGACGCGATCCTGAGTCGTCAGATATTGACTTATATGCTGTCGCTTACTTTTATTATTATTGGTATCTCGATACTGGGCTCTTACTTATTCTATAGTTTTTTAATTGATTATCTGCCAGGCGGAGCCATTGCAGGAAATGAAGAAAGTATGACCTTGCTGGATTGGTTGTGGATCCTGATAGTTTCAATAATCAGTCTGGTTGTATCACTCTTTTTTGCAGTTAAACTGTCTGGCAGAATTTTAAACCCTTTAAATGCTGTCGCTTATAGCCTGAAACAAATTTCTCAGGGAAATCTTGATGCAAGAGCGTCTGGTGGCAGCTCTCAGTTAGGAGAGGTGAACAATCTTGTAAACGATTTCAATGAAATGGCAGAAAAACTACAGACTTTGGATATCCAGCGGAATTTATGGAATGCGGCAATCGCGCATGAACTCCGAACGCCGGTTACCATTCTACGAGGGAGATTACAAGGGCTGGTTGACGGTGTTTTTGCGCCAGAACCTGCTTTATTCCGAAACCTGCTCAAACAGACCGAAGGCCTGACAAATTTAATTGAGGATCTTCGTGTCGTAAGCTCTTCTGGAGGGGCCGGGTATACGCTAATGCTCAGTGAGGTTGATCTCAAAGTCATCATCACCAACGCCCTTGAAAACTTTTTACCTGAATTTCAAGCCAAAGAATTTATCCTTACCACAGACATTAAGCATCAACATTGCATCTGCGACCCTTTGCGTATAATTCAGTGTCTGACAGTTCTCTTTGATAATGCTCTGAAATATTCTTCACCGAAAGCATTGTCAATTAAGAATGGTATGTCGGCGAGCGGAAATTTTATTATCGTTCAGGATAAGGGGCCTGGGATCCCTGAAGAGTTTCAGCGTTTTTTATTTCAGCCTTTTCAGCGAGAAGAATATGCTAAAAATAATAATCCTGACGGGTGTGGCTTAGGGTTATCGGTCGTCAAAGCCATTATGCACGCCCATGGAGGAAGTGCAAGCTATCACTTAACCCGAGAAAATCACTCTGTGTTTAAACTATTCTGGCCTGCCCGACAACTCTGATCAAACAGGCTCAACTGAGCCTGTTTTTGGATAAGGATAAATCCCACATCTCTCCTAATTTGGCATCCCAGAAAGCAGGCGTAATTTTGAGTTTACCTCTTCTCGGGCTTAATGTAATTTCACTAAAATAGATCTCTTTTCCTTTAAGCATAAGATCGACACGGCAATAGTCTATTTCTTTTGCCAGTTCCTGAGCGCCAGTGATGGCATCGTAAAATGATTCTGGTTCCGGAACTGGTTCTGGCGTATTTGGATGCTCCATCTGGAATGGCTGTAACTTCCATGACCTGTCATAGGTATTGATAAATTCATTGTCACTGTCATCCGTGAAATCCGCTTCAATAAAACAGGCAACACCATGAAAACAGTGTATTCTTAATATTTCCGGCGTAGTACTTTTATCCTTTCCTGAAAATAAATCGACATAGTTTTCGCAGAGAATAACTGGTTTAATATTCTTATATTGCCATTCTCTGGTTGTATAATACATGTTCTTTTTAAGAGAAAACTTTAGTTTCTTTAATGCGTTAGAGAAATTGAATTTATTCCTGTCGGTACATATCACGGAACTGCCACTATCATGATTACACTTCAAGACAAATTGAACAGGTAGTGCGTTAACATCGATATCATCAACTCGATTATAAACACCAATCAAAGGAACCGTTTTGACCAGCTTCGTTCTTTGCTGTACATATTCTCTGACAGCCAGTTTATCAGCAAGGAGTGTATAAAATGAATTATGATCAAATACGAGGCGATGACAAATTTTCTCACTTAGTGTTAATGGATTTTTTAAGTCGGAGTGCGTCCCGGTTACTTTATTTAGCCGGGTAGTATGAAAAGTGAGGTCTGATATAACAAGGCTTCGACATTTCCTGAAAAAATACTCAATATGTTTAATATGATAATTTGTGTTGTTCATATTTCCTCCTGTAAGAAGGCAGATTCTTACAGAGGATTATTTATTTATGTTGCACAGATAATGGAGAGTATATGGAGCGGCAAACCTTTATTGAGGGGAGGGCCGCGTTTTATGTTTTCATTGATCCTGTGAATCGGTGTTAAGTAATTCAATAAACGCGTCGAGATGGCGGGTTTTCGCACCGCGCCGCCACACCAGCCAGGTGGTGAGCCAGCGCCAGTTCTCCGCCAGCGGCCAGGCTTCCACCTGGTGATGGCCGGGCATGCTTTCCAGCATGCTTCGCGGGATCAACGCCAGCCCGGCACCAGCAATCACGCAGGCCAGCATGCCGTGGTAAGACTCCATTTCATGGATTTTGCCCGGCGTTGCACGATCGGCCTGGAACCAGCTCTCAAAATGGCGGCGGTAGGAGCAGTTGGCGCGAAAAGCATAAATGCTGGCGCCGTTGACCTGCGAGGCGTGGATAATTGTTTCATGGCCGACCGGAGCGACGATCATCATCTCTTCACGGTAGACCGGAATACCTTCCAGCCCCGGATGCATAATCGGTCCGTCAACAAACGCGGCGCTGAGTTGCCCCTCCAGCACGCCGTCGATCATCGTACCGGAAGGGCCGGTGGCAAGATCGAACTGAATACGTGGGTAGCGCTGGTTATACTTCGCCAGCGTCGCCGGAATACGCACGGCGGCGGTGCTTTCCAGCGAGCCGAGTGAGAACAACCCTTGCGGTTCGTCGCCTGCCACCACCATGCGTGCTTCATCGACCAGCGCCAGAATTTGCTGGCTGTAACGCAAAAAACTGTGCCCGGCGGGCGAAAGCCGCAGGCGTTGGTTTTCGCGGATAAAGAGATCGACGCCAAGATCGGACTCCAGTTGGCGAATGCGCGTGGTGAGGTTTGATGGTACACGATGTACCTTTTGCGCCGCCTGGGTAATGCTGCCGGTCTGCGCCACTGCGTTAAACATCTCAAGCTGTGTTAAGTCCATACCATTCTCTCATCGTGAATACTGGAGTTAATATTATTCAGTTTTAAGGAATAGCAAATTCAACCACTATTGAGCAAGTCCTGAACACCTTTATGGGAGACGTTATGTCAATTTCCGCGACAACACATGCGATTTCAGTCAATCCGACCACCGGGGAAACCCTGCGCGCGACGCCGTGGGCGAGCCGCGAAGCGGTGGATGCCGCACTTGAGCTGGCCGCCAGCGGTTATCGCCAGTGGCGACAGGTCGCCGTTACTGAGCGTGCGCAAAAGCTGCGCGATCTCGGCGTGGCACTCAGATCGCGAGGTGAAGAGATGGCGCAGATGATTAGCCAGGAAATGGGCAAACCCATATTGCAGGCTCGTGGCGAAGTGAATAAATCCGCTGCGCTGTGCGACTGGTATGCCGATCATGGCCCGGCGATGCTCGGCAGCGAAGCAACGCGGGTAGAAGAGAATTGCGCCACGATTGAGTATCGTCCACTGGGGCCGATTCTGGCGGTAATGCCGTGGAACTTCCCATTGTGGCAGGTGTTGCGCGGTGCAGTACCCATTTTACTGGCGGGCAACAGCTACCTGCTGAAACATGCGCCAAACGTGCTGGGCTGCGCGCAATTGATCGCGGAGATTTTCGTTCAGGCCGGGATCCCGCACGGGGTATTTGGCTGGGTGAATGCCAGCAATGAGGGCGTCAGCCAGGCGATTAACGATCCACGCATTGCCGCCGTCACCGTGACCGGCAGCGTTCGCGCCGGAGCAGCAATTGGTGCCCAGGCTGGCGCGGCGCTGAAAAAATGCGTGCTGGAACTCGGTGGCTCCGATCCCTTTATTGTGCTCAACGATGCTGATGTGGATCTGGCAGTGAAAGCGGCGGTGGCCGGGCGTTATCAGAACACAGGGCAGGTTTGTGCGGCGGCCAAACGTTTTATCATTGAAGAGGGCATTGCGCAGGCGTTTACCGACAAATTCGTTGCTGCGGTTGCCGCGCTGAAACAGGGCGCGCCGGACGTCGAAGAGAACTACCTTGGCCCGATGGCGCGTTTTGATCTGCGTGATGAACTGCATGCGCAGGTTCAGGCCAGCATTCAACAGGGCGCGAAGCTGGTGCTCGGTGGGGAAAAGGTAGCGGGCAAAGGCAACTACTACCCGGCCACGGTACTGACGCAGGTAACGCCAGCGATGACGGCATTCCGCCAGGAGCTGTTTGGCCCGGTTGCCGCCATCAGCATTGCACGCGATGCTGAGCATGCGCTGCAACTGGCAAATGACAGTGATTTCGGTTTGTCGGCCACGATATTTACCGCAGATTTTGCGCGGGCGCAGCGGTTTGCTGAGCGCCTGGAGTGCGGTGGGGTGTTTATCAATGGTTTCAGCGCCAGCGATGCCCGCGTAGCCTTTGGCGGCGTGAAGAAAAGCGGTTTTGGCCGCGAGTTGTCGCACTTCGGTCTGCATGAGTTTTGCAATATCCAGACCGTGTGGAAAGACCGGCTGTAAAGTAAACGCGCCCCGGCGGGGCGCATCTCCTCTGGCTGTAATGGAAGCGTCATGATCCTTTTGTAGACTCACGGCAACTTTGTGGTTACAGAAGAATATCATGAGTTTAATGCAAATTTTCCGCCGTATTTTTCGGCGTATTGCTCCACGACAGTTTGGTTTGTTGGCCGGAATTTTTTGCATCATCGGTCTCTTTTCCGCGCTACAAATCACCTCATCCATCGTCCTTTCTGCATCGTTACACGATGCGCAAACCAGCGAACAACGAAACCAGCAGGCGCATCTGCAACAAGTACGGGTCGATGAAGCCCGTATCGCGCTGCTGACTGCAAGCGATCTGCTGAACCGCGCGGGCGTCTATTTTATGCAGGATAAAGAAACCGGTTCAGATGGCAGTTGGCACAGCCTGATGGATGAAACCAAAAAAGCGCTCGACGATTCACAAAAAGCCTGGCAGGCCTGGCTGGCGCTCAATCCACCGAAAGACGAGGGGTTGATTAATAGCTACCAGATGTTTTATAGCGCGCTGAAAGAGCAGGCGGACGGACTGGTAAAAACCCAGGCGATTGATGCGTTTTTCGCCGTACCGGCGCAGGCGTTTCAGGCCGATTTTAACGACAATTACGCCCGCTTCCAGCAGGCCAGCGAAATGCGTGCGGAGCAGGGTAGACAGGCGCTAATGTCGACGCTTGCGCAGTTGCAGCATGTATTCATGCTGGTTCCGGCATTGCTGCTGGTGATTGCTGTGTTGGTGTGGTTTGCCATGTCGCGCTGGGTCATTACGCCGCTGCGCAGGCTGATTGCCCATATCAATGTGCTTGCCGCCGGGGATTTGGGGACGCCGTTGCCATCGGTACAGTGTTTTAACCGCGAAATTGATCAACTGGGCGTGAGTATCGGCACTATGCAACAGGGATTGCAACAACTGGTGATGCAGGTCAGTGATGCCACCGCTTCAATGGTTGAAACCATTGGCAGCCTGGCAGAAGGCAACCAGTCGCTGTATCAACAGTCGGCGAAGCAGGCGCAGGAACTGACTGATGTGACGGAACATATCGCCACGCTGGAGTCGCATGTGGAGGGCAACAGCGGTTTTGCCGAGCAGGCCCGTCAACAAGCGGATGAAGCGCGTAAAGTGGCGGAGGGTGGTGACCGGATGATGGATACGGTGACGCAGTCGATGCGTGAAATCGTCGAGCGTTCGGCAGAGATGCGCAACATTGTGTCGATGATTGATGGTGTCGCTTTCCAGACCAATATTCTGGCGCTGAATGCCGCTATCGAAGCGGCTCATGCCGGTAATCACGGCCGCGGTTTTGCGGTGGTGGCGAAAGAGGTCGGGCTGCTGGCGCGCAAAAGCAGCCACTCCACGCAAACCATTCAGCAATTGATCAACCACTCATTGCAGGGTATTAACGACGGCACTGCTGCCGTCAGTCGCCTGGAAGATAACCTGCAAAAGGTTACCGGGCTGGTAGGGCATTTAAGCGCAGTGCTGAGTGAAATATCGGCCGCTACGCTGAGCCAGGGGGAAAGCATCCACAAGATGACACGCCGCCTGCACACACTGAACAGCGTCTCCCGCCGTACCGATGAACTGGTCTCGACCGCCACGCAGGCTTCTGAGCAGTTGCATCATGATTCTCATCAGCTACTGCAAGCGGTTGCGCGTTTTCGTCTTCCGGCCTGACGCCGCCGGGTAGCTCTGTTATACTCGCAGGCCATTTTTGGCCTGTCGGTAAGGGGTTAACTTGGCAACGGTAACGGTGATGGGAAATGAGGTTCTGGAAGCGGTGCTTGCGCAGGTTCGTCCGCTGCTGGGGAAAGGTAAGGTCGCCGACTATATTCCGGCGCTGGCCTCGATCAGCGGCAACAAACTGGGCGTGGCGGTCAGCACCGTTAACGGCGAACATTTCCGCGCGGGAGATGCCAACGAGCGTTTCTCCATTCAGTCGATCTCTAAAGTACTGAGTCTGGTGGTGGCGATGAATCACTACGCAGAAGAGGAGATCTGGCAGCGGGTTGGTAAAGATCCCTCCGGACATCCATTTAATTCTCTGGTGCAACTGGAGATGGAGCAGGGCAAACCGCGTAACCCGTTTATCAATGCCGGGGCGCTGGTGGTCTGCGACATGCTGCAAAGCCGTCTCAGCGCGCCGCGCCAGCGGATGCTGGAAGTGGTGCGCAAGCTCTCCGGCGTGCCCGATATCACCTACGACAGCGCGGTGGCCCGCTCCGAGCTGGAACACTCGGCACGCAATAACGCCATCGCCTGGCTGATGAAATCCTTTGGCAACTTCCATAATGATGTCCCGACGGTTTTACAAAACTATTTTCACTACTGCGCACTCAAAATGAGTTGTGCGGAGCTGACACAAACCTTCTTGTTTCTCGCCAACGGTGGCCATGCTGCGCATATTGCTTCCCCGGTGATTTCCGCGTTACAGGCGCGTCAGGTAAATGCGCTGATGGCAACCAGTGGCATGTATCAGAATGCAGGAGAATTTGCCTGGCGCGTCGGTTTACCAGCGAAATCAGGCGTTGGTGGTGGTATTGTTGCGGTTGTGCCGCAAGAAATGGTGATTGCCGTCTGGAGCCCGGAGCTGGACGCGGCGGGAAACTCGCTGGCCGGTGTCGCGGTGCTGGAGGCGTTAACGCAAAAACTGGGGAGATCTGTCTACTGATGGCTGATTTAACACCGTTGTTTGCGCGTCTGGGGCGTTCCACGTTTCGCTCCCGGTTTCGCCTTGGTGTGAAAGAGCGGCAATATTGTGTGGATAAAGGCGCGGAAGTGATTGCCCGCCACGCGGCAGAGTTCGTCGCGCAGCGGCTGTCACCCGCCAAACCGCAAAATGATGGTAAGCAGACACCCATGCGCGGCCATCCGGTATTTATAGCCCAGCACGCAACAGCTACCTGCTGTCGCGGCTGTCTGGAAAAGTGGCACCATATTGCGTGCGGTCAACCATTAACAGAAATGCAACAAAAGTACATTGTTGACGTTATTTATCAGTGGCTGATTATTCAGATGAATTCGCCGCGCTAAGTGCGATCGCGCCAGCGCGCCTCCGCAGGAGGTTAAACATGTTATCGAACGTGTCTCCTGCCTGTGATATGGATTGAGATTTGATGCGTGCATTTTTTTCCTCCCCTTTCCGCCTGTTGCGGGAGGAGGCTCCGCTCACTAACGCGGTAGTTATTTTTATCCTGACCACACTGTTCTATTTTCTCGGCGCGATGATGCGCCTTGTCGAAGAGTTGTCGCTGTTCTGGCCGCTCAATGCGGTGATGGCCGGGGTGTTTGCCCGCTACGCTTTTCTCCGCCGCTGGCACTACTACCTTATTAGCTACGCCGCGATGCTGGTTTACGATGCGATTACCACCAACTGGGGTATGGCCTCGCTTATCATCAACTTCTCCAACATGGTGTTTATTATCACCATGGCGCAACTTATTGGCGCAAAACGACGCCAGATGCTTAAGACGCCTGAACCGACCAGTGTCCTGAAGTTGTTTGGTTATTGTCTGCTGGTTGCACTGTTGTGCGGTTTGGTCGGCGCGATAGGGGCCGTTGGCATTAACGGCGAAGGGTTCTGGCCGTTGCTGGCCGACTGGTCTGGCGAACAGTTCTCTACGGGCGTACTGATCCTGCCGGGTGTGCTGACCATGAGGTGGCCGCGCAAGCCACCGCAATTCTCCCTGCAACGAGGCATTCCGGTTGTCACTGTTGTCGTCTCGGCGATTGCGTCGGTAGTGATCGGCGGGGCAGGCAGTCTGGCGTTTCCATTACCGACATTGATCTGGTGCGCGGTACGCTATTCCCTGCCGTTTACCTGTTTGATCACGCTATTAACCGGTGCTGCGGAAATTATCCTCGTCTCCAGCCATGTGATTGATATCTCGATCGCTTCGCCAATGGAGATCCCGCATATGCTCTCTGCACGCCTGGGGATTGCCACCATGGCTATCTGCCCGGTGATTGTCTCCGTCAGCGTCGGGGCGGTTAATCGCCTTATGCGCTAGGTCTCTCTACGTGCGAATTTCGATTTTCTCACCCGCGTTTATTCACGTTCGGGGCTGTATGAAGTACTGAACCACAAGGACAAACGTTTTGCTGATAAGCATGTGTCAGTGATGCTGTTGGATATTGATTATTTTAAAAGCGTGAATGACAGCTACGGCCATGAGTGTGGCGACCAGGTACTTGCCTCCTTTGCCCGGCAGATAAAGCAGGTGCTGGGCGATCGCGGGGTGGTAGCGCGCATGGGGGGCGAAGAGTTTGTAGTGGTGGCGACCACACGTGATCCGCAAGAGGGTGTGCAACTGGCGGAAATGCTGCGTCTTTCGGTGGCGAACCATTCTTTCCAGTGGCGGCAGCAGACACTGCATTTGACGGTCAGTATCGGTATCAGCAGCGGCAAAACCAATGCCTGGCAGTTAACGGAGATGTTTAATTCGTTGTTGGCGATCGCTGATGAAAATCTCTACCGGTCGAAAAAACAGGGGAGAAATCGCACTACCCAGAACGAGGTTGCGGAGAAACCCTCCGCGACTTCGTTGCGTGATAATTAACGCTGCATTCTGAACCCACGATTAATACCAGAAATGGATTAATATTTTTAAGTTATTAAATTACTTGCTACTCATTTTTAAGGTTAATACTATTGACTTCTGTACGCAGCGGGATGTAACGCGACATGATCGAGCCGGACAAGTTGAATAAAAATGAGCGTGTTGTTGGCAGTCGTTATGTCAGGCGAATGTATCTGATGCGTATTCTGGGAACACTGCTGTGTTTTTTCCCTATTCTTTCTGTTCTGCTCGAATTACAGCGTCCGCTGTGGTGTATTCTCTTGCTGGCTGCGAATGCCTTTCTCTGGCCGACTCTTGCTTTCCTGCGCGCGCGCAAAGCGCAACTGCCGCTACAAATTGAGCATCAGAACCTGGTGATCGATGCGGGCGCGGGAGGTTTGTGGATCGCACTTATGGCGGTGAATCCGCTGCCTTCAGTGGTGATTGCTACCATTCTGCTTAGCGATCGTTTATCGGCAGGCGGTTTTGTTTTGATGCGCAAAGCGGCACTGGCGCTACTGTCGGTATTTATTCTGAGCTGGATTGTGCTTGGTACCCCGTTCGATATGCTGGTCACCCAGCGTACAATGTTCGCCACATTGCCGCTGATTGGTATTTATATGCTGGCGCTGAGTGCACTGACCAACAGCATGGCGGTGAAATTGCGGATGAAAAGCCGCGAGCTGGAGCACATCGCGATGATGGATCCGCTACTTGATATCGCGAACCGCCGCCTGCTGGAAAAACGTATCCAGTATGAACTGGACAAATTGCGCACCACGCCAGGCCACTCATCGCTGATGTTTATCGATATTGATAATTTCAAAGAAGTCAATGACCGGTTTGGTCACAAAGTCGGCGATGCTCTGCTGGTAGCGGTGTCAAAGATTTTGCATATCTCCACCCGTAAAATAGACACGCCCGCGCGCCTGGGCGGCGATGAGTTTGTGATCCTCTTGCCGGACATGCCGCAGGAAGAGGCGCATACCATCGCAACGCGCATTATGGATGCGGCAGCAGTGATGACTGTCGTGCAGGATTATGACTTTAAATGCACTTTAAGCATTGGCATTGCCCGCGCACTTCCGGGCATGAATGACGTAACTGACTGGTTAAAAGCGGCGGATGACGCGCTGTACCAGGCAAAAAGACTGGGTAAAAACCAGATCTACTCCCACTGACAAACGTGCCGAATAGGCTAAGCTTTACGCTGTATCCTGCGAATTGATCGACACTTTTTTCTGTTTGCGGAAACGGCCCGAAAAAATAAAGAGATCGACATCCTATGCAAATACCTGCTACTCCCGTGGATGAAGAACAACGTCTTGCTTCACTACACAATTCCGGGCTGCTTGAAGGTTGTGTCTCCGAGCGGCTTGACCGCCTGACCCGGCTAGCTAAACGCATGTTTAACGTGCAGGCAGCGATGATTACGCTATTGGACAAAGATACCCTGTATTTTAAATCCTGCGATGGCTACCCCCGTGAAGAAACGATACCCCGAAAAATTTCCTTTTGCGGCCATACCATTTTGCACCCGGAACCGTTGATCATCCTGGATAGCTCTCGTGATGAACGCTTTGCCGATAATCCACTGGTTATCGGTGACAAACCGATCCGTTTTTATGCCGGGTATCCGCTGCGTCTGCCGGATGGCGCGGTGGTGGGATCGTTTTGTCTGATCGACAAAGAGCCGCGTGAATTGAGCAATGCTGATCTGGATAGCCTGAAAGATTTCGCCACTATCGCCGAAGATGAATTCGCGGTGATGAGCGCTGCCACTACCGATGAGCTAACCGGGCTGTTTAACCGTCGCGGTTTTGACAGCCTGGCGAAGTTTGCCATTTACGGCGCTCGCCGTCGGGCTGAGCCGCTAACGCTGGCGTGGATCGAGCTGGATAACTTCAACGAGATTAATGATTCCTGGGGGTATGACGAAGGCGATGAAGCGCTGAAAGCGATGGCTTCGGTGATGACCGACAGCCTGCGTGAAGCCGATCTGCGGGTGCGTTACGGCAGTGCCGAATTCGCCATTGTCTTTTCCGACACCGGTGAGCAGGGGGCGTGGATCGCTATGCAGCATCTGGTCGAACAGGTTGAGGCGTGGAATCAGACTTCCGGAAAAGCGTGGAAGCTGCACTTTTCCTGGGGCGTGAGTGAGTTTGATCACAACGGCAATGGCGAGCTGAGCCCATGGATTAAAGACGCGGTTCAGAAAATGCGCGCCATGAAAACATCTAACAACCACGTCCGGTAAAACATCACAAAAACCTATAGCTTCGACCTTGTGTAGCTAACAGGCAAATAAGATAGTGGCTGTTTTATAAGGAATTAAAATGACCACTTATCAAATCCACGCTATCACGAGCGAGATGTTTGCTTCCCACATCGATTCCCTTTGCGAGGTGCTGGAAAACTGTGTTTCCGGCGGCGCTTCCGTCAGTTTTATGCACCCGCTGTCGCGGGAAAAATCCCGGCAATTCTGGTCTGCTGTTGCGGCGAGCGTCGCGCGAGGCGAACGTATTGTGCTGGTGGCGCAGGACGGGCAGGGAGAAATTGTCGGCACCGTGCAGATGGTGCTCGCTCAACCGGAAAACCAACCGCATCGCGCGGATGTCGCTAAATTACTGGTTCACGAAAAAGCGCGCCGTCAGGGGCTGGCGAATCGTTTGATGGCAGCGCTGGAGCATGCCGCGCGCGAAAACGGGAAAACGGTGCTGGTACTGGACACCGCCACTGGTAGCGGAGCGGAATATTTCTACCAACAATCTGGCTGGCAACGCGCTGGTGAGATCCCACGCTATGCGCTGATGCCGGACGGAAATGTGACGGGCACGACAATTTTTTACAAGTTTATCTAATTTGGTCTAATAAGACGGCCCATTTTGATCAAAACAGGGTTCCATGGTTTAAAAGTCTGGTAAGTTATTACACCAATTTACAAAGGTTGTATGACTAATCAAATAGGAGCCCACTGTGAACACTTTAAATCGTCGCAACTTTCCCGGTGCTGAATACCCTGAACGCATTATTCAGTTCGGCGAAGGGAATTTCTTGCGCGCTTTTGTTGACTGGCAAATCGATCTGCTGAACGAGCACACCGACCTTGACGCCGGTGTGGTGGTCGTTCGCCCGATCCAGAGTGATTTCCCGCCGTCTCTGAGTACGCAGGATGGCCTCTATACCACGATTATTCGCGGCCTGAACGAGCAGGGCGAAGCGGTGAGCGATGCGCGTCTTATCCGCTCTGTTAACCGCGAAATCAGTGTCTATGGTCAGTACGATGAGTTCCTGAAACTGGCACACAACCCGAATATCCGTTTTGTGTTCTCCAACACCACGGAAGCCGGTATCAGCTACCATGCGGGCGATAAATTCGACGATGCGCCGGCCGTCAGTTATCCGGCAAAACTGACCCGTCTGCTGTTCGAACGCTTCCGCCACTTCGCTGGCGCGGCCGATAAAGGCTGGGTGATCATTCCGTGTGAACTGATTGATTACAACGGCGACGCGCTGCATGAACTGGTCGTGCGTTATGCGCAGGAGTGGGCGCTGGGTGCAGAATTCCTCCAGTGGCTGGATGCGGCGAACGATTTCTGTTCCACGCTGGTTGACCGTATCGTAACCGGTTATCCGCGTGATGAAGTGGCGAAACTGGAAGCTGAGCTGGGCTACCGCGATAGCTTCCTCGACACCGCAGAGCACTTCTATCTGTTTGTGATTCAGGGGCCGAAATCACTGGCCTCCGAACTGCGTCTCGATAAACTGCCGCTTAACGTCCTGATTGTTGACGACATTAAGCCGTACAAAGAGCGTAAAGTGGCGATCCTCAACGGCGCCCATACCGCGCTGGTACCGGTGGCATTCCAGGCTGGTCTGGATACCGTCGGTGAAGCGATGAACGACAGTGAAATCTGTGCGTTTGTTGAAAAAGCGATTTATGAAGAGATCATTCCGGTGCTCGATCTGCCGCGCGATGAGCTGGAATCGTTCGCCAGCGCCGTGACCGGGCGTTTTCGCAACCCTTACATCAAACATCAGTTGCTGTCGATTGCGCTGAACGGCATGACCAAATTCCGTACCCGTATTCTGCCGCAGTTGCTGGCAGGGCAGAAAGCGACCGGTAAACTGCCTGCACGTCTGACTTTCGCTCTTGCCGCGCTGATTGCATTCTACCGCGCTGAGCGTAATGGGCAGCCGTATCCGGTACAGGACGATGCGCACTGGATCGAACGCTACCAGCAGTTGTGGAGCCAGCACGGCGATCGCCAGATCAGCACCAGCGAACTGGTGAAAACCGTGTTGTCCGTCAGTGAACACTGGGAACAGGATCTGAGCAAAGTCACAGGCCTGGTAGAACAGGTGTCGCTGGATCTGGATGCGATTCTGCTGCGTGGCATGCGTGAAGCGGTAAAACCGCTGTGTTAAGCGGCCAACGCTGAACAGGAGAACCCGGTTGCGGCCGGGTTTTTATGCCGAACGTTTTACTTCATATTAGTTACAACATACTTTATTATGGTTGTATAACAGGTTTCAGTAACTTCTGTGCCAATTAGTGTCAGCCAGGTTGCCTCTTCGTCACAATTTATTAGCAAACTTGCAACTGTGATTGCGATCACGTTTAATAGCGAAGCTATCCCTTTTGCCTGCAACTAAACCATGATCGTTCGACCACAACAACACTGGCTTCCCCGTCTTTTCGTCTGGCACGGCTCAGTACTGCCGAAAATCAGTTCACGTCTGTTCATGAACTTCCTGCTCTCCATCGCCGTGGTGTTGATGCTTCCCTGGTATACCTCGCTGGGCATCAAACTGACCGTCGCGCCATTCAGCATTCTCGGCGTGGCTATCGCCATCTTTCTTGGGTTTCGCAATAACGCCTGTTATTCGCGCTACAGCGAAGCGCGTGTACTGTGGGGACAATTGATGATTGCCTCACGCTCATTGCTGCGGGAAGTAAAAACCACGTTACCGAATGAAAGTGATATCACGCATTTTATTCGTCTTCAGGTGGCTTTTGCTCACAGCCTGCGCATGACGCTGCGGCGTAAATCGCAGGCGGAAACGCTGGCGAAATATTTAACGGTTGAAGAGTTGCAGGTGGTGCTGGAGGTGCATTCGCCCACGAACCGCATCCTGCTGATCATGGCGGAGTGGTTGGGAGAGCGTCGTGCGCAGGGGACGCTTTCTGACATCTTATTCCAGAGCATTACCCAGCGGCTACATGATATGTCCGTGGTACTTTCCGGCTGCGAGCGCATTTTTACCACACCGCTGCCTTTTGCTTATTCACTGATTCTGCACCGCACGGTCTATCTGTTCTGCATTATGTTGCCGTTTGCGCTGGTGGTGGATTTGCACTACATGACGCCGTTTGTTTCCGTGCTGATCTCTTACACATTTATCTCGCTGGATACGCTGGCGGAAGAGCTGGAAGAGCCGTTTGGCTTCGAGGATAACGATCTGCCGCTGGATGCGATTTGCAATGCTATCGAGATCGATCTGCTGCAAATGCAGGGCGAAAAAACGTTACCGCACAAAATGACCGCAGACAAAAATTATCAATTAACCTAATCTTTAGGACTTGAGAGTAAGACACATTACGCATTTTTGAGCTTTAATGACATTACTCACCGTAAAGAGGGACGCGCGATGGAAAACTCAGACAGAACGATATCGCTGGCCGTAACGTTGGTTGTCAGCTTATCTCTTCTCGCTACGGCGTGGGATCTCTCCTTCGTTAGTAGTTTGCCCTGAACTTCTACTGCTCGCCAGCAGCGCCCGCGTTTCTGTAGCCGGGCGCTGCAATAACGCTTCTGCTTCCGCATACGATCGCACATTGGTATAGCCAATAATCAGGCCATAACGTTTGCTGGTTTGGTTATACCAACGCGATAGCGGACTGACCTGCAAATCATGGCACTGCCAGATCTCCGCCAGTGCCACATCCTGCGTGCTGGTACGTAAAAACGCGATGATATGCATGCCCCCATCGCTAACTTCCACGTTGAACAGGTGCGGATAAATGTTCTCCAGCGCGGTCAGCATGTGCTTTCTGCGTTGCGAGTAGAGTGTGCGCATTTTTTTCAGATGTTGATAAAAATGGCCTTCGCCAAGAAAGGCGGCGAGAATTTTTTGTGTCAGTACTGGCTGGCCGCTTTCGGTCAGCGCGGCGGTTTCGTGGAAACGGGCGAGCGCAGCGCGGGGTAACACAAGGTAGCCAATGCGCAGGGCGGGCATCACCGTCTTGCTAAATGTCCCCATATAGATGACCCGATCATCTCTATCGAGGCTCTTCATCGCCGGCAGGACTTTCCGGGTGTAGTGGAACTCGCCGTCATAATCATCTTCGATGATCCAACTCTCATTCTGGCTGGCCCACTTCAGCAACTGGTGTTTGCGCGGCAGTGACAACGTAACTGCAAGCGGGCTTTGATGTGACGGTGTCACAAAGAGCAGATGAGCATCATTATGATAACGCAGTAAATAATCGACATTCACGCCTTGATCATCAACCGGCACAAAGTGCAGGTTGGCGGCGGCGCGTTTCAGCGCCTGCTGACCAAAAAAGTAACCAGGATCTTCGAATAGCACCTTGTCACGTTCTGTCGCCAGCGTATTAAGGATCAGGCGCAGGTTATTGCTGTAACCACTGGTAATAAAAACCTGCTCTGCGGAGCAGGATAACCCGCGCGAGACATTCACATAATGGGCGATGGCTTCACGCAGCGGCGTATAACCCACCAACGGGGGATTGGTCATCTCCAGCGGCTGCATGGATCGTACCGCTTTGCCGCACAGCAGCAGCCATTTCTTGTAAGGGAAGGCATCCAGCGACGGAATACCGAGGCGCAAGAATCCTTGCTGATCGCGCAACACTTCCATCATAGCGCGTGGTTTTTCTTCGACAATGGATTGCTTCGACGCCGGTTTCTGCGCTGGCAGAATCAGATCCGGGTTCACCCGCGTACCGCGAGCGCCCTGGCTAATAAGGTAACCTTCGCCAATCAGAATTGCCCATGCGGTTTCGACGGTTTTACGCGCCACACCTAATTCGCTGGCCAGCACGCGCACAGAGGGAACTTTGTCGCCAGGCTTCAGTAACCCGCTGACAATACTATGGCGATACTGCTCATAAATGCTCTTATAGCCGGGCTTCATGTCCTACCTTTATTTTATGGTTTTGCATCTTTTTACTATGGCATAAGGCAGTAATATAACCCCGGTCGAACCACTCTACGAGGTAAAAAACATGAGCTCCCGCATCAATCTTTTCCAGACCGTTCCGGCGTTGGTCAAAACCCTGTCCGATGCCAGCCAGGCATCGCATAACAGCAGCCTGGATATTACCCTTAAAAATCTGGTCGATATTCGGGCATCACAGCTCAATGGCTGCGCTTTTTGTCTGGATATGCATGTGAAACAGGCCAAACTCCACGGTGAGCGCGAACTGCGTCTCTACCATGTGGCTATCTGGCGTGAGTCGCCGCTGTTCACCGCAAAAGAGAAAGCAGCACTGGCGCTGAGCGAAGCACTCACTCAGCCGGGTGTCGATGGCGTACCGGATGCGTTGTACCGCGAAGCGCGTGAGCATTTCAGTGAAGTGGAATTGTCTGAACTGACATTTGCGATCGCCATTATCAATGCCTGGAATCGCCTGATGATTGCGTCACGCACGCTGCCGGGCGCGCTGGATAAGGCCTATGGCCTTGATCGTGCGCATCTGGAGTGATCCAACGAATAAGCAGGCCCGGCGGGCGGGCCTGTAAGCGGTTTTAGCGTGCCAACTGGAAGTAACGTACTGAATCGCGCAGGCCTTCGCTCTGCTCGGTCATCGACTGCGCGGCAACGGCTGCCTGTTCCACCAACGTAGCGTTCTGCTGAGTAACCTGATCCATCTGATCGATGGCGACGCTGATCTCTTTAATGCCCTGATGCTGTTCGGTTGAGGCGGCCGAAATCTCCGCAACAATATCCGTCACCTTGTTCACCGAGGTGACAATCTCTTCCATCGCCCGGCTGGCAGTGTCAGCGTAGCGCGAGCCATCGGTGATTTTCTCCACCGTTCCCTCGATTAGTTGCTTGATCTCTTTTGCGGCCTCGGCGCTTTTCTGCGCCAGGTTGCGTACTTCACCGGCGACCACGGCAAAGCCTTTACCCTGTTCTCCGGCGCGGGCGGCTTCAACGGCGGCGTTCAGCGCCAGAATGTTAGTCTGGAAAGCGATACCTTCAATGACGGAAATAATGTCGACAATTTTCTGCGAGCTGGCTGAAATTTCATGCATGCGTTTCAGCATGTCATCCACCTCTTTACCGCCTTTGACTGCGGTCTGCGAGGTCTGACGCGCCAGGTCGCTCGCTTTACGGGCGTTTTCCGCGTTACTCTTCACGTTCTCCGTGATTTGCTGCATGTTCGACGACGTTTGTACCAGCGAGGCGGCCTGTTCTTCGGTACGCTGTGACAAATCGTTGTTGCCTTCGGAGATTTCGCTGGCGGCGTGGGAAATGGATTCACTGCCGTCGATAATACCGTTAATGATCCCGGCCAGTCGGGCATTCATAAAGTGGATGGTCGCCAGCAGGCTCTGGGTATCGTTGTCGCGCAGTTTGACCTGCGTACCCAGATTCCCTGCGGCAATTTCTTTCATGATCGACACCGCATAAGCCGGTTCGCCGCCAAGCTGGCGCGCCAGGTTACGCGAGATAAACAGGGCTATCACGGCGGTTGCAATCAGCGCCAGCAGCAGTAAACCGCTCAGCATATAGATCGCCTGTTTATAAGCCGCCTGAGAGGCTTCACCGGCAGCATTGCCGAGTGCGACTTCCATATCCACCAGCGTGGCCAGGTCTTTCATCAACTGCGTGCGGTATTTCGCCGACACGGCGCCGCTGATTTTGGCGGCTTCTGCGGCGTTGCCGCTTTTCATCTCTTCGATGACTTTGGCGTTGACTTCGATGAAGTTTTTAAAGTTGTCGACAACCGTGGAGAAGAGGGTGCGCATCTCTTGTGGATCGTGCGCCGAGATATTGGCGTAAGCCTGCTGCGCGCGCAGGAACGTTTCCTGGTTTTGCAGCAATTCGCCGCGATGCTGCTCCAGCGATTCCGGCGTTGTCGAGGCAATGTACTGAACCTGCTGTAAGCGCATTTCAGCTAACACACCACGCATTTCAAGGGTATAGCGCACACCCGGCGTGCGATTTTTGCGGAACTGATCAATATGATCGTTGCTCATATTGAGCTGATAAATGGACACAATGCCCAACAGTAACATCATAACAATGAGGATAGAGAAACCGATGAGCAACTTAGTCAATACGGTGGCTTGTGCTAATTTTTTCATGTTTCAACGCTGCGTGAAAAGGGATGTAGTATTAATAACGGCAGTTTTGGGGATTTTATTGATTTATTTATCTGATCAATATCACAATTTACTCAGATTATTATGCAAAAACTCACATCGCAAAGCGTAATTTAGGATAAAGCCATTTTGACTATTAATAATATAACTAACTTGTATTCGTATGAAGTGAAATAATGTTTCACACAATAGTGGTGTGCAGGAGTTGATTATTTTACGCACGCTGAAAAAAAAGGTGAAAATTAATGCGACAGGCTTAATGGTAGCTCATCTGCCCACTTTGTCGCCTGGTTCATTAACTCTACGATGGCGGAATCGGTCAAGCCGATTTTGTGGGTGATGTCACTTACTTCTTCCCATTTTCTCAGCTCGAAAAGACGCGCGAGCTGCACAAACGGATAGAGTTTACCGCTCTCTTTTTCCAGTGCGGTTGCAACCTCCGGCGATACAGCGATTTGGCTCATTAACTCTCCGAGCGGCAAGCCGAGGATCACATCCAGCAGTGAAAACAGACCGACCATAAATGCATCATTGCTGAGACTGGCGGCGGAAGTTCGTTCTGCAACCAGTTCACAGAATTTAGCGCGAATCAGGCTCAGATAATAAATTTCCGTAGTGGTTACGTTGTCGAAGGAGGTCAGACAGGCCATCAATACGAAGCGCCGCATTCCATTAATGCCAAGGTAGACCACAATATCTCGCAGCGACTGGTTACGGAAACCGCATATGCCACGGGTGTTATAGAGGATATTTTGCGCATAGCGCATAATTTTAAACGACAACGTGACATCACGTTTTAACAATTCTTCAATTTTATTAAGGTTTGGCGATTCAACGTTCACTTCCTGCATTAATTTCAGGGCAAATGCCTGGTTTTGTACCAGTTTATTCCGTTTGGTGACCACCGGTTTGCTGAAAAAATAACCCTGGAAAAGATGAAAACCCAATTTTTTATAGGATTCATATTCATCATAGGTTTCCACTTTTTCTGCCAGTAATACGGCATGACGTAACGACTCGCTGTGAGTGCGAATATAATGGTCGATTTCCTCGCGTGGGCTTTTCCTTATATCAAATTTAATCACGTCAATATAGGGAATAAAGGCATCCCACTCGTTACCAGGGCTGAAATCATCCAGCGCGATGCGAAAGCCCTGGGTATGCATACGTTTTACCGCTTCCAGCAATGAGCGATCCGGGCTGGCATCTTCGAGTATTTCAATCACCACGCGATTCTTTGGCAGCGTCTCCGCCAGCCCCTGAACCAGTAACTGGTAGGGGAAATTGACATATACGGTACTGTTGTCGTTTTTACGCCCTACTGGAGCGCTAAGAAATTGCTCTTCAATCAGTTGAGTCGTGGCCTGCTCGGCGGAAACATCCGGGAATCGGTTATCCATACTGTTCCTGAAGAGCAGTTCATAACCGACGGTATTCAGTAGGTTATCAAAAATCGCCTGTCTGGCTACAAAAGAGTACATTTGCCACCTCGCGTACCTGCGTACTGCTTATCTTCGTTATGCCACTATATAAGTAACAGTACAGGATCCATGTGATTGTTGCAGGATATTTCACTTTAACTATTAAAAAATAGAGGGCAACAAATAATAAATGCGCGGCAGGAGTGGCCCGTTTCACTTAAGGTTAGCGGGCCGCGTGAAATATATATTCAGGAAGGGGCAAAACAGAACACGCGTTCGCAGCAGGCATCGCAACTTGGGGAACGGCAAATAAGTTCGCCAGCGGAATGCAGACAGCGCTGACGATAAAAAAACTTTTTCCAGCGCATATTTTCGCTGTTCATTTCTACCAGCAGTGGAAAACAGTCGCTCATTAACTCGCGCAACTCCTGACGCGAGCTTAGCCCCAGATCCTGCCACAGATGATTAAATGCCAGTGAAACGCTGGCGATAATGTTGTGCATCGGCGCCGCGCCTGGTGCCATATAGCTCGCCAGCCACTGCGCCAGTTGTTGCTGTTCATCGCTGCGGGTGGCATTCAACTCGGTCATCAGCTTTTGCCGCAGCAAACAATCGGCGGGCATAGGCTGCGAGGGGGGATCGAACTGCGCTTGCAGGGCATCCCACTCGGTTGCCCGCAGGCCCATCATCAGCGGATAACAGCCTTCTCCGTGTGCATAGAGCCACAGCAAACGCCGCAGCCAGTCGTGAACAGGCATCATGCCACCCCCTGTGACGCCGGATCGGACGGCGTAGTTTTACGCCATAGTTGCCACCAGCCGGTCAGCGCCTCGTTAACCGGTTGCCAGGCGTGATCGACGCAAGGTTGAATGCCGCGCGCTTCCAGTTTTTGCCACGGTGCGTAGCCAATACGGGCGCAGAATACCGCTTTCACATCGGCCAGCAGATCGAGAACTGCCGTCATCCGCGCGTCGCTTTCCTGCGGTTCACAGTTGTCGCTTCTCTGACAAAATTTCGGCGTAAAGCGCTCATTGACCAGCACAGCGCCCGCTGCCGACAGGCTGTAAATGCGAAAACGATCGGCATGACCAAAGTGGCAATCAATCGCATCGCCACGCGTGGAGGCGACCGCCACCAGGCAGGCATCTGGCTCTTCCGATTCGCCGCGCGTGGCAATGCTGGCATGTAACTGCGCCCGGCGGTAAAGCGTCGGCAACCACGGCTGCGGGGACTCTTCAACCGGCGTCAGAGCAAACTGCTGGCTGCGATCCTCGCCGAGCATACCAATCGCGTCAGCACGGCACTGCTGGCAGTGCGTCATCTGCGGCATCACTTCGCCGCAACGCTCGCGCACCTGGGCTATCATCTGTGCATTCGGTTCCGGCTGCCCATTCAGGCCGAATACCGTACCGTGCTCCGGCCGGGCGATCAGCGGCATAATATTGTGAATAAAGGCCCCGCTGGCGCGCAGTTCACGGCTGACATCGCTTAGGGCACCATCGTTGATGCCGGGGATCAATACCGAGTTGATCTTCACCAGCACACCTTTAGCCGTCAGGCAACGCACACCTTCAAGCTGGCGGGCAATCAGGATCTCGCCGGCTTCACGCCCGCTGTAGCGTTCACCATCAAGCCACAGCCAGGCGTAAATTTGCGCCGCGATATCCGCATCCAATGTATTAATCGTCACCGTGACATGGTCAACACCAACATTCACCAGTCTCTCTACCGCATCCGGTAGCATCAGCCCGTTGGTTGAGAGGCAAAGTTTCAGGTCGGGGAGCTGTTCGCGCACCATTTCCAGGGTGGTGAAGGTGCGTTGAATATTGGCCAGTGGGTCACCAGGCCCGGCGATGCCAACCACTGACAATTGTGGGATCACTGCGGCTACATGGCGCACTTTGGCTACCGCCTGTTCTGGCGTCAGCAGAGATGACGACACGCCGGGGCGCGACTCATTACTGCAATCAAATTTGCGGTTGCAGTAGTTACATTGCAGGTTACAGGCAGGCGCGACCGGCAGATGCATACGGGCATAGCGGTGATGACCGTTTTGCGAGTAGCAGGGGTGCGACGCGACCTTACCGGCAACAACATCAGATAAAGGTTCGCGCTGCCCGGTGTGACAGCGTGAACCGCCAGCGGCGGATAAGCAGGAAGTCATGGGCGTACCTTGGTTGTGTGGTCATAACCTCTTGCTGCAAAACCTGTACCGCTTATTATTTCTGTAACTTGCTGAAAATTAATGTTTTAAATTCACCGTGCCGTCGTTTGTTTGTCGAGTTTGTGGCGTTTGGCTGACAATGTGTTGAATGTCACAAAAGCCTGCATTACATTCTCGGCATGGTAATGTCCATCGTCTGAATACGGTAAGCCACCTGGCGCGGGGTCATTCCCAGCAAACGTGCTGCTTTTGCCTGTACCCAACCGGCTTTCTCCAGCGCGGCGATCAATCTTTGTCGCTCGTCGAGGTTCTGATCGAGCCAGCTCTCTTCGTGTAGTGTGCTGGGTTGCGGCGGTTTTGGCAGATTCTCCCGGTGGTGAAACAAAATCACGTCGCGATCGATCAGCCCGCTTTCCGACATTACAGCCGATCGCTCAAGGCAGTTTTCCAGTTCACGCACGTTTCCGGGCCAGCTATAGCTCATCAACAAACGGATTGCGCCATCGCTGATGCGCAGCGTGCGGTTCTGGTTTTGCGCGATTTTACGCACCAGAAAGTGTGCCAGCTCGGCAATGTCCTCCTGCCGCTCGCGGAGCGGGGGCAGGGAGATCGGCATCACATTGAGGCGATAGTAGAGATCTTCGCGAAAATTCCCCAGCCGAACTTCCTCTTCCAGATTGCGGTTGGTGGCGGCAATGATCCGTACGTTCACCTGCAGCGTTTCATCTCCACCGACGCGTTCCATTTCGCCTTCCTGCAAGATACGCAGCAGTTTCGCCTGAAACGAGGCGCTACTTTCGCCGATCTCATCAAGAAACAGCGTACCGCCATCCGCCAGTTCAAAGCGGCCCTTGCGCTGGCGTACCGCACCCGTAAACGCCCCTTTTTCATGGCCGAAGAGTTCACTCTCCAGCAGCGTATCAGGCAGAGCCGCACAGTTGAATTTTACAAACGGCGCGGCGGCGCGCGGTGAATTGTGGTGGATAGCATTGGCAATCAGCTCTTTACCGGTTCCGCTTTCGCCACGCACCAGCACGGTGGTGTCCCAGCGCGATACCTGGCGAATAATTTCCAGCGTCTGGCGCATGGCCGCGCTTTTACCGACCATATTTTCAAAGCCAAACGATCGCGACGGCGAGCACCCTCGCTGGCTGGCGATCTGCGTGGCGGCTGCACGAGGTGAGGGCGAGACGCTGGGCGGTGTCATCAGGCGGACGGTTTGCGCCACCAGATTGGCGACGGTTTCCAGAAAACGCGTGCAGGCAGGCAGCCGCTCCTCGTAGCGGGCCATTGGCTGGGCGGCCAGCACACCGATAGGCTGTGAGTTTGGGCCCATCAGCGGCACGGCAATAAACGGCAGGCTGTAATCATATAATCCAAGGCGATCGAGAAAACGCTGATCGTCGGAGACACAGGGCAGCACAAGAGATTGCCCCTGCGACAACACCGTGCCGACCAGCCCTTCACCCGGACGGTAGCGAATCTGCGAACTGCCGGGAATAAGCTGTTGATCGGCCTCCTGCAAGGCTTCAATGGTAAGGATCGTTTGTTGGCTGTCGTACAGGCAGATCATCCCGTGCTGCATAAAGGCATCATTGTGCAGCACGCATAGCACTTCCTGTAGCGTCTGCCCGACCTCCGTCGCCCGGCTTAACACCACGCTGATACGCTGCATGGCGGTAAACTGCTGGGAGAGGTCAAAGCGCCAGACGGTGGTACCCGACTCGGTTCGCTGAGTCATAGTGAGCCTCCGGTCAATGAATGAAATAACGGGAAACGCAGGGTCAGGCAGGTGCCTCCCTGAGGTCGGGAGGTCAGTTCTATTGCGCCGCGATGGTGGGCGACCAGTGTCTGGATCAACCGCAGCTCCATGCCTTTACCGGGAGCATTGAGTGCATCGGGGGAATGGGTATAGCGCACCTGAATCAGCGGCACATTGTCATTTAAATAGAACGACAGCCAGCCGCTCTCTTCGCGGGCGTAAAGCTGAGTCTGCACCGTGAAATCACGTAGCTCAGCGGCAATATCCAGGGTTCTGTCGAGCCACAGGCTCAGGCAGGCAAGCAGTTGTGTTCGCTGGCCAAAGCCCACCAGATCGGGGGATTCCAGCTCAATTTGCAGGTTTTCGCCCTGGTTATATCGGGTGTGATACAGGGCGCGCAGGTCGTCAAGGAAAGGCTGAAGTGGCCAAACTGCCGGGCTTTCCAGCTCCAGCGACGGACGGCAGCGTTGCAGCCGCGCCATCGCTTCTTCGCCTTCACGCCAGGCGGCATCCAGCGCCAGATTGCTGTGATCGTCGCCATTTAAACGGCGCGCGGCGGCCAGCATATTGATCGGGCAATTGAGTTGCACCAGCGCGGCGTCCAGCGATTCGCGGATCGCCGCCAGCAATTTACCGCTAGTTATCTGCTGTTTCAGACGATCAAGGCGCCCCTGTTCCTGTTGTTGCTGGTGCTGGGTATTGTCGGTGATCACCACCAGCGTGCGCGGCACGGCGCTATCAATAAAGTAGCGGCCCGCTTCTTCACTGACGCCCGGCAGCGCCCAACTGGTGACGGACAACCAGCGCACGCTGCCACGCAGCGCTACTGGCAGCACCTGGCCCTGAGCCAGTTCCGCCTTACGGGCGGAAAAATTGAGTTCGGTGAGCAGCTCTTTACCACCGCAATCGGCGCAAAAGGTTTTGTAGACGAGGTTATCCATTACCACCTGATCGCGTTCATCAACCACCACAACTGCCGCCGGAATGTTATTCAACACGGCTTCGGTTAGCGTCATATGATTGCGCAGCCGCTGTTCCAGTGCGTAGCTGGCGCTGATGTCGCGCTGCATTGCCAGGTAATGTTCGAGTTTGCCGAACGCATTAAACAGCGGGGTGATGTCGATTTCCACCAGAAACAGGCTGCCGTCGCGGCGACGATTGATCAGTTGCCCGCGCCACGGACGATGTTGCAGCAGGGTGTGCCACATATCCTGATAGATTTCACGCGGCGTCTGTTTACTGGCAAGCAGGCGCGGGTTTTGCTGCAACAACTCTTCCAGCTCATACCCCGACTGGCGGCAAAATGCGGGGTTGGCGTACAGAATATGGGCATTGGCATCGGTCAGTGAAATCGCGACGGGAGCCTGTTCAACCATGGTGAAAAACAACCCGGGATGCTGTTGTGAGAGCACCCCGGCGATCTCGGCGGGCGCTGCGGCGTCCATCATCATATTCAGGGTCATCACAAACTCCTGTGGTCAACATGGGAATGTCGCAGTTATGACAATTTGTGCCACCTGTCGACTTTCATCCGAACATAAACGGACGCTCATTAACCATGCAAAGGATACGCCTTTGACCTCTGTTACTCGCCGTAAGATTGATCCAGATCCCTGTTTGCCGCCGATTTTTAGTCTTTTGCCCTCTGGCTGTGCGCAGCAGAGGCCATTCTGGCGGATAAAAAAGCGCCGCTCTGGTGCATAACGGGCCAATACAGTGCAGCCATTGCCCGGCAAAAAAACTGGCACAGCCTTCGCAATATCTCCGGTGATAGCCGCCTGTTCATGGCGGATTTACACTTTTTCTCACAGGAGCACGCGATGGCTAACATTGGAATTTTCTTCGGTACTGATACGGGCAAAACCCGCAAGATTGCCAAAATGATCCACAAAAAACTGGGTGCGGCGGCCGATGCGCCGGTGAATATCAACCGTACCGATCTTGACACGTTTCTTTCTTATCCGGTGCTGCTGCTGGGGACACCAACGCTCGGCGACGGGCAACTACCGGGGCTGAATGCTGGCTGTGAGGAAGCGTCATGGGGAGAGTTTGTCGCCCAGCTTGATAGCAACAGCCTGAGCGGTAAAACCGTGGCGTTGTTTGGTCTTGGCGACCAGGTGGGCTACCCGGATAACTTCGTCAGTGGCCTGCGCGCGCTGTATGACGTGCTGAAAAACAGCGGCGCGCAGATTGTTGGCCACTGGCCGAATGAAGGCTATGAATTCAACGCCTCATCGGCGCTGGAGGCGGATAAATTTGTCGGCTTAGTGATCGATCAGGACAACCAGTATGACCTGACCGACGAGCGGGTGGATGCCTGGCTGGAAACCCTTAAACCGGTATTTTTGTAAGCGATATGGCCGGGTAACGCTGTATTTACCCGGCAACAACCACAGGTTAGACAGGAAGGCTTGATAAGTGTTCGCACCATCCGGCGGTGCATGTTGAGGATTACGGTGAAATTATCCCGCCACCACGCTGCGGGTTAACGCCGCCAGCCACTGTCGCTGGTACTGCTGCTGATGTTGACCAATCAAATAACGTCTCGCTTTTTCCAGCGCTTCTTCCTGCGGCATCGGTGCGGCGTCACGGATCGCTTCGCACCACAACAGATGCCAGCCGAGGCGGGTTTCGATGGGCGCGCTGAGGCCATTTTCCGCGAGCGCAAACAGTGCGGCGTCGAGTTCTGGATAGAGCAGCCCTTGGCTTATCCAGCCGAGACGTCCGCCCTCCAGTGCGCTGGGGCAGTGAGAGTAGCGCTGCGACAGCCGGGCAAAAGCCTGGCGCGAGGCGCTAATGTCCTGATGAAAGCGGCGGATCTGGCGCTGCACTGCGGCATCGTCGTTATCGACCGTCAGCAACAGGTGAGATGTCAGCCGCTGCGGCGGGCGCATAAACTGCGCCTGATGTTGCTGATACCACGCCAGCACCTGTAAATCGTCCGGCAGCGGGGCGCGTCTGGCAACATCGGCGAACTGCCACTCCATACGGGCATGATGCCGGATCACCGTTTGCCGCTCGCCAGCAGAAAAATGCCCGTCATCCAGCCAGCTTGCCAGCGAGGTCGCGACACTTTGCAGTAGGCTATCCGGCAGAGCTTCACCGACAGCAACTTCCACCACCGCCTGTTCCAGTTGGCACTGGCGGGTAAAGGCGTCGTCGAAAGCAGTTTGCTGATCGGCAGGAATGTGTTCCGGTTCGCACTGCCAGCGCGTTATCGCCAGCCGCCGCCGGGCGAAGCGTTGCCACGGTGTCATACATCGGTCTCCAGCAGGATGATGGCGCTGGCGGGTACCTGGAACCAGCGCCCGGAAAACGTGACGGTGTAACTATCGCCGCTTTCGCCCTGGTCCGTTCCTTCGATGCAACCATGCTCTCCGGCGGCGATTACCACTTCGCCATTCACTGACAGCGCGTGGCGGCAGGCAACCCGATCGCCATACTGAAACTGCCCGGCGTGCCACGGAACAGAAAGCGGCAGCAGTTCCTGCTCGCGGCAGCCAACCACTAAATCATCATCAAGAAAATGCACCTGATAGATAATCTGATCCATCAAAAACGTGCCCCATTCGCGGACAAAACCCGTACTGCCGCGACGAACCAGCAGGTCGCCGCGCGCAAAGCCGCGCATGGTGCCGTCATTGCGAATGGCGCGGGTAACGCGCACCTCTTCGCCAAAATCGAATTTTTGTCTCATGGGGTCTGCTCCGGAAGGTAGTGCTGATAGCTCTCCGTCAGCAACCTGCGCGCCAGCAGCCACGGGGCACGGGGTGCCTCTTCAAGCAGATTGCGCAGCGGTACGTTTTGCCGCAATCGTTGGTGAAACTCCCGTAACACCGGCAGACAGCAGTGGCGCAGCACCAGCGGGTCATACGGCACGCTGAAAAACTCAAAAAAGGATTCGGCGCTATCGAGTTCATCCACGCCGGGGATTTGATAAAACCACTCCATCATCAGCCCCTCGCAAAATGTGCAGATTCCCCGCACAGCGCATCGTAGAGTGCCACCAGTTCATCCTCTTTTGGTGTGCGTTTCCAGCGTTCAGCAAAGCGGCGGATCGCCGGCAGCAGCAGATCGATTTGCAGGGTATCGAGGTGATATCCCATGCGGGCGAAGACGCCATCCACCGCCTGGCGGCCGGAGTGTTTGCCCAGCACCAGCCGGTACTCACGACCCATCAGCGCCGGATCAATCGCCTGATAGCTTTCGCGATCGCGCAGCAGCGCCGCGACATGAACGCCAGATTCATGGGTGAACACCTGCGAACCTACCAGTGGTTGCTGCGGGTCAATCGCCCGCTGTGCCGCGTTGGCCACGGTCTGGCACAGAGACGGCAGGCGTGTAAAATCAACGCCACAATCCCGTTGCAGACAGCGGCTCAGGCTCAGCGCAACGGTTTCCAGTGCGGCATTGCCTGCGCGTTCGCCCAGTCCCAGCACTGTAGTGTTGACGCTGGTGGCTCCGGCACGTACTGCCGCCAGCGTATTGGCGGTCGCCAGCCCCAGATCATTGTGCGCGTGCATTTCGATTTCACCCGGCCAGTATTCGCCAAGCGCCTGGATGCGTACGGTGGTGGTAAAGGGATCGAGCAGGCCGAGAGTGTCGGCAAAACGTAGCCGTTTCGCTCCCGCCTCGCGGGCGATATCGGCAATCTGGTTCAACGTCTGATCGCTGGCGCGCGAGGCATCTTCACAGCCGACACAAACCTGCATTCCCAGCGTCCGCGCTTGCGCAATCAGCGTACCCAGTTTATCGAGCAACTGCGGTAGCGGCTCGCGAAGCTTGTACTGGCGTAGCTTATCTGAAGCGGGCAGAGAGATATCCACCCAGTCCATACCAAGATCGGCGCTCTGGCGGATCTCGTCGCTGTTCATCCGACACCAGGACATCAGCGTTGCGGCGGGCAAATGCTGGCGTACCTGTAAAATACGCTGGCGCTCCTCGTCGCCCATCGCTGGCGTGCCGATTTCGAGCGCGGTTATGCCCGCGGCAAACAACGCCTCGGCGATGGCGATTTTCTCGCTGGCAAGAAAAGCGACACCGGGGCTCTGTTCACCGTCGCGCAGGGTAGTGTCGTTGATAAGCACGTTCATGCGCGCCGCCTTAGCCGTATAACGGCGCAAATGCCGAATCAGCCACCACGGTTTTTCCCTCCTGCCAGTAGGGCGAGAGCATCCGCAGACGGGCAATAATCGTTGGCAGTGTGTCGATTACGTAGTCGATCTCTTTCTCACGCGTATAGCGCGACAGCGAGAAACGAATCGTACCGTGCGCGGCAGTGTAAGGAATGTTCATCGCCCGCATAACATGCGAAGGCTCCAGCGAACCGGAGGTACAGGCGCTACCACTCGACGCCGCAATTCCCATCTGATTCAGCAGCAATAAAATGGCTTCCCCTTCGATAAACTCAAACGCCAGATTGGTGGTGCCCGGTACGCGCGGCTGATTGCCACCCATCACCATTACGGAAGGCACCTGCGCTATGAGGCCTTTTTCCAGTCGATCGCGCAGTTGCGCCAGCGAGGAGGCACCCGGCAGATGGATTTGCGCCAGTTCGCAGGCCGCGCCCATGCCGACAATCCCGGCGATGTTTTCTGTCCCGGCACGGCGACCTCTCTCCTGATGGCCGCCGCGCAGCAGCGGACGAAAACGTGTCCCGCGCCGCAGATAGAGGCAGCCTATGCCTTTCGGCCCGTGCAGTTTGTGTGCCGAACAGGAGAGCATATCGATCTGTGTACGGCCAATATCCAGCGGAATTTTTCCGACCACCTGCACGGCATCACAGTGGAACAGCGCACCGTATTCCTGTGCCATGGCCGCCATTTCAATCACCGGAAACAGCACGCCGGTTTCGTTGTTCGCCCACATCACACTGACCACCGCTACCTGCGGGCTTAGCGCCTGGCGGTACTGCGCCATATCCAGTGCACCGTCGGCATTAACGCCAATGCGGTGGATCAGATAACCCTGGCGCTCCAGGTGTTCGCAAACGGCAAGCGTGGCCGGGTGTTCCACCGCTGTGGTAATAATTTCCCGGCGCTCCGGCATCAGTTCAACACAGGCGAGCAGCGCCGTTGACGTGGCTTCGGTGGCACAGGAGGTGAAAATAATCTCGCTGGCATGGTCGGCACCAAGCAGGTCGGCAACCTGCTGGTGCGCACGCTCAAGGGCCGCGCGGGAAGGTGTGCCGAAATCATGAATCGAAGACGGGTTACCATAATGCTCGGTCAGGAAGGGCATCATCGCTTCCAGTACCATCGGATCGATTCGCGTGGTGGCGTTGTTATCCAGATAAACCTGTTTCATGTTCTTCCCCTCTCTGTTAATACGCTGCGGCTTCGGCGGCCACGACTTCCATATAACAGCCGGTGCGTTCCATCAGTTTTTGCTGTAACCAGGCGAGCGTCATGTCGGTCATCATGCAGCCGCTACAACTGCCGGAGAGACTGACCGTGACTTTGTGGTTTGCCACACTGAGCAGCGCCATATCGCCACCATCGGCCTGAACATGCGGGCGCAGTTCGGTAATGGCATCAACCACTTCCTGCCAGTGCGGATCTTTGGTTGTCGCAACCGGCGCGGCGACCTGCGGGTGCTGTGCGAGAATATCGGCCAGCGCCAGTTCGATTTTTTCATGGCACGAGGTACAACCGCCGCCGGCTTTGGTGTAGTTGATCACCTCTTCCAGCGTAGTCAGCCCGTTGCTCAGCACCGCGCGGCGAATCTGTCCTTCATCCACGCCAAAGCACTTACAAATCAGTGCGCCTTCTTCGTGCTCATCTTCCAGCGTCTCGCCGCGGTAGTTAGCGATGGCAGCGCGCAGCGCTTCCTGGCCCATGACTGAGCAGTGCATTTTTTGCGGCGGTAAACCGTCAAGATAATCGGCAATCTGTTGGTTGGTGACCTGTTCGGCCTGCGCCAGTGTGCGGCCGATAATCAGTTCCGTTAAGGCGGAAGAAGAGGCAATCGCACTGCCGCAGCCAAAGGTCTGAAACCCGGCCTCAAGAATGGTTTCATCTTGCGGATCCACTCGCAGCATCAGCCGTAACGCATCGCCACAGCTTAACGATCCCACATCACCCACGGCGTTGGCGTTTTCCACCACCCGTGCGTTACGGGGATTAAAAAAATGATCTTTCACTTTCTCGGAGTAATTCCACATGCTTTTGGCTCCCAGTATGTATGACGGAACGCGCCGGAGCGCATTACACCGCGTCAATCAACAGCGTGTAATAGGGGGGAAGCAAAAGCAGTACCAGAAAGTTAATTCTTTATATTTCAATGAGATGATTTTGTTGTCTGACATAAAACTGCGAACTATGTCGCAGTTTTATGTTGGCTTTGTCACAGAGCTGACACAGAAAAGGAATTAGCGCTTATCCTCTTCCTGCCACTCATCCTCCTGCAGCAGGCGGGCAAAGCGATCGGGATTGCGGCTGCGCTCACTTCTTCGCTGCTCTTTGTCGTACCAGTAGTGTTGGATCTCCTGCAACAGCCCGACAATCGGCGTATCAGCCGGAACGCGCACCGCGCGTACGCCGACCTGCAAAAGCTGGCGAAAAACCGTCTCACCGATCGCGACACAGTAGAGCGTCACGCAATCCTCCAGCGCGCTAATCCGGCTGGTCAGCTTCTCCTGTTGATGACCGGGCAGTACCGTGAAATCCACCACCCGCAGCAGGGTAACGTCATCCTCTTTGACGCCGTACACCACCAGCCGCGGCGTGGCGCCGAAATGCTGATCGACATGGTGGTAATCCGAACTGGCAAAGGCCACTCTCATCGACCATTCGCTGTCGCAGATGGTGCTGAATTGTCGGTTAACATGTTGCATAGTCACCTTCCGAAGATGCGGGTTCGTAAAAACGCTGACGCAGCGGGGAGTGATAAGCGGCAAGATGATGGTGGCGATCGCGCTGCGCGTTTGCCAGCTCAAACAAGGTGTCGCGCATTCCGGCGTAACCCTGGCGCACGCGGCGAAATTCGCCCAGGCGGTCGAACAGGGGGAAACCGGCGCGCACCAGCGGAATGCCGAACTGCCCGGCCAAATCAGCGGCGTGAGAATTGGACACCAGCAGCGATGCAGGCGTTTCGCACAACAGATCCTGCATATCTTCCAGATCGCCGATGATGACTTTTTCAACCGGCAGATCCTGCAACCCTTTCTGACTCACTGGTGCCACCACCGGGCCGGGAACCATGCCCATATCGCGGGCGAAATCACACCAAGCGGCGAGCAGATCGCCCTCGGCAGCCAGCGCAACAGGTACGCCCTGCAACCACATATGACAATCGATCATCGCATCCTGCAACTGCCCGCGCTGGCGCTCGATCCACGCCGGAACGTCGCGCCCGGAGAGGCGTTTCAGTTGATGAATAAACGTATCGCACTGGCTCATGGTCATCAGGTGCGGCAGCGTGACCACTTCCGCGTGGCTGCGCTGCGCCAGCAACTGAGCTGCGCGGGAGAGGGAAACGCCAATGGCGAAAGTGCCGAGGCTCTGTCCCATCTGCTCAATCAGCCGCAGGCTGCTGCCGCCCTGAGTAATCGGCGAGAAATCCCCACTGGCGAGATGACCGTCCAGCGACTGGGAGAGATCCGGCACAATCACCGGTTGCAGGCCAAATGCCTCGACATAACTGCGCAGCAGCTCCACGTCGCCCGGCGTCAGCAAATGGCTGAGCAGCAAGTTCACGCGGCGATTGCGCACACCCGGCTGCGGCTTTTCCGGCACCCACTGTTCAACCATGCTCTCCAGTACCGCGCTGTAGCCATTTTCCAGGCTGCCATAAAAATCCGGCGTGTTAACGGTCAGCAGCGCCACCCCTTTATGGCGCGGAAATTCATCGCGGAACTGACGCACCACGCGCGAAATATCGCTGCCCTGGGCCTCGGAAAGGCCAGTGCTCAGCAGCACAATCGCTTTCGGGTTGTTACGTGAGCACAGCACATTCAGCGCAGTGAAGATGTTCTCATCGGCACCCATAATGGTGGATGTCGGGTCCATTGCTGTCGATTGCAGCGGGATCGGGTCGTGAAAATGCTGAATAAAAAAGACCTTCGCGAAGGCGCTACACCCCTGGGCACCATGAACCAGTGGAATGCTCTGTTCAAAGCCCATACTTGCCAGAATCGCGCCCAGCGGTTGCCCACTTTTTACCGGGCTGACGGCCAGCGGTTTTTTACTGCGGATAATTTCTGCCATTGCGGGCTCCTTATTGCCACGGGGCGCGGGAATGGGTTTGCGACCAGACCGGGCTTTCCATAGTCAGGCAGAGCTGTTCGGCCAGCGTGACAATGCCGCGGTAGCCAGCAAAGGCGTGCTCGCGCTCCTGATTAATATCGAGGAACGGCAGACGCGCCTTGTAGGCGGTATACATATTGCGTCCCCCGGCGATCATCATGTCCGCCTGATAGCGGTAAACCACGTCCAGCAGCGAGCGGGCGTTACCTTCATCAAGCATCAGCGCGTCGGCACCCATCAATTCGCGGATGCGCTGTTTATCCTCTTCGGTGGATTTGCGTGTGCCGGTCGCCACCACTTCCATACCCAAGTCCTGGAGTGCTGAGACCACTGACCAGGATTTCACGCCGCCGGTATAGAGCAGCGCTTTGCGCCCGCGCAGGCGCTCGCGTAGCGGGGCCAGTGCCTGCTCTGTTTGTTGTTCTTCACGGGCAATGAGCTGTTCGGTGCGCTGCATCAGATCGCGGTCTCCGGTCAGCGTCGCCAGTTGACGCAGGGCGTCAGAAGTGGCACGTACGCCATAAAAACTGCCTTCAAACCACGGCGTGCCGTAGCGCTGTTGCAGCGAGCGGGCAACGTTGATCAGCGCTCTGGAACAGACCAGCATATTGACCTGCGCCCGGTGCAGCGTCTGGATTTCACTGAAGCGCCCGTCGCCGGAAAGGCTACCGAGCACGCGAATACCCAGTTCATCGAGCAGCGGCTGGATGTGCCAGAACTCCCCGGCAATATTGAATTCGCCAATCAGCCCGATATCGTGTCGGTGCGCCGGGGCAAAAGGGGTATCTTCCGGCCACGGCGCGGGTTCACGCCCGCCAATCACCTTTTTCACCATTACTTCACCGGCCAGCCGGTTGCCGAGATTTTTGCTGCCGTAAAAACCGGCGACATCAACAGCAATCACCGGTACGCCGATGGCGGTTTCTGCCGCCTGACAGACGGCCTCGATATCGTCACCCTCCATCGCGGGTACGCAGGTGTTATAGATAAAAACGGCGGCCGGGTGGTAACGGTTGACGATATGACGCACAGCATGGAACAGGCGGCGCTCGCCGCGCCCCATGATCACATCCTGTTCGCTCAGGTCGGTGGTAAAACCCAATCGGTTGATCGCCGGGCCAGAGCTGAAACTGCCCCGGTTATCCCATGAGCTACCGGTACAACCAATGGGGCCGTGTACCAAGTGGGCAACATCGGAGAGTGGCAGCAGGGTGATCTGCGCACCGTCAAAGGCGCAGCCGCCCGCTGTTGCGCCGGGTTTCGGCGCGCTACAGCCGGATTTCTGTTTATGGTTGTGCTCGCAGGCAGGTTCATCGAGCAAAGCCAGGATCTCGTTCCCCTTCATCTTCACCTCATCATCTGGTTGGGTTGTAGCAGAAGGTGCAATTCGCGAGCCAGTAATGAGTGATTGATTTTTAAGAGAAAAAAAGTGTCGGTTTTGCAACAAAGCAGACAATTGGCGCAATGTTCACGCAAAAAAAATCCCCCGAAGGGGATGGATTCAGAACACCCGTTCTTCCAGCGGGTTGGCGCGCTCAAGGCGTTTTGCCAGCCACGGCGGCAACTGCCCGTTGAGGAGCGTTTTGATGGCGTCGCATTGCGAGGTGATGGTCTGGCCGGGGGCAACTTTCATCGGATGGATATTGTGGCGGATCAGGCGGGCAGCGGCGGGGCCGCCAACGGCTTCGCAAAACAGCAGATGGCAATCGCTGAGCAGTTGCGCGCGGCTCTCGTTGGGCTCTTTGTCCTCGGGGCTGGCGGCGTAGCGGCGTAAGTCATACAGCCAGCCGCCCTGGTCATCAAAGGCATAAATAAAAAAAAGCCGCCCCTGACCAAAATGGCCATTGATTGCCAGCCCATCCTGCGAGCAGAAAGCGACAATCAACTGCGGGCGGCGCGCCGCGTGGTTGCTCACCCGCAAATGGGCGGGTAGTTCGCCGTTCAGGCACGCTTTCACCCGCGCCCAGCGACCGGCGGACATTAATGCTTCCTCATGAGGAAAGCGCTGCTCCAGATGGCGTTGATCCAGCGAGGCCAGCAATTCCGGCGTCAGCACCTCATCACAGTCGCCGGTCAGCCACGCCATTATTTGCGCAGGTTGCAGTTCCGGCAGCGCCTGGAACAGCGCCAGCATCCGCCAGAAAAGGGTATCGTTGTCGGACATGGCTTATCTCCTTATAGCAGGGCGTCACGGGTGGCGCGCAGACTAATGGGAAATGAGGGCCGTCCCGGTTGCAGATTGACGTAATAGCGGCGACCACCCTCAAGAGAAATTGCACCGCCCCAGCGTTCCGGGGAGTCGTGCTCAACGTCCAGGATTTTCGCTTCCAGATCCTGTTTGGCGATATAACAGTAGAGATCCGCGCCGCGCTGGCGAATAGTAACGACCGGCATAGTGCCTCCCTGAGCCCCGCGCAAGGCGGGGCTGTGATGGTTTAACGGATAAGATCGAAGCTGTAGTCAGTTTTGCCGAGCTTGATGGTCTCTCTGTCGACTTTCTCCAGCACCGCATTGACCAGCGTGGTGAGGATACTCATGGCCCCCTCGTAACCCCAGGTAGTCTGGCGGTGCAGATGATGGCGATCGAACAGTGGGAACCCCAGGCGGATCAGCGGCACTTCAAACTGCTCACCCTTCGCCAGCGTATCGCGCTGGATAAACTTGGCGTAGGAGTTGCCGATCATAAAGTCCGGCTGACGGGTAAACATCAGCGAGCGGAAATGCCACAGATCGCAGTTGATAAAGACTTCGCTCTCTTTCCCGTATGGCGAGGCGTCGAGCATTTTCTTCATCGCTTTTTGCCAGCGTTTGCTGCCGTTATGACACAGGATAACCGTCGGTTCGCAGCCCAGTTCCAGCAGGAAGCGGGTCAGTCCCATGACAAAATCCGGGTCGCCAAACAGGCCGAATTTCTTGCCGTGTAGCCAGGTATGGGAGTCGAGCATCATATCCACCAGCCGTCCACGTTCCAGCGCTAAGCTATCCGGAATGGCTTTGCCGGTTAACTGGCTTACTGTCATCAGCAGTTCATCTGTTCCGGCCAGCCCCATCGGGATTTGCACCTCGGTGGCGGGTTGGTTCCAGCTTTCCTGCACCACTTTTTTGCTTTTCACCAGTTGCCAGGGTTGCAGCAGCAGGGTATCGATAGCGTCAGGCGCTTCGCGCATCTCCTGCTGGGTCGTGCCGCCAGCGTACATGTGATAATGCCCGTCTGCTGGCGTATCCAGCACTTCGGAGGGATCGGAAAGCAGGCTGCACGGCACCTCCATTTGCGCCATCATGCGTTTCAGTACGCGGAAATTGCCGAGATAAGTTTCAAATCCGCTGACCAGATTGATACGCGGTAACTTGCCCGGTTGCCCGCTGTAATCGGCAGTAAAAGTACGGGCGAAGCCCTCAAACATATTGTCCCAGCCGGTGATATGACTGCCGATAAAGCTTGGTGTGTGCGCGTAAGGCACCTGGATTGCCGCGTCGACAAAGCCATCTTTTTTGGCGTTAGCAATAAACGCCTGGAGATCGTCGCCGATGACTTCCGCCATACAGGTGGTAGAGACGGCAATGATTTCCGGTTTGTAGAGGGCACTGGCGTTCTGCAACCCGGTGTTCAGGTTGTTGTTGCCGCCGAATACTGCCGCATCTTCCGTCATCGAGTCAGAAACACAGGCAATCGGCTCTTTAAAGTGACGGTTAAAATAGGTGCGGAAATAGGCTACGCACCCCTGGGAGCCGTGAACATACGGCAGCGTATTGGCAAAGCCCAGCGCGCAAAGTACCGCGCCCAGCGGCTGGCAGGCTTTGGCCGGATCGATTGTCAGCGCTTCGCGTTGAAAGTTAAGCGCTTCATACTCTGCCGTGGTGGTCCATTGAAAGACCTCCTGCACGCGCGCCGGATCGTGGGCCTCTTCCAGTTGCCGTTTATCTTTAAACAGCATCTGGTACGCACCCTGTTCAAACAGCGGATGACAGTTTTGAATTTTCTCAGCACTTTGGCTCATGGTGTTCTCCTCCCGCGCCACAAATCGGTGAACAGACGGGATAGCAGGATTAAAATCAGGCGGATTTCAGCCACGGCGCGGTCAACTGGCCCCACGCGGGGTTGTTGATCGTCATATCCATATCGCGGGCGAAGATGGCAAAGCCGTCATAACCGTGATAGGGGCCGGAGTAATCCCAGGAGTGCATCTGGCGAAATGGCACCCCCATTTTCTGGAAGATGTACTTTTCTTTAATGCCGGAGCCGATCAGATCCGGCTTCAGCGCTTTGACAAAGGCTTCCAGTTCATAACTGCTGGCATCATCGAACAGCAAAGTGCCTTCTTTCAGATCCGGCAGGGTGCGGTCATAGTCATCGTTATGGGCAAATTCATAACCCGCAGCGATAATTTCCATCCCCAAATCTTCATAAGCACCAATCACATGACGAGGACGTAAGCCGCCCATATAAAGCAGTACTTTGCGGCCTTCCAGACGCGGACGGTATTTGGCGATGATGGCGTCGTTCTGCGCCTGATATTTGGCGATCACCGCTTCGGCGTTGGCGCGAATGGTGTCATCAAACATATCGGCGATTTTGCGCAACGACTCGGCGACTTTGGTCGGGCCGAAGAAGTTGTACTCCATCCACGGAATACCGTGTTTCTCCTCCATATGGCGGGAGATGTAGTTCATTGAGCGGTAGCAGTGCACAAGGTTGAGTTTGACGAACGGCGTGTTCTCCATCTCAACCAGCGTGCCGTCGCCGGACCACTGCGCCACCACGCGCAGGCCCATCTCTTCGAGCAAAATGCGCGACGCCCAGGCATCGCCACCGATGTTGTAATCACCGATGATCGCCACGTCATAAGGGCCAGCCTCAAACGGCTTACCTTCGCGGTTATCCAGTACCCAGTCGCGGATCACGTCGTTGGCGATGTGGTGGCCGAGTGACTGGGAAACGCCGCGAAAGCCTTCGCATCGCACCGGAATGACCGGTTTATTGATGGCTTTGCGGCTGGCGTTAGCGACGGCTTCAATGTCGTCGCCAATCAGGCCTACCGGGCATTCGGACTGAATGGAGATCCCTTTGGTCAGCGGGAACAGCGTCTCCATCTCTTCAATCAGTTTGGTCAGTTTTTTATCGCCGCCAAACACGATATCGCGCTCCTGAAAATCGGAGGTGAAGTTGAGCGTACCGAAACTATCGACACCACTGACGCCGGTGTAGTAGTTACGTCGCCCGGCGCGGGAGTATTGACCGCAGCCGACCGGGCCGTGGGAGATATGGGCCATATCTTTGATCGGCCCGAATACCACCCCTTTAGAACCGGCGTAAGAGCAACCGCGTACGGTCATCACGCCGGGCTGCGACTTACGGTTGGAGATGATGCATTTCCCGACGCTTTCCATCTCCGGGTCGCTCACCATCATGTGCTTTCTGCGTTCTTTGCGCGTTTTTTCCGGAAAGATCTCCAGCACTTCCTGGATGATCTCCAGATTACGTTCGCCAGTTGCATTGCTCATAGTCGTCTTCCTGTTGGCGGGCGTGCATCAAGCCGCGTTTTCTTCGGCGGCGGTTTTACCGATAATGCTGGTGTCTTCCACATCCATAATGCCGAATTCCATCAACAGCGCTTCCAGTTCGTCCATGGTGATGGGCGTTGGCACGACCATTTTGGTGTTGTTGACGATCTTGTTCGCCAGCGTGCGGTATTCGTTGGCCTGGTTGCATTTCGGATCGTACTCAATCACCGTCATACGGCGGATTTCAGCGCGCTGCACAATGTTGTCGCGCGGAACGAAGTGGATCATCTGGGTGCCGAGTTTTTCCGCCAGCGCCATGATCAACTCATCTTCGCGGTCGGTCTGGCGAGAGTTACAGATCAGCCCGCCAAGGCGCACCTTGCCGGATTTAGCGTATTTCACGATGCCTTTAGAGATGTTGTTGGCGGCGTACATCGCCATCATTTCGCCGGAGCAGACGATGTAGATCTCCTGGGCTTTGTTTTCGCGAATCGGCATGGCGAACCCCCCGCACACCACGTCGCCCAGCACGTCGTAAAAGACGAAATCGAGGTCGGGAACATAGGCGCCTTCTTCTTCCAGGAAGTTGATGGCGGTAATCACCCCGCGACCAGCACAGCCAACGCCTGGCTCCGGGCCGCCGGATTCTGCGCAGCGCACGTCGCCGTAGCCGATTTGCAGCACATCTTCCAGTTCCAGGTCTTCCACGGAGCCGACTTCAGCCGCCATCTCCATAATGGTGTTCTGTGCTTTCGCATGCAGGATCAGACGGGTGGAGTCTGCTTTCGGGTCGCAGCCGACGATCATCACTTTCTTGCCCATCTCCGCCAGCGCGGCGACCAGGTTTTGCGTGGTGGTGGATTTACCGATACCACCTTTGCCGTAAATGGCGCATTGACGCATGGTCATGGTGTTTCTCCTGTTGGTTGTGTGAATTGCTTTGTCACATTCTGTTGTGCAGGGAACATACCAGCCGTGCTATTTTATTTAATTTATTGATTTTTAATGATTTTGTATTTTCTCTGCCGCAAAAGTAGAGACAAAGAGTAAACAATCGCCTTACCAATTGTTCGAAACAGAACAATTCCGCACATCGTTTCTATACCTCTGGAGACAACCCACGGCGGTGCGACACTTTGTCGGCAGTTCAACAGGATGTCGTGTCTGCTGTCTTGTTTCATGCAACCGTTTTGTCGTTATTTCCTTTAATGCTTTGTTTATAAAGAGATAAATGAGCTGGCACAGGCTGTGCAACGGCGTCAGGGAGATGACCTCTTACAGTCGAGGAATGTGCAATGTCCGGAAAGATGAAAACAATGGATGGCAACGCGGCAGCGGCGTGGATTTCGTATGCCTTTACTGATGTCGCCGCGATTTACCCCATTACCCCTTCAACGCCGATGGCGGAAAACGTCGATCAGTGGGCGGCTGATGGTAAGAAAAACCTGTTTGGCCAGCCGGTGCGTTTAATGGAGATGCAGTCGGAAGCTGGTGCGGCTGGTGCCGTACACGGCGCGTTGCAGGCCGGGGCGCTGACCACCACCTATACCGCTTCGCAGGGGCTGCTGTTAATGATCCCCAATCTGTACAAAATCGCCGGTGAGCTGCTGCCCGGCGTGTTTCACGTCAGCGCCCGCGCGCTGGCAACCAACTCGCTGAATATTTTCGGCGATCATCAGGATGTGATGGCGGTTCGTCAGAGCGGCTGTGCATTGCTGGCGGAGAGCAACGTACAGCAGGTGATGGATCTCTCGGCGGTAGCACACCTCTCCGCCATTAAAGGCCGCGTACCGTTTATTAACTTCTTTGATGGTTTTCGTACTTCTCATGAGATCCAGAAAATCGAAGTACTGGAGTATGACAAGCTGGCGCCGTTGCTGGATACCGACGCGCTGAACCACTTCCGGCGTAACGCCCTGAACCCGGATCATCCGGTGATCCGTGGTACCGCGCAAAACCCCGATATCTATTTTCAGGAGCGGGAAGCGGCCAACCGCTACTACGATGCGCTACCGGAGATCGTCGAAAACTATATGGCGGAAATCTATCGCCTGACAGGTCGTGAATACCACCTGTTTGATTACTACGGCGCAGAAGATGCCGATCACATCATTGTGGCGATGGGCTCGGTATGCGACACCATTTCCGAAGTGGTGGATGCGCTGATCGACAGCGGTGAAAAGGTCGGGCTGGTGACGGTGCATCTGTTCCGGCCTTTTTCACTGTCGCACTTCTTCGCCAAAATCCCTCCAACCGTCAAACGTATTGCGGTACTCGATCGCACCAAAGAGCCGGGTGCACAGGCGGAACCACTGTGCCTGGATGTGAAAAACGCGTTTTATCACCAGCATAACGCGCCGCTGATCGTCGGCGGTCGCTATGCGCTGGGCGGTAAAGATGTGCTGCCGGGACATATTGTCTCGGTGTTTGAGAACCTGAAAAAACCGCTGCCGAAAGATGGCTTCACGGTGGGGATCTTCGACGACGTCACGCACACGTCGCTGCCGGTGCCTTCTCATGATGTCCATGTTTCCCGCGAGGGGATCACCGCCTGTAAATTCTGGGGGCTGGGTTCTGACGGTACGGTCAGCGCCAACAAGAGCGCCATCAAGATCATCGGCGATAAAACGCCGATGTATGCGCAGGCCTACTTTGCCTACGATTCGAAAAAATCCGGCGGCATTACCGTTTCGCACCTGCGTTTTGGTGAGCGGCCCATTACCTCGCCGTACCTGATCCACCGCGCGGATTTTATCGCCTGCTCGCAGCAATCCTATGTCGATAAGTACGATCTGCTGGAGGGGCTGAACCCCGGCGGCACATTCCTGTTGAACTGCACCTGGTTTGGTGAAGAGCTGGAAGCACGCTTACCAAACAGTATGAAGCGCTATATCGCCCGCGAAGGGATCCGTTTTTACACCCTCAATGCAGTAGATATCGCCCGTAAGCTGGGGCTGGGTGGACGCTTTAACATGCTGATGCAGTCAGCATTCTTCAAACTGGCGGGGATTATTGATCCGCAAGCGGCATCCGGCTATCTGAAGCAGGCAGTCGAGAAATCCTACGGCAGTAAAGGGCAAAAAGTGGTGGATATGAACAATGCCGCCATTGATCTGGGGATGGAAGCCATCCAGGAAGTGATGGTGCCGGAACGCTGGGCGACGCTGGAAGATGAGGCGGTGGAAGAGATGCGGATGGTGCCGGATTTTATCCGCGACATCCTCGAGCCGATGAACCGGCAGAATGGCGACAAACTGCCGGTCAGCGCTTTTGTCGGTATGGAGGACGGGACATTCCCGACGGGAACCGCAGCGTGGGAGAAACGTGGCATTGCGTTGCAGGTGCCGGTGTGGAACCCCGAAGGCTGTACCCAGTGCAATCAGTGCGCCTTTATCTGCCCGCATGCTGCTATTCGTCCGGCGCTGTTGAGTCAGGAAGAGCGCGATGCTGCACCGGTAGCGTTGCTGAGCAAAGCGGCGCAGGGGGCGAAAGATTACGACTATCATCTGGCCATTTCGCCACTTGATTGTTCCGGCTGTGGCAACTGTGCCGATATCTGCCCGGCGAAGGGAAAAGCCCTGCCGATGCAGCCGCTGGAGAGCCAGTTAGCGATGCAACCGGTGTGGGATTATGCGCTGGCTCTGTCGCCAAAAAGCAATCCGTTCAACAAAACCACGGTCAAAGGCAGCCAGTTTGAAACCCCGTTGCTGGAGTTTTCCGGTGCCTGTGCGGGCTGCGGCGAAACCCCGTATGCGCGTCTGGTGACGCAGTTGTTTGGCGATCGCATGATGATCGCCAACGCCACGGGGTGCTCGTCAATCTGGGGGGCCAGCGCGCCGTCAATTCCCTGGACTACCAACCATAAAGGGCAAGGCCCGGCGTGGGCTAACTCGTTGTTCGAAGATAACGCCGAGTTTGGTCTGGGGATGATGCTCGGCGGACGTGCGGTACGCGAACAGCTCGCCAGCGATGCAATGGATGCACTGACCGCACCGCACAGCGAGGCGTTACAACAGGCGTTGCGCCAGTGGCTGGAGAGTAAAGATCGAGGTGAAGGCACGCGCGAGCGCGGCGAGCAACTGAGTGCGCTGCTGGCGCAAGAGAAAGGCGATGATCCGCTGCTGAACCGCATGTACCAGAACCGCGACTATTTCGCTAAACGTTCGCAGTGGATTTTTGGTGGCGACGGTTGGGCGTATGACATCGGTTTTGGCGGCCTCGATCATGTGCTGGCCTCCGGCGAGGATGTGAATATCCTGGTGTTTGATACCGAGGTGTACTCCAACACCGGCGGGCAGTCGTCGAAATCGACGCCAGTTGCGGCGATTGCCAAGTTCGCTGCCGAAGGCAAACGGACACGCAAGAAGGATCTCGGCATGATGGCGGTGAGCTACGGCAATGTGTATGTCGCGCAGGTGGCGATGGGCGCGGATAAAGCCCAGACGCTGCGGGCTATTGCCGAAGCGGAAGCGTGGCCAGGCCCGTCGCTGGTTATTGCTTATGCGGCCTGTATCAACCACGGTCTGAAGGCCGGGATGGGATGCAGTATGCGCGAAGCAAAACGCGCAGTGGACTCCGGTTACTGGCATCTGTGGCGCTATAACCCGCAACTGATGGCGAAGGGCAAGAATCCGTTTATTCTTGACTCCGACGAGCCGGAGGAGAGTTTCCGCGACTTCCTGATGGGCGAGGTGCGTTATGCCTCGCTGGGCCGCACCGCGCCGGAGCTGGCGGATCAACTCTTCGAGCAAACCGAACAGGATGCGAAGCAGCGTTTCGCGCAGTATCAGCGAATGGCGGGAGAGTAAACGGTAATTTTTACCCGGTAATGCTACGTTTAGCGGTGATTTGGATTACGGAGAGACGCCATGCGTATTCACGCATGGCGTTATTTTTTGTTCCGGTATATCTGCACCACGACGAGAATATTAAAACACATACACCGCTGCTATCCTGTGGTCGACAATACTTTCATTGGCTTATAAGGAACGTATTATGAAGTGTGCATTGGTTTATGATTTTGATGGCACTTTGGCTGACGGAGATTGTGCGCAACACGGCCTTATGCCTGCTTTGGGAATCAATAATGTTGGTGCATTCTGGCAGGAGGTAAAGCAGCGCGCAGCAGAAAATGATGGAGATGAAATTCTTTCTTATCTTGGGCTATTGGTTGAAAAAGCGGCCCGGACAAATCCAGATGAACTAAGCATTCATAATCTCAAAAAACATGGTAAATCCATTCCGCTCTATCCTGGGGTTGCTGATTGGTTTGACCGGATTAACAAATATGCCGTTGACAATGGGCTGGATCTCTACCATTACATTATCTCCAGCGGGCTTGATGCGATGATTCGCGGAACGGAAATTGGTGATAAGTTTCGCATGATTTTCGCCTGTAAATATCACTACTCCGCAGATGGCACTTCAGCGACCTGGCCTGCTCAGGCGATTAATTACACGACAAAAACACAGTTTCTTTTTCGGATAAACAAAGGGATTGATAACTCCTGGGATAATGAGGCGGTAAATAGATTTATCGAGCCTGAACTGCGAGAGATACCGTTTCAGCGAATGATTTATTTTGGCGATGGCGATACGGATATTCCCTCCATGAAAATGGTGCGTTATCAGGGCGGTGTCTCACTTGCCGTTTTTGACCAGGATAAATGGAAGACAGCAAAAACGCAGGGAAAAGTTGAAAAACTGATAGCAGAGGAACGCGCCAATTATGTTGTACCTGCCATTTATGAAGAGGGTAGCCAGTTAGATGTCACGGTGAAAGGGCTACTGCAATTGTTTAAGCGTAAGTACGCAAACAAAGCGTTGAGTAAATAATCATGATCGGTGTGACATTGGGTAAAGCTACTGCCTGATAAGCGTAATGCCATCAGGCAGGGTGTTGATCCACCAATCAGCCAGACCGCATTCACCGGCTCACATGCACCTGCGGTACATTGTTGCGGATAAAGCTGCCGCCGAGCGCGCGTTCAAGCTGGGCAGCAAGCTGTAGCAACTGACCATCGTTGGCCTGGCGGGTTTGAAAATGCATACCCAGCGGAATGCCGGACTGCTGCCAGGCGAGCGGGATCGAGATCCCGGCGGTGCCGGTCAGGCTGGCGAGCGGGGTGTAAGAAAAGATATCCCACAGGTTGTAGAACCAGTCCATCACGTCCGGGTTATCGCTCAGCGTCAGGTATTTTTTCTCGCCCAGCAGCGGCGTCGGTTTGGAGAATGTCGGCGTCAGGATCATATCCCACTGCTGGAAAAAACGCCCCAAATCGCGCGATACGGTGTTAAAGGCATCCTGCATTTTCCAGCGTTCGCTGTAGGACATATCAATGCCTTTTTGCCAGAGACGAATGTTGATCGGCTCCACCAGCGCCTCCGGCGGTGAACTCAGCCCTTTTTTCTCCAGCAGACGCTGAATAAACTGCGCAAAATTACTGATATAGCAGGTGGTTTGCGCCTCAAACGCCTGCGCGAAATCAACCTGCGGCGTCACCCATTCAACATGGTGGCCCAGCTCTTTCAGAAAACGCGCGGTGCGCTCTAGCTCGCTGACAAAATGAGCATCGGAACGGTAATTGCCCCACTCGTGGGAAACGGCAATACGCAGCGGCACAGGATCGTGCTTAATCATCTCGCTGTACGGCTGTTTGCTTTCCCAGTAGGGCATAAACTCGCCCGGCGCGCCGCCCCGGCAACTGTCGATAAACCGCGCCGTGTCGCGAACGCTGCGGCTGACGCAGCCCTGCGTGGAAACAAACCCGGTGATATCGGAAAGCGCCGGAGCGATGGATAACACGCCGCGCGAGCTTTTTAACCCAATCAGCCCGTGGGAACCCGCCGGGATGCGAATCGAGCCGCCGCCGTCGGTGGCATGCGCCAGCGGTACGATTCCCGCCGCGACTGACGCACAAGAACCGGCCGACGATCCGAAAGTGGTATAGGCCGGGTCCCATGGATTACGGGTCACATAAACTTCCGGGTTTTCCACCGAGCCGCAAACGCCAAACTCCGGGGTGGTGGTGCGGCCAATAATGTTCAACCCGGCGGCGCGGATTTGCGTGGTGAGAAACGCATCTTCTGCCGGGCGGTTGCCCTGCATAAATTTCGAACCTTGCTCCTGTAGCCGGTTTTTTATGCCGGGGCCGAGATCTTTCATCAGAAACGGCACGCCGCGAAACGGGCCATCGAGCCGCGTGCCGTCGGTCTGCGGCGCGGCGATTGCATCATCAAACAGTTCCACCACGGAACCGATTTGTGGGTTGATCAGGCTGACGGCGGCCTGCGCCTGCTGTGCTAGTTCGGCGGCGCTGATCTCACCTTGCTGCACCCGTTCTGCCAGCGCAGTGGCATCGTGTGATGCCCATTCTTGCCAGTTCATGACGGTTTTCATGGTTTCCTCCTTGATTACTGAACGGTGGTGCGACGACCCGCCAGCGCAGGCTGCGGAGCTTTACGCTCTTTCAGCATGACGGTGGCGGCCAGACTGAGAATATTGGCGGCAATCAGGTAGTAACCGGGAGAAACCGGGTTGCCGGTTACTTTGATCAGCCATGAAAAGACAATCTGCGCGGTACCGCCAAACAGCGTAATGCCAAAGGCAAAGGCGATAGAAAAGCCGGTGGAGCGCACATATTTCGGGAAGTTTTCGCACAGCACGACGAGCACGCCGGAACCGCTGATGCATTGCAGAGCGGCAAAGACGGTGATCACGCTGTAGAACACCATTTCGCTGCGCCAGGTGTTGATGATCTCAAGCCCCGGCAGCAGCAACAGCAACAGGATCAGGCGCGGGGCGATGATGGTCATCTTTCTGCCAACGCGATCCGCCATCCAGCCGCCGATCAGCGAAAAGACCACCACGCAGACGCCAATCAAAATCGTGGACGCCATGGCGCTGCCCGGCGTAAACGCCAGTTCGTTGAGCGCGTAAGTGGTCATGTAGTTGAGGAAATATTGGGTGATGGTGCTGCCGGAGAGGATAAAAATCCCGGTCAGAACCAGCCCGCGATAGTTCTTCACCACTTCACCGAGCAGGCTGCCGGTGGAGTGGCTGGCCTCGCTATTGTCAGACTGATAATTCTCGCGCAGATTGCGGCGCAGGTAGATAGCGATAGGCAGGATCAACAATCCGAAAGCGAACGGTACGCGCCAGCCCCAGGCGGCGAGATAGTGCGGTGACAACAATACCGTGAGCGTATAGCCAATCACGCCCGCGCTGATGCCTGCCAGACCTTGGGCGACAATCTGCCAGCTGGTGTAGAAGGCGCGTTTGCCCTCAGGGGCGGCTTCCATAATAAACGTGGTTGCCGGGCCAGCTTCGCCGCCCCAGGCCAGCCCCTGCAACATGCGCACCAGTACCAGTAAAACCGGCGCGGCCATGCCAATGGTTTCATATCCCGGCAGGAAGACTAAGCCGCCGGTGCCGATGGTCATAAATACCATGGTTAATAACATTGCCGGTTTGCGCCCAACGCGGTCGGCGTAGCTGCCAATAAAAATGGCGCCCAGCGGCCGGACAATAAAGCCGATGCCAAATACCGAAACGGACAATAACAAACTGGTAAACGGATTATCCGAAGGAAAGAAAACATGGCCGATCATCACCGCAAAGGTGGCGTAAGCGCTGAAATCAAAAAACTCGACGGCGGCGCCCAGTACAACGGCGATCACTTCTTTACGCGTCGCTTTTGGCGGCGTGGCTGCGGGATTTGTTTCGTTTGCCATAAACAGTCTTCCTCAGGGGTTGAGACGAATTAACAACATGGCGGAGATATAACAAGCACAGATAATGTTCACTATCACAATCGTGCAGGAGCAGTGCGTAAAAAATGTGTTCACTGAAGGGCGGGCAATATAAATAAGAAAATAGTATTACCTTCTCTAATTTTTTGAATTGTCTTATTTTTTTTGTTTTTATCCGGCGATCTGTATTGACTGATAAAAAATAACGCTCCCGACTCTGCACTTAAACAGTGCTTTCATTTCGTTAGCAGTGCGTAAATATTTTTTGCAAAACTTATAGCATCCTGATGATTATTAAACCGTTTTTTCTCTCTGCAAGATAAAAACCAATCCTGTTTTTGCACGATTATTGTTCGTCGCGCCTGTTTACAGTGCAGCGGCGAGGAAAAATAAAGGATAGCCCCGCTGATTTGTCAATCTCAACACCGGCGTAATAAGGTGAAAAGGGTGAAATAACGGCAGGGGGAAAATATGCAATTACGCGCGCTGCGCTATTTTAGCCAGGTGGCGAAATCCACTTCGTTGCGTGATGCCGCCGATAAATTGTTTGTCGCGCCGGGTGCCGTCACGCGGCAAATCGATATTCTGGAACACCACTATGGCGCGCAGCTGATCGAGCGCACGCCGCGCGGTATCAAACTGACGCGGGAAGGGGAATTTCTCGCCCAGGCCGTGGATGCCACCTTACGCGAACTGGATGCGGTGAAAGCGCGCATCTCAAGTACGCAAAGCGTGGTGTCCGGCACGGTGCGTATCTGCGCGGCAGAGAGCCTGATCGCCGCGTTTATCGCGCCGGTTATCTGCACCTTCCGCCAGCGTTATCCTGCGGTTTCGTTTGACATTGATATTGGCAGTGCGCCGCATGTCGCCGAACAATTAATCAGCGGTCATGCTGATGTGGCACTGGCGTTTTATATGCCGGTCAGCGCGGAGCTGCAGGTGACGCACTACTGTGCGTTGCAGCACAAAGTATTGATGGCGGCGCACCATCCGCTGGCGAAGAAAAGCCTGCTGACGCTCACCGATCTTGCCCGTCATCCGCTGGCTATTCCGCCTGCCAGCTATGCGGTGCGGCAATTGCTCGAATCCGCCGCCCGGAGGGAGAATCTGCATTTTGATTTGTGTTATATCGCCAGTTCGCTGGAAGTGCAAAAAGCGCTGGCGCGACAAGGACTGGCGCTGTTGATCCTGCCGCAACTGAACGTTAACGACACCACCGGACACGAGGATTTTGTTGCCGTGCCGCTGGCGGATCCGCTGATGGGCACGGTGAAAGTGGATCTCTGCCTGCCGCGCCAGCGCACGCTGTCGATGGCGACGCGCATCTTCCATCAAATGTTGGCTGAACAAATTGACAGGCAGAATGGGTCGTTCCAATACTGAGGTGTCACCTTATTTCAGGAACTGTTTATGAGTGCGAAGACCGCCATACCGTTTGTCATCCGCAACTTTAATTCCATTGAGATGGAACATTTTGTCCGCCCGCCGCTTTATGAATCTCTGGGCGGTTCGCTGACCAAAGGCACTGCCGCCAGCAAGCTCGGTGCGTCAATCGATACGTTGCCGCCGGGTAAACGCGGCTGCCCGTTTCACCTGCATCATGCGCAGGAGGAGATGTTTATCGTGCTGAATGGGCGCGGCACACTGCGCATTGGTGATGAGGAGCGCGCCATTGAAGAGGGCGATGTGATCTGTATTCCACCGGGAAAAGCATGGCCGCACCAGATTATTAACACCTCCGATCAGCCGCTGCTCTATCTCTCGATCAGCACAATGGAAAGCCCGGAAATTTGCGAATACCCCGATGCTGATAAATTCCTCGCCAGAGTGCGTATCAACGGCAAAGACGATTTTCGCCGGGTTGATTTTCGTGGCGAGGGGGTGGATTACTGGGAAGGGGAAAAGTGAGATAAACGCCGGAGGTTTTGCCCCGGCGCGCTATTTAACGCATCTCTGCATATCTTTTTTATTTTAATAAGAGAGATAATATATCTTCCGTGTTTGAATATTATTAACGCCTTTCCCTATTATATCCACGCTGATCTGCTGTACATGAAAAATATTATATGTGGCGACGGCTTATTCGTGCCGGAAACCATCCGCGAGATGCCGCTAATATGATAGGCAGTAAATTTTGTTATAAGCAGGGCAAACAGAAAAGAAGCATCCAGCTCTTCAGTATCCGTTTAAATGAAGTAAACCGTGTTTTTTTATGATTGAAGAAAAAGAGCGGATTGTGAAAATACTCAATATTGGCGTCACTCCTTCGGTTAAGTCAAAAAAGTAGTTACGCCACGGCACGTATTGCGGCAATAAACGCCTTGAGCGTCGCCGGAACATGACGGTGGCTGGCGTAATAAAGACACAATCCCGCAATTGGCGGACACCACGCTTTAAGAACCTGCACCGCCAGCCCGTCGTCCAGCGCCTGGCGGGCATACGGCTCCGGCACATAGGCGATGCCCAGCCCCAGCACAACCGCTTCCACCATCAGCGCACTGTTATCCAGACACAGCGTGCCGGGTACATTCAGCGTTAACGGCTTATTGTCGCGCATAAACTCCCAGCGATAGCGTTTGCCGCCCGGCAGACGCTGCGCGATGCATCGGTGCTGCAATAAATCTTCCGGCGTTTGCGGTGTTCCTGCCTGTTCAAGGTAACCGGGCGCAGCAACGGTAATAAAACGGATGTCGCCGCCAAACGGCACGGCAATCATGTCGCGCGGCACCGCTTCGGCCAGCCGGACTCCGGCGTCGAAACCGGTAGCCACGATATCCACCAGACGGCCATCGGTGACCAGATCCAACTCCACCTGCGGATGCGCCCGTAAAAAATCCGCCACTACATGCCGTAACAGCCAGCGTGCGCCGCCTTCATTGGCGTTGATGCGCAGCGTACCGTGCAGCTCCTGCGGCTGGAAACGGGTGCTGTCGAGCACATCGTCCAGCGCACCCAGCAGCGGATCGAGCCGTTGCAGAAAATCCGCACCTTGCTGGGTAAGCGACACACTGCGGGTCGTGCGGTGCAACAACCGGACGCCCAGTCGGGTTTCCAGCGCGCGCATGGCGTGGCTAAGCGCCGAGCGGGAAACACCCAGTTCTCCCGCTGCCTGCTGAAAACTCTGCAAACGGGCCACAAGAAGAAACGCTTTCAAATCGTTGAGGCTGACATTTTTCATTGTTGAATTTTTTGCACGACTTCATGCCGATTGGTGAGGCTTATTCTAGCACTGGCGACGGTATAGGCTACAGATCCACTCACTTCAGGAGGTCACTATGTTGACATGGCTGATTACCGGCGCGTCTTCCGGGCTTGGGCTGGCAATGACGCAAAAATTACTGGCGCGCGGCGATCGTGTTGCGGCCTGTGTTCGTCGTGCTGATGCGCTGAGCGATCTTCAGGCGCAGTATGGCGGGCAGCTGTACCTTTGCCGTTTTGACATGACAGATACCGCCGCGATGCGCGGCGAAATTGAGCGCGCCTTCAGCACGCTCGGCAGAATTGATCGGGTGGTGAGCAATGCCGGTTACGGGCTGTTTGGCGCGGCGGAAGAGGTCAGTGATGCACAGATCGAACGACAAATCGCCACCAATCTGATTGGTTCAATTCAACTGGTGCGCGCGGTGCTGCCGTGGCTAAGAACGCAGGGCGGCGGGCGAATTGTGCAGGTTTCCTCTGAAGGCGGGCAGGTGACCTATCCCAATTTCAGCCTGTACCACACCAGTAAATGGGGTATTGAAGGTTTTCTTGAGTCGCTGGCGCAGGAGGTAAAACCTTTTGCAATTGATGTGGTGATTGCCGAACCCGGACCGACACAAACCGGTTTTGGCGGCGGCCTCGATCATGCACAGCCGATGACAATCTACGATGCCACGCCCGCAGGCGACGTGCGGCGCGGTATTGCCAACGGTGATTTTGCCATTACCGGCGATGCGGATCGCACGGTAGAGGCGATTATCGCCGTCACCGACCGGCAAAACCCGCCTCAGCGGGTGCCGCTCGGCAGTATCGCTTACGATCATTTAGTGGCGACGCTGGGCGCACGGCTGGCTGAAATTGAAGGCCAGCGTGAGTTGGCGTACTCCGCAGACCGTACATAAATTAGCGCATCGACAAAAGTGGTTTTGTTACCTGGCCCGGCAGGCGGTAAAACGCGATTGCCTGGGATGTGGAACCTGCGGTGGCTGTAGGCGCCGGTAATCGGGATCAGAGCCGAGGCATTGACCAGGCCAGTAACATTCTGACGCGCAGCATACCCGATGTGCCGGGTTCGGCGCACAGCGTGGTTAAAGGTTCTTCGAACGCGCGGTAGCGTAATGCTGTATTATTCATCTCTTCCTTCAATGTATCGCTTCGCATAGTCAGGGATTCTATCTATGTTTTTCTCAACGAAATCAATCTGTTCTCTGTTGCTGATTTTTCTGCCATTGGTGCATGCCGCTGCCATGGACTCTGCCCGGCTGGCCAATGTTGTACATTTACAGGAACAGCAGCTTGGCGCGCGCATTGGCGTAGCCGTGCTGGATACCGCCAGCAGTAAAACGGTGAGTTACCGTGGGGACGAGCGTTTTCCGCTCAACAGCACTCACAAAGCGCTGCTGTGCGGTGCATTACTCAGCAAGGTGGATAAAGGCGAGCTGGCGCTGACGGAAAGCACGCAATTCCCGCGTTCAGCACTGGTGGAGTACTCGCCGATAACGGAAAAATTTGTTGCCCCGGCGCGCATCAACTGGCAACAACTGTGCAGTGCGGCGGTCAGCTACAGCGACAACACAGCGGCGAATCTGCTGGCGCAAAAGCTTGGCGGCCCGGCGGCCATTACCCAGTATCTGCAAACGTTAGGTGACAGTGTCACGCGTCTGGATCGCGTTGAACCTGAGTTGAACAGTGCGGTTCCCGGCGACGAGCGAGATACCACCACGCCGCTGGCCGTCAGCCGTACACTGCAAAAATTGACGCTTGGAACAGCGTTGAAGCCCGGTTCACGCGCGCAGTTAATTCAGTGGATGCGTGAGGATAAGGTCGCCGATGCTTTATTACGTTCGACGCTGCCTGCCGGTTGGACCATTGCCGATAAAACGGGTGCCGGGGATTTTGGTTCGCGTTCAATTATTAGCGTGGTATGGCCGAAAAATAGTACTCCTCGTATCGTAGTTATTTATATAACGAATACAAAAGCGACGTCAAAGCAGAGTAATGCGGCCATCGCCAGCCTCGGGAAAGAGATATTTTCCGCGATCAAATAACCCGCCGACAGCGGGATAAATAACCGCTGTCCTTTTAAGTTAAATTTCCGCTTGCCCCGAAAAAATCGCAAAAATAACCATAAATGGATAATGGTTAAGTGGTGAGAATATCCTTATAATCTCCGTCCCTTTTCATGTCTTAAGTTTAAGCTGGAGGACACATGGAGCTCAACCGGAGGCAGTTCTTTCGGATCTGCGCGGGCGGTATGGCAGGAACGACTGTCGCATCTCTCGGATTCTTATCATCTTTTTCCGTTCATGCGGAAACACGTCAATATAAACTCTTAAAAGCAAAAGAGACGCGAAATAACTGCACTTACTGCTCAGTCGGTTGTGGAATGCTGATGTACAGTCTTGGCGATAGTGCAAAAAACGTTCAGCAGAGTATTTATCATATTGAAGGCGATCCGGATCACCCGGTTAGCCGCGGCTCTCTGTGCCCAAAAGGTGCAGGGGTGCTGGACTATATTCACAGCGAAACACGTTTACGTTACCCGGAATATCGCGCGCCGGGATCAGATAAATGGCAGCGCATTTCCTGGGATGATGCCATCGATCGTATTGCGCGATTAATGAAAAAAGATCGCGACGCCAATTTTATTGAGAAAAACGCGCAGGGGCTGACAGTCAATCGCTGGACCACGACAGCCATGCTGTGCTCTTCGGCGGCCAGCAATGAAACCGGTATTCTCGACGGTAAATTCACCCGCTCGCTGGGGATGGTGGCGATTGATTGCCAGGCACGCTTGTGCCACGGCCCGACCGTTTCGGCGCTGGCGCCGACCTTTGGTCGCGGCGCGATGACCAACAACTGGGTGGACATTAAAAACGCCAACGTGGTGCTGATCATGGGCGGGAATGCCGCCGAAGCGCACCCGGTCGGTTTTAAATGGGTGGTGGAAGCGCAAACCAAAAATGACGCTACCGTTCTGGTGGTCGATCCGCGTTTTAACCGCAGCGCGGTAGTGGCGGACTTTTATGCGCCGATCCGCGCCGGTTCCGATACCGCGTTTCTGCTTGGCGTAATCCGCTACTTGCTTGAACACGACCAGGTTCAGCACGAGTATGTGCGCCACTACACCAACGCCGGGTTGATTGTTCGTGAGGATTATGCCTTCAACGACGGTCTGTTCAGCGGCTATGACGCCAACAAACGCCAGTATGACAAATCAAGCTGGTTCTATCAGCTCGATGCCCAGGGCAATGCGCTGCGCGATGATACCTTCAGCCATCCGCGTTGTGTATGGAATCTGCTGAAAGCCCACGTTGATCGCTACACGCCGGAAATGGTCAGCCGTCTGTGCGGCACCACGGTGGAGGATTTCACCCATATTTGCGGCGTTCTTGCCAGCACCAGCAAACCGGATCGCACGGCCACCATTCTCTATGCACTGGGCTGGACGCACCATTCCGCCGGGGCGCAGATTATTCGCGCTGCCGCAATGCTGCAACTGCTGCTCGGCAACATCGGTATGGCGGGAGGTGGGGTAAATGCCTTGCGCGGTCACTCCAACATTCAGGGCTATACCGATCTTGGCCTGCTGTCGATCAATCTGCCGGGATATATGCCGCTGCCGTCGGAAAAACAGCCGGATTACCAGACCTATATTTCGCAAATTACGCCGCCATCGCTGGGTGTGAATGAAGTCAACTACTGGCAAAACACATCAAAGTTTTTCGTCAGCATGATGAAAAGCTTCTGGGGCGAACATGCCACGGCAGACAACAACTGGGGCTACGACTGGTTGCCGAAATGGGACCGTCTGTACGATGTGATGACCCAGGCCGAGATGATGCAGGAAGGCAAAATCAACGGTTATATCGTACAGGGATTCAACCCGCTGGCCGCCTTCCCGGATAAAAACAAATCCTCACGCGCGCTGGCAAAACTGAAATACATGGTGGTTATCGATCCTCTGGCGACCGAATCCTCCTCCTTCTGGCAGAACCACGGCGAGATGAACGATGTTAACCCGGCTGATATTCAGACCGAAGTGTTCCGTCTGCCATCCTCCTGCTTTGCCGAAGAAGATGGTTCGATTGTCAACTCCAGCCGCTGGTTGCAGTGGCACTGGGCCGCCGCCGAGCCGCCGGGTGAAGCGCTGCACGATGCCAAAATCCTCGGACGGCTGTTTATGCGCCTGCGCGAGCTGTACCAGCAGGAAGGCGGAGCAAACCCCGCACCGCTGCTGAATGTCAGTTGGGATTATGCCGACCCGTACGATCCGCAACCGGAAGAGATTGCCCGCGAAGCCAATGGCAAAGCGCTGCGCGATCTGTACGACGACAACGGCGTGCTGATCGCCAAAAAAGGGGAACAGTTAAGCAGCTTTGCCCAGTTACGCGCGGACGGTTCCACCAGCAGCTACTGCTGGGTCTACTGCGGTAGCTGGACGGCGAAAGGCAATCAGATGGCGAACCGCGATAACAGCGATCCCTACGGTCTGGGTTGTACGCCGGGCTGGGCGTGGTCGTGGCCTGCCAACCGCCGTATTCTCTACAACCGCGCTTCCGCCGATCCGTCCGGGAAACCGTGGGATGCCAAACGAGCACTGCCGCACTGGGACGGCCAGCGCTGGACGGGAATGGACGTGGCTGACTATAGCCAGGCCGCGCCGGACAGCAATGTTGGGCCATTTATCATGAACCCCGAAGGCGTGGGGCGTCTGTTCTCGCTAGACAAAATGAATGACGGCCCGTTCCCGGAACATTACGAGCCGATTGAGTCGCCGATTGGTAGCAACCCGCTACACCCGGCGGTGGTTTCCAGCCCGGTGGTACGCATCTTTGAAGCCGATAAAGCCAATATGGGCAAAGTTGATGACTTCCCGTATGTCGCCACGACGTATTCGATCACCGAGCTGTTCCGTCACTGGACAAAACACGCGCGGCTGAACGCCATTGCCCAACCGGATCAGTTTATTGAGATTGGTGAAGCGCTGGCGCAGGAGAAGGGGATTGTGGCCGGTGATGTGGTGAAAGTCAGCTCCAGACGTGGCTATATCAAAGCCAAGGCAGTGGTCACCAGGCGCTTACAGACGCTAACCATCGACGGCAAGCGCATCAATACCGTGGGCATTCCGTGTCATTGGGGGTTTGAAGGGGCAACGCGCAAAGGCTTCCTCGCCAATACGCTGACGCAGTCGGTCGGCGATGCCAACTCGCAAACGCCGGAATACAAGGCGTTTTTAGTGAACATTGAGAAGGCGTAAGGAAGCGAAGCGATGTCCATGCAATCACAAGACATTATCAAACGTTCAGCCACCAATGGCTTTACGCCACCACCACAGGCGCGGGATTTCCGCGCGGAAGTGGCAAAACTGATCGACGTCTCCACCTGTATCGGCTGTAAAGGCTGCCAGGTAGCCTGCTCGGAGTGGAACGATATTCGCGACGAGGTGGGTTACTGCGCCGGGGTTTACGATAATCCGCTTGATTTAAGCGCGAAATCCTGGACGGTGATGCGTTTCAGCGAAACCACGCAGAACGGCAAGCTGGAGTGGCTGATCCGCAAGGATGGCTGTATGCACTGCGCCGATCCTGGCTGCCTGAAAGCCTGCCCGTCGGCGGGGGCGATTATTCAGTACGCTAACGGCATCGTCGATTTTCAGTCTGAGCACTGTATCGGCTGCGGTTACTGCATTGCCGGTTGTCCGTTCAATGTGCCGCGCCTCAACCCGCAGGATAACCGGGTTTACAAATGCACGCTCTGTGTCGATCGCGTCAGCGTCGGCCAGGAGCCTGCCTGCGTGAAAACCTGTCCGACCGGGGCGATTCACTTTGGCACCAAGGCCGAGATGCTGGAGTTGGGCGAGGCGCGCGTGGTGCAACTGCAAAAACGCGGCTATCACCAGGCGGGCGTCTACAATCCGCAGGGCGTTGGTGGTACGCATGTGATGTATGTGCTGCAACATGCCGACCAGCCGGAGTTGTATCACCATCTGCCCAACGAACCGAAGATCGATGTTCCGGTAAATTTATGGAAGGGTATCCTCAAGCCGCTCGCCGCCGCCGGGTTTATCGCCACCTTTGCCGGTCTGCTGTTCCATTACATTGGCATCGGGCCGAACAAAGAGACGGATGACGAGGAGAATGATGATGAGTAAGATCCTGCGCACCAAATTTATCGATCGGGCGTGTCACTGGACGGTAGTTACCTGCTTTTTCCTCGTGGCGGTTTCCGGCGTTGCACTGTTCTTTCCTTCGCTGCAATGGCTGACGCAAACCTTTGGCACGCCGCAGATGGGGCGCATCCTGCACCCGTTCTTTGGTGTGTTTATCTTCCTGATCCTGATGGTGATGTTCGTGCGTTTTGTACATCACAACATCCCTGATAAACAGGATCTGCCGTGGATCAAAGGGATCGTGGAGGTGCTGAAGGGCAACGAGCATAAAGTGGCGGATGTCGGCAAATACAACGCCGGGCAGAAGATGATGTTCTGGACCATCATGAGCATGATTACGCTTCTGCTGACAACCGGCATTGTCATCTGGCGACCGTGGTTTGCTCACTATTTTCCGATTCCGCTGATCCGCTGGTGTTTGCTATTCCACGCCACCTCGGCCGTGGTGCTGATCCTTGCCATCCTGGTGCATATCTATATGGCGTTCTGGGTGAAAGGGTCGATCACCGGCATGATTGAAGGCAAAGTGAGCCGTCGCTGGGCGAAGAAACATCACCCGCGCTGGTATCGCGAAGTGGAGGCTGCTGAGAAGAAACAACAGCCATAATCCCGCCTGGCCGGAGGCAATCCGTTCTCCGGCCACACTCTCTCTGGCCGCCGCTCCGCTGGCTTTTCCGAATATCGTCTATGATTGTTTCTCGTGACATCGTGGAGAGGAGAAGGCATGGCGTCGAAATCTTTTGCGAAAAGCTGGGGCGCCGATGACATCGGCGAAGGCACGGTGCGCTTCCGTTTGTGGGCAACAGGCCAGCAGAGTATCACGCTGCGGCTTGGCGCTAACGATATTGCGATGCAGCCTGTCGGCAAAGGCTGGTTTGAAACCACGGTTCCAGGCCTTGTACCCGGAACCCCTTATCAATATGTGCTGTCAGATGGTAGAGCCATTCCCGATCCCGCCTCGCGCGCGCAGCAGAGGGATGTGAATGGCCCGTCGCTGGTGATCGATCCCACCCACTACCGCTGGCAACATGTCCACTGGCAAGGCCGTCGCTGGGAAGAGGCGGTTTACTACGAACTGCATATCGGCACCTTCACCCCACAGGGGACCTTTCAGGCGGCCATTGAAAAACTGCCGTACCTGGCGGAACTCGGCATCACGGTGATTGAAGTGATGCCAGTTGCACAGTTTGGCGGCGATCGCGGCTGGGGTTATGACGGCGTCTTGCTCTACGCGCCGCATGCGGCCTATGGTTCGCCGGATGATTTCAAAGCGTTTGTCGATGCTGCGCACGGCTATGGCCTTGCGGTGGTGCTAGATATTGTGCTCAACCACTTCGGCCCGGAAGGCAACTATCTGCCGCTGCTGTCGCCGGATTTTTTCCACCCGGAACGTGAAACGCCATGGGGCGCTGGCATTGCTTATGAAGTGGACGCCGTACGGCGCTATATCGCGGAAGCGCCGCTCTACTGGCTGACTGAGTTTCATCTTGATGGCCTGCGGTTTGATGCTATCGATCAAATCAAGGACAGCGCGGAAAAACCACTGCTGGTGGAGATCGCCGAACGCATTCGCGCAGCGATCCCTGATCGCGCCGTGCATCTCACCACCGAAGATTGCCGCAATATTATTGCCCTGCATCCGCGCGGCAGCGCGGGCGAGATCCCGCTGTTTAGCGGCGAGTGGAACGACGATGTGCATAACGTTGCCCATGTGTTAGCCACAGGTGAAACGCACGCTTACTATCAGGATTTTGCCGATAACCCCGAGCAATTGCTGGCGCGGGCGCTGGCGGAAGGGTTCGCTTATCAGGGTGAAATTTCGCCACAGAGCGGTGAAGTGCGCGGCGTTGATAGCCGCGGACAGCCGCCCACCGCGTTTGTCGATTTTATTCAGAACCACGATCAGGTTGGCAACCGGGCGCAGGGCGAAAGGCTGCTGAGCCTGGCCGGGGCAGATCGTACCCGCGCGCTGCTGGCGATGCTGCTGTTGTCGCCGCATATTCCGCTGCTGTTTATGGGTGAAGAGTATGGCGAAACGCAGCCGTTTCTCTTTTTTACCGATTTCCACGGTGATCTGGCACAAGCCGTGCGCGAAGGCAGGACGAAAGAGTTCGCGGGCCATGCCGGACATAGCAAAATGGTGCCTGATCCGAATGATCCGACAACGTTTGAGCGCTCGAAGCTGAACTGGCAGAAACTGCACAGCGCAGAGGGCAAAGTATGGCTGGCGCTGACCAGGCAACTGCTGGCGCTGCGTCAGCAATATATTGTGCCGCTGCTGGCGAAGGCGGGCGGTTATCAGGGTGAGGTGCTGGCTACCGCGCCCGGTTTTCTTGCCGTCTGCTGGCGCTTCCCGCAAGGAACGCTCTCGCTGGCGCTGAATCTGGGCGACACGCCGCAGCCGCTGCCAGTGATGCCCGGTAACACACTGTTTGCCTTGTCGCAGGCGCAACCTGAGTTAGCGCCCAATGCCATTGTCGTTCGTCTTGCCGGGAGAGAAGTATGAACACGCCCACCGCAACGTACCGTATTCAGTTTCGTAATGGCATGACCTTTGAGCGGGCTATTGCCCGCATTCCCTATCTTAAACGGCTGGGGATCAGCCATCTTTATGCTTCGCCGATTTTTACCGCTACCCGCGGCTCGACGCATGGTTACGACGTGACGGACGCCAATGAGATCGATCCGGCGCTGGGCGGTCGCGACGCGTTTATGCGCCTGGCGGCGGCGCTGAAGGGCGCCGGGATGGGGTTAATTCTCGATATCGTACCCAATCATATGGCCGCCTCGCCAGAAAACCCGTGGTGGCGCGATGTTATTGCGCAGGGGCAGAACAGCCCGTACGCTCGCCATTTTGATATTGACTGGTCGCGACCGCTAACACTGCCTTTCCTCGGCGACGATTTCGCCACGGTGGTGGAAAAGGGCGAACTCACCGTTCAGGCCGATCCGCAAACCGGCCATCCCGTTTTTGTCTATTTCGATAGCGTTTACCCACTGGTGGCGGAAAGCTGGCAGGGGCGAGAAACAGAGGTGCTGGCGCTACGCGAAAGCAGCGATCTGATTGCGCTGCATGAGCTTCAGCCGTGGCGCTTAACTTGCTGGCGTACGGCGGCAAGCGATCTGTCGTACCGCCGTTTTTTTGAGATTACCGGGCTGGTTGGCGTACGGGTTGAAGATGAGGCGGTATTTGATGACAGCCATCGCCTGATTCTCGAACTGGTGAACCGCGGTGTCGTTGACGGTCTGCGCGTCGATCATGTTGATGGGCTGGCCGATCCGCTGGGATATCTGCACCGTTTGCGCCACAAGGCCGGGCCGCAGTGCTATATCACGGTGGAAAAAATTCTCGGTAAAGGGGAGCAATTGCCCGCCGACTGGCCAGTTTCCGGTACCACCGGCTATGAGTTTATCGCCGCACTGTCAGATGTGCTGGTGGACGATGAGCAGCTCGACGTTCTGCGTAGAGCCTGGCATCAGGTGACGGGTAACGCCGTCGATATGCACGCAGAGTTGCGGGCCGCGAAGCGGTTAATGGTTGATCGCAATTTTGCCGGGGAGTTCAACGCGCTGGTACGGCTGGCGGTGGAAATTGGCTACGCGGAAATTCCGGTTCCGCAGGCCAAAGCGCTGCGCCAGGCGCTGCGGGAATTGCTGATTGCTTTTCCGGTCTATCGCACCTATGGCACCGGGCAAGGCTTGACGCCCGCCGACGCTGAGCGGCTGGCAAAGGTGGTCGAGTGGGTCAGCCGTAGCGAACATGCGCCGGACCCGGCGGCACTGGATTTTATCACCCGCATCCTGTGTGGCGACGTGGCGAAAAGCATGCTGCATCAGGCCGCGCATTTCCGCACCCGTTTCCAGCAACTGACCGGGCCGCTGATGGCGAAATCGGTGGAGGATACGCTGTTCTTTCGCCAGAACATGGATCTGGCGCTCAATGAAGTGGGTGCAGAACCGTTACCGCGCACCTTCTCATTGCAGCGTTTTCACCGCGAGATGCAGACGCGGCTTGAGCAGCAGCCGGACGCGTTGTCGGCGACCTCCACGCACGATACCAAACGCGGAGAAGATGCCCGCGCCCGGCTCTATACGCTGACCGAAGCGCCACAGCAGTGGGCGGATTGCGTGACGCGCTGGCGTCATCTCAACCGCGAAAAAGTGGTGCTGCTCAACGATGGCCCGGCACCAAGACCGGCAGTGGCCTGGATGATCTATCAGGCGCTGGCGGGCGTCTGGCCAGCCACATTACAGGCGGATGATGCACAAGGGTTACAGGCGCTGGAGACGCGGTTTATTGCGTTTCTGGAGAAGGCGCTGCGTGAAGCGAAGCAGCGCACCGACTGGATCGAAACCAACGACGCCTACGAAAACGCGGTACTCGATTATGCCCGCCATCTGCTTTCCCCGGAGAATCAGGCGTTCTTGCAGGATTTTACCGCCGCTTTACAACCATTTATTCGCGCCGGGCTGGTCAACAGTCTGACGCAGACCTTAATCAAATTGGCCGCGCCGGGCGTACCGGATATCTACCAGGGCAGCGAAGCGCTGAACTTCAGCCTGGTCGACCCGGATAATCGGCTGGAGCCGGATTATGAGGAGCTGGAACGGCTGCTGAGTGATGAAGAGCAGGCCGATCCGCATTCGCAGGAGAGCTGGACCAGCGGGCAACTGAAACAGTTTTTTATCGCCCGGCTGTTGCAGTTGCGCCAGCAGAAACCCCACCTTTTTCAGCGCGGCGACTATCTGCCGCTGACCACCTCCGGCCCGCAGGCGGACAACATTATTGCGTTTGCCCGCCAGGATAACGACGCGGCATTAATTGTGCTGGCGCCGCGTCTATTGTTTGGCGCGCAGGAGGGTAGCCTTGCCGGTGCAGTGGTTTCGCTGCCTGCGGGGCTGGCGAACCGTCGCTGGCGCGATCTTCTCAGCGGAGAAGAATTTGCGTTGAGCGACAGCGTCCATTTGCGTTCTATCGGCGGCTACACCTTCGCGGCACTGGTGAGTGCGTAAAGCGGTATGCAGCATTGTGATATCAGCTAACACTGTTTAAACAGAGAGGGAAGTATGTCTGATTTTTACATTACGGCAGGGCACGGCCAGCAATTGGGGGCAAATTTTGATGGCGAGGGCGTCAACTTCGCGCTTTTTTCAGCGCACGCCGAACGCGTAGAACTCTGTTTGTACGATGCCTCGGGCAAGACAGAGATCGCCAGGCTGACACTACCGGAAAACACGCATGAGGTCTGGCATGGTTATGTGCCCGGTCTGCAACCTGGCGCGCTGTACGGCTATCGTGTATATGGCCCGTTCGATCCGGAAAATGGTCACCGTTTTAACCCAAATAAACTGCTGCTTGATCCCTACGCGCGCGAGCTTGTCGGTGATATCGAGTGGAATGCGGCGCACTTTGCCTATGATCTTAACCATGAAGATAAAGATCTGACCTTTGACGAACAGGACAGCGCCCCCTTTACACCAAAATGCCGGGTTATCGATACGCAGGAATTTGACTGGCAGGATCAGAACCGCCCGAAAATAGCCTGGCCACACGCGGTGATCTACGAAACCCATGTCAAAGGTTTTACCCAGCTTAACCCGGCGCTGCCTGCGGAACTACGCGGCACTTTTGAAGGCATGGGACACAAGGCGACCGTTGACTATATTCGCAGCCTTGGCATAACCAGCGTTGAACTGTTGCCGGTGCACTGGTTCCCGGACGATCAGCATTTGCTGGATAAAGGGCTGCGCAACTTCTGGGGTTACAACACGCTCGGTTTCTTTGCGCCAGCCTCGCGCTATTACGGCCCGCGCGGTATCCAGGGTTTCCGCGAGATGGTACGGGCGTTTCACGATGCCGGGATCGAAGTGATCCTCGATGTGGTTTATAACCATACGGCGGAAGGCAACGAGCTTGGCCCGACGCTCTCTTTCAAGGGAATTGATAACTTCTCTTACTACCGCACATTGCCCGATCAACACCGTTACTACATCAACGATACCGGTACCGGCAACACGGTGAATACCTCGCACCCGCGCGTGTTGCAGATGGTGATGGATTCCCTGCGTTACTGGGCGGAATCGATGCATATCGACGGCTTCCGTTTCGACCTCGGCACCATTCTTGGGCGCGAACCGGAAGGGTTTGATCAGCGTGGCGGATTTTTCGATGCCATGACGCAGGACCCGGTATTGTCGAAACTGAAACTGATCGGTGAGCCGTGGGATATCGGCCCTGGCGGTTATCAGGTCGGCGGTTTCCCGCCGGGGTGGGCGGAGTGGAACGACAAATACCGCGATACGCTGCGCGAATACTGGAAGGGCGATAATGTCTCGACGGATTTCGCTGCGCGGCTGCTCGGCTCCGGCGATCTGTACGATCAGCGTGGCCGTCGCCCGTGGGCAAGCATCAACTTTATTACTGCACATGATGGTTTCACGCTGCGCGATTTGGTGTCGTATAACGACAAACACAATGAGGCCAACGGCGAAGACAATAACGACGGGCATAACGACAACCGGTCATACAATTATGGCGTGGAAGGGCCAACGGACGATGAAGGTATTCTCGCGGTACGCACCCGCCAGCAGCGGAACTTCCTCACCACGTTGCTGTTCTCGCATGGTACGCCGATGATCCTCGCGGGTGATGAGTTTGGCCGCAGTCAGCAGGGGAATAACAATGGCTACTGCCAGGACAGCGAAATTTCCTGGATCCACTGGAATGACGTTCAGGGCGAGGGCGAGGCGCTGCGTGAATTTACCCGTCAGCTAATTGCACTGCGTGCGTCACAGCCACTGTTGCGGCGGGAAAACTGGCGCGACGGGATGGAGATAGCCTGGTTTAATGCCGGCGGCGGTTTCCAGAAACCAGAGCAGTGGGAAGAAGGAACGACACTGGGCGTGCATATCGGACGCGCTGATTTGCAGAGTGAGGAAGGGATCTGGCACGACGTGTTGATGCTGTTCAACCCGTTCGAAGGGACGGTGCCGTTTCGTATTCCACAGTTTGGCGAAGGTGGCTGGGTGCTGGAGTTGTCAACTTCTGAGAAGGTCAAGCCCGGCGTTGTGATCACGCGCGAGAAGGATTTTGAACTCGATGGCCGCAGCATTGTGCTGTTCCGGCGGCCTTAAACCTCAGGGCGTCAGCGGCATAAGCGGCTGACGCCCAACCGTTTAGCTTCGAACGAGCAGTTTTCCTTGCAGCAGCAGGGAAAACGTTTTGACAATCAGCAGACCAATCACCAGATTGGCGGCAATAAACAGCGGGAATGACATCCAGTAGAGTGCGCCGCCGGGCGCGGCATGTCCCAGCCGGATAGCGGTGGTGGCGAGGGAGGCCACGCCGAAGGAGAAACTCCAGAAAGACGGGTTAAATGGCTGGGCGCTATACCATGGGATCAGACGGATCATAAACAGCATTTGCAGCAATCCGTAACCGAACAGCAATTTCGCGAACACATCAACCTGGCCGCCATTGACGCTGAGCCATGCGCTACAGGCGACAAACGCGGGCGCCATTTGAATGCCAAGGGACGTGCGCACCGCTGGGGACATCTCATCCAGGTTGCGCAGGCGGCTGAGGATCGCCGGTTCAAGGCTCAGCCAGGAGAAAAGCCCGGCGCCGAGAAACAGCATCCCGACATCATTAAAACCCAACGCGCCGCAGGCCATGGCACTGATAAAGTTATTGGCGACGGTCGGCAGATAAAGCCCTGGTGTGGTGGCTTCTTTCGGATGGGTACCGCGCCATAATCCGGCCGTCTGCCAGGTGGCATAGGTAAGCTGGCAGGTGACGGCGAGCAGAAAAAGCGCCAGTGCCAGCGGGTAGCTCCAGGGTGTCAGACCGATCGCCACCAGCATGGAGGTGGCGGGTAGCAGGCTGACAAAACTGCTTTTTAGTGGGTGGGTAACCTCTTCGATCAGCGTGCCGGAGTGGCGCAACAGGCGGGTGATAAAGGCCAGAGTCAGCAGCACCCAGATAACGGTGGCCAGAATAATCAGCGTATTCGCAGGCCACAGTGTGACCGGCCAGAAAGTGGCGGCAATACGCCAGGAAAAGCCCAGCCCGATAATACCGAGCACAATGCCAAAATAACCAGCGGGAAGGTTGAGGTGTGTATTTTTCATCACCAGGCTCCTGAATATACTACGGAATAAATTGCTGGGTATTGTATATGATATTTAAAATGCATGTTTTATTTATTTACCTGGCTTAGTGGATTAAATACGTCCATTAAGTGGTCATATTGTAATCTCTTATTCTTCGACTATTGTTATAGGGTAAATGATCGAGGTGCTTTTCTGTTATTTACAACGTTCTCATAAACGATATGGAGAGTTCGGTGATGAACAAAAAAAGTTTAGTGATTATTAGCGCGGTAACGTTATTAGCCAGTAATGCCTGGGCCGCGAAACTGATGGAAAGGGCAGACTTTGACAAAGTCTCTTTGCAATATGAAAAAGTCGGTACGATCTCGACGGAAAATGAGATGGCACCGATGGATGCCCGTCGTGAGCTGAGTAAGTTGGCCGACGAGAAGGGCGGCGATGTTTACGTGATCACTTCAGATCAGTCCAAGAAAAAAATCCATGCTACCGCCGATGTGTACAAGAAAAAATAAATGCATGATACAGCCCCCGGCATACCGGGGGTTTTTTCGTCATCGTGTTTTTTGCTTGTTTGGTAAATTTTATATCGCTCATAATTTCCTTGATTTCAGGAGTTTTTTAGAAAACGTTTAGCGGCCATCAAGAATAAGGAAGCTCCGGAATGCATTGTTCCTGTTAACTTTTATAAAACACGGTACAGTGATGTTCATAAGGATGTTTACAATAATTTCTGATTTTCATTGGGACGACTGAAAATTAAATATTTGGTCTGTGACCCGGAGAAAGCCGCCAGGTTATTGCATCATGAGTTACAAAAGAAAAAACCACCAAAAAAACTCATGGCGAATTATTTCCATATTTTATTTCCATCCATATCGTAGACTGTGCGCTGCCAGCGCTCGTCCGGTCGGTTAGGGAACGTCACCACAGAAGCGCATCATACCTTGAATGGCGCACTCTTACGATCCCCTGGGGCCATACCAAAGAGTGTCTTTGCTTCGCATTTTTTTCATTTTTTTAAGCAATATTTTTACTGCTCATCCGTCTACTTCATCGCAAGCAGTTATTCACTACTATGATGGAGTAATAAAATAATGAGAGACTTTGATATGCATGGACACATGCGTGAACACGGTTTTGGACGCCATCGCATGATGAAACATGTGATTCTCGGTGTGGCGCTGGTGGCCATCCTGGGGCTGCTGGTGATGTCGCTGTGGAATGCGCTGCTGCCTGCCATTCTTGGGGTAAAAAGCATTGGCTTCTGGCAGGCGTTGGGCGTGCTGGTGCTGTGCCGCATTTTGTTCGGCGGTCTGGGTTTTCGCCCGGGGATGTTTGGCATGGCGCGGGCGCATCGCCGCATGCATGAGCGTTGGATGCAGATGACGCCGGAACAGCGTGAAGAGTTTATTCGCCATCGTCGCGACGGCTTTGGTCGTCATGGGCATCGTGGCCATTGCGGCTGGCGCGGACATCGCGATGAGCAGGCGGAAGATCGCGCTCAGCCTGACGATAATCGTCCAAAAGCACCGGACGCAGAGTGAATACAATGAAAGCCGGTGTGGCGGGGGAATCACTGCTGATGGCAGCGCTTAATGCCTGCCGATCACGGCTGAAAGCTTTTATTCGTGGTCGCACTGCGGTTCGGGACGATGCTGACGACATCCTGCAAGAAGTGACATATCAACTGATGCAGGTGGAGCAGCCGGTGGAAAATGTCGCGGCCTGGTTGTTCCGCGCGGCGCGCAATGAAATGACCGATCGGGCGCGCAAAAAACGGGAACTGCCGTTATCCGGCTTTTTCACTGACGACGAGGGAGATGTCGCCGAAGATGAACTGGCGGAAACGCTGTTCGGTGTGCCGCAAACCCCGGAAGAGGAGTACCTGAAAACGCTGCTGTGGGAAGAACTGGAGCAGGCGCTGGCCGAACTGCCGTCCGCACAGCGCGAGGTGTTCGAGAAAACAGAGCTTTACGGCTACAGCTATAAAGAACTGGCGGAGGAGAATGGCGTCAGCCAGCAGGCGTTACTTTCCCGCAAACACAAGGCCGTACTGTATCTACGTTCGCGCTTGCGCAGCGTTTACGAGGCGCTGACGGAAGAGCCATGAAGCCCGGAGCAATATTTTGCCAGCCAGCAACGCCTCTTTATGCACACGTCTCCTTAACCCACGGGGGGATTATTCCCCCCAGCGCTCCCGTAAATAGTTGACCGCCTGCTGTGTCTGCGGCCGGTTCAGGTAGTCTTCGCGAAACAAAATAGTGCCGTTAATCTGCGGCAGCGATTCGTTTAAATCGAGTTGTTTTTTCAGCTCCGGTACGCCGCCGTTAACCATCCAGTCCGGCTCCATCTTCGACGGTTCACCCACTTTATACAGTGCGATGCCGATATACAGGCGTGTATGGGTGGGTTTGACGACATCGGCCCACCATTTTGCCAGCACGTCATAGCGCGCAGCGCTACGCGAGAAGGGCCAGTAAATTTGCGGGGCGATATAATCCAGTAATCCTTGCTGCACCCAGCGACGGGTATCGGCGAAGGATTCATCGTAAGCCGCTGCGCCGCGCGTGTCGGATCCGGCCGCATCGAAGGAGCGGTTGCGCCATACACCGGCAGGGCTGACGCCAAATTCTACGCCCGGTTTCAGTTGTTTAATGGTGCGGGAAACCTGCTCAATCAGCAGCAGGGTGTTATTGCGCCGCCAGTCTGCTTTGGAACTAAAACCCTTGCCATATTGCTGGAAGGTCTGGTTGTCATTCAGTTGCGAACCGGGCGTTTCGGTATAGAAATAGTCATCAAACTGCACGCCATCGACAGGGTAATGGGTCACCACTTCGGCCACGCTGCTGGTTATCCAGTCGCGCACATCCGGAATGCCAGGATCGAGCACCAACCGGTCACCAGCGGTGCGGATCCAGTCGCGATGCAGAACAAATACGCTGGCCGGGGGCAATGAGAGCGTGCGATTAAGTGCCGCGATGGTCGCTGGCTGCGTGTTAACCGACACACGGTAGGGGTTAAACCAGGCATGCACTTTCATGCCGCGTTTGTGTGCTTCATCAAGCACAAACTGCAACGGATCGTAGCCGGGATCCTGACCAATCGTACCAGTCAGTACATCGGACCACGGCAAAATTTTAGAGGGCCACAGCGCGGTGCCGTCCGGTTTCACCTGGAAAAAGATGGTATTAATGCCAAGGTTTTTGAGTTTATCCAGTTTCTCTACCAGCGCCTGCTGTTGCATGCGAATGCGCGTATCGGCGCTGCTGACATTCACCGAGTTGACTGGCGGCCAGTCGAGGCGAGAAACCGTCGCCAGCCAGACACCGCGGACCGGCTGGGAATTTTTATTCGTCGCAGGCAACGGCTGTTTCGTCACTGGCGGTAGCGGAGTGACAAGAGATTTAGGCGGTTTGGAGGAACAACTGACCAGCAAAAGCGCAGTAGCAAAAAGGACGACTGACTTTTTAAGGGACATCTTATTAGCTCTTATTGATGATTCGACTGCGGGTCCACGGGTTAAAGGTGGGCTCATCCTTGTTGATCGGGGCGGAGTCATCCAGGGAATCCAGATACAGCGCCTCGACTTCTGCGCGCGCCCAGGGCGTCCGGCGCAGAAACTTCAGACTGGATTTAACGCTCGGTTCGTTTTTAAAGCAATTAATATTGATGCGCTTACCCAGTTCATTCCAGCCGTAACGGGCGACCAGCGCGTTGATTTGCATCTCCAGAGTGACGCCATGCAGGGGATCTTTTGACGTGTGAGCAGCCATGTGAAGTCCGGTAATTTCTGCTTTTCAACAGGTGAAATAAGTTGTGGGGAAGGGTACAAGAAAGCCGGTAAAGCGGCAATGCCCGACGACCCGTTCCGCGGCATCGTTTACAGGCCGGGTTTGCTGAACCCCGGATGATCATTCGTGCGGCGCACCAGCGTCCAGTGGAGCAGGCGTCCGGATCGCTTAAGCGTGCCTTATTTTTCGTGCTGGCAGAGCGGGTTGTCTGCCAGCACGACGCAATCGTCGTTTATTCAAACAGACGGTGATGTAAGGCTTTTACGGCGTCGTCTGCGGCGTCTGCGGGCAGCAGGAAACCGAGGCTGTGACGTGACACGCCGTGGCAAATCAGCCGCACAGGGTGTTTTTCCAGCCCAGCGAATACCTCGTGGCAGACGCCTTCAGCCTGCGACAGCGAATTACCGATCAGGCTGACTAAAGCAAGGCCGGTTTCCACTTCCACCCGGCAATGGGATGACAGCTCGGTGAGCAGAGAGGTGGTCAGCAGCCTGGATTCACCGGAGGTAGCGCTGGCAGCGTTCAGGATCAGCGCGATACTGGTTTCTGAGGTGGTGATGGAATCGACCGCCACATCATGGCGCGCCAGCAGCGCGAAGGTATCCGCTAAAAAGCGACATGCAGACTGCCCCTGCTCGCAATGTAATTTCATCAGCGTCTGCTGACGGCGAACGGCCAGCGCGCGGTAACGCGGCGGGTTTTCGGTATCGCGGCAGACCAGCGTGCCACCGGCGGAAGGGTATTTACTTGAACCGACAAAGACCGGGATATTTTTGCGCATTGCCGGTAGCAGTGTCGCCGGATGCAGCACTTTTGCGCCAAAGGTCGCCATTTCGCTGGCTTCAGAAAATGAGATCTGCCCGATGCGCTGCGCCCGGGAGACGAGCCGTGGGTCGGTCGTGTAGATCCCGGCCACATCGGTCCAGATATCCACGCGTGCAGCGTGCAGCGCTTCACCCAGCAGCGAGGCGGTATAATCACTGCCGCCTCGGCCCAGCGTCGTGGTCTGACCGTTCGCCTCGCGACCGATAAACCCCTGCGTGACCACTAACGCCTGCTCGGTACGAGGACGCAGCCGTCTTTCAACACGTTCTGCCGTGGCATCCAGCACCGGTTCTGCGCAACCAAAGCAGTCAGTGGTGCGAATAACTTTGCGGGCATCGAACCACTCGGTCTCGACATCGCGCTCGCGCAGCACCTCGACAAACAGCAGGCTGGACATCAATTCGCCGTGGCTGACCAGCGCGTCGCTGAGCGCGGCCGAACGCATAGTAAAGGCTTCTTCCGCCAGGCGGCTGATGTTGTCGAGAAGGTGATCGATCTCCTGGCGAATGGCATCCTGCTGTTTCAGGCGGGAGATAATGTTGTACTGAATGGTGCGCAGGGTTTCGATTTTGTCCAGGCGTTCGCGGCTATCCAGACCGGCAGAAAGCTCGACTAAAATATTGGTCACGCCCGCAGACGCAGACAGAACAACCAGACGGACATCTTTATCGGCAAGAACGATGGTGGCGCTACGGCTCATCGCGTCAAAGTCAGCAACACTGGTGCCGCCGAATTTGGCAACGACGATGTGTGGAAAAGTGCGAGTCATAACAATCTCATATCAGGGCGCCATGAATTCATGGCAAGAAAATTTTCATTCTCGGCATAAGGTGAAATAACCAGTCCGGCTGTCCGGTGGTATTTGCCTTACGAAATGTCCGCCCGCGAACATTTCTGATGACAACCCAGGATTTGCTCCCGTTGTCGATAACCGGTATTGCCTGTCACGGGTTATCGGGTAATGCGCTTTATGGCTTAAATCGTTGACTTCCTGTTTACAGTGCGCCGCACTTTGTTCAATGTTTAGCCGCACAGGGAAATTTGGAGCGGGCATATTAAGTGATTTGCCCGGCTGAATCGATATTTTCCTTACGTTTTATGCACCAGAACTGAAAAATAACGCGTTAGCCGTTAATTTTCGCCGTTATTAATGGTGATAGTGTGCTTTACAGGATAAAAAGTCAGCACGCAGAGCGCTTATTCCAGGTCTTTAATCCTTTGTTGGCGCTCCGCTTTGGTATTTGTAACAGAATTGCTTACAATTGGAGTAACGCAAATTCTGCGCAGGCATAATTTTTGTTATTGATTTTAAAGAAAATTTTTGATAAATGCCTTTAAAAATAAAAGATTGAGTCCGGCGTTAAAAAAACATATATTAGCCGCGTTTTTTTCAAGCTAATCCCATAAACCATTATTCAATCAGGGTGAAACATCGCGCTGGTTGTAGGAGTGATATGATGACGGATAAAGTCCGTATTGATACTTTGAATGCAAATTCATTACCTCAGAACAATGAAACCTTCCTGGCACGACAAGCCGAGTTTGAATCCAATGTAAGGAGCTATCCGCGTAAATTGCCTCTGGCAATTGCTAAAGCGCAGGGCGTCTGGATCACCGATGTCGAAAATAATCAATACCTTGACTGCCTCGCAGGTGCAGGAACCATGGCTCTGGGTCATAACCATCCTGAAGTTCTGCAAAGCATCCAAAGTGTCATTACCAGTGGCTTACCGTTACATACACTGGATCTGACCACGCCGTTAAAAGATGAGTTCTCCGCTTATCTGTTGTCACTGCTGCCGGGCCAGGGCAAAGAGTATTGCCTGCAATTCACCGGGCCTTCCGGTGCGGATGCGGTTGAAGCCGCGCTGAAACTGGCGAAAAAAGTGACCGGCCGTTCCGGCGTGATCAGCTTCTCCGGCGGCTATCATGGTATGACCCATGGCGCACTGGCGGTAACCGGTAACTTGTCACCGAAAGAAGCGGTTAACGGCATGATGCCGGAAGTGCAGTTTATGCCTTACCCGAACGAATACCGCTGCCCGCTGGGTATCGGCGGCGAAGCTGGCGTGAAAGCATTAACCTACTACTTTGAAAACCTGATCAACGATGTTGAAAGCGGCGTGCGTAAACCGGCTGCGGTGATCCTCGAAGCCGTGCAGGGCGAGGGCGGCGTGAACCCGGCGCCGGTCGAGTGGTTACAGCGCATCCGTAAAGTGACGCAGGAACATGGCATTGTCCTGATCATTGACGAAGTGCAGGCGGGCTTTGCCCGTACCGGTAAACTGTTTGCCTTCGAGCACGCCGGTATCGAGCCGGATATCATTGTGATGTCTAAAGCTGTTGGCGGCGGTTTGCCGCTGGCCGTGCTGGGTATCAAAAAACAGTTCGACGCATGGGCGCCGGGTCACCACACAGGAACGTTCCGCGGCAACCAACTGGCGATGGCGACCGGTCTGACGACGCTGAAAATCCTGAAAGACGACCATATTGCCGACAAAGTGGCAGCGCAGGGTGTCTGGCTGAAAGAAAAACTGGCTGAGCTGCAAAAACGTTTCCCGGTTATCGGTCACGTGCGCGGTCTGGGTCTGATGATTGGCATTGAAATCGTCAAGCCGAATGAAGCGCAGGATCATATGGGCTGCTACCCGGCTGACGGTGAGCTTTCTGCGCTGCTACAGAAAAAATGTTTCGAAAATGGTCTGATTCTGGAGCGTGGCGGCCGTAACGGTTGCGTGTTGCGTCTACTGCCATCGCTGCTGATCAGTAATGACGAGCTGGAAATCTTCCTCGACAAGTTTGAGAACGCGTTGTTGGCAGCCGGCGTTAAGCCTGTTTAATCGGAGCAATTGAATGTCTGATGTAAATCCGATTCTTTCAGGTTCTGCGCAAAGTATTGCCGCCTATCAGGACGCCATTGAGCAGAGCACAAAAGCAGTTGTGCAGTGGCTGAAACAACCTGAGATGTATCAGGGCAAAACGGTTGAGCAGTTGCGTGAGCGCATCAATTTAGAATTTACCTCTCAGGGCCTGGGTAACCAGGCCGCGATTGAGCGCGCCGTTGAGTACTTCCTGAAAGATAGTCTTTCTGTGCATCACCCGCAGTGTGTTGCGCATCTGCACTGCCCGAGCCTGGTGATCAGCCAGGCGGCGGAAGTGTTGATCAACGCCACTAACCAGAGCATGGACTCGTGGGATCAAAGCCCTTCAGCCACTATCATTGAGATCAAGCTGATTGAATGGTTGCGCGCCCAGGTGGGTTACCAGCCGGGCGATGCCGGGGTTTTCACCAGCGGCGGCACCCAGAGCAACCTGATGGGGTTGATGCTGGCTCGCGATGCGTTTTTTGCGCGCCAGGGCCACTCTGTTCAGCAGGATGGGTTAACAGGCGATCTGAGCAAAATCAAAGTATTATGCTCTGAAAATGCCCACTTCTCCGTGCAGAAAAATATGGCGCTGATGGGGCTGGGTTATCGCTCCGTAACGCTGGTTAAGACGGATGCGTTCTCCCGTATGGATCTCAACGATCTGGCGGCGAAGCTGGCGCAGGCGAAAGCGAACGGCGAACAGGTTCTGGCGATCGTTGCGACCGCTGGCACTACCGACGCCGGGGCTATCGATCCGTTAGCGGAGATTGCTGCGCTGGCGGCAGAATACCAGACCTGGATGCACGTGGATGCAGCCTGGGGCGGCGCGCTGCTGCTGTCAGAGAAATTCCGTCATTACCTGAACGGCCTTGAGTTAGCGGATTCCGTAACGCTTGATTTCCACAAGCAGTTCTTCCAGACCATTAGCTGTGGCGCGTTCTTGCTGAAAGATCCACGTCACTATCAACTGATGCGTTACCAGGCGGCTTACCTGAACTCGGACTTTGACGAAGAGCACGGTGTACCGAACCTGGTATCGAAATCACTGCAAACCACCCGTCGTTTCGATGCGCTGAAACTGTGGATGGGCCTTGAAGCGCTGGGTAAAAAGCAGTACGCCGAAATCATTGATAATGGCGTAATGCTGGCGCAGCAGGTGGCAGAATTTGTCGCGCAGGAGCCGCAACTGGAGCTGGTGATGCAACCGCAGCTTGCCAGTGTGTTGTTCCGTTTCCGTCCGCAAAGCGATGATATGTCCGCTGTTGCGTTGCTGAACCAGCGCATTGGCGATGCGTTGCTGGCCTCCGGGGCGGCTAACGTTGGGGTAACGGAAGCTGATGGCATCACCTGCCTGAAGCTGACGCTGCTGAACCCGACGGTGTGTCTACAGGACGTTAAAGTTCTGCTGGCAAGCGTAAAAGCCTGCGGCGAGCAACTGCTTAATGCTTAATGTGTAATGCGATATTAAAAGCCGACAATATGCTGTCGGCTTTTTTTTCGGCTTTTAATTGCCCGGCATATTCCAGTGCTCGGGGTTTATCACATCGTAGACTTTCTGATGGGTGAAATTTTCTGTTTACAGCGGCGTTTGTTGATCCGTAAAAAGGGTATCGTAACCCTTCCACCGGTAGTTAAGTACAGAAAGCAGCCAGCAGAGAATAAACAATCCGATCACGAAGAACCCGGCATTACTCAGGTTATCGTTCATCACGGTGATGATATCCCAGAATTTGCCATGTAAATCAAGCTTATCCATAATTAATCCCAGCGCTTCGCTGCCGCCAATAAATAACGCGACAATAACCGATGTGCCGGTGATGGTCATATTATAATAGAGTTTACGTTGCGGCTTGCTGAATGCCCAGCCATAGGCTTCGACCATCAGGATATTATCCAGAGTATCGATTAACGCCATACCGCTGGTAAAGAGAGCCGGAAAGACCAGAATAGACCACACCGACATACCATTTGACGCTCCGGCGGTGGAAATACCCAGTACGCCAATTTCAGTGGCGGTATCAAACCCCAGGCCGAATAAGAAACCAACAAGGTACATATGCCAGCTTTGTGACACCAGGCGGAATGTCCGGTGAAAGATCCAGCTCATTATTCCGCCGGATGCAATGGTTTCTTCGGGAAGTGATTTGTCGCCGTTTTTGAATTGCCGGAAAGTGCGCCAGACGTTACTGAGAATAAGTAAATTCACCAGCGCGATAATAATCAGAAAAAAAGCCGATACGCTGGTGCCAATCACGCCGCCGGTTTTATGCAACCACGCCATGTGATGGCGAAACGCCGTGGCGGTTGCCGCAATGGCAATGGTAGCGAGGATAACAATCGTGGAGTGCCCCAGTGAAAACCAAGTGCCGACGCTGCACGATCTTTTCCCGTGCTGCATCATTTTACGCGTGACATTATCGATGGCGGCGATGTGGTCGGCATCCACCGCATGGCGTAAGCCGTAGCACCATGCCAGCAGGCTTGCCGCCATCAGCGAGGCGCTGTCGCCAAAGGTAAAAAATGCCCAGCCCCAGGCTGCGATATTCATCAGCAGCAGCATAAGGATCAACAGGCAAGCGCGTGGATTCCTGAAGAGTAAAGCGGAAAACATTTAAGGCCTCAAAGGGTTGCGTAGTTATGCGGCCAGAATATTTTGTAGTATTGCTCGGGTGGGTATGTTGATATCGATCTATCCAGTGGCAATTCGCCCATTCCGGCAATAAAGGAACAGGCGAGATAAGAGCCCGCTGTGACGGGCAGGAAAGCGTCAGACGCTTAATCGAGAGGGCAAAAATGGCTATTCAGGTGTTAATTCCGGACGACTATCAGCTCGCTACGCAACAGCTCCGTTTTCTGCGGCAGAATGATCAATTCCATTGTTCTGCGCTCGGCGATTTAAGCAAAGAGCCGCAGGCAGAGAGCGCGTTGTTCAGCGCCCAGGCATTAATCCTTATCCGGGAAAGAACCGTTGTTGATGAAGCATTTTTGCGCCGCACACCGAATCTGAAGTTAATTAGTCAAACCGGTAAGCTGGCAAGAAATGTGGATATTGACGTCTGCACGCGAGCTGGTGTCGCCATCGTCGAAGGTGTCGGTTCTCCAGTGGCTCCCGCTGAATTAACGTGGCTATTGATTATGGCATCCAGAAGAAAACTCGTCTCTTCGGTGAACGCCATGAAAGAGGGGCGCTGGCAAACGGAAATCGGATCGGCGGTGAATAAGCAGGTTTTAGGGATCCTCGGATACGGCAAAATCGGTAAGCGAATTGCCAGCTATGCGCAAGCATTTGATATGCAGGTTCAGGTATGGGGAAGCGAACGAGCCAGACAAGAGGCTCATGCCGCCGGGCTGCGGGTAGCGGAAAATCGCGAGCACTTTTTTGCAACCTCCGATGTGATTACAGTGCATCAGCGTTTGGTGGCGCAAACGGAAGGTAATATTACGTCTGCCGACCTCGCGCTGATGAAAACGGATGCGTTATTCGTTAATACCAGCCGTGCAGAACTGGTGGCCGAAGGCGCGCTTTATCACGCGCTATGCCAGGGGCGCCCAGGATATGCCGCGCTGGACGTCTACGAACAAGAGCCTGTATACAATACGCATAACCCTTATCTGGAAATGCCGAATGTGCTCTGTACGCCGCATCTGGGTTATGTGGAAGCAACCAGCTACGAGTTATATTTCAAAACGGCTTTCGATAACGTGGTGCGTTTCTTTGCCGGTGACACCTCGCAGGTGATAAATCGCTGACTCACTCAGTTTCACAGCGACGCGGCGGTGCGGGCGGCCGTATCGTAAAGGGATGAGATAGTGCGTAAAAGCTGCGCCGTTTCACCAATGGATTGTCCCGGGATCCCGCTTTCCGCATGGATACTTATCAGGCAGGCTTCACGCACATCGCGGTATTTCATGCATAACGCTTTTCCTTCCGCAGTCGTGGAGAAAAAGAGTTCCTTTCCGGCTTTTTCGCTCGTCACGTAGCCTGCTTTGATCAGCTTTTTCAGGGCGTAGGTCACTACATGCGTATCTTCTACGTTCAGGACGAAACAAATATCTGCCAGCTTTTTTTTGCGATTGCGATGATTCACATGATGCAGAAGTGAGACATCAAAAGCCCCCATATCAGGTTCACCTGCCGCAGTCATACAGCGCACCATCCATTTGTTGAAGGCGTTGCTGGTCATGATCAATGCGTACTCCAGCTCCGATAATTCAGCGCAGCGTTCGGAAACCAGATGGCGTGAAGAGACGATACGGGCATCCGCAATATCGTCGCTATTTGTTGATGTGGCGCTTTTTTTTGAGTTCATAACGTTCCTTACAGGAGGGGACTCTTAGGCAAAAATGTAAACTGAAAGCGATAAAATAAGAACATTTTATTGATAAATCGTTTACATATTTTTGCGGTTCAGATATAGCTTTTCATACCGGTTCTGCAAACACCGCAGGGCTGTCGCAATACACAACATCGCTCGCCGCAATGCACCTCGCTTCGTTTGAATACGAAGTATTAAAAAAATCGCCATCGGCGCGCAACGCTCACTTTAGATAGGGTAAACGTTATGGACGGTTCTACACTGCTACCACTTATCGGCATACCGATAGTGGTTATTGGTTTTGCACTGCGCTTCAACCCGCTGTTGGTGGTCGTTGTGGCAGGACTGAGTACCGGGTTGTTAGTGGGAATGGATTTCGGGATGCTGCTGGAAACCTTTGGCGAAAAGTTCGTCAACAGCCGCTCGTTGGCCACCTTTATTTTGATTCTGCCCGTTATCGGGCTGCTGGAGTATTATGGCCTGAAGGAGCGTGCGCAGGCCTGGGTGGCAAAGATTGCCAGTGCAACATCGGCACGTATTTTGATGCTCTATTTTGTCGCGCGTGAGGGAACGGCGGCGCTGGGGTTAATGTCGCTTGGTGGGCATGCACAAACGGTTCGTCCACTGCTGGCACCAATGGCCGAAGGCGCAGCGTTAAATGAATATGGCGAATTACCCCAGCATATCCGCGACAAAATCAAAGCGCATGCTGCTGCCTGTGACAACATTGCGGTCTTCTTTGGTGAAGATATCTTTATCGCCTTCGGTGCGGTGTTACTGATCGATGCTTTCCTGAAGGAAAACGGTATTCAGGGAATTGAACCGCTGCATATCGGCTTATGGGCCATTCCCACCGCGCTTTCGGCATTGATTATTCATATGACGCGCTTGCTGCGTCTGGATGCCAGCATCCGTCGCGACGTGATGGCATGGAAAGCAGAGCAGGGCACGCAGGAGATCGTTCAATGATGACGTTGATGACCATTAACCGCGTTTATTACCTGATCGGTTTTGTCGTGATGCTGCTGGTTGTCATGACATTACGGGATCGCGGCAACCCTAAGCGCTTTACGACGGCGCTGTTCTGGTTTTTGTTCGGCGGGATTTTCTTGTTTGGCGATCTGATGGTTCAGGAACTGGGCAAATCGCTGGCCTACCGAATTATTGGCGGTTGCGTTATTGCCATCGCCTTACTTGCAGGGTTTGGCCTGGTTGGAAAAGGACATTACAAAATGTCTACCGAGGCTGAGCGCATTGCCTCCTCGAATCGCCTGAAAAACTGGCTTTTCTTGCCGGCGCTGATGATCCCGGTCGTGACAGTAATCGGTACGTTATTCCTGAAAGGCGTTGCTGTTGGTGGCGTTTATCTGCTCGACCAGAAACAACTCACGCTGGCTGCTTTATGCGTCGCCTGTGTCGCAGCGATCCTGACGGGCTGGTGGCTGACACGCGGAACGCCGCTGCATGCCATTCGCCAGTCCCGACGTCTGGTGGATACCATTGGCTGGGCGGTGATCCTGCCGCAAATGCTCGCCATGCTGGGCGGCGTATTTGTGGTGGCCGATACGGGGCAGTCGGTACAAAAGGTGGTGAGCCTGTTTGTGAACCCGGATAACCGCTTCATGCTGGTGGTGATTTACTGCATTGGCATGGCGCTTTTCACCATGATTATGGGCAACGCTTTCGCCGCTTTTCCGGTATTGAGTGCCGGTATCGCCTTGCCATTCCTGATTAACGTGCATCACGGAAATCCGGCTCCTTTGCTGGCAATTGGTATGTACGCAGGATATTGCGGCACGCTGATGACGCCGATGGCCGCGAATTTTAATATTGTCCCCGCCGCGTTGCTGGAACTGAAAGATAAATATCAGGTCATTAAGATTCAGATCCCGACGGCGTTAACCCTGCTGGCGGTTAACGTGTTCTTAATGTATTTCCTCGTATTTCGCTAAGTGCGGCAATGACTTAAGGAGCAGTTATGCAATTAACTCAACATCAGGCTGAAGCCTTTGCCCGTATGCCGTTAACTTATTTACGTCAGGAATACCCGAATCACATTATGCATTTGCTTAATGATGATGGGGATGTCTTACCGCCGCGGGAACTGCATCCCATCTTTTACGGCTGCTTTGACTGGCATTCAGCAGTACATGGTTACTGGCTGTTGCTGCGCTGCGTGCGCCTCTACCCGGACTTGACATGCAGAGAGGAGATCACTGCGCTTTTTGATGAGCACCTGACGCAAGAGAAGGTGGCGCAGGAACTGGCCTATTTTAACGCGCCGTTTCGGGCCTCGTTTGAGCGCCCATATGGCTACGGCTGGCTACTGGCACTGGCTCAGGAGCTAAAGCACTCTTCGCTGCCGCAGGCGCAAGGCTGGCATCAGATGCTGGAACCTTTAACCCTGGATATTCGCGACCGGCTGGTGGATTATCTTAGCAAGTTGACGTATCCCATTCGTGTCGGTACGCATTACAACACGGCGTTTGCGCTGGCACTGGCGCTGGATTATGCCCGCGCGCTTGCGGATCGGCCATTGGAACAGGCTATTCTGGCGGCCGCAAACCGCTATTACCTGGCTGACACCCGGTATCCTGCGCACTATGAGCCAGGCGGCGATGAGTATATTTCAGGCGCGCTGACTGAAGCACTGTTAATGAGTAAAGTTGTCACAAACTTTCCGGCCTGGTTCGATGGATTCTTACCGGATGTGGCGTCGATTGCGGCGCTAATGGACCCGGCGGAAGTCAGTGACCGTACCGATCCCAAAATTGCCCATCTTGACGGGCTAAACCTCAGTCGCGCCTGGTGTATGAAACATATCACGAAGGCGTTACCGGAAAATCATCCCGGACAGAAAGCATTAACCGATGCCGTGAAGCGCCATCTTGCGGCCAGCGTGGAACATGTGGTGGGGAGCCATTATAGCGGCGGCCACTGGCTGGCCAGTTTTGCACTGCTGGCGCTGGAGTAAAGGGAAGGGGGAAGGTGGGTGCAGTGCGATTATACTGCACCCAAATTACACAGCCTGTTCAGACAAAAATATTATTTTCCACACAATAACGAATTAATTCCTGGTTGTTATCAACATTTAGTTTTCTCATCGCCGCATTTTTTTGGATGCTAACTGTCTTGGCGCTGCGATTCAATTTTTCAGCGATTTGAGATATTGATTCACCGGCAACAAAATGACGTAACACTTCATATTCTCTGGGCGACAGGTTATTAATGCGATCACGCAAAGTTGTCTCATGCTCGTCAACACCCATATTGGTTTTAAACGATGGAGGATAATATCTTGTGTTTGCACGTACTGCCATAAGTGCTGATAAAACCTCACTAAGATTATCTTGTTTAAAGATGACTCCCGTCACACCTGCATCGTAGAGTGCAGACACTATCATCTGATTTGAAATCATAGTCAGGACGAGAATTTTCACATCCGGGAATGTACGTAAAAGATACGCAATAAGCTTCATGCCATCAGTATATACATCATCCTTTGGCATGCTGTAATCTGTGATAATAACGTCTGGTTTTTGCTTGCGAACATTATTGATTAGTTCGGATGATGTTGAAAAGGTAGCATCGACCTGTACACCAGGCACCTGATCAAGATAATCTTTCATGCCTGCCAGGACAACCTGATGGTCGTCCAACAGAACAACATGTAATGCTTTCATTTTTTCCTCGTTAAATTGATTCTGCTTCAATACGACAAAGCAGATTATTAATTTCATTTGCTACCGCAATAACCCAGGCCAAACAGGTTTCATCCAGGCCTGATGATTTTATTTGTAACTCCAGTAGCTCAATTCTCGATGACATTTCCCGTTGTTTTGCCAATGTCAGAGCTCCACGCATTCTGTGTAGTATCATTAAAATATCTTCGCAATTGTTTTGCGCTATACTGGATTCTAATATTTTCCAATCTTCCCACATGCTTTGCAAAAATAACCGCCGATGTTTCGTAAGAATATTAGGTTCTTGTGGTTCAACTGCGGGAACGTCGCTTTGAGAGGCATCTTGTTCGTATGAAGAATACTGACACAACAGTGAAACTAGTTCACGTAACTCAATAGGTTTTACTAACCAACCGTTCATCCCGGATTCAACACATCTCTGCTCCTCGTCTCGCATGGCATTAGCGGTAACACCTATAATTGGCTGGCTCGCGCCTTCCGATCTGAGTTTTCGGGCCAATTCATAACCGTTCATATAAGGCATGTTTACATCGGTAAGCACCATGTCATATGGAGTTATATCCCAGAGAGCTAATGCTTCTTCGCCATCCTCTGCCAGAGTGACTTCACATCCAAGCTGTTCCAGTTGTTCCTTCAACGTAATTCGGTTAAGCGGGTGATCTTCCGCAACTAATACGCGCAGATGAAAACGGTGTATATCCGCTTTTGGAGGATGAATCGCAGCTTTATCATGTATCAAATGGTCAATACCAAATCCTATGCTACTGATACTATATGCATCAATTTCTGACGTTCCAGTCTCACCGGATAAGAAAAGAGCCAGATATCGCCCATTCCAGTCGACGGTTTCATTATGCGGTCTATGTAGTATATCCAGCATGATTGACGATTCATCAGATATTTTTGGTATAGTGTCAACCGCAGTGGTATTTGCTCCCCAACTATTTAACCAGCCGCAGATATTTGCGGTTAATTCAGGATGGGGAGTCCGTACCCAGATCTTTGCGTGATTAAGTTCAGGTTCAACGGGTTCCTCATCCGTTACAGTGACGAGGTTTAATTCAAAGAAAAACTTACTACCCAGCATGGATTCACTTTTGAGCTGAATTTTGGTGTTCATCAACTCTGCCAGGCGTGCACAGATTGAAAGCCCCAGGCCTGCGCCGCCCAGAATATGGTGTTCCGTGCTGGCAAGATAGAATGGCGTAAAGAGTTTTTCCTGCCTTTCCTTACTGATGCCCACGCCACTGTCACATACTTCAAGTGACAAGTGCGCTTCAGATGAAGAGTTATTTAACAAATTCAAGCGCACGATAACAAAACCAGTTTCGGTAAACTTAATAGCATTACTGATAAGGTTACTAAGAATTTGACGTAGCCTTGTCGGGTCGCCAATAACTTTGTGCGGAATATCGGTAGCAATAACTGAAAAAAGCAGCAATCCTTTACGGTATGCCATACCTGCATAAGCACCGGTACAGCTCTGAATCAACTCTCGAGGGTTGAACGTTGTTTGCTCCAATTGGAGTTGTCCTGCTTCTATCTTACTAATGTCCAGAATATCACTAATAATCTGTAATAGTATCTGGGAAGCATCTTCAATACGATCAACATACTGACGTTGTCGGTGGGTCAGTTGAGTCAGGGAAAGTAGTTCCAGAGTCCCGAGAGCACCATATAGTGGAGTGCGAATTTCATGACTCATTGTGGCCAAAAATGTAGATTTTGCTTCATTAGCCTCTTCTGCCGCTTTTCTGGCTTTGAGAAGGTTACGCTCAATTTGCGCATGGGAACTCACATCCGCAAATATACAAAGAATGACGTCCTGTTGCATATAGCGTGTCGGCGCATACGCAACATAAAGTGTTCTTTCCGGTGATATATCAAGCCGATCGATGGTTCCATCTTTAACAGTGTGCTTAATCTGTTTAAGAAGGGCGGTCATCGCTTTGGTTTTTGGTAGCGGTTCACCAGCCGTGGCCCCCATTAATTCCAGGGCAAGAGGATTTGCAAATACCACGTGACCATTATCACGGGCTATAATGCATAGAGCCATGGGCGCGGTTTGAATTAAGGTTCTGTTGAATGCTTCGCTTTCAAGTATATCTCGTTGTGCTTGCTGAGCTGGTTTTATCACTCGGCTATTATACCAGCGCATATATAATGTGCTACCAAGTATGCTAATTATTATTATCAGCAATGTGCCAAGCGGCAACCAAAGATTATTCCTGAAAAAGCTGGAATAACTCAACAGATAGACACCTGTCCAGTTATCAGTTTTATCTGTAACTTTTAATACCAATCCATTAAGAGTGTAATTTAGCCCCGGATTTAGTAGCTTCGGTGGTTCATTTTCACCTATCAACAGCCCATGTTCACGATGGGATACCCATGCTTTTCCCTTGTATTGAAGCCAGAATACATGTTTAGGCGCAGGGTTAAATTTTCGTTCCAGTACACCCGTCTGCGAACGATTCAATAGCGTTGCTGCATAGAGACAGGAGGGCTTGAGCGATGTGCCCTTCCATACAGTCGGGGGAAAACCAGCGGGAATAAGGCCGATAACCTGATCAGGTAAAGACGGTGTTCTAAACCAAATAATTTTATCTGCTCTTCCATTATTCTGGCAGTTTTCTGGGTTAATACTTTGCAATTTTTGACGCACTGCATTGGTAATGGAGAGATATAATTTAATGCTGATCGATTCAGAATCTTCATTTGTATTTACAGCGGGAACTCCAAGGCTAAAACTGTCGTTTTCATTAACAAAGAAAACGGTGGCCGCAGGAAAATAGGAGGTAGCCCAGAAAGATGAATAGAATGCCGAAAGGTAGCCACCTAGTGAAAAAATTTTGCTGGATAACCTGGCACAGTCAACCTCACCCTGGCAAGCCAGGGTAAAGGGCAGGTCAACCTCTGTTTCTCGTCCTTCATACAAATGAAATTTACTGTCAACGGGCAAAGAAACTTCATGAAAACTTGTAACCCGCAGTAAAGGAATTATAGCAAGTCGACCATTTTGCTTTTGCAACTGGTGTAAAAAAAGTTCTTGCTCATTGAGATAACCAATTAATGTCGAAAAATCGAGTGTGAAACGTCGCTGCTCCTGCTCAATGACACGCTTGGCACCCAGGTACATACCGACCGCAAGCAGTATTGCTATTGGTAATAAAATGAAGAACAACAAGTGTTGCCTGCGTGTACTGTGAGTAATTCTACTGAAAGGCGTCCCTTGCATAGTGATGCCACCTAAAAAGTGGAGGAAGAATGAAAATACATTTCACTGGTCTTTGAGGACAACAACTCCCCAAAATCTTCTGCACTGACTGCAGAAGAGATCAAGAACCCTTGTGCACAATCACACCCAATACACCGCATAAACTGCAAGTCACGCATGGTTTCAACACCTTCAACGGTAACGGTTAAACCTAGTTGTTTACCTAGTTGTACTGAGGCAATCAGCGCGGTCTCTCGAACGTCATCACCAGCAAAACCATTTATAAACGCCTTATCAATCTTCACTTCAGTGAATGGGGAAGAGATAAGGTTATACATTGAGTTATAGCCGCGACCGAAGTCATCCTGAGCCAACCCGAACCCTTTTAATCGTAAGTTGCTGATTCCCATATAATAATTTAAAGGCTGAGAAATTGCCTCATCTTCCAGCAGCTCAAAACATATATTCGCTGGATCGACTTCACGTGCAATGACTTGCTGAAATAATTCTTCAGGAAGTTGATCATCATCAAATAGAGGCACTGGAAGATTGACGGATACCGGCACACAGTATCCATTGTGTTGCCAGTACGTATGTGCATCAAGGGCATCATTCAAAATTTTAAATAACAGCTTTTTTTGGAGCTTATAAAGACGTATTGCATCAAGAAACGAACCCGCCAGCATAAAGCCATACTCCGAATGCTCCCAACGAGCCAAAGCTTCTGCACCAATAATTTTTCCACTATTTAACTCTATTTTGGGTTGGAACCACGCCTTTATGCTCCCTTCTTTTAAGCTATTTTCAACCATATTTTGATCAAATACATGATAGGGATTCTCATATATATGCCTCCTGGGAGGAATGCCCACTTTTCTTGAACAGATTTGCAGCGTCAGGCGCTTAAGTGCTTCATCGTCATAAGGTTTCTTGAGAGTTCCAATAACAGCAAGGCCATGCTCTTTGGCAACCAGACTAATACTATTCATTAGACCTCGTGAATGTGTGCTGGTCAGGACAAGCATGGTATTCATCTGTCGTTTAGTGATTTCCCTGATAAACTGCAATCCATCCATATATGGCATGCTTATATCAATGATCGCCAAATGAAAATGATTATTTTCTAGTAAGTTTATTGTTCCAGTAGCACTACTGGCAATACGGATATCAAAGAGGCCAGTCGCATGCAGCATTGTATATAATTTCATTATATCTTGCGAATGTTCATCCATTATCAACACTTTGAAGTTTGATTGCATAAAATTAACTCCTGCTTTTATTAATATTATGTAATAAAGTACGTAACTGTGATAACGAAAGAGGTTTACGCAAAAGGTAGTCCATTTCCACGGCTTTTTCCCTTTCTTTTTGCTCTTGGTCAGTATTACCAGACAGACCAATTATCTGCCCTTTGTATCCTTTATTACGCAACTTGTACGCGACCGTATACCCGTCCAGAAAAGGCATCTGCAAATCAGTTATCACAGCGTCAAATCTCAAGGTGTCAACTACATTAATTGCTTCTATTCCATTTTTGGCAAGCACAACAATATTCCCAAGTAACTCCAGTTGGTCACGTAAAATGATGCGACTGATAGGACTATCATCAACAACCAGCACTCTTAAGCGAAAGTTATCTGACATTAGTGAAGGTGCAATCTCTGACACCTGCTCATAATTTTGCTGTATGGATTGCACTAATCTCCCAATGCCAATTACGCTGTAAGCACCGGTGATTAAGTTATTATTTTCAAGTTTTTTTTCATAAATGAGCGTTGGAGGCAATGCAATTATTCGCCTGCAATTCAAATCTAATGTTTGTGTCGATGGTGGCCAGGTTTGGATCAATAGCCCTACCGGAACGTCACGGTTTGTGGCGCTGCAGTAGGGTATAGCCTTGGCTCCCCACCGACGTAACCACTTACAGAGGTTATAAACGATTTCTCGTACCGCGCCATCAACATATACTGGCACAGGCAACAGGCCAGGCCATGAGGGTAGGTTGTCATCATAAGCAAAAGGTAATTCAACCTCAAATGCAAAGCGGGTACCCAGACCTGGTTCGCTGATGGCCCATAACTTACCTCCCATGAGTTGCGCAAGACGAGAGCATATTGATAATCCAAGACCTGAACCAGATACCGGATCAGTGAATTTATTTCCTGACCGAAAATAGGGATCAAATAATTTTGGTAAATGATCTGAGGCAATTCCAATACCAGTATCAATAACATTAAAAACGAGACGAACCTTTTTTTCAAAAGATTGAACAACATTTACTCGTAGTATGATATGTCCTGAAAGTGTAAATTTAACTGCATTATTAACAAGGTTATCCAATATTTGACGTACCCGTGTGACATCCCCCGACACATAATGAGGAACTTTGGTATCTGAGATAGTATAAATTTTCAGACCTTTATTCTCTGCCTTCGCGGCATAAGTCTCTATTACTAACTCTGCAAGCTCCATAGGCGAAAAAGGCTTTTTTTCAAGCGTAAGCCGACCAGCCTCAATAGTGGATAGATCAAGACTGTCATTAACTATTCGAAGTAAACTTGAGGACGACAACAAAAGTGTTTTCATATATTCACTCTGTTGCCCATTTAAGCCGCTAAGTGAAAATAATTCCAACGTTCCCATTATACCATAAAGAGGTGTGCGTATTTCATGACTCATTGTTGTAAGAAATAATGTTTTCGCCTTATTAGCCGACTCCGCTGCTTTTTTTGCCTCAACCAAAGATCTTTCGACATCTTTCAATCGGGAAATATCATTTAGTACACAGAGAAACGCAACCTCTCCGCCCCAGAAGGTCTGCGCGTAACTAAGTTGAATTGCTCGCCCGTCTTGCAAAACAAACTCAACCATTATTGATGGTTTTTTATTTTCAGCAATGCGCGTAAACCATGATTCGTCGCTTTTAATCCAGGCTTGTGCTAGCTCATTAAAAAATATGAGTTCTCCATCTCTTTTGCGTACCATCGCTAAACCTACCGGTGCTGTTTCAACCAGCTTTCTGTTCAGCGCTTCGCTATCTACTAATGCTGAGAACTGACTTAAGGCCGGTTGTAAAACTTTTCGCGATAAATAACAAAAACTTAAGATAATTAATACAGTTAGTATTGTGACAATAATAATTACTGTCTGAAAAACCGGCAGGTTAATTCTTATTAACTCGGAAACGGGTACAAAGTACACCAAATTCCAACCGCCTTGCCCGATGTTTCTTTGCAACACTAAATAATCAGGAATTAAACGCCCCCCAGCCACACCGAATGGATCGGCAATAAAATGGCCAAGGTCATTTCTATTCAGTCCAGATATATTTAGCAGTCGTCCTTGCGGATCTATAAAGTCATATTTCCCCCCCTGAAGCGTTGACAGGTCAATGCTGGATTTTAAATCGGAAAAAGTGAGACCCAACCAACCAGTTTTTTGCGTAGATGCTTCCACTGGAGTAAAAAGGTAAAGTCGTTCCTCTTTATTGCTACTGGAACTAAACCAGACGATTGGCAATTTCCCATCATGTCCTATTTCCCATTTTTGAGTTGACAAGAACTCTATAATCTCATGCTCTACTTCTACCGGCATTTTCGGTGCGTTATCTTGATGATGAGTTGGTAATATTGTGATTGTTTTCCCGGTTTCTACAGATGTGTAAATAAGTTGTACATTTTTTAATTCCAGCCTTTTCTGATCCTTGAGAGTGACCATGACACCATAGTTATTATTAAGGCTATCACTATTGAGCCGCAGTAATGACAGCTCCGGAGAATTAAAAGATTTTGTCTCATTTTTAGAGTGAAAACTATCCGGCACTAAAATAGTGGCAGATGCCATTGATTGCAATAAGTATTCGCGTTCATAAAAGAAATGCTGAGCGTTATAAGCAGCACCATTCATCTGACGACGAAAATCTGAGATGGTATTGTTAAAAGAGTAATAAACATAAATAAATGATGCACCAAAAATACAACAAAATAGTGCAGTTGCAAAAAGACAAAGTAACAGTCTTGAAAGACGAGGAGCCTGCAATGAGGAATGTGCTATAGCAATGTTTTTTTCTTTATACATTGGTAAAGGATACAATAAAAATGCATCTGCTGTACATAAGGAAAACCTTATAATTATAAGCACGGGGTTGCAGGTAATATAGTTTCACTTATGTGCAAGTTTAAGGTTTGACTTATTTACACCAGATTTAACTGAAGGAATAATTGCGGCCGTAAGTTTATGGTTCTAATGTCGCCACGAATTGCTAATGCCACCACCAGATGTGTAAGTCGCAAACAGAAATGTTAATGAGTTATTGTAATTTGTTGGCGTTATTTAATTATAAGACGATATTTTTTGATGACATTATTTAGATGTGCTCAAAGGAAACGTCTTAGGGAAATTTTTAACCATAACTGCAAGATACAGCATCTTTTTTTGATTCAGTAAGAAAAACCTTTATTTATAGGAACAGATTTCATGAACGCTAAAGCAATTGCAATTATTATTGGTATGTCTCTGATAGCTAGCAACGCTTACGCAGCTAACGAAGGTGCAGGAAAAATCACTTTCACGGGTTCAATCATTGATGCCCCTTGCTCTATCGAGCCAGGCTCATTGGAGCAGGTCATCCCATTAGGCGCTATTTCTAGTCTTGCTCTGGCAGATAATGGTAACACTGGTGTATCTCAACCCGAACCTTTCAGCATTGAACTGAAAGACTGCGTTATTACTACTGCAGGTACTAAAGATAAGGTATCTGTAACTTTCACTGGTGCTGCTTCTTCATATGACCCTACCAGCCTGGGTTTGATTGGTACTGCGGAAGGTGCTTACATTCTTATTTCTCAGGCAGACGGTGCAAAAGTGACGTTGAATACCCCAACTTCGGTTCAAACTGTGACTAATGGCACCAACAATACTCTAAGCTTTACTGCGGCGCTGAAAGGTGGCGGAGCAAGTGCTGAGATTAAACCGGGTAGTTTCCAGGTTCCAACTAACTTCGTACTATCCTACCAGTAAGTTTATTTGTAGTGCTAAACAACCTGCGGCAGTTCTGCCGTAGGTTGTTTTCTAAAGTTATAGAATTGTTTTATTAAGCACTAAGAAGTGTTTCAACTGATGTATTTTATGATGTTTTTATTTTGATTTTCTGAATTTTTTATTTGCTGAGATATCGAAAATATAAAGAAGCAGTATGGGGAGAGATCTTAATTCTGTGTACCTTCAACAGACTTGAAAACCCATGGATTACTACCCAGCAATACAGTTCAGAATTAATTATAACAAAAGAGGCTTTATTCATGGTGCGTTATTTTTCTCGCGCCCTGTTTTCCATCTTGTGCCAAGTCAGTCTGGGCAGCAGTATATTGCTCGGTATGCTGGGCCTGGCCCGGGCAGAAGATATCCAGTTCAATACGGATGTCTTGGATCTCAAGGATCGTGACAATATTGATTTAGGCCAGTTTTCGCATAAAGGTTTTATTTTACCTGGGACTTATGAACTTGCTCTCAGCCTGAATAACAGGGTGCAACAAGCGCGTCCGATTACATTTCTGGCACCTGACGATGACCCGAAAGGTAGTCAGGCGTGTCTGAGTAAAGAGATAGTGGAGCAGTTTGGTTTGACCGCAGGTGCACAACGGGGGTTGATGTGGTGGCATCAAGACCAGTGCCTTGATCTGACCAGCTTGAATGGGCTTCAGGTCCGGGCGGATCTTGGTAACAGCACTCTGTATATCAGTATCCCGCAGGTATTTCTGGAATACAGTAATGCAAACTGGGATCCACCATCACGTTGGGAAGAAGGGCTACCGGGCATTATTCTGGATTACAACCTGAATACTCAGGTTCAGCGACAGAACAAGGAAGGTGCTCAGAATTACACCCTCAGCGGTAACGGGGTGACAGGGGCAAATCTGGGACCGTGGCGTCTGCGCGCCAGTTGGCAGTCCAGAATCGACCACAAGAACAATTCGGCAAACGAGAATACCCGCAGTTTTGACTGGACGCAGTTCACATCCTACCGTGCGATCACATCGCTGCGCGCCAGGCTGACACTGGGAGAAGATTTTCTGCATTCCGACATTTTCGACAGCTTTCGCTTCACTGGGGGCAGTCTGGTCTCAGACGACAATATGTTGCCTCCAAACTTGCGTGGTTATGCGCCAGAGGTCACTGGTGTAGCACGTAGTAATGCCAAAGTAGTAATAACTCAGCAAGGTAGAGTACTCAAGGAAGTACTGGTCGCATCCGGGCCATTCCGTATCCAGGATCTGGATAGTGCGGTATCTGGTGCACTGGATGTACAGGTTGAAGAGGCCGATGGCAGCGTGCAGCGCTTCCAGGTGGATACATCCACCATTCCATACCTGACAAGACCAGGGCAGGTGCGTTTCAAGTTGGCGACGGGTCGCCCAACTGACGGACAACATAAAGTTATTGGGCCAACATTTGCTACGGGTGAGTTCTCATGGGGCGTAAGCAATGGTTGGTCAATGTACGGTGGTGGGTTAGGTGGCAATGACTATTCAGCCCTGTCACTTGGTATTGGCCGTGATTTGATGGTGTTAGGCGCTTTATCTGCGGACATAACCCGCTCTAAGGCCTGGCTACCATCGCAAGGAACTCAACAGGGAGATTCCTACCGCCTGAGTTATTCGAAGCGCTTTGATGATACCAATAGCCAGGTAACCTTTGCTGGTTACCGCTTCTCCGACAGTGGTTTTATGTCGATGGCTGATTATCTGAGTGCTAAAGATAACCCCAATGGCAATGGGATAAGTACTGGCCGTAGCAAGGAAATGTATACCCTGTCCTTCAGCCAGCAGTTCGAGTCTTTGGCGATGAGTGGCTACCTGAACTACAGCCATCAGACTTACTGGAACCAGGGGGCCAGTGACCGTTATGACCTGACGGTTGCACGGTATTTTGATATTGGTCACTTTCGTAACATTAACCTGTCTTTGACGGCATACCGTAACAAATTCAGCAACATAAGGGATGACGGCATGTATCTGTCACTGTCGATGCCATGGGGAAGCAGCGGCATGATGGGCTATAACGGTTCTTACACTGGAGGTGCCAATACCCACTCGATCAACTACTCCGATCGCGTTGGTGATACCGACAACTATACGGTCCGGGCAGGTATGTCGAATAGCGATGCCGACTTCAGCGGCTATTACTCACACCGCGGGACGTTGGCACAGATGAATGGCATGGCCAGTTACCGTTCGGGGCAGTATAGCTCAGTTGGGTTGTCCATGTCGGGCGGCGCCACCCTAACAGGTGAAGGTGGCGCATTACATCGCGTATCCCGGATGGGCGGGACACGAATGTTGATCGATACCGATGGTGTTGCAGGTGTCCCCGTGGGTGGCTATGGCAACACAGTTAACTCCAACATCTTCGGCAAAGCGGTGGTGGCGGATGTAAACAGTTATCACCGCAGCAGTGTACGTATCGACGTTGACAAACTGGCGGATAACGCCCAGGCAACCGACTCAGTACAGCAAGGTTCGTTGACCGAAGGAGCCATTGGTTATCGCCATTTTGAAGTGGTAGCGGGGGAGAAGGCGATGGCGGTCATACGCCTGGCCGATGGTTCGGTTCCACCGTTCGGCGCCACAGTGGTGAATGCTAAGCAGCAGGAAACCGGCATAGTCAATGACGCGGGCAATGTCTACCTTAGCGGTATCAACCCGGGTGAAGTCATGACCGTGCGCTGGAACAATGCCGAGCAGTGCCGCATTACGCTGCCGAATGAAATAAAAGTGGAAATGACCACTAACATTCTGTTGCCTTGTAGAAAAGAGTAACAGTCGCAAATTAGATCTTTGAACAGTAAAAGGACCCTTCGTCTGCTGGCTTTTGAGCCTGCCGGGATGGTGTCCATTTGGAAAATGTAGGTAATGATAATGAAGAAATTTTTTGTTAAGAGTCTGCTGACTGGTGTTGCGTTAGCCATGCTGGCTACGCCTTCTCTGGCAGCTATTTCACTGGATCGGACACGCGTGGTATTTGCGGGAAATGAGAAGTCAGTCAGTCTGACCGTACGCAACCAAAACCCTGAACTGCCCTATCTTGCTCAGGGGTGGCTGGAGGATGAACACGGAGTCAAGCTTGAGGGAAACAGTGCATTTACCGTGCTACCTCCTGTACAACGAATTGAACCCAAAGGACAGACCCAGGTAAAAATCCAGGCAACTCCTGGTGCCAACTTGTTGCCGCAGGACCGTGAATCACTGTTCTACTTCAACCTGCGGGAAATACCGCCGAAAAGTGACAAATCAAACGTATTGCAGATAGCGCTGCAGACGCGCATCAAAATGTTTTATCGTCCGGCTGCGCTGGCCGAAGCAGCGGTTAAGCAGCAGGGTACTCCCTATCAGGAGCAACTGACGCTGAGTAAAAATGGCGACCAATACACCGTCCACAATCCAACGCCGTATTTTGTGACATTGATTGGTTTCAGTGCCAGGAAAGGAGGTGATGTGGTTAAAGGTTTCGAACCAGTAATGGTGCCACCTAAGGGGAGTATCAAACTGGGGGGCAGTGCAGCGGCATTAGGGGCGACTCCGGTACTGGTATATATCAATGATTACGGTGGCCAGCCTGCATTAACTTTCCGTTGTAGTGGTAACAGTTGCAAGGTTGATGTAAGCAAGCGCGACAAATAATTACTCGCTATCAATGTTATGGCAGAAGGCGCCGGGTGGGTATCCGTGAAGAAAAAACAAGGGAAAACAAGGGAAACAATCATGTTTGCTTATCGGCCTAAGGCACAGTTTGCTCACAAGAGCCTTTGGTTTATGGCTATCGGCATGCTGTTTTGTCTGACTACTGCACAAGCCAGCAACCAGCTTCCGCTAACCATCAAAGGGATTGTGATGACGGGACCTGGTTGTCTGGTGAATGGCGATACCGCGATTGATGTGAACTTTGGCAGTGCCTTGCAGACCACCAGCATTGATGGCAACAACTATGCCACGCCAGTACCGTTTTCCCTGAACTGTACCGGTAACCCATCGAACCTGCGTCTGCAATTCCAGGGGGCGGTTAGCAGCTTTGATTCCAATGTGTTGGCAACCAATTTTGCGGATTTGGGGATCAAGTTATTGAAACCGGACAACAATGTTTTAGCGCCGGGGGAATGGTTTTCCTTCAGCTATTCGGCCACACCACCTGCCATCAGTGCAGTGCCGGTTAAACGGGCAGGGGCCATTCTGCCTGGAGGGGTGTTCAACAGTACGGCAACGCTGCTGGTAGAGGTGTTATGAAAGAGAACATTGGATTATGGCACACCCTGATCCTTGCGATCGTAATGGGGAATGCATTACCGGTGCAGGCCGTGGATGTCAACTTCACCGGTACCCTGGTCGTGCCGCCGCCCTGTGTGATTAACAGCAACAACGATATCTCAGTGGATTTTGGCACCGACATGTTAACCGGGCGGATAGACGGGATTAATTACGAACAACCCATTGTTTATACACTGGATTGCACAGGTGCGACTTCCGCAACGCTGAAACTGCAATTTCAGGGGAGCGGGGCGGGGTTTGATGCCAGTGTGCTCGGTACCAGCAAAAGCACTCTGGGCTTAGAACTCCGCAATGATGGCGTAAAGTTACCGTTAAATACCTGGATCAATTTTATCGACCCGGCACGACCGGTGCTGACGGCCGTGCCGGTCAAAGGTGGCAGCTTAAGTGGCGGGACATTTACCGCAGCGTCGACATTGGTTGTGGATTATCAGTAAGGGAAGGCCAATGAAAAGAAAACGTGTCGCGTTAGCCACAGGACTGATCATGTTGGGTTTGATAACCCAATTGGGACATGCCGTGCAGGTGAATTTTCATGGCGGTCTGGTGGAGGCGCTGCCTTGTACTATCAGTAACGGTGAACTGATCGAAGTGGACTTCGGAGATAACCTGGTGATTCGCAACCTTAATGGGGTGAACTACAGTAAGCCGGTACCTTACCAGATCGACTGTAGCGCTGCCGGAATAGTTCGGATGAGCATACAGGGTACCGCCACCAGTTTTGATGATGCGGCGATTCAGACCAACATACCGGGATTGGGTATTCACATGGAGTTGACTGATGGAAGTCCGTTTTATCTGAATACGTTTATAAGTCAAATCCCGCCAATTCAGGCGGTACCAGTGGCAGATCCAGCACAGCCACCAAATCCGGGGGCATTTACTGCCCGTGCGACGTTGCTGGCCGAATATCAATAGGAGCAGTTTGATGAAGCGAGGACAGGTATTATCACGTAATGGTCTGGCATTGCTTTTGGCCAGCTCGTTTTTATTTTGCAAATCAGTGCAAGCCGTCGAGAACCTCGAATTTAAGGGAGCGCTGGTGAATGCGCCTTGTTCCCTGCGCCCGGGTGATGAGGCGATGGAGCTGAATTTTGGTCCACTGATTAATAAATACCTTTATTCCAATACGCGCACCCCAGGACAGCTTTTTTCGTTGCATCTTGATGACTGCGATACGGCTGTCGCAACGGGAGTCAAGCTGACATTCATGGGCACCGAGAGTATGCAGTTGCCAGGATTGTTGGCGCTGGATGCCAGCAGTGTGGCCCGCGGAGTAGCAGTGGGGATGGAAACGGTAGGCGGTCAGGCATTACCGCTCAATATTCAGGGCAGCACCACGGCGCTAACGCAGGGCAATATGGTAATTGCCCTACAGGCGTATGTGCAGGCAGAACCGGAGGCCAGAGCCAGCCAGGGGATAGTCGAAGGGGGATTTACGGCCACGGCAACCTTTGCTCTGGAGTACCAGTAATCAATCGTGCCTTATCTTTTCCTGTCCTGAAACCTGACAATATGTACAACATTGTGAAACGAATGAAATTACTAATTGCTTTACTCTGCCTGATGGCCACAACATCCAGTTTTGCTGCGTTCACTATTACCAGTGCACAATTCGACTACACAACAAAAGAGCTGTTCTTTACCTATACTGACGGGGTTGAACAATTCAATACTGTAAATATCAGACCGAAAACCACCTCGTGGTTTAACGTGTGTGTGACCGGTGTGAATGTTGGATGGAATGCCTTCGCCACTGATTCCTACTGCGCCTTTAGTTATAGTACTGGCTACGCAAATAATTACTATTACTGGTCTGATTTCCAGAAGGAATTAATGATAAGGACAGGACTCGGGACGGGAGGAAGCTGGAAAGGAGGGACCTCTCAGATGAACACAAACAC
>NZ_FMBC01000016.1 GCF_900094795.1 Kosakonia oryziphila
ATCACTGAACAATATGACGCCGGAGGAGTATCGACAGCACCATTATTTGGCCGGGATCTCAAAAAATGCATGGAACTAAAACGGGTCTATTTACAAAACGTCGCGCATTGCAGAGAGCTATTACCTATATTACTAAGGTTGATACGGCTGTTCGTTTGAGTTTGCCACAAGGAGCCCGTACTTTTGGGCGCAGTGAATGTATTTTACAAACAGGGAAAAAAAGAGGAAGACCAAGGGATTATCCCCCTCTTAACTCCACCCCATAACAAGAATTTTACATGTACAAATCTGCAATTCTATCTGACCTATATTTCTGAAAGATAAAATATAAAAGAATCTTAAGCATTGGTTGTTTTTTGAGTCAAAAGGAAATCGTATTTATTTTATTAATTATACTCTAGACACAATTTAAAATTATTGACTAATATTTTACATACCAAAACAATACAAATTAAACATCACCAAGCATCATATTAACAAACTACTTTAAAATCTCACGCCGAGATATTACCTAGTGTATAACTTATTTTTCCGTTATACTCCGAGTGAAAATTTCATATAATCCTCATAAATAACATTGCTTACATTTAGTCCGATACTCAATAGCTATACTGGTGTAGTTCATTAAAACCACCCTACATGTTGATAGCTTGTAGCATATAAAAAATCAAGCAACTTCCTTATCATGAGTTATTAAACTTAAAAAATCAAAAATCATTTTTTCAGTATTTTCAAGGAGGCTGTTATAAATATTAATCTTATAATGGTAGAATTTTATTCCAGTAGATATCTCACCAACATATTCCATTCCTCCTACACCATTAGTAGCAGGAGATATCCAGAAAGCAAGTGGTGAATTTAAAGCAATGGCATGACTTATAACCTGATAGCGATCAGACTCATCTATTCTAGGTTTATATTTTACTTCTCCAATAGCTACTACTTTCCTATCTTTTCCAAATCGATAAATCAAGTCAGGTTTGATAGGAAATCGCTTATTATCCTGAAAAAGAGAGACTTGATGTTTTGGATTATTACCATCAAGCACGGTTATTTTTTTATCTTTAAAAGCAGATCGAAATGAGTTCCTGATAAAATTTTCAAATATGGTATCAAGAGAAAAAAGGAAAGATGGCATTCTACATCCCTTTTCACCATATAAAAACCCTACACGTCTATATCCTAAGAATATAGAATAAACACTTAACGCACCAAAATAATACTCCTGGCTCCATTTTGGTAAATCATCACACAGCACAATATCATTCGGATAAAACGACTCTGAATGAACATAATCCAATACCATTAAAGCTTCTTTCAAAATACTTTTTTCATCTACCAATTCTTTATTTTGAGAAAGTATTTTCAAAAAAGATACACAGGCGCTCTTAATAACTCCATTTATCCTGACATTTTTAGTAAAATCAAAAAAATTTGAATACGAATAAAACTCCTGACCTTTTGCTATAAATCTGTTTAATGTTTTTCCAATGTCTATTTTGGGCCTACAGTAACCCTCAAGAGATATCTCTTTATAATCTCTGAAAAAGCCTACTCTAAGAATTTCTTTTAAAAAGAAACAAAAGCTTTTAATTAATATTAAATGTGGAGTTATTGTTTCTAAACTTTGATATCCTCGCAACACTGGTAAAATGCGAGAATAACTTTCGTCAGCAATTGATAGCATTTCCCAAAAGTTATTTATCGGGAATTTTGGTTTGAGGTTAAGTGCTATTCTATCAGTTAAAGGCAAATAACCTATAAGCCCTAAAGCCCTTAATTCGACACCTTCACTTAACTCACGTAAATCTATCGCTGATAAAGCACGGGTTTCAGGCAATAGCAAAGAATATCCTCTAGAATCGAAAAGGTCAGTTCTTTGAAAAAGCCTAGCCTCTCTTTCGTGGATTTCTATTACTTTCATTGACTTGCCTATTGAATTATATTCAAGCATCTTCACCGCCAATAAAATCAGGTTCATCCGCTCTTATTTTAAGAAGACTCTCTACCTCTCCTTCAACTGAAATGTATGAATTTTTATCATGTAGCAATGTTCTCTTAAGTGCTGGTCGTATCTTGCCCATCCAGATCGCAGAAAGATCGTTTAAATCACGAACACCTAAAAAACTAGAATGTCCATACCCGTATGGGAAGACCTCATTAAGTATGGTAAATAGTTGAATAGTTCTTTTACAAACATTTTCGTCTACACCTTCTGTTTCGAGATGGTTTTGAAGGATAGCTTTATCAGGATCCATTTCATAGACCCAGAAACGTCTCAATAAGGCATCATCTAAATCTATCACAGAGCGATCATAAGGATTTGCAGTAGCAATAAGGATTAAATTATCAGGAATACTAATCCTTTCTCCTGAGTAAGGAAGAGTAAATTCGATATTTCTATACGTTGATTCGATATATGTAAGAACCTCCCCAAAAATCCTTGCAACATCACCTCTATTTAACTCGTCAATAACCATTACATACTTATTCTTTGGGTCTTTTCTTGCATTCTCAGCAAAATTCAAAAACACTCGCTTAGATAATTCATATTTAACCTTTCCATCTTCCTCTGTATATTTAGGACGAAAGCCCTCAATAAAATCATCATAACTAATCGCAGGATGAAATTGCAAAAAGATATTTCTTGCAGGATCCATGTTTGATATTTCTTCCGCGATAAGACGAGCATAACGTGTTTTCCCTGTCCCAGGAGGTCCTGCCAATAAAAATGCCAGTGCAGAACCATTATCGATCAACGACAGCATTGATGAATATAAAGGATCATCTGAACCAATTTTAGACTTAGACTCACTTTCTCTTTCATCACTAACTTTTGGTGCTGTCAAATAAGCATAAAGCTTAGGAGATAGTTCTTGAAGATAAGTTTCATTACTAGGCCTCTCATCCAGAAGTTGAGGCCAAGGTAACTCAGGCTGACTGATTTTAAATCTATTTCTGTAGGGAGGTTTAAAACTATCTAAATTAAGATGTTCTTGTAATAAGACCTCCATTAATTCAGACCAAGAAGATACCTGGTCGGGAACCCCTTCAAAAGCAAAGAGCCATACTAATAAATCTTCAAATAAAAAATCTGGTGGGATCTCAATCTCAAATTGTTGTTGAAATGAGCCAGTTAACTTAGTAACCGCTTTTTCCCCTTCAATTAATCCTTGAAGTCTCATTTCCCTATAACCACGGGAGGAGAATAAATTTCCCCACATTTTAGTATCTTGCCGTATCATATAATCACCGGCAAAGTTCCCACGATCCCAAGCAATCCCTTTTAGTCGAGGCCGTAGTAAATTGTTACCTTTAGATGTTGGTGGAATACCAATACGAGCCCCGCTAAAATAACGATCTAAAAACTGGTCTGTTCCCAGTTTTTTCGACATATCAACAAAATTCTCTATACCTATATCATTCGCAGCAAAAACAAATGACGGTAAAAGCCAATTAGCACTTACCTTTTCTAGCCTTTCGATACATACTTTTATTGTTGATATGTCGAAATATTTCATGCTAACCCCTTTATTTATTTAGCTTTTCCTGGTTTTCTGAAATTTAACCGATTACCTGCCCAATTGTCCCACTCAGTTGAGGATTGCCCAATAGTATTAGACAAACTTGACCAAGGTGTATCCTGAAGTCCATCAGCTTTCAACGTCTCTTTTATAGAGCGAATATATTCATTGCTCATATCCACCCCCACAACGTTTCGATCATTTGCTAAAGCTGAAAGTATCGTAGTTCCACTTCCCACAAATGGATCTAGAACATGCCCTCCAACTGGACTAGCCACTTCTATGCATCTACGGGCTAATTCCATAGGGAATGAGGCATTATGCTTGGCACGACGAGAACGTTCAATCGGTATATTCCAGACATCCTCTTCAATTAATTTCGAACGGTCAAAACTATAAAAACGGTTTTTTGTAAACATGAAAATAAATTCATACTGACGATAAGGTCGATCTCTTGCAGTCGGCTCAACGAAAGCATTGCAACGATTCCAGATAATATTACTGCGAAGAGTCCATCCTCTAGCTTGCATTGCAAATGCTACTTTCCAAGGAATGCCAATCATGCTTTTCTTCGGAATGTCCCAACCACTAACATCTACAGCTCTAACCTTTTTCCTTAAAAAATTCCTTGATGCACAGCGTGGGTCACTACCATGGGGTTGTCCATTACCAGAGTAGTAAGTATCACCAATATTTAAAAAGAAAACACCTTCGGGATGAAGCGTACGCTTAACTTCATCAAAAACTGTCATGAGTTGTTCTACATAAGCGTCAACGGAGTCTTCATGACCCAGTTGTCCGTCATAGCCATAATCTCTTACCCAATAATACGGCGGTGATGTTACCGCTACATTGAAAACATCTGACGGAAGCATACGAAGCGAAGATGCAGCATCACCTTCAATCAACCCTGCTACCCGCCCTTCTTCTGTCGTATAAGCCTTACATTTAGGCTCTGGAAGCAGTCCCGAAAGCTCTACTTCCGAGCTATCATCGTTCAGCTCAAGTGCAGTGATGTTTGAACGCATTTTCAATCCTCAATTACTATCATTCTAGCGCCCAAACGCAGCACTAGAAATAAATCTTTTAAAAACATATAGCTAACCATCAATATGTTTTAGACGAATTTTAAATAAACTGTATATAAAAACAGTATTTAAGCATACACATCCTTGCCCCTTTTATCCATATTGGCTCTTTTGGCAAAATCGAAAGGAGTTGTATAACTATTTCTATTAAAATCCAAAAAATCTGCCCACCATTGTAGCATTAGCTTTCTCTCATCCAAATGCTCAGCTTTATGAATGTATGCCGCTCGCACTGAGTTACGCTCCATATGGCTCATCTGACGTTCTACAGCATCCCTCGACCACAACCCTGATTCGATCAACGAACTACACGCCATCGTTCTGAAGCCATGCCCGCAAACCTCAACCTTCGTGTCGTATCCCATCACGCGCAGTGCCTTGTTCACTGTGTTTTCACTCATCGGTTTACGAGGGTTGTGATCTCCCACGAAAACAAAATCACGATCGCCACTAAGCTTGTTAACCTCTTTAAGGATTGCTAACGCTTGGCGAGATAACGGCACCAAATGGGGTGTCCGCATTTTCGAGCCACGCTGTGAATGCTTCACCCCTTCGATAGCTTCTCGCTCAGCCGGGATTGTCCACATTGCCCTTTCAAAATCAATCTCGGACCAACGGGCAAAGCGCAACTCACTAGAACGAATAAATATTAATAACGTGAGCTCAACAGCCAGACGGGTTAAAGGCCGTCCGGTGTAGCTATCAATTCGGTGGAGTAGTTCAGGTAAGCGTTTCAGTTCAAGTGCTGGTCGATGGACACGATTACTTGAAGCAACTGCCCCAGCCATCTCCTGAGCAGGATTGTAATCGATCAAACCGCTTTGCACTGCATAACGCATAATCGCATTGGTACGCTGCTGAAGACGCGAAGCTACTTCAAGACGCCCTGTAGCCTCAACTACTTTGATAGGAACAAGGAGATCGCGCGTACTAAAACTATCAATACTTCGCTTCCCAATCGCTGGGAACAAATTATCTTCCAGGCTCTTCAACACCCGTCGACTATGTTCCTCTGACCATTTCTTGTTAGTTGCATGCCACTCTCTGGCAACTGACTCAAAGGTAATGGCCTCTTTCGCCAGCTCCTCCTTTACAGCACGCTTATGCTCGCGAGGATCGATACCAGCAGCAACAAGCTTTCTGGCCTCTTCCCTCTTCTGCCTCGCATCGGCTAGTGATGTTTCAGGATAAACACCAAACGCCATCAAGTGTTGCTTGCCACCGAAGCGAAAGCGGAACCGCCAGTATTTTGAGCCGTTGGGGTGAATCAGCAAAAACATGCCATCCCCATCAACTAGGGTGTACTCCTTTTCCTGCGGTTTTGCAGAACGCACTTTGATATCTGTCAGAGCCATAAAAGTTCTCCTTCCATGTGCCGCTGTGAGTATACAACCATTATCGAACCAGCATATATACTCGGTTCTATACTCACAAGCGACTTGATGTGGGTTGACTCAGATTGACTACTGTTGAAAGGAAAATCGCGGAAAGCCTTGTATGACGGGGATTTCAGACACAAAAAAAGACGTCCGTTGACGTCTATTCATGTTCCGATGGTGCCGAAGGCCGGACTCGAACCGGCACGTATTTCTACGGTTGATTTTGAATCAACTGCGTCTACCGATTTCGCCACTTCGGCACTGAAGGGGATGCGGAAACGTGTGGGATTATACCTGCCGTTCGCGGCTATGCAAGCCACGATCGCGTGTTCCGCTGCTAAGTGATGAAAAAACCAGCGTCGAGCCAAACTGTTGGCGTTTTCTCTTCCTGTCACAGCATGTTATCCGCTACATTAACCCCTCTTTCGAAATTCCCTGTTCCGTTGCTATCACGTTATTTACCATACTCGGCCTGTTGATTATTTATAAAATAGCGAAACGGCAATTTTTAATATATGATATTTTACTGCTCAGGTTGTCTATTTCATCTTCGCTAATTTGTCATATCGGTTAAAAGACCTATGACAACTAGCCTGTTTCATTTTTTTCATTTCATTTAATACTTTGATGATTACCAGGCTCATTGACGAACACTATTACGTGGAGATGACGCATGCATGTACTCATGATTGACAAGCAGTCGATATTTATTGAAGGAATGGCATCAGTACTTTCGCAACTTATCCCAAATGTGAAGATCCGGGGGCTGAAAAATCAGAATGAAATTAATGGCACACTAAATGAATTTCCGGCATCACTAATTTTGCTGGATGGTGATGGAAATAAAACAGAGAGCCTTGAATTACTCGATACGCTGGCATTGCACCACCCAACTATTCCGGTGGTGATGCTGATGAATAAATGCCAGCCGACATTGCTCAGGCAGTTCTTGCACCACCATGCGATTGCGTTTGTCAGGCGTGATTCACCGCCGGAGACCATCGCGCAGACACTGCGTACTGCGGCGCTGGGGATGCTTTGCTTCCCGCAGGAAAGCATTCCCCTGCTGGATGGCGGGCACGGCGCGATTACGCGGCTCAGCGAGCGCCAGCGTGAAATCCTCAAGCTACTGGCTGCCGGGGAATCCAATAAGCAAATCAGCCGCCAGCTAAATATCAGCGCCGGTACGGTGAAAGCGCATCTGGAATCTATTTTCCGCCGTCTGAATGTGAATAACCGTACTCAAGCCGCGATGATGTATTCGGACGAATAGCCCAGCCTGAATTTTTATTGATATTTAATTGCTGCTACATGTCTCCTTTAGCAAATACAGGAGCATTATGCCCGTGCATAATGCTCCTGCCAGAAATATTTTACGTCAGCATTTACAGCAGCGCCGATACATTGTGATTTTTATTTGGTGGGTGTTGTCTTGCGGGGTGCTCTGGAAGATGTCGTTTTTTTAACCACCAGCGTTTTCTCCTGCTTCTCATCTTTATGCATCGTGTGATGGTAATAATAATGGCAATCACACCGAGATCTTTTTATATCCAGAACAGCAGTTGTTGTACCATTAGCATGGCATGAACAACAAACAGGGAAGATTGAGAAACCCTTGTACGGTAAACCCTGACGCGGTAATTAATGACCCAATGCGATACCACACAGGGATACCGGGCATGCGGGAGCTAATGGCTGATGATTACCCCTGCCGCCAGCCGACCGCACTGATGCAATGTTTTCGCTTGCCAGAAAAACGAGACGCTCAGCCTGCCAAATAACCCGGCGAACGCGGCCAGCCCCTGATTTAACATCTGAATACCATCAATCATGGCAATCGCCTCCCGAACAAGCGGCCTCAACGAATGGCATGAGGCCGCCGTACTGACTACTGACAAGGAGGTAGCATGACGGTTGTTACGTCATTATCTGTAGAGAGATAACGCGTCGTGCTTTCCGGGCTGTAGATCAGATGTTTGCTACTGCGCAGACCGCGTACGCTATCGACATCGGCGCTGTACCATTTTCCTTTGCCCGGCGCAGGCTTACCGGCCCACGGATCGCCGCCCAGCACTTTTTTGTTCAGCGCCCAGGTGCTCCACAGCGAATCTTCCGCCTTCCCACTCCAGCCCAATTTGATCGCCTGTTCGCGGGTAACGTACTCAGTGGGCAGCACATTATCACGATTTAGCGTTTTGAGCAGATCCGTCAGTTTATTCACATCCTGCACGGTCCTTTTGTTCTGTTCCGCCAGTTGCTGGTTGGCTGCTTGTACCACCGCGCTACATTGCGGTAAGTCGGCATACGCCGGTACAGCGGTTAACACAGCCAGAAATAATATTGGCAGCGTATATTTCATTGGAATTCCTCCAGTCAATTCAGTTGACGGGTGCCATAAACAGCGCACGTTCCGCATCGCGGCGACGGGTCAAGCCGGGGAGAATTTTGCCACCGGCTTTATTCCAGCGCGGAAGCTGGTCCGCCGCCGCCTGGTATTGTCCCTGATTAAGCAGGCGCAACAGTGTCGAATCCTGCAAATTGCCCAACCCAACGTTAAAGGCGAACGCCACCAGCGCATCGAACTGGTTCTGGTTGAGATCGACAGTCACGAGGCGATGAACCCCGCGCTCGGTCATCCCCAGATCCGCCCGCAACAAATCTTCAGCTTCTTTATTACTTAACGCCTGCGGGAAATTCTCCTGCGGCAAAATCAAATGGCCGTAGCCAATAGTCCATTTACCGACCGCATCGCGGTACTTCTCCAGGCTTAGCCCTTCAAAAGACTTAATTAATGTCAACCCGGCCGCGCCGGTGTTTGCTGGTTGATTAGCCATTGTCATCACTCCTCACGCTAGATTGGGGAAGAACTTGTCGGGTGTACTCTTCAATCAGCCGCATCACGCTTTCTGGCGGCTCCAGTACGGTGAACTGCATTTCAATGTCCACATGCCCGCTGTCGCGACCACTGCCTTCGCGGCTCAGCGGCGACATGCTGACGAGGAAGCGGCCAACCGTGTCATCGGGCGTGCCGGAAACCGCGCTGTGTTGCTCAACGGCATCGGTTCGTACCGTCAAAAAGACCTTCATTTTTTCCAGCATCAGCCCGCGCGGCGTGGAGAGCGCCACCAGCGGCAAGGTAAAGTGATGTTGATCATCCAGCGCCATTTCAACGACTTTTGGCACCAACCTTCCGTCATCGCTGTGCTCAAAAAAGGGGTCCAGCGCCTGCATGTACTGATGCGCGATAAGCTGGTTTGCCGCCGATGCGGCGTGCTGCATCCCGCGCGTGATATCCGCCAGTGAAAGAGGTGCCCCAACCGTGCCACCGGGTGGCGGGCCTTCCGGCGGCGGCGGATCGGGCGGTAGATCCGAAGAGGGCGGATCCACAGGCGGCAACCCGCTGCTCTCTTCTGTCGACGGATCGTCTGGCGGCATTCCGCGCTCGTCCGGCGGAGCCGTGGGCTGCTCACTCGCCTTCTCTTGCGTATTCCGGTTGCCGCGAAGCCAGTCTTTTATTGACATAGTGCGCTCCGTGAAAAATGAGGCTGCAATGCAGCCTCAGTGTGAACATCAGAATTAATGCGGTGCGTCAGCCGGTTTTTTTGCAGCGCCAGCAGGCGTTTCGGGATAGGCATCAAGCTTTTTCGATTCAAGCTTTTGCGCCTCAGACGGCAGAACAGCCGGGCGTGTTGCGGCATCCGTCAGGAAATCAATCACACGCATCAGTGCTTCCGGCGGTGGCTGACGTTTAACCTGGGTGTGGATGCTGTATTTCGCGCGGGTATCGGTGGAGCGGGTTTGCTGATCTTTATGCGAAACACGTCCGCTGATTTTGACGCTGAACGGCCCCCAGCCGACGGACGCTTCCAGCGAAGCTTCTGCATCGGTCTGGCTGCTGCTGGCTTCGCTCTGGGAGACTTCCAGTTCGAAGTCGATAGTCCCTTCTTCGATGCTGATGTTCGGGTGAGAGATGGCCGCCAGCAGCGGGATGCGCATGGTTTTTTTCACCACGCCCTGAATCACGCCTTTCTCGTCGACCACGGTTTCGTCGTAATCGAACTGCACCGACTCCGCTTTACCATCCTTAATACAGACAGAGAGCAGGAAGTCGGCGTAGGCCTTACTCGCCTGTACTTGTGCCTTGATCATCGCCTGCAACGGGCCGCCGATCATATTTTCCAGCGGTAGTGCATTAATGACCGATCCAATGAATTGTGAATCCATAATGCGTACTCCTGTGAGTTGTACAGAAACATCGTGTTGCGAATTCGCAGGACCCACATTACAGGCCGGGAACGTCTGAAAATATTGGCTGGATGACGGGTTAAAACAGGGGAAATGGCCCAGGACGGAAGGCCTGGCTTTGGCGAAACGGGCGGTCTGACGCGCGACATTCTGCCGGAGAAGCGCCAGATGCCCTACACTTCATGCGTCCCCCTCAAAATCGAAGGAATCCGTAATGAGCATCATCAAAAATTACGTCGCGCCGCAGGCCGGTGCCGCGCTTGAATTGCAGGAATACGATGCCGGCCCGCTGGCAGCAGAAGATGTGGAAGTGCAGGTGGATTATTGCGGTATCTGCCATTCAGACTTATCGATGATCGACAATGAATGGGGCTTCTCCCGGTACCCGCTGGTGGCCGGACATGAAGTGATTGGCCGCGTGGTAGAATTGGGTAGTGCCGCGCAAAACAAAGGGTTAAAAGTAGGTCAGCGAGTGGGTATCGGCTGGACGGCGCGCAGTTGCGGGCACTGCGATGCCTGTATCGACGGCAACCATATCAACTGCCTCGAAGGCACGGTGCCGACCATTCTGAATCGCGGCGGTTTTGCCGATAAGCTCCGCGCCGACTGGCAGTGGGTGATCCCGCTGCCGGACAGCATCGATATCGAAACCGCCGGGCCGCTGCTGTGCGGAGGCATTACCGTGTTTAAACCGCTGCTGATGCACAACATCACCGCGACCAGCCGCGTCGGCGTGATTGGTATTGGCGGCCTCGGGCATATTGCCATCAAACTGTTGCATGCAATGGGCTGTGAAGTGACGGCGTTCAGTTCAAATCCGGCTAAAGAAGCGGAAGTGCGGATTATGGGTGCCGACTATGTCGTGAACAGCCGCGATCCGGAGGCACTGAAAGCGCTGGCAGGTCAGTACGATCTGATCATCAACACCGTTAACGTCGATCTTAACTGGCAGCCTTATTTTGAAGCGCTGACCCACGGCGGCCATTTCCATACGGTGGGTGCCGTGCTGAAGCCGCTGGAAGTGCCGGCATTTACCCTGATCGCCGGTGACCGCAGCGTCTCGGGTTCGGCAACTGGCACGCCGTTTGAGCTGCGCAAACTGATGAAGTTTGCCGGACGCGCCAAAGTTGCACCAACCACTGAGATGTTCCCGATGTCGCAAATCAACGAAGCCTTGCAGCATGTGCGCGACGGGAAAGCCCGCTACCGCGTGGTGTTAAAAGCGGATTTCTAAAACATAATGAAACCGTTGTACGGGTCTGCCCGATCCGCAAAGTGATCGCGCAGGCCCGATAAGCATCAGCGCCACCGGCCAATTGTGCCGGATGGCGGTTTTGCTTTATTTCGCGATAGCGGCAAACACTTCGGCAATCGCCACCGCGCCGGGATCGCTTACGCCATCAAGATTTTCACTGTTAACGTACGACGAGCGCCCGGCACCTGCTTTTTGCATGGTTGCCGTACTGGCAGCCCCGCTTTTCGCCGCAGAGATGGCGGCCTCCAGCCCATTGTCACGCAATGCTTCCAGCGCTGGTTGCAGTGCATCGATCAGTGTACGATCGCCCAGATCCGCACCGCCGTAGTGCTTCATCTGTTTGAGCCCCAGCAGTAACGCCTCCGGCAGCGCTGTGCCGCTGTGTAAAGCGTTGCCTGCCGCAGTAAAAAAGATCGACATCAGCACGCCGCTGGAGCCGCCCATTACCGTTGCCAGCCGTTCGCCGATCAGTTGCAGCAACTGCGCGGTGTTATTCAGCGGCAGCGCCTCTTGTTCCAGCAGGCGGGCAATCTCACGCGCACCTTCGGCGAAGGTCGAACCGGTATCGCCATCGCCCACTTTCGCATCCAGCGCGTTCAGGCGGTTTTCCAGGCCAATCAGCGTCTGTAGCGCTGTGCCGACCAGCGCTTTTACTTGTGGATTATCTGAAGGTTCAATCTCCAGCCCTTCATACACCGCGTTGTGCTGCTGGGTTTTTATCGGCGCGAACGCCACCGGTTTTTGCCAGCCAACGGTTTGCACATTCGCGCAAATCGCCTGCTCGAACATTTCATTCAGGCGCAGCAACGACACGGAAAAACCCTTCATATCCAGCGAACTGACCAGCGGCGCAGGGCCAATCAACCAGGCAATCTGATCTTTCAGCGCGGAGTGCGCCAGCTCTTTGGTCAGCAGCGCCATCTCAAGTGCCGAAACGCCGCCAAGGTTATTGATCAGTACAGCAACGCGATCATCACCCACCGCAGCTTTCAGCGGTTTCACCAGCGTATCGATAAGCAACTTGCTGTTCTGCGTCTCGACAATAGAGGCGCCTGGCTCGCCGTGGATCCCCAGTCCAAGCTCTACCTTGCCGCGCTGAATACGCCCTTCCTCTTCGCTGCCCGGCAGGTTACAGGTCTCCATCGCCAGCCCCAGGCTGTAGACGTTATCGCAAGCCTTTTGCGCGATGTCGCGCACTTCACTCAGCGATTTGCCCTTCTCAGCAGCATGCCCGGCAATCTTGTGCACCAGCGCCGTTCCGGCGATGCCGCGCGGCTGTTTGTTATCCGGCAGCGCGATGTCGTCAGCGACGATCACCATCTCTACTTTCAGGCCGTAGCGCTTGGCTTTTTCCGCCGCAAGACCAAAGTTAAGGCGGTCGCCGGTGTAGTTTTTAACAATCAACAGGCAACCGCGATCGCCGGTTACCGCCACGATGGCATTCAGTACCGCATCAACGCTGGGTGAAGCAAACACATCGCCGCAGACGGCAGCCGTTAGCATGCCTTTGCCGACAAAGCCAGCATGCGCAGGTTCATGGCCGGAACCCCCGCCGGAAATCACCGCTACACGGCTTTTATCCCAGTCCGCGCGAGCCACAATGCGAATGGCAGGATCAATGTCGAGTCGGACAAGGTTGCCGTGCGGTGCGGATATCACTAAGCCTTCAATGGCGTCATTGACCAGTTGTTTGCGGTCATTGAAAAAGAACCTGGACATAATTTCCCTAAATGTTGTGAATCGTTACTCAATCATAGCCCGAAGCATAATGGACGTGGCAAAGAACAGAATTTACTGAAAGTAATTACGGCGTGGTGCGCCCAAAGTCAGTCCGGTAGCCATGCGCTTTGCGCAGGCACACCGCCACGACACACAGTGGAGAAACAAACCACGATACGGCTAAGCCGCTGAGACATCTCTGCTCTTTTGGTAAAAAAAAAGAGAGGTCGCAACCTCTCTTGTTCAATACTCACCTTCGCTGATGTATTAGCTTCTGCGCATCAACAGCCACACGCTAATCAGGAAGAACAAGGCGCTTGGCAGCAGCGCACCGACCACTGGCGGGATGCCATACACCAGCGTCAGCGGGCCGAAAATCTGATCCAGCACGTAGAAAATGAAACCAAAGCTGATACCGGTCACCACGCGCACGCCCATCGGCACGCTACGCAGTGGGCCAAAGATAAACGATAGCGCCATCAGCATCATGACCGCCACCGACAGCGGCTGGAAGATTTTGCTCCACATATTGAGCTGATAACGCCCCGAATCCTGGCCGCTCGACTTCAGGTACTTCACATAGTTGTGCAGACCGCTGATGGAGAGCGCATCGGGATCCAGTGCCACTACGCCGAGTTTGTCCGGCGTGAGGTTGGTTTTCCAGTCACTGCTGACGGTCTGCGAGCCGGTTATTTGTTTCGGATCGGTCAGATTCGATTCATCCACCTGTGACAGCCGCCAGGTTTTGCTCTCTGAATCAAATTTTGCCGACGCGGCATAGCGCACAGATTGCAAACGACGCTGATCGTTGAAGGTATAAATACTGACGCCGCCAAGCTCATCATCACCTTTCACACGTTCGATGTAGATAAAGTTGTTACCGTCTTTCGCCCACAGCCCGGCCTGAGTGGAAAGCAGAGAACCGCCGTACATCGACTGCGCACGCTGGTTACGCGCCATCTGCTCGCCTTGCGGCGCAACCCATTCGCCAATCGCCATGGTCAGCAGAACCAGCGGAATAGCGGTTTTCATCACCGACAGCGCTACCTGCATCCGGGTGTAGCCGGAAGCCTGCATCACCACCAACTCGCTGCGCTGCGCCAGCATGCCCAGACCGAGCAGCGCGCCAAGCAGCGCCGCCATCGGGAAGAAGACCTGGATATCTTTCGGCACGCTGAGAATGGTGAACATCCCAGCGCCCAGCGCGTCGTAACTCCCCTGCCCGACTTTTTTCAACTGATCGACAAATTTGATAATGCCGGAGAGTGACACCAACATGAACAGCGTCATCATGATGGTGGAAAAGATGGTTTTCCCGATATAGCGGTCAAGTACGCCAAAAGCCTGCATTTATACCGCTCCTCTACGCGTAAAACGGGCGCGAACCCGGCGCATCGGCACCGTATCCCACAGGTTCAGCGCCACAGCGAGCGCCAGGTAGACCAGGTTAACCGTCCACATCCAAATCATCGGATCCAGCTTACCTTTCGCGCCGTTTGAGCGAAGCGCGCTCTGCACCAGGAAGAACACGAGATACAGCAGCATAGCGGGCAGCATCGATAACACGCGTCCCTGACGCGGGTTAACCACGCTCAGCGGCACGACCATCAGCGCCATCATCACCACAGTAAAGACAAGCGTTAAACGCCAGTGCAGCTCCGCGCTGGCGCGCGGGGTGTCCGTATTGAACAACGTACGCATGTCCATCTGCTCGGTATCAGTCGGATCGAGCGTTACGGTCTGGTGGCCGATGATCGCCTGGTAATTCTGGAAATCCGTGATGCGGAAGTCGCGCAGCATGGCCGTACCCTCAAAGCGTGTGCCGGTGTTGAGCGTCACCACCTGGGAACCGTCTTTATGCTGGGAAAGTTGGCCGGAATCCGCCACCACCACTGACGGACGCGCATTGCCTTTGGGGCGGATCTGCGCAAGGAATACGTTGTTAAAGTGGTCACCTTTAACACCTTCAATAAACAGCACCGAGTTGCCGTCTGTCGCCTGTTGGAACTGACCCTGCGCCAGCGCCGCCATTCCGGGGTTCGCTTTGGCATCCGCCAGCACCTGATCCTGATGACGGGATGACCACGGACCTGCCCACATGACGTTAACCGCAGCGATAATGCCGGTAAACAGCGCCAGCACCATGGCGGCTTTGATCAACACCGCACGGCTCAGACCGCAGGCGTGCATCACCGTAATTTCACTTTCTGTATAGAGTTTGCCCAGCGTCATTAGCAGGCCAAGGAACAGACTCAACGGCAGGATAAGCTGCGCCATCTCCGGCACGCCCAGCCCCAGCAGCGAGAGCACGAGGTTTGTTGGGATTTCGCCATCAGCGGCAGCGCCTAAAACCCTCACCAGTTTCTGACAAAAGAAAATCAGAAGCAGGATGAATAGGATCGCAAGCTGGCTTTTTAGCGTCTCCCGCACCAGATATCTTATGATTATCACTTTAAATACGCCCGTAAAAACCAGTCTTTTTCCTGGAAAATCGCTTGTTTCATGGCTTAAACGTCATTTATTCTCTTGAGTCGTCGAAATCATCGCTAAGATTAATATACTCAGCGGATGGGTGCGAAAGAACCAATTCTGACGTGCCGAAACCGAAGTACTATTAAGATTAACACGAAGTCATCGCAACAGCGGACATGAGTTACGTAAGCTTGCAATTCTATCCGTAGCAGCCGCCGTTGTCTTTAAGATTCAGGAGTGTAGTGCATGGAGTTCAGTGTAAAAAGCGGTAGCCCGGAGAAACAGCGTAGTGCCTGCATCGTTGTGGGTGTCTTTGAACCGCGCCGACTCTCCCCGATCGCCGAGCAACTCGATAAGATCAGCGATGGCTACATCAGCGCGCTGCTCCGTCGCGGAGAACTGGAAGGTAAACCTGGTCAAACCTTGCTGCTTCACCACGTACCGAACGTCCTCTCCGAGCGTATTTTACTGATTGGCTGCGGTAAGGAGCGTGAACTGGATGAGCGTCAGTACAAGCAGGTGATTCAGAAAACCATAAATACCCTGAATGATACGGGCTCAATGGAAGCCGTCTGTTTCCTGACCGAACTGCATGTCAAAGGGCGCAACACCTACTGGAAAGTGCGTCAGGCCGTTGAGACAGCGAAAGAGAGCCTGTACAGCTTCGATCAACTGAAAACCAACAAAATCGAACCGCGTCGTCCGCTGCGTAAAATGGTCTTCAACGTGCCGACTCGTCGCGAACTAACCAGCGGCGAACGCGCTATCCAGCACGGTCTGGCTATCTCTGCGGGGATTAAAGCAGCCAAAGATCTTGGCAATATGCCGCCGAATATCTGTAATGCCGCTTACCTCGCTTCACAGGCGCGCCAGTTGGCAGACACCTACAGCAAAAACGTACTGACCCGCGTGATTGGCGAACAGCAGATGCGCGAGCTGGGCATGCACTCATACCTCGCTGTCGGCCAGGGCTCGCAGAACGAGTCGCTGATGTCGGTGATTGAGTACAAAGGTAACCCGTCGGAAGAGGCTCGCCCGATTGTGCTGGTCGGAAAAGGTCTGACCTTCGACTCCGGCGGTATCTCCATCAAACCTGCCGAAGGCATGGACGAGATGAAGTACGACATGTGCGGCGCGGCGGCGGTTTACGGTGTGATGCGTATGGTGGCCGAACTGCAACTGCCGCTGAACGTGATTGGCGTGCTGGCTGGTTGTGAAAATATGCCGGGCGGGCGGGCGTATCGTCCTGGCGATGTGCTGACAACGATGTCCGGCCAGACGGTAGAAGTGCTGAATACCGATGCCGAAGGCCGTCTGGTGCTGTGTGATGTTCTGACCTACGTCGAGCGCTTCGAGCCAGAAGCGGTGATCGATGTCGCGACGCTGACCGGCGCATGCGTGATTGCTCTTGGCCATCACATCACAGGTTTGCTGTCGAATCACAACCCATTGGCGCACGAACTGATTGGCGCGTCCGAACAGGCTGGCGATCGCGCATGGCGTTTACCGCTGGGCGACGAGTACCAGGAGCAACTGGAATCTAACTTTGCGGATATGGCGAACATCGGCGGCCGTCCTGGCGGCGCTATTACCGCAGGTTGCTTCCTGTCGCGCTTTGCCCGCAAATACAACTGGGCGCACCTGGATATCGCCGGTACCGCATGGCGCTCCGGCAAAGCCAAAGGCGCAACCGGTCGTCCGGTGGCGATGCTGTCGCAGTTCCTGCTGAACCGCGCCGGATTTAACGGCGAAGAGTAAGTCGTCATTGCCGGATGGCTATGATTGCCGGATGGCAGCTATGCCTTATCCGGCTGGAACCTCGCGCAATGCGAACTCTATACCCTATGGATTTCGCGTTGCATCGCGGCGGCAACAGAGCAAACTCCAGGAGCATAGAAAATTATGTGACTGGGTGCGCGCAGGCAGCCAACAAAGAGGCAGCGTGAAAGACGACGGGTATCAATATGAAAAATGCGACCTTTTACCTTCTGGACAATGACAACACCGTTGACGACCTAAGCGCTGTCGAGCAACTGGTGTGTGAAATTGCCGCAGAACGTTGGCGTAACGGCAAGCGCGTGTTGATTGCCTGTGCCGATGAGCAGCAGGCGATTCGGCTGGATGAAGCATTATGGGCGCGCCCGGCGGAGAGTTTTGTGCCGCACAACCTGGCAGGCGAAGGTCCGCGCGGCGGTGCGCCGGTCGAACTGGCCTGGCCGCAAAAGCGCAACAGCAGCCCGCGCGATATTCTGATCAGCCTGCGCGCGGAATTTGCAGATTTTGCCACCGCTTTCACAGAAGTGGTAGACTTCGTCCCTTACGAAGACTCTCTGAAACAACTGGCACGCGAACGCTATAAAGCCTACCGCGTGGCCGGTTTCAACCTGAACACGGCAACCTGGAAATAATGGAAAAGACATACAACCCCAAAGATATCGAACAGCCGCTGTACGAGCAGTGGGAAAAGCAGGGCTATTTCAAACCGAACGGTGATGAAAGCCAGGAAAGCTTCTGCATCATGATCCCACCGCCGAACGTCACCGGCAGTTTGCATATGGGCCACGCCTTCCAGCAGACCATCATGGACACCATGATCCGCTACCAGCGCATGCAGGGGAAAAACACCCTGTGGCAGGTAGGTACTGACCATGCTGGTATCGCAACCCAGATGGTGGTTGAACGTAAAATTGCCGCAGAAGAAGGAAAAACCCGCCACGATTACGGTCGCGATGCGTTTATCGATAAAATCTGGCAGTGGAAAGCCGAATCCGGCGGCACCATCACCAACCAGATGCGTCGTCTTGGCAACTCCGTGGACTGGGAGCGCGAGCGCTTTACCATGGATGAAGGCCTCTCCAACGCGGTCAAAGAGGTGTTTGTCCGCCTGTATAAAGAAGATCTGATTTACCGTGGTAAACGCCTGGTGAACTGGGATCCGAAACTGCGCACGGCGATTTCCGACCTTGAAGTGGAAAACCGCGAGTCAAAAGGCTCAATGTGGCATATCCGCTATCCGCTGGCTGACGGTGCAAAAACCGCTGACGGTAAAGATTATCTGGTAGTTGCCACCACTCGTCCGGAAACCCTGCTGGGCGATACCGGCGTGGCGGTTAACCCGGAAGATCCGCGTTACAAAGATCTGATTGGCAAGTTCGTGGTGCTGCCGCTGGTTAACCGTCGTATTCCGATCGTGGGCGATGAACACGCCGACATGGAAAAAGGCACCGGCTGCGTGAAAATCACCCCGGCGCACGACTTTAACGACTATGAAGTGGGCCGTCGCCATAAGCTGCCGATGATCAACATCCTGACCTTTGACGGCGATATCCGTGAAAGCGCGCAGGTTTATGATACCAACGGCAACGAATCTGACGTTTATCCGGCTGACATCCCGGCTGAGTTCCAGAAGCTGGAGCGTTTTGCTGCGCGTAAAGCGATGGTTGCCGCCGTGGACGCACTTGGCCTGCTGGAAGAGATTAAACCGCATGATCTCACCGTTCCGTACGGCGATCGCGGCGGCGTGGTTATCGAACCGATGCTGACCGACCAGTGGTACGTGCGTGCCGATGTGCTGGCTAAACCGGCAGTTGAAGCGGTGGAAAACGGCGACATCCAGTTTGTGCCGAAGCAGTATGAAAACATGTATTTCTCCTGGATGCGCGATATTCAGGATTGGTGTATCTCCCGTCAGTTGTGGTGGGGTCACCGCATTCCGGCGTGGTATGACAACAACGGCAACGTCTACGTTGGCCGCAACGAAGAGGAAGTACGTCAGGAAAATAACCTGGCTGCCGATATCGCGCTGCGTCAGGACGATGACGTGCTGGACACCTGGTTCTCCTCCGCGCTGTGGACCTTCTCCACGCTCGGCTGGCCGGAAAACACCGATGCGCTGCGTCAGTTCCATCCGACCAGCGTGATGGTCTCCGGCTTCGACATCATCTTCTTCTGGATCGCACGCATGATCATGATGACCATGCACTTTATCAAAGATGAAAACGGCAAGCCTCAGGTGCCGTTCAAGACCGTCTATATGACTGGTCTTATCCGCGATGACGAAGGCCAGAAGATGTCCAAATCCAAAGGCAACGTGATTGACCCGCTGGATATGGTTGATGGTATTTCGCTGGCGGATCTGCTGGAGAAACGTACCGGCAACATGATGCAGCCACAGTTGGCGGAGAAAATCCGTAAGCGCACCGAGAAACAGTTCCCGGACGGCATTGAGCCGCACGGCACAGACGCCCTGCGCTTCACGCTGGCGGCGCTGGCTTCAACCGGTCGCGATATCAACTGGGATATGAAGCGCCTGGAAGGCTACCGTAACTTCTGTAACAAGCTGTGGAACGCCAGCCGCTTTGTGCTGATGAACACCGAAGGGCAGGATTGCGGTTTCAACGGTGGCGAAATGGTGCTGTCGTTGCCAGATCGCTGGATTTTGGCAAAATTCAACCAGACCATCAAAGCGTATCGCGAAGCGCTGGACAACTTCCGCTTCGATATCGCGGCCGGCATTCTGTACGAGTTCACCTGGAACCAGTTCTGCGACTGGTATCTGGAGCTAGCCAAACCGGTCATGAACGGCGGTTCGGAAGCGGAGCTGCGCGGCACACGCAATACGCTGGTAACGGTGCTGGAAGGTCTGCTGCGTCTGGCGCATCCGATCATTCCGTTTATCACTGAAACCATCTGGCAGCGCGTGAAAGTGCTGAAAGGCATCGAAGCCGATACCATAATGCTGCAACCGTTCCCAATGTATGATCTGTCCCTGATTGATGATACTGAAGAAGCAGACACTGAATGGTTGAAAGATGTCATTACAGCAGTACGTAACATTCGTGCCGAAATGAATATTGCACCCAGCAAAAAGCTAGAGGTTCTATTACGTAACGCAAACGCAGAGACTAAACTGCGCCAGGAAGTATTTACGCCTTACTTAATGAAACTGGCAAATTTAGAAAGCATCACCGTGCTGCCAGCCGATGATAAAGGGCCGGTTTCGGTCACTAAAATTATCGATGGCGCAGAATTGCTGATCCCGATGGCGGGTCTGATCGACAAAGAAGCTGAGCTGGCGCGTCTGGCAAAAGAAGTGGCGAAGGTCGAGCAGGAAATTGGTCGTATCGAAAGCAAGCTGGGCAACGAAGGTTTTGTCGCGCGCGCACCGGAAGCGGTGATTGCGAAAGAGCGCGAAAAACTGGACGGTTATGCTCAGGCAAAAGCGAAGCTGATTGAACAGCAGGGTGTCATCGCCGCGCTGTAATCCCCTTCAGGCATGAAAAAGCCGGGCTGCGTACAGTGCCCGGCTTTTTTTTATCCCTCTGGTTGATTGCCCGTTGGCGTAGCGCCATCCGGCACAATAAACTCAGAACAGCGCCGGGTAGAATGACAGACCGCGCGCCAACAGGTTGGCCGGATCCTTCGCCGGTTGTTGATCGTGATTTTCCAGCGGTAATGACGATAGATCACCGTGCAGATAGGTGTTTTCCAGCAAATAGCGGGTAAAACGCACCTTTGCCCATGGCCATGCCAGAAATAGCGTTACCGAACACAACAGAAAATTAGTGATAGAGATCCAGAACACGCGCCCCAGCGTGACCGTGGAGGAGAAACGAATATCTCCTTCCAGCGCCAACTGGCTATAAAAATAATTACGCAGCTTCACGAAGGCGAAAATATAACAAATGATCGCACCAACGATATAAACCAGGTAGCTGAAGATCAATTTGCCATAAAACGGACCCATCAGCATTGCCAGTTGCTCCGGATTGTCGCCAACCGCGTAAGCATATTGCGAAAGCATAAAGAAAGCCGGGATGGTGATATAAAGTGCGATAGCAATAAACGGTACAAACAGCAGCATCGACAGCACAATAATGATGATGCACTTTTTCATCGAGAATTCGCCGGAAAATTTCAGCTTACCGTATTGTAGATTATTCACCAACATACCAAACCACTGTGCAGCATATACCCCCTGCATTATCGCCACACCCAGCAATAATACCAGGGTACCAATGCCGATCATGGTGAAAATAGCGGTATACGAACCGCTACTCAGCGCCGAGGAGGTAAAGAATGAAAACACAGTAATGGCAGCAGCCACGATCAGCAGCGGACACCCCATCATCACCCACCACGCACGCAGCGGGCTGGCATAAAAACTAAAGCGGATGCCGTTAATCTCCGTCATCAGAAATTGATAACGCAAACCCTGAGTAATCAGCCACGGGAAAAAGATCAGGAATAACGCTATCATACACAGTTGCAGGACAATATTTCCATGCACCATGTTAATGATGAAAACCGCATACAGCACCAGCATGCACAGCCAGCCGACAAATACCGAACGCCCTGTCGCATGCTAGGAAAAACGCGCACCATCAAGTTCAGTATTGGCGTAGAAATAACGGCGGGCACGGACTAACGCCCATGGCAAATATAACCCCAGCGTGACTATGATCAGCAGTATATTAACCAGCCAAATCAGGAAATAGCCTTTACCGCTTCCCTGAAAAAGGAAATGGCGTACCGGTGTTGTCGCGGAACCCTTAGTATCGAAAGTCATAACAATCCTTATCGCAGAAAAAATAAAAACACAGCCTAATAATACGCAAAAACGTTACTGAATAGTTATTTCCAGCCTCAATTTTAAATAACTTATGAATAAAAAAATAGCGACCAATATTCCAGGCCTTGCCAGATTGCCGCAGGAGTGGTATTAAGCGTGATCATGTAAAAAGGAACCTAACAGAGAGCAGAGATGAATGTGACCGCTCCGGTAGAGGTAAAAATGCGCCGGATTGCTGCAACAGACAATGCAGCAATCGCATCAGTGATCCGCCAGGTATCGGCGGAATATGGCCTCACCGCCGATAAAGGCTACACCGTTGCCGACCCTGACCTGGATGAGCTTTACCAGCTTTACAGTAAGCCGGGTTACGCCTATTGGGTCGTCGAACTACATGGCGAGGTCGTGGGCGGAGGCGGCGTTGCGCCGCTAAAATGTAGCGAGCCGGATATTTGCGAACTGCAAAAGATGTATTTCCTCCCCGCCGCACGCGGCCAGGGGCTGGCGAAAAAACTGGCGCTAATGGCGATGGATCATGCCCGTACGCAGGGCTTCACCCGCTGTTACCTGGAAACAACCGCGTTTTTAACCGACGCCATCGGTCTGTATAAACATCTGGGATTCGAACATATCGACGGGCCGCTGGGCTGCACCGGTCATGTTGACTGCGAAGTGCGCATGCTGAAAACGCTGTAACGGTAAACGAGCGGGTATCACACCCGCTCCGTACGCCGATTACGCCCGGTTCGCCTCACGCATTAGTGAACGATACAGACCGGCCGCCCTTGCTTAGCCACCCTTTTTTTCGCATCATCCCGGTGACAATGGTTATCACCGCACCGGCATACCCCGCCATCAATACATGCGTCCAGTTCATCCTTTGTTCCCTTAACGTTGAATTACACCGGCACGCCGCTGTGAAAACGGAACTCCGTATCCGGTGTTGAGATCAGCGCCGCTTCCACTTCGCCAAAATGACGCACTCGCGGGCTGATATCGACAGTGGAAATCTGTTGTGCCAGCGCCAGGTAATCCTGATAGTGACGCGCCTCTGAGCGCAGCAGCGACAGATAAAAGCTCTGCAAATCTGCCTCCAGCCACGGCGCCAGCGCGGCAAAGCGTTCGCAGGATCGGGCTTCAATGTAAGCGCCGCAAATGAGTTTATCGACCAACGTGAGCGGCTCATGAGTGCGAACCTCTTTCAGCATGCCTTTGGCATAACGGCTGGCGGTGATTTTGACGTAGGGAATATTCCGGGCGTTCATCGCTTCCCGCACCTGCCAGAAATGGTGCAGTTCCTCTTTAATCAACAGCACCATGCTGTCGATAAGCTGGCGTCCCCAGGCATCGTCGGTCTGCGGCATGACGCTTTTGCCAATCTGTTTATGCAGGGCGACAAAATCCGGTTCCGGCCCTTCGCGGAAGGTGAAGGCTTCGTAAGGTTTCAGCCATTCCAACAGCGCATCCGAACCGGCTTTATCCGCCACATATTTGCGAACCAACAGCATGGCGGTTTGCGCCGCTTTCAGTTCGCAGACCATGTGGTCGGTCAGCAGCAGCGGCAGCATGGCCGGGTTGTGGGCTTTTTCTATCCAGGCGTTGGGTGTCGGGCAGTGGAGAAAATCTAAAACCGGGGCGAGTATTTGCGGGTAATCCATGGCAGTTCCTTGCTTTGCGGCAGCAGGCGCTGCCGCAACGGTCACTCAGTGGCGCACGCCATTGTCTTCTTCATCGACGTAATCGTCGTCACCGTCTTCGCCTTCTTCACCATCAGGATCTTCGTAGTAAGTACCCCAACCGTCGTACTCAACGCCGACGTTCTCTGCGAGGTTGATCAGTTGTTCAACTTGCGTGTCGATAAGCTCAGCGTTCAGCGCACATTCGCTCACTACATCACAACAAATCACCACTTCACCTTCGTCCAGCTCCAGCTCTTCCGGCTCAGTCACTTCATAACCCAGCTTGAACGCTTCAACAGCGGCCTTTTCCAGCGTCTCAAAATCATCTGCCGACAGATGATGCTCAATGGTGTACAGCGCGTCAGGATCGCTGCCGTCTTCCAGCAGTTCTTCAATAATCAAACGCGTCTCTTCGCGCTGCTCTTCCAGGTGTTCCGGGTTCGCCATGGCTTGTTCCTCATGATGTGGCAGATACACTTATTGTCACACACCGCCGCCATTGCCTCCACTCCTCGCCGAAAAGATTTATGCTTCGGGGTTGCAAATGCATATTCATACATATAAATTGAATTTTAATTCAACAAGTGGCCTTTGCCATGTGAGGAAAACATGTCTGCGTTTTACCAGAAACATTTTTTGAAACTGCTCGATTTTACACCTGCGGAAATCAATGCCCTGCTGCAACTCGCCTCGCAATTAAAAGCTGATAAGAAAAAAGGCCAGGAAGTGCAGAAACTTACCGGCAAAAACATCGCGCTCATCTTCGAAAAAGACTCTACCCGCACTCGATGCTCTTTCGAAGTTGCCGCATACGATCAGGGTGCCCGCGTAACTTATCTTGCGCCAAGCGGCAGCCAGATCGGCCATAAAGAATCAATTAAAGATACCGCGCGCGTGCTGGGCCGTATGTATGACGGCATTCAATATCGCGGCCACGGCCAGGAGATTGTCGAAACGCTGGCGCAATATGCGGGCGTGCCGGTGTGGAACGGTTTAACCAATGAGTTCCACCCAACGCAACTACTGGCGGATCTGCTGACCATGCACGAGCACCTGCCGGGTAAACCATTCAACCAGATGACGCTGGTCTATGCTGGTGATGCGCGCAATAACATGGGCAACTCCATGCTGGAAGCGGCGGCGCTGGTCGGGCTGGATCTGCGTCTTGTTGCGCCGAAAGCCTGCTGGCCGGATGCCAGTTTGGTGGCGGAATGTACCGCGCTGGCAGTGAAAAATGGCGGCAATATTCTGCTGACAGAAGATATCGCCGCTGGCGTGAAGGGCGCAGATTTCATCTATACCGATGTCTGGGTATCGATGGGCGAAGCCAAAGAGAAATGGGCGGAACGCATTGCGCTGCTGCGCCCTTATCAGGTGAACAGCATGATGCTGTCACTGACCGGTAACCCGCAGGTGAAATTCCTGCACTGTCTGCCGGCCTTCCATGACGATCAGACCACGCTCGGCAAAAAAATGGCGGAAGAGTTTGGCCTGCACGGCGGCATGGAAGTCACCGATGAAGTGTTTGAATCACCGGCAAGCGTCGTGTTCGACCAGGCGGAAAACCGGATGCACACCATCAAAGCAGTCATGGTGGCAACGCTCAGCCAGTAAGTTTTGCCCCTCACCCGCTTCGGGTGAGGGAGCATTATCAGGCAACCAGTAGTTTTATCACCGCTTTGCGCACTTTCGCAGGCGCATTCACCGCGCACAGCGGTTTATGTACTTCTCCAGGCCAGAAGACAACAAAATCCCCTTCTCTTAGTACCACGGTTTTTTCCTCACCGCCTTCCGGCAAAAATGCGATGTCTTTATCAGCCAGCCAGTCGGTATCCGGTACGCCCGCAGGCAACGTGCTGAAAGTCATCCCTTCCTGGCCTTTCAGGACGATCTGAATATCCAAATAGCGCGCATGGTACTCCGCCCGGCGCTCGGCGAACGGCTGAGTCGTATCCTCAGAGAGGAGATAAAACAAACGGTTGCCGTCGATATCGTGTTTGCCGATCGTCGTCGCATCGGTGACATGCTGTTTAACGTGTTCAATAGCCTGGCGCAATTCCTGCGGCAACCAGGATTGCAGATGGTGAATATTGCCAACGATCATGATTTAATCCTCTATATAAAACGTCGTTTCATTTTTAAATGTTTATACGAGAATTCACACTGCCATACCACCACTTTTTACAGGAGATTTGCGACAATGCATGTTTATCGGAAAATATGTTATATGCCTGTTAAGCCTTAGCCGGAATTTATGCAGTGATAGTGCATAAACCCAGTCAGCGGGAACAACGTTCTATCTTTTGTAGACTGATATTTAAGACATTATTTAAAAAACCTTCCCTGGTTCACACTTTGACACTCCGTTTATTTGCGTGCTAATTCACTGGTTATTTCCCTTTTCATCCGTTTGTAAAACAGGTTTATTCACCATTTCGCATATTTATGCAAATAGCGATTATTAATGCATAAAAATCAATGCATTACATATCAGTGAAATCCATGTATATCTACAAGGTTATAACAACCGTGAATAATATCAGCTATTAATGCGTAGCCATTCATCTTCATAATAAGGCTAATTATCTATTCTCTGACGCGAATCATGCATTCGAACAACAACCCTTTAATATCCGATCCAACGCGAGCACAATCACATTATTAATTAACACGGCTTCTATTATTAGCCGTGAAATTAGCAACCATTACCTCGTGGCGAAATTAAAAATATTTCATCACGCGCCCCTTTTTATTCTAAGTAAAGTTAAAGGAATAATTATGGAAAAGCACTACGTCGGTTCTGAAATAGGTCAATTGCGAAGCGTTATGTTGCATCGTCCCAATTTAAGTTTGAAACGTTTAACACCATCGAATTGCCAGGAATTATTATTTGATGATGTGTTATCGGTCGAGCGTGCCGGTGAAGAACACGACGCCTTCGCAAACACGCTGCGCGAGCAGGGTGTGGAAGTCCTGCTGTTAACCGACCTTCTGACACAAACACTTGATATTGCTGAAGCGAAAGCCTGGTTACTGGACATACAGATCTCCGATTATCGCCTTGGCCCCACCTTCGCCGCAGACATACGCAGCTGGCTGGCGGATATGCCGCATCGCGAACTGGCACGGCGGCTCAGTGGCGGATTAACCTATGGAGAAATCCCGGCATTTATTAAAAATATGGTGGTCGATACCCACACGGCGAATGATTTTATTATGAAGCCGTTGCCCAACCACTTATTTACCCGCGATACCTCGTGCTGGATTTATAACGGTGTATCTATTAACCCGATGGCCAAACCGGCTCGCCAGCGCGAAACAAATAACCTGCGTGCGATTTACCGATGGCATCCGGCCTTCGCTGACGGTGAATTTATTAAATACTTTGGCGACGAAAATATTAATTATGACCATGCCACATTAGAAGGCGGCGACGTATTAGTGATCGGTCGCGGCGCGGTATTAATTGGTTTGTCTGAACGTACTACGCCGCAGGGCGTTGAGTTTCTTGCCAACAGCCTGTTCAAACACCGCCAGGCAGAACGGGTCATCGTCGTCGAACTTCCCAAACACCGCTCCTGTATGCACCTCGACACCGTGATGACGCATATCGATATCGACATCTTCTCTGTTTACCCGGAAGTGGTGCGCAAAGATGCGCAGTGCTGGACGCTCACCCCGGACGGACGCGGCGGTCTGCAACGCACGCAGGAGAGCGATCTGCTGCACGCCATTGAAAAAGCGCTCGGCATTGACCAGGTGCGGCTAATCACCACCGGCGGTGATGCCTTCGAAGCTGAACGCGAACAGTGGAATGACGCCAATAACGTCCTCACGCTGCGTCCCGGCGTGGTGGTGGGCTACGAACGCAATATCTGGACTAACGAAAAATATGACAAAGCCGGTATCACCGTGCTGCCCATTCCTGGCGATGAGCTGGGGCGCGGGCGCGGCGGTGCGCGTTGCATGAGTTGCCCACTGGAACGCGACGGGATTTGAAGGAGCCATCATGGAAAGAAAACCTACGCTGGTTGTCGCGCTCGGCGGCAACGCACTGCTGAAACGGGGTGAACCACTGGAAGCGAACATCCAGCGCCAGAATATTGATCTTGCCGCGCGCACTATCGCCGGGCTGACCGCGCAATGGCGCGTGGTGCTGGTACACGGCAACGGGCCGCAGGTTGGTCTGCTGGCGCTGCAAAACAGCGCTTACGACAAAGTCACGCCCTATCCGCTCGACATTCTTGGTGCCGAAAGCCAGGGCATGATCGGCTACATGCTGCAACAGTCGCTGAAAAATATCCTGCCACAACGCGAGGTCAGCGTACTGCTCACCCAGGTAGAAGTGGACCCCGCCGATCCCGCATTCGCTAACCCAACTAAATACATCGGCCCGGTCTACAGCGAAGCGCAAGCCCACGCGCTACATCAGGAAAAAGGTTGGGTATTTAAGGCGGATGGCCACTACTTCCGCCGCGTGGTTCCCTCCCCGCAGCCCAAACGCATTGTCGAGAGCGACGCCATCAGTGCGCTGATAAACCGCGATCATCTGGTTATTTGCAATGGCGGAGGCGGCGTGCCGGTGGTGGAAAACGCCAATGGCTACCACGGCATTGAAGCGGTGATCGACAAAGACCTGTCGGCGGCGTTGCTGGCACGGCAAATCGAAGCGGACGCTCTGTTGATCCTCACCGATGCCGACGCGGTGTACCTCGACTGGGGCCAGCCCACGCAGCGCCCGCTGGCGCAGGTAACCCCGAAAATGCTGCAAGCGATGCAGTTCGACGCGGGCTCAATGGGGCCGAAAGTCGCCGCCTGTCGCCAGTTTGTCGAGGCCTGCAACGGCATCGCGGGGATTGGCGCGCTGGTAGATGGCCCGGCCATTCTCGCCGGGGATAAAGGCACATTGATTCGTCACTAATTTAAAAAAGGAAAAATACATGAGTATCCATTTGAAAAATCGTAATTTTCTCAAACTTCTCGATTATAAACCGGCGGAAATCCAGTATCTGATCGATCTTGCTATCCAGTTGAAAGCGGACAAAAAAGCGGGTTGCGAGAAAAAAACGCTGGTCGGCAAGAATATTGCGCTGATTTTTGAGAAAACCTCCACCCGCACCCGCTGCGCGTTTGAAGTGGGCGCTTTCGATCAGGGTGCGCAGGTCACCTATCTCGGGCCGAGCGGTTCGCAGATCGGTCATAAAGAGTCGATGAAAGACACCGCTCGTGTGCTGGGACGTATGTATGACGGCATAGAATATCGCGGCTATGGCCAGCAAATCGTGGAAGAGCTGGGTCGGTATGCCGGTGTCCCCGTATGGAACGGGCTGACCAACGAGTTTCACCCGACGCAGATCCTCGCCGATCTGATGACCATGCTCGAACACGCACCGGGTAAACGCCTGTCGGAACTGCGTTTTGCCTATCTCGGTGATGCGCGCAACAACATGGGTAACTCGCTGATGGTCGGCGCGGCAAAAATGGGCATGGATATTCGGCTGGTCGCGCCCAGGTCGTTCTGGCCGGAAGCTGCGTTGGTTGAGCAATGCCAGACCATCGCGCGTGAAACCGGCGCGCGCATCATGCTCACCGAAGAGGTGGACGAAGGCGTGCAGGGTGTGGATTTCCTCTACACCGATGTGTGGGTGTCGATGGGCGAACCGAAAGAGGCCTGGTCCGAGCGCGTCAGTCTGATGAAACCCTATCAGGTCAATAGCGCGGTAGTGAAAGCTACCGGCAACCCACAAGTGAAATTTATGCACTGTCTGCCCGCATTCCATAACGAGCACACCAAAGTGGGCCGTGAGATCGAAATGGCATACGGACTGAAAGGGCTGGAAGTCACGGAAGAGGTTTTCGAATCGCCTAACTCCATCGTCTTTGACGAAGCAGAGAACCGGATGCACACCATCAAAGCGGTTATGGTGGCGACACTCGGCGACTAACCACTCCCCCGGCACATCACGGGGTGTGCCGGGGTCAAGGAGCACATCATGGGCAAGTTCAAATTCCCTTCTGCTTACACCATTCTCTTTTTGTTGATTGCCATCGTCGCCGCGCTCAGTTGGATCATTCCTGCTGGTCAGTATCACATGGCGATGAACAGCACGCTCGGCAAAGCGGTGCCCGTTGCCGGTACTTATACCCACGTGGCCGCACAACCGCAGGGGCTGATCGCGGTGATCATGGCACCGATCAGCGGTCTCTACGATCCGGATACCGGCCAGGCGGGCGCTATCGACGTGGCGCTGTTTATTCTGATCATCGGCGGCTTTCTTGGCATCGTCACCAAAACAGGCGCTATCGATGCAGGGATCGAACGTGTTACCACACGCTTACGCGGCCACGAAGAGTGGATGATCCCGATTCTGATGGCGCTGTTTGCCGCTGGCGGCACCATCTATGGCATGGCCGAAGAGTCATTACCATTTTACACGCTGCTGGTTCCGGTGATGCTCGCTGCCCGTTTTGATCCGGTTGTCGCCGCATCCACCGTTCTGCTCGGCGCAGGGATCGGCACGCTCGGATCAACCATCAACCCGTTTGCCACGGTGATCGCCGCCAACGCCGCCGGGATCCCGTTTACCCACGGCATCGCCTTGCGTTTAGCGTTGCTGGTCATCGGTTGGGTGATCTGTGTCGTCTGGGTCATGCACTACGCCCGCAAAGTCCGTGCTAACCCGGCACTGTCGATCGTTGCGGATAAGCAGGAAGAAGATCGGGCCTTCTTCCTTGGGCATAAGTCAGAGGAGATGCTCGAATTTACGCCGCTTCGTAAGCTGATTCTGGTGATTTTTGCGCTGGCCTTTGTGGTGATGATTTATGGCGTCGCCGTGCTTGGCTGGTGGATGGCGCAGATTTCGGCGGTGTTCCTGGCGAGTGCGATTATCGTTGGTCTGATAGCCCGTATGAGCGAAGAGGAGCTGACGTCGACATTTATCAACGGCGCACGGGATTTGCTGGGCGTAGCGCTGATTATCGGAATTGCCCGCGGTATCGTAGTGATCATGGATAAAGGTATGATTACTCATACTATTTTGCACAGTGCCGAAGATATGGTCAGCGGGTTATCCACCGTCGCGTTTATTAACGTTATGTACTGGCTGGAAGTGGTACTGTCGTTTCTTGTGCCCTCTTCTTCCGGCCTTGCGGTTCTGACAATGCCGATAATGGCGCCGCTGGCCGATTTCGCTAACGTTAATCGCGACCTGGTCGTCACCGCTTATCAATCTGCGTCCGGCATCGTCAACCTGGTAACGCCGACTTCCGCCGTGGTAATGGGAGGGCTTGCCATCGCCCATGTTCCTTACATCCGTTATCTGAAGTGGGTTGCTCCGCTGTTGGCGATATTGACTGTGGTGATCATGGCGGCACTGAGCCTTGGAGCCCTACTGTAACGCGTCGGATAGCTCAACGCTTCCGGCTGCGCACGGCATAACCAGGCCCGGCAGTCGTTGAGCTGCCGGGCGTTTTTTTCGGCAACTGATACGGGAAAAAGATGATGGAATATGGAGATTATTCACCGAAAGAGCAGCTTCAATTGGCCGTTTGCCTGCGTCTGATTAGCGAAAAAAGCTACCTTTCGCAGGAAGCAATCCGTCGCGATTTGCACTACCACGGTTTTGACTCTATTAGCCAGTCCACCGTGTCCCGCCTGTTGAAACTGCTCGGTGTGATAAAAATCCGCAATGCCAAAGGACAAAAAATTTATGCGCTGAATCCGCAGCTACGCCCGGTGCCGGACGCCGCCCGCACGGTCTCCGAAATGGTAACCAGCGTCGAGCATAATAGCGAATTTATCCTTATTCACACCGTGGCCGGATATGGCCGCGCCGTGGCTCGCATTCTGGATTACCACCAGTTGCCGGAAATCCTCGGCGTCGTGGGAGGGAGCAGTATTGTCTGGGTTGCGCCCAGAGCAGTAAAGCATACGGCGTTAGTACACAAAAAAATTAATTACCTACTTAGAACGCATTAATATTCAAAGAGAACCGTTTGCACTGCGTAAAATGTGCATCAATCGCTTGATCCAAAAAAGTAGCTGCGTATAATCCGGGACAATTTGCCGGGAGGAAGCATGGTCCAGTGTGTACGACAAACTGTCTTACCGCGTCTGAAAAAAGGCGCTGACCTGCCGTTTTTCTTTCCCGTTGCAAACCCTATTCCACAGCCCCTCTATTGAGGGGCTTTTTTTTGCGCAGTCGTCAGGAGATAACCATGGCTAATCCGCTATATCAGAAACATATCATTTCCATAAACGATCTCAGCCGCGAAGAACTGGAACTGGTGCTTAACACCGCTGCACGACTGAAGGCCAACCCCCAGCCAGAGCTGCTCAAGCATAAAGTGATCGCCAGTTGCTTCTTTGAAGCCTCCACCCGTACGCGTCTGTCATTTGAAACCTCCATGCACCGTCTCGGCGCGAGCGTGGTCGGCTTTTCCGACAGTAGCAACACATCGCTGGGTAAGAAGGGCGAAACGCTGGCAGACACCATTTCGGTTATCAGCACCTATGTGGATGCCATTGTGATGCGCCACCCGCAGGAGGGCGCGGCGCGTCTGGCGACCGAATTTTCCGGCGGTATTCCGGTGCTGAACGCGGGTGACGGCGCCAACCAACATCCAACGCAAACGCTGCTTGATCTCTTCACCATTCAGGAAACGCAAGGGCGCCTTGAAAACCTGCATATCGCCATGGTCGGCGACCTGAAATATGGCCGTACCGTGCATTCTCTGGCGCAGGCGCTGGCAAAATTCAGCGGTAACCGCTTCTACTTTATTGCCCCGGATGCGCTGGCGATGCCGCAGTACATTCTGGATATGCTCGACGAGAAAGGCATGGCCTGGAGCGTGCACGCCAGTATCGATGAGGTGATGGCGGAAGTCGATATCCTTTATATGACCCGCGTACAGAAAGAGCGTCTGGACCCGTCGGAATACGCCAACGTCAAAGCACAGTTTGTTTTGCGCGCCAGCGATCTGACCGGCGCACGCAGCAATATGAAGGTACTGCATCCGCTGCCGCGCGTTGATGAGATCACCACTGACGTTGATAAAACGCCGCACGCCTGGTATTTCCAGCAGGCCGGCAACGGTATTTTCGCCCGCCAGGCTCTGCTGGCGCTGGTTCTCAATTGCGATTTGGCTCTGTAAGGGGGAAACGACAATGACACACGATAATAAACTTCAGGTCGAAGCCATTAAACGCGGCACCGTGATTGACCACATCCCTGCCCGCGTCGGGTTCAAGCTGTTGACTCTGTTCAAACTGACGGAAACCGACCAGCGCATTACCATCGGCCTTAACCTGCCGTCCGGCGAAATGGGTCGCAAGGATTTGATCAAAATCGAGAACACGTTTCTCACCGATGAGCAGGTCAACCAACTGGCGCTGTACGCGCCGCAGGCCACCGTCAACCGGATTGATGAGTATGAAGTGGTGGGCAAATCGCGCCCGAGTCTGCCGGAACGCATCAATGGCGTACTGGTGTGCCCGAACAGCAACTGCATCAGCCATGCCGAGCCGGTCGCTTCCAGCTTTGCGGTGAAACAGCGCGAGCAGGATATCGCGCTGAAGTGCAAATACTGCGAGAAAGAGTTCTCACATCACGTCGTGCTGGCCAATTAACACCCAGCCCGTAAGCGGCCTGGGCGATAACGTATATACCCTAAATAATTCGAGTTGCAGGAAGACGGCAACGCAGTGACAAATTCGTCGCGAACGAATTTGCCCAACCGAAGGTTGGCCTCCGGTGAGAGACAGGATGTCTCTCAGTAATCCCCGGGAGCTTACATAAGTAAGTGACCGGGGTGAGCGACAAATCTGCCGGGAGCAGATTTGAACGCTGTAAGCAGCGGCCCCGAAGGGGTAAGGCTCAGGGATGAGCCGAATAAAAAAGCCAACACACATGCAACTTGAAGTATGACGGGTATACCCTAAATAATTCGAGTTGCAGGAAGACGGCGACGCAGTGAGTCCCCAGGAGCTTACATAAGTAAGTGACTGGGGTGAGCGACAAATCTGCCGGGAGCAGATTTGAACGCTGTAAGCAGCGGCCCCGAAGGGGTAAGGCTCAGGGATGAGCCGAATAGGAAAGCCAACGCACATGCAACTTGAAGTATGACGGGTATATAATGACCGCCACCTTATTACCGCTAATATTCAGGAAACATCATGACTAAAGTTATCGCGACGGAAAATGCGCCAGCTGCCATCGGCCCTTATGTGCAGGCTGTTGATCTCGGCAATATGATCCTCACATCCGGCCAGATCCCGGTCGATCCAAAAACCGGCAGCGTGCCGGAAGATGTCGCAGCACAAGCGCGCCAGTCTCTCGACAACGTGAAAGCGATCGTCGAGGCCGCCGGTCTGAAAGTGGGCGACATTGTGAAAACCACCGTGTTCGTGAAAGATCTGCACGATTTCGCCACCGTTAACGCCACTTACGAAGCCTTTTTCGCCGAGCATAACGCCACCTTCCCGGCGCGTTCCTGCGTGGAAGTGGCGCGCCTGCCGAAAGATGTAAAAATCGAGATTGAAGCGATCGCCGTACGTCGCTAATTCGCCTACCGGGGGCCGCACACTTATCCGGCAAACCCGTTTACAGGCCAGATAAGCGAAGCTGCCATCCGGCCTGTAACATTCCGCACATCAGCTAAGCCCGCCGTCATCTGGCATGAAACGCGGCAAAACGACTTTCCCCACCGCACGCAGCAACGCCGTAGGCCCAGTAAGCATAGCGCCACCGGGCAATTAACGGATTACTGCCAGCCATAGCGACGGCTGTAAAAGCCTTTCATCAACTGGGTCAATGTCATATAACCTGCCAGAATCGCCACCAGCCACGGGAAGTAGCTCAGCGGCAGCGCCTGCAATTGCAGGTAACTCGCCAGCGGCGAGAACGGCAGCGCAATGCCGACGCAAATCACCATCAGCGTCATGATAATCAGCGGCCATGCGGCACAGCTCTGAATAAACGGCACGCGACGGGTACGGATCATATGCACAATCAACGTTTGCGACAGTAAGCCAACCACAAACCAGCCAGACTGGAACAGGGTTTGCGCTTCCGGCACATTGGCTTTGAACACCCACCACATTACGCAGAAGGTCACAATGTCAAAGATTGAACTGATCGGCCCGAAGAAGATCATAAAACGCCCGAGATCTGTCGGGTTCCAGCGCTGCGGTTTAGCAATTTGCTCGTCGTCAACGTTATCAAACGGGATCGCCACCTGCGATACATCGTACAGCAGGTTCTGAATCAGTAAGTGCAATGGCAGCATCGGCAGAAACGGCAGGAAGGCGCTCGCAACCAGCACGCTGAAGACGTTACCAAAGTTAGAACTAGCCGTCATTTTAATGTACTTCAGCATGTTGGAGAACGTCCGACGCCCTTCAATAACCCCTTCTTCCAGCACCATCAGACTCTTTTCCAGCAGAATGATATCGGCAGCTTCGCGGGCGATATCGACCGCGCTATCCACGGAAATACCAATATCCGCCGCGCGCAGCGCCGGGGCATCGTTAATACCATCGCCCATAAAGCCGACCACATGCCCTTCGCGTTTCAGCAAACGAACAATGCGCTCTTTGTGCAGCGGCGTCAGACGGGCAAACAGCGTGGTATGTTTCGCCATCTGCGCCAGCTCATCATCGCTCAAATGTTCGATTTCGCTGCCGGTGAGCGCGTCACCCACTTCCAGCCCAACTTCATGGCACACTTTGGTGGCCACGAGCTCGCTGTCACCGGTGAGGATCTTAACAGTGATACCACTGGCTTTTAGCGCTTTCAGCGCCGGAGCGGTGGTTTCTTTCGGCGGATCGAGGAACGCAATGTAGCCTTCGAGGATCAGATCCGATTCATCCGCACGCTGATAATCTCCCGTGCGCGCGGGCAGGTATTTGGTCGCGACCGCCACCACGCGCAGCCCCTGGCGGTTCAGGGTGCTGGTGACGCGTTCAATACGCCGCAGCATGGTGTCATCCAGCGGGAAAATCTCGCCATTAAAACGTACCTGCGAGCACACGTTGAGAATTTCCGTCAACGCGCCTTTACAGATCAGTTGATGCACATCCGCCTGTTGGGCAACCACCACCGACATCCGACGGCGTTCAAAATCAAACGGGATCTCATCCACTTTGCGCCAGCCCGAAGAGAGCGTCTGCGCCACTTCCGCATCGACGCCTTCCAGCACGGCGGTGTCCAGCAGGTTTTTCAGCCCGGTCTGATAGTGACTGTTCAGCCATGCGCTGTGCAGCACCCATTCACTGACTTTGCCGCTGATATCGGTGTGCGTTTCCAGCACGATCTTATCCTGCGTCAGCGTACCGGTTTTGTCGGTACACAGAATATCCATCGCGCCAAAGTTCTGGATTGCATCCAGATGTTTAACGATCACTTTCTGTTTCGACAGTTTCACTGCACCGCGTGCCAACGTCGAGGTCACAATCATCGGCAACATTTCCGGCGTCAGGCCAACGGCAACGGAGAGGGCAAACAGCGCCGCTTCCCACCAGTCACCTTTGGTAAAGCCGTTGATCAACAAGACGATCGGCGTCATCACCAGCATAAAGCGGATTAGCAACATGCTGACGCGGCTGATCCCTTTCTGAAAGGCGTTCGGTTCGCTTTCTTGTTCGCTGACGCGCCCGGCCAGTTGCCCGAACCAGGTGTTGCCGCCCGTGCCAACCACCATTGCCTGCGCGGTTCCGCTCACCACATTAGTGCCCATAAAGCACAGCGTGTCGCACTCAAGCGGGTTTTTCTGCTCCGTCTGGCGGCTGGTTGCCACTTTTTCTACCGGCAGGGATTCACCGGTCAGCGACGCCTGGGCAACAAACAGATCCCGCGCCTGCAGGACGCGCAGATCCGCCGGGATCATATCGCCCGCCGCCAGCTTGACGATATCGCCCGGCACCAGCTGATCAATAGGGATCTCGCACCAGCTATTCTCGCCCTTTTCATTCACCACTCGCAGCACCGTCGCGGTGTTGCTGACCATCGCTTTCAGCGCATCCGCCGCTTTGGTGGAACGCGCTTCTTGCAGGAAGTTGAGCAGGGTGGAAATCGCCACCATCAGCGCAATCACGCCAGAGGCGAACAGATCTTCCGAAGCATAGGAGATCACCCCAAGGCAGGTGAGCAGCAGATTGAACGGGTTGCGGTAGCAGCTCCACAGATGTACCCACCACGGTGACGGTTTCTGCGCCGGGATCAGGTTTTCACCGTGCGTTTCGCGTGCCTTCGCTACTTCCTGCGCGGTGAGTCCTTCCGGGTGGCTGGTAAAAGTTTGCCACAGCAGTGTCGGTTCCATCACCGCAATCGACAGGCAGTGTTCGCCCATTGACGCGGGAATATCGTCCTGGCTGATGGTCTGTACGCCGGGCAGCGGATCGCGCTGTACCAGGCGACGCGGTAAATGGCGGTTCAGGCGAGCAAAGAGCTGCCGGGTGAAATTTTTCAGCATAATCATATCCTTGCCCCCGTATCACACGGGTGCCTTCTGCACATCAACTTTCAGACCCGAATCTCGGCGGTAAATCCCTGGCGCTAAGCGAGGAATTGAATACCTTACCGCCTCGATACAGCATGAATCATGGGTATAAATTTTTCGCAAGTGACGTGGCAACGCCGCGCCAACGGGCGTTTTTGTTTGGGCAGGGACAAGAACGTCGCTGCCTTACGCATCCGGTAAGGCAGCAAAAGCAGGCTTACCGGGAAACAGTTCTCCATCGCGGGAGAGGTGTGGGATCGGGATCCATCAGGCCTCCGGTAAGGGTAAGAATGGCATTCGTAAAATTACGCTGCGATATCATAGCTCCGCTGAATTAAACCAAACGTATACGCAACGATATTTAGCCTTGCAAAATACATAAACCAGACTTTGCTCATTGCTGGCGGTTGGAACCTGAACGAAACTCCTCTATTCTGCAATCCGCCTTAATAAGGAACAGGACTGGACGCATGCAAAACCGGCTGACAATCAAAGATATTGCGCGTTTAAGCGGGGTGGGGAAATCCACCGTTTCCCGCGTGCTAAATAACGAAAGCGGCGTGAGCCAGCGGACGCGCGAAAAAGTGGAGGCCATCGTCAATCAACACGGTTTTTCCCCTTCCCGTTCCGCACGCGCCATGCGCGGACAAAGCGACAAAGTAGTGGCAATTATCGTCTCGCGTCTCGATTCCCTGTCGGAAAACCTGGCGGTACAGACCATGCTTCCCGCCTTCTACAAACAGGGTTACGACCCGATCATGATGGAGAGCCAGTTTTCGCCGGAACTGGTCGGCGAGCATTTGCAGATGCTGAGTCACCGCAATATCGACGGCGTCGTGCTGTTTGGTTTTACCGGCATTACCGAAGAGCTATTGGCTTCCTGGCAGTCATCGTTGGTGCTGCTGGCGCGTGACGTGAATGGTTTTTCTTCGGTTTGTTACGACGATGAAGGCGCTATTCAACTATTGATGGAAAAACTCTACGCTCAGGGCCATCGCCATATCAGCTTTATCGGCGTGCCGCACAGCGATGTCACGACCGGCAAACGCCGCCACGATGCTTATCTGGCATGCTGCCAGCAATACCAGCTTGAACCGCTCTCCGTGCTGCCAGGCCTTGCCATGAAGCAGGGTTACGACCACGTAGCTGATGTGCTGACACCGCAAACCACCGCGCTATTGTGCGCTACCGATACGCTGGCGCTGGGCGCCAGCAAATACTTGCAGCAACAGCGCATCGAAAACCTGCAACTTGCCAGTGTGGGTAACACGCCGTTGATGAAATTCCTGCATCCGGAAATTGTTACCGTCGATCCAGGCTATGCTCAGGCAGGCCGCCAGGCCGCTGCCCAGTTAATCGAACAAGTAAATGACCGTGCTGATTTACGACAGATTGTGATCCCCGCCAAGCTCGCCTGATTGTGCCGTACGGTTTATTGTGATCCTCGCCTGATTTCGGGAACGTTCCCATTTTTTATTTTTTTGCTCCTGGTTACGCTTTGCTCCGGTCATTACGCATCATTTCTCCTTCGAGAGGCACCTTGATGGGCAAAGTAAATCAATCCGATATTGAGAAGTTAATCGCACTGGTGGGCGGGCGTGAAAACATCGCTACTGTCAGCCACTGTATTACGCGGTTACGCTTCGTGTTGAACAATCCGGCAGCGGCCAATCCGCAAGAAATTGAGCAGTTGCCGATGGTTAAAGGCTGTTTCACCAATGCAGGACAGTTTCAGGTGGTGATCGGCACTAACGTTGGCGACTACTATCAGGCGCTGCGCGAAGCCGCTGGCCTGGCGCATGCTGACAAAGAGCAGGCCAAGCTGGCGGCGCGGCAAAATATGAAATGGCACGAGCGCCTGATCTCTCATTTCGCAGAGATCTTTTTCCCACTGCTTCCGGCGCTGATCAGCGGAGGCCTGATTCTCGGTTTCCGTAACGTGATCGGCGATGTGCCAATGAGCAATGGCCAGACACTGGCGCAGATGTTCCCGTCGCTGAAAACGGTCTACGACTTCCTTTGGTTGATTGGTGAGGCGATCTTCTTCTATTTGCCGGTTGGCATCTGCTGGTCAGCAGTGCGCAAAATGGGTGGAACGCCGATCCTCGGGATCGTACTGGGCATTACGCTGGTGTCACCGCAGTTGATGAATGCCTATCTACTGGGTTCGCAAACGCCGGAAGTATGGAATTTCGGCCTGTTTACCATCGCTAAAGTCGGTTATCAGGCGCAGGTTATCCCGGCGCTGCTGGCGGGTCTGATGCTGGGCGTGATTGAAACGCGCCTGAAACGCCTGGTGCCGGATTACCTCTATCTGGTTGTCGTACCGGTCTGCTCGTTAATACTGGCGGTGTTCCTCGCCCACGCCTTTATTGGCCCGTTCGGCCGCATGATTGGCGATGGCGTGGCTTATGCGGTTCGTCATCTGATGACCGGCAGTTTTGCCCCAATTGGCGCCGCGCTGTTTGGTTTTCTCTATGCGCCGCTGGTTATCACTGGCGTACATCAAACCACGCTGGCGATCGATATGCAGATGATCCAGAGCATGGGCGGCACGCCGGTATGGCCACTGATTGCGCTTTCTAATATCGCTCAGGGTTCGGCAGTGGTCGGTATCATCATTGCCAGCCGTAAACAAAATGAACGCGAGATCTCCGTGCCTGCCGCCATCTCTGCCTTTTTAGGCGTAACCGAACCCGCGATGTACGGCATTAACCTGAAATACCGCTTCCCGATGCTGTGCGCCATGATTGGCTCCGGCTTCGCTGGATTGCTGTGTGGTCTGAACGGCGTAATGGCGAATGGTATCGGCGTCGGCGGGTTACCAGGCATTCTCTCCATTCAACCCACCTACTGGCAGGTTTATATGCTGGCGATGGCCATCGCCGTGGTGATCCCTATTGCCCTCACTTCCTTTGTTTATCAGCGCAAGTTCCGTCAAGGCACTTTGCAGATTGTGTAATGTTTGGGGCGCGTTTGTGCCCCCTTTTTTTTCGCAGGAATTGTTATGAATACCCTTCCCCACTGGTGGCAGAACGGCGTCATTTACCAGATTTACCCAAAAAGTTTTCAGGACTCAACCGGCAGCGGTACCGGAGATTTACGCGGCGTCATCACCCGTCTCGACTATTTGCAAACTCTGGGTGTGGATGCCATCTGGCTGACACCGTTCTACATTTCCCCACAGATCGATAACGGTTACGACGTCGCGAATTATACCGCTATTGACCCCGCTTACGGTACGCTGGAAGACTTTGACGAACTGGTAGCACAGGCGCACCAACGCGGGATCCGCCTGATTCTGGATATGGTGTTCAATCACACCTCAACGCAGCACGCCTGGTTTCAAGCGGCACAGGATCCCGCCAGCCCTTACCGCAGTTTCTATATCTGGCGCGATGGCGAACCGGACGTACCGCCGAACAACTGGCGTTCCAAATTCGGCGGCAGCGCGTGGCGTTGGCACAGCCAGAGCGGCCAGTACTATTTGCACCTTTTTGCGCCGGAGCAGGCCGATCTCAACTGGGAAAACCTGGCGGTTCGCGACGCGCTAAAAGAGGTCTGCGCTTTCTGGGCGGATCGCGGCGTTGACGGTTTACGTCTCGATGTCATCAACTTAATCTCCAAAGAACAGGATTTCCCCGGCGATCACGACGGGGATGGTCGACGCTTTTATACCGATGGCCCGCGAGTGCATGAATTTCTGCAGGAGATGAGCCGCGAGGTTTTCCAGCCGCGTGAACTGATGACGGTGGGAGAAATGTCCTCTACTTCGCTGGAGAACTGTAAGCGCTATGGCGCGCTGGACGGCAGTGAACTGTCGATGACTTTTAATTTTCACCACCTGAAGGTGGACTACCCCAACGGCGAAAAATGGGTCCTCGCCCGGCCGGATTATGCGGCGCTGAAAGCGCTGTTCCTCCACTGGCAGCAGGGGATGCATGACGTCGCATGGAATGCGCTGTTCTGGTGTAATCACGATCAGCCACGCATTGCATCACGCTTTGGCGATGAAGGCGTACTGCGCATTCCGGCCGCCAAAATGCTGGCGATGATTTTGCACGGTATGCAGGGCACGCCCTATATCTATCAGGGCGAAGAGATTGGCATGACTAACCCGCACTTTTCCCATATTACCGATTACCGCGATGTCGAAAGCCTCAATATGTTCGCTGAGCAGCGCGCCACCGGACGCGATCCGGAAGAACTGCTGGCGATTCTGGCCAGTAAATCCCGCGACAACAGCCGTACGCCGATGCAGTGGAGCGCCTGTAAAAATGCCGACTTCACCACTGGCGAGCCGTGGATTGGCCTGTGCGATAACTACCGCGAAATCAACGTTGAGAAGGCCATCAGCGACCCTGACTCGGTGTTTTATACCTACCAGAAGCTCATCCATCTGCGTAAAACGCTGCCGCTGCTCGCCTGGGGCGATTATCAGGATCTGCTGCCCACACATCCATATCTGTGGTGTTACCGCCGCCAGTGGCAGGGTGAAACGCTGCTGGTTATTGCAAATCTGAGCAACACATTTCAGCCGTGGCAACCGGAAGAGATGACCGGCGACTGGCAAGTTGTGATCAGCAATTATGCCGAAACCTCCACAAAACCTGGCGATATGGTGCTTCGGCCGTACGAAGCCGTGTGGTGGCGACAGCCTTAGACTTATCCTGGTAAACACAAACACGACAGCAGGCATAAGCCTGCTGTTTTTGCTGAATTTTTAGTCAAAAGGAGAACGCTAAAATTTACATTGCGCCAGGCTGCCCGTCCTCTGTGCTATCAAATTTTTACTTTGTCCTGAGTCAATAAAAACGCAAACATGTTTGATGCAAATCACTATATATAGAAATTAGAATGCTCTCCAGCCCAACATCTTGTATTTCCCGTCTACTATTCAAACAAGCCGTCCCCATGGGAAGCGATACACGCTGTGGATAACACGGGCCAAAACGAGACAAACTGATTGGTTTTAGTAATGAATAGCTAAGCCATCAGCGCGCCTTTCATTGTGAATAACCTGTTTTTTAAAATGGAGTAATCATGACACCGCATGTGATGAAACGAGATGGCTGTAAAGTGCCTTTCAAATCAGAGCGCATTCAAGAAGCGATTTTGCGTGCAGCTAAAGCAGCGGGAGTCGATGACGCAGATTATTGCGCCACCGTCGCAGACGTAATCAGTCGTCAAATGCAGGATCGGTCGCAGGTTGACATCAGCGAGATCCAGACGGCCGTTGAAAACCAGTTGATGTCCGGGCCGTACAAACAGCTGGCGCGTGCCTATATCGAATATCGCCACGATCGCGATATCGCACGTGAAAAACGTGGCCGCCTGAACCAGGATATTCGCGGGCTTGTCGAGCAGACCAACTCAGCGCTGCTGAACGAGAACGCCAACAAAGACAGTAAAGTGATCCCGACGCAGCGCGATTTGCTGGCAGGGATTGTTGCCAAACACTATGCACGTCAGCACTTGCTGCCACGCGATGTCGTGCTGGCCCACGAACGCGGAGAAATCCATTATCACGATCTGGATTACTCGCCGTTCTTCCCGATGTTCAACTGCATGCTGATCGATCTGAAAGGTATGCTGACGCACGGCTTTAAAATGGGTAATGCGGAGATCGAACCGCCGAAATCGATCTCGACCGCGACCGCCGTCACTGCGCAGATCATCGCCCAGGTCGCCAGCCATATCTACGGCGGCACTACCATTAACCGTATCGATGAAGTGCTGGCGCCATTTGTCACCGCCAGCTTCGAAAAACACCGTAAGGTAGCAGCAGAGTGGCAGATTCCGGATGCCGACAGCTATGCCCACAGCCGCACCGAGAAAGAGTGTTACGACGCGTTCCAGTCGCTGGAATATGAAGTGAACACACTGCACACTGCCAACGGTCAGACGCCATTCGTCACCTTTGGTTTCGGCCTTGGTACCAGTTGGGAATCCCGTTTGATTCAGCAATCCATTCTGCGTAACCGTATCGCTGGTCTGGGTAAAAATCGCAAAACCGCCGTGTTCCCGAAACTGGTGTTCGCTATACGTGATGGACTAAATCATAAGTTTGATGATCCAAATTATGACATCAAGCAACTGGCGCTGGAGTGCGCAAGCAAGCGTATGTATCCGGATATTCTGAACTACGATCAAGTGGTTAAGGTTACCGGTTCGTTCAAAACGCCAATGGGCTGCCGCAGCTTCCTGGGTGTCTATGAAGAGAACGGCGAGCAGATCCACGACGGACGTAACAACCTGGGAGTTATCAGTCTGAACTTGCCGCGCATCGCGCTGGAAGCGAAAGGCAACGAAGCGGTGTTCTGGAAACTGCTCGACAGCCGCCTGGAACTGTCGCGTAAAGCGCTGATGACCCGTATCGCTCGTCTGGAAGGCGTGAAAGCGCGCGTGGCACCAATCCTTTATATGGAAGGTGCATGCGGCGTACGTCTGAAAGCGGACGACGATGTTTCCGCTATTTTCAAAAATGGCCGCGCATCGATTTCGCTGGGCTATATCGGCATTCACGAAACCATCAACGCGCTCTCCGGCAATAAACATATTTACGACAGTGAAGCGCTGCGGGCGAAAGGTGTGGCCATTGTCGAACGCCTGCGCCAGGCGGTCGATCAGTGGAAAGAAGAGACCGGTTATGGTTTCAGCCTCTACAGCACGCCTAGCGAGAACCTGTGTGACCGTTTCTGTCGCCTTGATACCGCTGAGTTTGGCGTAGTGGATGGGGTGACCGACAAAGGCTACTACACCAACAGCTTCCACCTCGACGTCGAGAAAAAGGTTAACCCGTACGACAAGATCGATTTCGAAGCGCCGTATCCGCCTTTGGCCAGCGGCGGTTTTATCTGCTACGGCGAATATCCGAACATTCAGCACAACCTGCGGGCGCTGGAAGATGTCTGGGATTACAGCTACCAGCATGTGCCGTACTACGGCACCAATACGCCTATTGATGAGTGTTACGAGTGCGGTTTTACTGGCGAGTTCGAGTGCACCAGTAAAGGCTTCACCTGCCCGAAATGCGGTAACCACGACGCCGCGCGCGTTTCGGTCACGCGCCGCGTTTGCGGTTACCTCGGCAGCCCGGATGCTCGTCCGTTTAACGCCGGTAAACAGGAAGAAGTTAAACGCCGCGTGAAACACCTCGGTAACGGGCAAATCGGTTAATATGTTGATCGCAGATGATGGCTGGTGACTTATCCGGCCTGTGAATCGTCTGTTATATATCCGCAACGCAATTGACGTCAGAACAAGGCGGCCATGGCGAGTGTCCCGGGGAGCTTACATAAGTAAGTGACCCGGGCGCACGTCAGCAGCCAACGCCGTTATGGCGTCAATTGATAAGCGGATGGGAAGCGAAAATGAATTATCACCAATATTACCCTGTAGACATCGTAAACGGCCCCGGAACCCGCTGCACCCTGTTCGTCTCCGGCTGCGTACATGAATGCCCCGGCTGCTACAATAAAAGCACCTGGCGGCTTAATTCCGGCGTTCCATTTACGTCTGAGATGGAAGATCGCATCATCGCCGATCTCAACGATACGCGCGTTAAACGCCAGGGCATTTCACTCTCCGGCGGCGATCCGCTGCATCCACAGAACGTGCCAGACATTTTAAATCTGGTAACCCGCATCCGCGCCGAATGCCCCGGCAAAGATCTCTGGGTGTGGACCGGTTACAAAATGGATGAACTGAATGCCGCCCAGCTTGAGGTGGTGGCCCTGATCAACGTGCTGGTTGACGGCAAATTCATTCAGGATCTAAAAGACCCAATGTTGATTTGGCGCGGCAGCAGCAACCAGGTTGTGCATCATTTGCGGTGAATACCGCTACAACCGCTTACGGGCCTGCCGGTAAGCGGTCGCCTTTTCTCGCTTTCCGACGGCAATAACAAACACCGTCACAATATTATCCCGGACCTGATAAATCAGTCGGTAGCCAGACGACCTGAGTTTGATCTTATAACAATCCGGAAAGCCATGCAGTCGGGCAGCCTCAATCCGTGGTTGGATCAGAACCTCCGCAATTTTCTTTTTGAGTTGCGCCCTTACTGTCTCCCCCAGCTTTTCCCACTCCCGGTATGCTCGTGGATCAAAGACCAGTTCATAGGTCATCCAGAGTAACCCTGATGCCTTTCTGCGGATTTGCCAGTCGCTCCCTGACGATTTTCAACAGCGCTTCTTCATCGTCGCTCATCGCCACGGTCTTAATCGGCATACGTCCATTTTCCGCCACATACTGAAACAACATGCGAACAGCTTCCGTCGGCGTAATATTGAGTTTTTCCAGCACGATCCACGCCTCTTTCTTGAGATTGTCATCCAGTCGTACATTTAGCGTAGCCATTATGCCTCCGGTAAAAAGAAAATGTGTAATGCAATATAGCATTACATTCGCATTACATACAGTTCTGGAAAGCGGCTCGCAAAAACTCAATGCGAAGCGATAAAGTCAGAAGCCGGATGTAGCGGCGGTACAGAGAAACTCTGCTGCATTCTCTGCACTTCTTGCGCAGGCGGCAGGCCAAACAACCGTTTAAACTCACGATTAAATTGTGACGGGCTTTCATACCCAACTGCATAGCTGGCTGCGGCAGCGGTCATCTCCTGGCGAACCATCAACATTCGCGCCTGGTGCAGACGCACTGATTTGACATACTGCATCGGCGGCATATGCGTCATTGCTTTGAAATGGCTATGAAATGTCGGTACGCTCATCCCCGCCTTGTCTGCCAGTTGCCTTAGGCTCAGCGCTTGATTGTACACAGCATGAATATGCCGCAGCACCTTGCAGATCCTGCCGAATTGCCCCTGCAACGCCAGCGCGGAACGCATGGCATGTCCCTGCGCCCCGGTTAATACGCGAAAATAGAGCTCGTGCACCAACGCTGGCCCAAGAACCGCCGCCTCCAGCGGGGAGCTTAGCGCCTCCAGTAACCGCAATTTTTCATGGGAGTACGACAATGTCCGCAAAAAAAATTGTTTTTATTACCGGCGTCAGCAGTGGTTTTGGCCGTGCGCTGGCGCAGGAAGCGCTGGCCGCAGGCTATCGCGTGATCGGTACGGTGCGTAACACGCGTTTGAGGCGCTGTCATCTGGCTGCGCTTACGGGCGTATCCTGGATGTCACGGATTTCTCAGCAATCGACAATGTTATTGCCGAAGCGCAAACCAGCGTCGGGCCCATTGATGTGCTGGTAAATAATGCGGGTTACGGTCATGAAGGGTTGATGGAGGAGTCACCGCTGGAAGCCCTGCGTCACCAGTTTGAGGTTAACGTGTTCGGTGCCATCGCCATGATGAAAGCGGTGCTTCCGGGCATGTGCCAGCGGCGTCGCGGGCACATCATCAACATCACCTCGATGGGGGGTTTTATTACCATGCCAGGCATTACTTACTACTGCGGCAGCAAATTTGCGCTGGAGGGAATTTCCGAAGCGCTGGGCAAAGAGGTTCAGCCGTTTGGCATTTTTGTTACCGCCGTCGCGCCCGGTTCGGTTCGTACCGAATGGGCGGGCCGTTCGATGATCCGCACACCCCGCTCAATTGCCGATTACGATGCGCTTTTCGACCCTATCCGCAAAGCGCGCGAGGAGAAAAACGGCAAACAACCGGGTAGCCACTACCCGGTTGTGTTAAAACCGGCTGACGCACTCCATCGCTACACTGCGGAAGGCGGCGAAATTGGCGCAACCGCAAAGTCTTGAAGCTGCACGCTCGCGCAGGAAGGTGACAAAAATATCGTAGATCGCCATTGCCTCTTCATACTCACTTTTACTGATCGCCAGCAGGAAGATGACATGCGCGATCTCCTCACCCCACTGAATACCTTTTGGCGCGAGCACGGTGTAGACCACAGTTTTCTTCGCCAGCAACCCCAGCGCGTGCGGCAATGCGATGCCCTCGCCGAGCATGGTGCTGACAATCGCTTCACGCTCCACCACGGAATCAACAAACTCTGCGCCGACAAAGCCTTCATCCTGAAGTTGATGACAAAGCGTTTGAAACAGCGTCTGCTGATCCATCGCGCCATCTATAATGCGGAAATGCGCGGCATCAAAATACTTTTCCAGCATCCACGGACGCGTTCTATCCACCAGCACCAGCTTGCCGATCTGCTCCAGTTGGTAATCAGTGGGGAAAGGCGCGATGGTGACGATCGGTTTGTCTTTCTCGCTGATCCGCGCAGTGGAAATAACAAAATCTTCCGCAATGCCGTCACACTGCTCGTAGTCGCGCAGCGTTACGGTACGGGAGATAACAATTTGCGGATATTTGCGCGCCAGCACCGCTTCAATCATCCGCACCATCGCATTCCCGGCATCGCACACCAGCAGCACGCTCGGCTGGCGCTGGTAGCCAATGTTGTAATGGCGCTCAAGCCCTACACCAATATGCAGCACCAGGAAGCCAATTTCGTTTTCGCTGATGACATACGGCGTGTATTTGCCCCAACTGGATACCGCCGCCAGCGTCATATCCCAGGCCATCGGATAATGCTGTTTAATGTTATCCAGCAACGGGTTAGGGATCATGATCTGGTAACGCACGCGGGTGATCATGGTTTTAATATGCGTCAGTAAATCCGCATGTAGTTGATCGTCACTTTGCAGGTTGTAGTTATAGTGCGTATTGATATAGCCGAGAATGTAGTTCACCAGCGTTTCGTCGTCGTCCGCGCTAATGGCGCTCGGCGCAATCTCCTGCACTCGTCGCCCGGCAATATGCACTCGCAACCAGTGTTCTTCTGACGCCGCCAGCGGTTTTCCCGCCAGTTGCTGTAACGTGGCAGAGATGGCGCGCGCTGCATCGCGCACGTTCTCATCGCCATCTTCCGCGGTAAATTCCGATAGCGGATACCCTTCGCTGATACGCCGCACCGCCACTGCACAATAGAGACGGATAAACAATTCCCCCTCATCAGTCAGGCGAATGTGATAACGGCTAAAGCAATCATGCAGAATGGCGGCCAGCGCCTCTGGCACCCCAGGGTTGAGTGCCTCTTCGGTGATCAGCGGGTTGTGCGCGTTTAGCTGCGCCAGTTCAAACAGCAGATCCGTCAGACAAGCGCGCAGCGCCATCTCGCTACCAAACAGCTTCATGCCGTGGCGCGGACGAGTTTCCAGTGTCAGGCGATAACGGGAAAACCACTCGCGCACTTCGGTCATGTCGTTTTGCAGCGTGGCACGGCTGACAAACCACTCATCCGCCAGATCTTCCAGCTTCAGGGAAAAGGCAGAGGTCAGAAACCGTACCACCAGGTAGTGCACCCGCTCCGGCCCGCTGCGGGGAATGCGCAGCAGGCGCGGGCGGGCAGCCTGTAGTGTCTGGTAACGCGTAGCGTCATCAATCTTCAGTTGATAACCGCTACCGCGCGTCAAAATAAACTGTGCGCCGTGATGCTCCAGCAGCGCATTTAAGGCGGTGATATCGGCCCGAACGGTACGCGTGGAGACCGACAGCCTTTGTGCCAGTTCATCCTGCGGCAGTGTTTCGTTTTGCAACATCATAAACAACTGCGCTAAACGTTGGTTCGGGAATCGCACATCAGTCTCCTGGCTTAGTAAGAGGAAATGACCATCTGAGATGGGCTACCCACCGGCGTGTAATCCGGCACAAAACTTAGCTTACCGTCCTTCGCAACGCGAAAACGGGTGACATTGTCGCTGCGTTGATTCATGACGTACAGCCAGCGTCCCTGTTTATCCAGCGTCAGCGAGCGCGGATAGTCACCGCGCGTCCAGACATCATCCTGATGTGCCAGCGAACCATCTGGCTGTACACTAAAGTGCGCCACGCTGTTATGCAGACGGTTAGCTACATACAGTTGTTTACCATCCCGACTGAGTACCAGACCGGCGGCAAAGCTGGTGCCTTTGTACGCTGCTGGCAGCGCCGAGGTGGTTTTGCCCTCTTTCAGCGTTCCGGTTGTGCTGTCCAGCGTGTAATACGTCAATGTTGAGGCTTCTTCATTAATCAACCACAACCCGTCACCTTTTGGCGTAAAGACAAAGTGACGCGGCCCGGCACCCTTTGAAGACGCGTTGATAAAAGATGGCTCGTTAGGCGTTAACTTGCCACTTTGCGCCTCCAGGCGGTACTGATAAATACGATCCAGTCCCAGATCGGTCGAGAAGACAAATTTCCCCTGTGGATCGGCGGCAATCATATGCGCATGTGGGCCGTTATGATCGCTGATGGCAAAGCTGCCCTCCACGGCTGCTGCGGGTTTAGCTGCTCCCGCTTCGCCCTGATCCTGGTGTCTGTCCACCGCCTCGCCAAGGCTACCATCGGCTTTTATCGGCAGTACAGCAATCGAACCGCTGACGTAATTCGCCACCAATAGATAACGCCCATTCGGCGTCAGCGCCAGATAAACCGGCCCGGCACCACCGGATGACACCTGGTTTAGTTCCTGCAATGCGCCGTTATCGCCAATGCGCAGCGCCTGCACCACGCCCTTTTCCACTTCGCTGGCGACATACAACGTTTTGCCATCCTGCGAAACGGTAAGCTGCGCCGCATTCGGCAGCGTACTGACCAACGTTTTGTTACCCAGCGCGCCGGATTGTGGGTCAACAGTAAAGCGGTAAACGCCTTCGCCGTTGGGGTTGTAGGTTCCCACCCAGGCGTACTGCGTCTGAGCAATGGCGCTGGTCGCCAGCAGAGAGAGTGAAGCAGCAAGCAGATGTCGGACAGTGTGCATGGTGGCTCCTTTATCGTGTGCGTTTCCCTCCCACAGGTTGTGAGAGGGCAGGACGTTTACTTCACTAACGCTTTGGTCATTGCCAGTAACTGGCGTACATCGGCCGGACGGGTATCACCACTCGCTTTATCGATAATCGAACTGTAGATATGCGGGATAATTTTGCTGACGCCCGCTTCCAGAGCAATGCGCAAGATTTCGCTGTAGTTCTCCAGATCAATACCGCCGGTCGGCTCCAGCCAGAAGTCATGGCGCGCACAGGCATCGGCAACCGCCTGAAACTCATCACGGCACTTCAGCCCACCCATCGGGAAATATTTAATCGAGCTGCCGCCCATATCCTTCAGCAGTGCAATAGCGGTTTCCACTGGCACAATACCGTCTGCCGCCTGGCTGCTGAGCGGCCCGGTGGAGATTTTCACCAACCCCGGAGTACCGGTCGGCGAGACCAGACCGTTAACCACCGTTTCATTCTGCCCAAGCAGCGCGCGGCTGGTTGCCACGCCGGTAAACACCTGGTTAACGTGCTGCGGCTGAACGTCACGGGAGATGGCGCTGACCATCGCCGACTGGTTCGGATCGCCCGCACCGAGGCCGACTGAGAGTGCGTTATCGATACGCGCCGCGTAGTCACGCATATCCGCCACCGCCGATGCCACATCCGGGTAATTTTTGGATAGCACACCGACCAGCACATGGCCTTCAGCCGCTTCATAGATGGCGCTGGCATTCTCCTTGCTTCCCGCCAGCACGTTCAGGCAGACGCGATCGTGGTAAAAGTTCGGTGTCAGTTTCATGCGTGTTGCCCCTTCAATTCTTCAGCGATGCGGCGATAAACAATCGCCAGTTGCTCAGCGCTCACGCTGCGCACATCGGCTTCGATAATGCCTTCATTGGCTTTGTAACCACGAAAATAGATGGCGTATTCACCCTGTTTCAGCGCGCTGACCAGTTCGCCGGTGGCGATGCCGGTTACCGCTTCATCAAACTTTATTTCGCTACGGGCAATGTCGCGTCCGGCGCTGTCCCATACCACGCGTGCACTCACGCCTTGCAGCGTGTTGAGCTGGTCGATAAACGGCGCCATTTTGGCGACCATTTCCGCTCCGCTCTCTTTGCGGGCGCTCAGATAGTGTTCGATGGCGCAAGTCAGGCCAAGAATGCCCTCTTTACCGACTTTCATGGCGCGGCCAATGCCTGCCGTCTGGCGTTTGACCCACTCGACGTACTGGTTTTTGCCAATCACCAGCCCGCTGGTTGGTCCTTCGATGGCCTTCGCGCCGCTGTAAATCACCAAATCAGCCCCAGCACGGTAGTAGCATTGCAAATCCTCTTCCGCTGCGGCATCGACAATCAGCGGCAGATTATGCTTACGCGCCACTACCACTGCCTGCTCCACGCTGAGCATGCTTTTTTGTACGCAGTGGTGCGATTTGATGTAGAGGATCGCGGCCGTGCGCGGCGAGACTGCCGCCGCCAGTTGATCGGCGGAGCATTCGTTGGCATAACCCGCTTCCACCACCTTCCCGCCGCCGAGCGCCACCATCGTGCCGACCGGTGCGCCGAAGTTAACGTTGTGACCGCGCGGCAACACAATTTCGTTGTTCTCAATCGCCGTGCTGTGCAGGTTCTCCAGCAGCCAGTCGCTGTCCCGCACCAGTACCGCAGCAACGGATTGTGCAATCCCTGCGGAGGCGCAGGAGACAACGGTCGCCGCTTCAACGTCCAGCAGTTTCGCAATGTATTCGCCGGTTTTGTTCACCAAATCTTTCATTTCGAAATAGTGATTCATGCCGCCAAGCACGGCTTCCACCACTTCCGGGCGCGGGGTGGAAACGCCCAGTGCTGTCATGCGACCGGAGGCGTTAATCACCTGTTTTAAATTGTACTTTTCATAAATCGAAGGCATGTTCTGCACTCCCTTGTTCGGTCAGATAGCCTTTGCCCGCGCGAATGGCGGCCAGCGGCGTGAGTAACTGTTCGGCCTGTAGGCTGTCGTTTTCCGCATCGGTGAACAGTACCGACTGGCGACGCAGGTCAAAAATGGTCAGATCGGCATCGAAGCCGACGGCAAGACGCCCTTTATGCTTCAGACGCAGGCCAGCGGCGGCGTGGTCGGTTACGCAGGCAATCACCTGCGGCAGCGACAGGCCAATGGCGAGGAATTTGGACATCACATTTGCCAGCGATCGCACCGGGCCGTCGATCCGGTTGCGGCAGTAGATGTCAGAACTGATGGTCTGCGGCAAAATGCCGAGGCTGATGGCCTGTTTGGCCACCGCAAAGCTGAAACTGGCGCTGCCATGCCCGACATCGAGACGCACGCCACGCGCAATGGCACGCGCTACAGAAGCGCGTAACTCGCCAGCCGGTGCCAGAATGCGGTTCGGTTTACCGTTATAACAGTGGGTAATGATGTCGCCGGAAGTCAACAGTTCTGCGATTTCATCGAGGTTCGGTGGGTTGTTGCCAATGTGCACCATCAACGGCAAATCGCCGTTGGCTTTCTGGATCGCCTTCGCGCGTTCCAGCGGCGTGATACCATTTTCACCGACCACGCTGCTGCTCATGCGCGCTTTCAGGCCAACGATAAAATCCGGATGGCGTTTTATCGCGTCATGTACCGCATTCGCGTCGATATTAGCCATGTTGGCCAGCTCGTTCTGGGCAATCAGCCCGACGCGGGAGACGTTCAGCAGCGCATATACTTCGGTCGCCGCCTCGCGGGTAATGGCATAAAAATCATCGACATCATCAGCACCAGTGCTGCCCGCGTCAATCACCGTCGTCACGCCGGTGTTGATGCCGACACTGTCGGGTTCATCGTGGTAAATCGGCGAGTTCGGGTAGCAGTGCACGTGGGAATCAATCCACCCGGCGCTGACATAGTGTTCGCCGTGCAGATCGAGCGTTTTAACCGCCGGGCTGTTGATCTCGCCCAGCGCGGCGATTTTCCCTGCCTTGATGGCGATATCCGTCAGCGTATCGTCAACCAGACGCGCCCGGCGCAGGAGTAAATCAAACATGCGAATCTCCAGTAATAACGGGCGCCGCAGCGCCCGTAGGGTTCAAAGGGCAACCGGGAAGATGGAGCCCAGCAGCATGGCACCGAGGATCGCGCCCCCCGTAATCGGTTTCTGCCAGAGGTAGAACAGCAGCGCGCCGACCAGAGAACCAATACCAATAGGAATGGAAGCAGTCATGGCGCTGAGGATAATCAGCGGGCCGAGGAAGCGACCAGACGCGTTACCCGCGCCCATCATCACATCTGCCCCGTAGGTGGAATCGCTCTGATTGATGGTGAACTTACGCGCCAGGATAATCAGATAGCCAATGACCACGCCAATCACCAGACCGGTTGCCAGCGAGGCGACAAAGTTTTCCACCGGAAAGAGGATCCCGGCTCCCAGCAACAGCGCCGGAACACCGAGGCCGACACCAGTCTGGATCGCGCCGCCGATATCAAGAATACCGACCAGTGAACCTTCAATAATGCGGGCGAACAGGAAACTGGCACCAAACGCGGCAACCGCGCCGTATACGCCAGTGTCCATGCCGGAACGCAGCATTGAAACAAACGCCACTTCGTTAAACGCGCCGATGCCATACAGGTAGTACATATGTGTCCCGGCGAACACGCCGGAAGAGAGCAGGCCAACAAAGATCGGGAACGACCAGTCGGCGTACCAAAACCCTTTATTCTGTTCCATTTCGCTTCCTTATTTGCCGCTGAGCGAGTTGTGGATGAGCTCCAGCCAGTTCGGCGCGCTCAGGTGGAAAGACTCGATCATTTTCACATCGAAGCCACGGAAGAACGCGCTCAGCACAAACAGCGCGATAATGGCCGTCATCATCACTTTAGTGACGCGGTTCCAGCCGCTCTCTTCCACACCTTTACCAATCAGAATGCCCAGAACCAGGCCGGGTACGGCGTTGCCCATAATCAGTTGTGCCGCGCCGCCAAAGACGGTCGCCCAGAAACCCGATTTTTTGCCCGCGTCGATGGCCGCCAGCCAGAAGATCACCGGCATTACGGTGTTCACCAGTAGGTTAGCCGCCGGAACCAACACTTTAACGGCAGTGACCTGCAAGGCCGCCGGAACGGAGGAAGCCGTCAGGTTAAGGAAGGTGACGACCACCATGCCAATCAGGCCACAGGCGATCGCCATCTTTTTCGGATCGTGCAGGGTTTCGCCAACGTTACGGTTTTTCACCATTAACGCCGCCGCGCCCCAGTTCGGGATGATGCGGTGGTCAACGTCCTGGGTGAAAGAACCTGCCGCAACGGACGAAGCCCAGGCGTTAAAGAAGAAGCCTAAGCCGAATGAGAAATGCGATGCGGGATCGCCTTCGCAGGAGTTCAATTCGCCCAGTGTACGAAATGCGCCCATCCCTTGTGTGGTCGGCGCATGGAACATGCGTGCAGCCCCCGCGCCAACACCGACGCCAACCAGGCCGCCGATGATGAGCGATTTTATTAGTATGATTAAGAACATCAGTCTGCCCTCTTCTACCCAGCGGAGGTGATTCACCGGGTATGTGTTGAGTTATTTCGTGACAAAGTCCACTTTATCGAGATTGATGGCAGTCACGTTGACGGTAACGTCCAGTTCCACGCTGTACGTACGTCTTACACGGCGCAGAAAAAGGAATAGAAACGCCTCTTTCCGTGCCGTTTCCTGCGCATGAACAACTTCCACATCCTGTGGCTCGATACGCAGTAAAATCTGCGGCGACGCTTTCATCACCGCGGCCTGAACCTGGTTCAGCGCATCCGCAAAGGCGCGCGCTTTCGCCTCGCCTTTTCCCTTAACCCTGACCGTGGTGGTGAACTGTTCTTTCATGGTTATGCGCCGTATTTTTTCTGCCAGGCCAGCACCAGGCGCTCGCCTAACTCTTCTTTGTCCATAAAGCCGAAGCCGAGAACATTGCAGCCTTCATTGATGGCGGTAACGCCTTCTTCTACAGAGCGCATGCCGTATTTGGCTTTATAGCCGTGTTTGTTCTGTGCGGTGATGGCACCCGCGCCACCGCTGCCGCAAAACGAAATTCCGAAGGTGGCGTTTTCTGTTTTCATCACGTCACCCAGTTTCATATCTGCCGCTACGCCCGGTACCACCACAGCCCGGCCGCCCGCTTTTTCAACGCCTGCTGCGACTTTCTGACCTTTGCCAAGACGATCGCCAATCACTACAGTAATTTGTTCCATTATTTGTTCCTTACAGGTTCTCTTTTGCCACTTCGAAGTGCACCGACAACAGCCAGGCTTCTTCTTCCGGAAGATTGCCAAACGCCGCCACCACTTCACGGGCCAGGTTCATTGATTCAGGCGAGATTTCATCAAACAGGCTGGCATCCACTTCCGGTAGCGGTTCGCCGGTCACAGACCGATGCGCCATCGCGCGAACATGGGAGGTCAGCATCTGCTGCTGTACCGCATTCGGCGTGATCCCGTGATTGCTCAGTAGCGCATAGACCTGCGTCAGCATGCGCCCGGCAAGGGTTGCCGTTTGCTCCGCCCGCTCTTGGGCATCATTCATTGCCACTCCGTTATTCACTCGTCGTACCCCATTCATCTCGTTGAGATAAAATTAACGTTGCGGGTTACGAGTTTGTAGCGAGGAGTTTTCCACTTCAAAGTGGAAAGGGAAAAGGCGTTAGTGATCTGCTCCACATAAATCGTCAGGGAAGAGATATATCACTGCGCATGAGTCACAGATTTACGCAAAAGAAGCGGAAAAATGCCCTTGCAGAAGCAGAAAAAAACGCAGAAGTCGTAGGGAAAAGCGTGAGCACAATAAGGTTTTCTTATTGCTGATCCGCCTTCAGATCACGCAGAAGATGATCGGTGAAAGAGGCAACCAGTGGTTGCGGCGGACACCAATGGAAACATTACTTGATGGAAAACACATCTGGGCTGAGAAAAATTTAAGCCAGATGTAATCTGACAGGCACCTGTATAAATAACCGGTAACTGTCAGATCAGTTCTGAGCTAATACACTTCATGTAACCAGATACCGAATTAACGGTATTTCTTATGGTACGTATTGCGCGTGTCAACAAACCCTTTGGCAGCATCCTGCGCTTCTTTCACTTTGCCTTCATTTGCCAGTTTCAGCGCGCCGTCGATTTGCCCAACCAAAATATCAAAGCCGTGACGAAAATCTTTCATCTCGGCGCTATCCGGCGCTTTGCCTTCCAGCTTCGGCGGCGTGGTTTTCTGCGCATCCAGCGCAGCGGTACGCATTTTGGTTAACGCATCTTTCATTTCTGTGGCATCACTGGTTTTCTGCACCACGTTGAGATTTTCGTTGAGGGTATCCATATCCTCACCGAGATCGGCGGCAAACGCCGTCGAACCGACGAATAATGACGATACAGCAAAGATTGCTAGCAGGTTTTTACGCATTGCTTACTTCCTTTTTATTATTCACGCTAAAGGCGCACTGCATTGCGCCACGGAGTAATGTTATTGTCCGGCGATTTTCATCTCCGGTAACAACACTGAACCACACTGAATGTTACTGCGCTGTTCAATATCGTCACCGATGGTAACAATATTGCGCCACATCTCTTTTAAGTTGCCAGCGATGGTAATTTCGCTCACCGGATACTGAATTTCGCCATTTTCTACCCAGAAACCGGAAGCGCCACGGGAATAATCGCCGGTAATACCGCTCACGCCCTGGCCCATTAGCTCGGTTACCACCAGACCGGTGCCCATCTCTTTTAGCATCTGCTCAAAGCTCAGGCCGCGTCCGGCAATGCGCCAGTTGTGAATACCGCCAGCGTGGCCGGTGCTTTTCAGCCCCAGTTTACGCGCGGAGTAGTTAGTCAGCAGCCACTGCATCAACACGCCATCTTTAATGATGTCGCGGCGTGCGGTGCGCACACCTTCGCTGTCAAACGGCGTCGAAGCCAGCCCTTTACGCAGATGTGGATGCTCTTCAATGGTCAGCCATTCCGGCAGGATCTGTTTGCCGAGATAGTCGAGAAGGAAAGTCGATTTACGGTACACCGCGGCACCAGCGATCGCGCCCACCAGATGACCGAACAGCCCGGTTGCCACTTCATGACCGAAAATCACTGGCGCTTTCATGGTCGACAGTTTACGCGGCGAGAGGCGCGACAGCGTACGCTTCGCGCACTCTTCGCCTACCCACTCAGGCGTTTTCAGGTCGTTGATATCGCGGCCAATGGTGTACGCATAATCTCGCTCCATTTCGCCGTTCTCTTCAGCAATCACGCAGCTCGACAGCGAATGACGCGTGGAGCAGTAGCTTTGCAGCATACCGTGGCTGTTACCGAAAACTTTGATGCCGTAGTGGCTGTTGAAGCTGCCGCCTTCGGTATTGGTGATGCGTTTGTCAGCTTTTAGCGCAGTTTGTTCAGCGCGAGCTGCCCACTCAATCGCTTCATCCGGCGTCACTTCCGCCGGGTGGAAAAGATCGAGATCCGGTGCATCAAAGGCCAGCAACTCTTTGTCTGCCACGCCCGCGTAAGGATCCGGCGAGGTGTAGCGGGCAATATCCAGCGCAGTCTGCACCGTACGAGCGATGGCATCCGGGCTGAGATCGGTGGATGACGCGCTACCTTTGCGGTTCTGGTGATAAACGGTGATCCCCAGCGCGCCGTCACTGTTAAATTCTACATTCTCCACTTCACCGTAGCGTGTACTGACGCCTATCCCGGTGGTTTTGCTGACCGCAACTTCCGCACCGTCCGCTTTCCCGGAGGCCAGTTCCAGAGCCGTGGAAACCGCTTCTTCCAGCGTTTTGCGTTGTTGTGCAACTTGTGTGATTACTTTCATCGCCAATGCCATAATTAAGGGAGAGAATCTTTGAAGTCTAACAGAGAACCGTTTTTCAGTGTGCGCCTTAACTGGTAACATTAGCCTCTTTTTTAAGGAGCCTGAGATGACAAAGCAGCCCGACGACTGGCTCGATGACGTGCCCGGTAATGATATTGAAGACGAAGATGATGAGATCATCTGGGTCAGTAAAAGTGAAATTAAGCGCGATGCTGAAGAGTTAAAGCAGCTTGGCGCGGAAATGGTCGATCTGGGGAAAAATTCACTGGATAAACTCCCGCTCGACCAGGATCTGCGTGACGCCATTGAACTGGCGCAGCGCATCAAAAAAGAGGGCCGCCGCCGCCAGTTGCAGCTGATCGGCAAACTGCTGCGTCAACGCGATGTGGATCCTATCCGCCAGGCGCTGGATAAGCTGAAAAACCGTCACAACCAGCAGGTGGCGTTTTTCCATAAGCTGGAGCAGATTCGCGATCGTCTGATCGAAGAGGGCGACGATGCGGTGCCGGAAGTGCTGAACCTGTGGCCGACCGCCGACCGCCAGCAACTGCGTTCGCTTGTGCGCAATGCGCAGAAAGAGAAAGAAGGCAACAAACCGCCAAAATCCGCGCGTTTGATTTTCCAGTATCTGCGCGAACTGGCCGAAACCAGCGAGCAGTAATCACCCTGTAATAACCCTCTCCGCCAGGAGAGGGATTTTTCCCCCGTTTTTATCGCCTTTATAAATAACTCCCGCTTAGCTGAAGCGTTAAAGCTAAAATCATCACTGATCACAAATTTAATACCGTTATACGTTTCATTTCTCGCATAAATGAGATCAATGTTCGCTTTTCATACAGGACTTTGCACTGTTTTTCATCAGATGAATCGGATCACATTTTCCCGGCTGCGCAAAACGTAGATTTTCGCTGTGGTGACTATAATCGATTCAGCTAAAAAGGATGGAATGATGAAAAAGACAGTAATGTTTTCCGCTCTTGCACTGCTTATCTCTGGCCCTGTAATGGCAAAAACCTGGGTGCTGACAAGTGCTGAAGGCGGTACAGAGCAAGGAAACTGGCGGATCACCAGCGATCAGCTGAACATCAAAGATCAGCAATTCAGCATTGAGCAGGTAGTACTGCACGGTGGTAAGCAGGAAGGCAGCAAAGTCATTAAACTGATCAGCAAAAATGGCCTCACCATCGCCCTTAGCCCGACACGTGGTATGAATTTGCTTTACGCCGACGGGTTTGGCGTCCATATGGGCTGGAATTCGCCGGTGAAAGAGGTAGTCAACCCAGCATTTATTAACCTCGAAAGCCGTAACGGTCTGGGCTGGCTGGAAGGTTTCAACGAGATGGTGGTGCGCTGCGGTTATGAATGGACCGGCCATCCGGTCACCGCTGACGGGCAGATTTATACCCTGCACGGCAAAGTGGGTAACACGCCAGCGTCCCAGGTTTCGGTGGATGTCAGCGAAACAGCACCTTATGAAATTCGTATTCGCGGGCTGGTAAAAGAGAGCGCATTTAAAAAAGTGGATCTGCAAACGGAGACGGAGCTGCGCTATATTCCTGGCAGCAACAGCTTCAGCCTGCATGATGTGCTGACCAACCATGCGGATTACCCACACGACTATCAAATTATCTATCACAGCAACTTCGGCAAACCGATTCTCGAGCAGGGTGCACGTTTTATAACGCCGTATGAAAATGTCAGCCCCTTCAATGACTACGCCAAAGGCGGTCTGAAAGAGTGGCAAACCTACGCCGGGCCGACCAAAGGTTTCGACGAGATGGTGTTTAATATCAAGCCGCTGTTTGATGCCAGTAAACAAACGGTAGCCGCACTGGTGAACAAAGCGGGCGATAAAGGGGTGGCAATTAGCTATAACACCGAACAACTGCCGGTGCTGACGATGTGGAAAAACACCGATACGGAAAAACAGGGCTATGTAACCGGAATTGAGCCGGGCACCAGCTATGCCTATCCGGTCACTATTGAACGTGCGCAAAAACGCGTAAAACAGCTACAGCCGGGCCAGAGTACACGCTTCGATCTCACTTACACTCTGCTGCATAACAGCGCCCAGGTGGCTGATGTAGAGAAACGCGTGAAAGAGATTCAGGGCAGTAAAACGCCGCAAACTATCGACACGCCGATGGCAAAAGAGTAATTCGCAGTCATAAAAAAACCGCGCCGGTTTCCCGGTCGCGGTTTTTTGCTTCAGCCAGCCGTCAGAGCTTTTCTGCTTCGGCCTCAGCTTTTTTCGCTAAACCATCAAGCAGCTTCTGGTGAATACCACCGAAACCGCCATTGCTCATCACCAGAATGTGATCGCCAGGCTGTGCGGTTTTGATGATCATCTCCGCCAGCGCATCGACATCAGCGCTCCAGTGAGCAGGCTGCACGCAGGCATCCGCCACTTCCGCTACCTGCCACGGAATATGCTGCGGTTGCAGCAGGAACACTTCGTCTGCGCGTCCCAACGATGGTGCCAGGTCGTCTTTGCAGATGCCCATTTTCATCGTGTTGGAACGCGGTTCCAGCACGGCGATGATTTTCGCGGTACCACCGACTTTACCGCGCAGCGCAGCCAATGTGGCGAGGATCGCGGTCGGGTGGTGCGCAAAATCGTCATACACAGTTACACCGTTCACTTCCCCGCGCAGTTCCAGGCGACGGCGGGCATTGATAAACGAGCCAAGTGCACTGGCGGCATCCGCCGGTGCAACGCCAACATGGCGCGCGGCGGCAATGGCCATCAAACCGTTGTGCATGTTGTGTTCACCCACCAGCCCCCAGTTCACCTGCCCGACGCATGTGCCGTCCAGCCAGACTTCCCAGCTTGAGGCATCGATGTTCAGTTTCTTCGCTTGCCAATGTCCCTGTTCGCCCACCAGCTCCTGCTCGCTCCAGCAGCCCATCGCCATGGTCTGCTTCAGGTTAATGTCGTTTTCCGGCCAGATGATTTTCCCCTGCCCCGGCACGATACGCACCAGGTGGTGGAACTGCTTCTGAATCGCCTTCAGGTCGTCAAAAATATCTGCATGATCGAACTCAAGGTTATTCAAAATCAGCGTACGCGGGCAGTAATGAACGAATTTGGAACGCTTATCGAAGAAAGCGCAGTCATACTCATCGGCTTCGATAACGAAGAAAGGGCTGTCGCCCAGACGCGCAGAAACCTCAAAGTTCCCAGGTACGCCGCCAATGACAAAGCCCGGCTTGTAGCCACAGGCTTCGAGGATCCAGGTTACCATCCCGGCGGTAGTAGTTTTGCCGTGCGTACCAGCAACGGCGACGACCCAGCGATCGCGCAGAACAAAGTCGTGCAGCCACTGCGGGCCAGACATAAACGGAATGTTTTTCTCCAGCACCACTTCCACACATGGATTACCGCGCCTCATGACATTGCCGATAATAACCAAATCCGGTGCAGGATCGAGCTGGCTTGCGTCATAGCCTTCAATCAGCTCAATACCTTCCTTTTCGAGCAGGGTGCTCATCGGCGGGTAAATATTGGCGTCGGAGCCCGTAACCTGATGTCCCAACGAACGCGCCAGCAAGGCCAGGCCGCCCATGAAAGTGCCACAAATTCCCAAAATATGAATGCGCATACGTTTTTATCCTTTCCAGAACTGGCGCACATTTTACGCATATGTTTAACGTCTGAGAAATGCATTTCAGGATAATCCCCATACTGCTGGTGCGATTCACCTGAGCACGGACTGTTGAATCTTTGTTAGTATTGTTGTAAGTCCGTCACGTTTTCGGCTTCGAAAGCGCTGGCTGTTAAGGTTCAGGCTGTTTACTATCCGGAACTTGCTGTTACCAGCAACCTGAAACCTTCAGGACAAGATCGCTTTACTCCATATACATGCAGGGAAAGTGTTATGAAAACGTTAGGTGAATTTATTGTCGAAAAGCAGCACGAGTTCTCACACGCCACCGGTGAATTAACTGCTTTGCTGTCGGCGATAAAACTGGGCGCCAAGATCATTCATCGTGATATCAATAAGGCCGGTCTGGTCGATATCCTGGGTGCAAGCGGTGCTGAAAACGTCCAGGGCGAGGAGCAACAAAAACTCGACCTGTTCGCAAACGAAAAACTGAAAGCTGCACTTCGCGCACGCGATATCGTGGCCGGTATTGCTTCTGAAGAAGAGGACGAAATTGTCGTTTTCGAAGGTTGTGAACACGCCAAATACGTGGTGCTGATGGATCCTCTTGATGGCTCATCAAATATCGACGTTAACGTCTCTGTTGGCACCATTTTCTCTATTTACCGCCGCGTGACGCCCGTCGGCACATCGGTTACAGAAGAAGACTTCCTGCAACCGGGCAACAAACAGGTTGCGGCGGGCTATGTGGTCTACGGTTCGTCCACTATGCTGGTTTACACCACTGGCTGCGGTGTTCACGCCTTTACATACGATCCATCACTCGGCGTTTTCTGCCTGTGCCAGGAGCGTATGAAGTTCCCGGAGCGTGGTAATACCTACTCCATCAACGAAGGGAACTACATCAAATTCCCGCAGGGTGTGAAAAAGTACCTGAAGTTCTGCCAGGAAGAGGATAAAGCGTCCAACCGTCCATATACCACGCGCTATATCGGCTCGCTGGTCGCAGATTTCCACCGCAATCTGCTGAAAGGCGGCATCTACCTCTACCCAAGCACTGCAAGCCACCCGCAAGGGAAACTGCGTCTGCTGTATGAGTGCAATCCGATGGCGTTCCTTGCTGAACAGGCGGGCGGCAAAGCGAGCGACGGAAAAGAGCGAATTCTGGATATTCAACCGGAAAGCCTGCACCAGCGCCGTCCGTTCTTCGTCGGCAATGAGCACATGGTTGAAGATGTAGAACGTTTTATGCGTGAATACCCGGACGCATAAGCGCCGGGAAAGAGGGGCAAAGCGCCACGCCTGTGGCGCTTTTTTTAGCGCACGAAAGTCCGTTTAACGCGCTCAGAGATGAGGAAATACGGCACCCAAATCGCTGCGCTTATCGCATTGCGGATCAACGCACTCACGGTTTCGAAGACATACGGCAGCGCGATAAGGTAGTGCGCCAGCAATAAATCAACGCCGTAAAAAAGCAGCCAAATCAGCAGAAAACCAATGTAAAAGCGCGGAAGCTGACGCTTTTTTCGAAAAAACAGGCTGCAAACAAACAGCGTATAAGCGAACATGGCGCTATAAAAAACCAGTTCGTAAATCAGCAGTACTCTCGGCCCAGTGTCGATGGCACTGTAGTGCTCCATCAACACTTTGGTGGCGGTATTAATGGAGGCAATGATCGCAATCAGCGACACCAGCAGGCCAATCGCTGGTACAAACAACCAGCCGCGGATCTTTTTAAATTCGCGCTCTTCACATACCGCGCAATAATCGCTGTCCTTCAGCGCTTCATTATCGCATTGAATACAAACACCATTTCTCTTCCTTAGATTATCCCTGGGCTTGCAGGCGGAATGATGCCATCGCTTGTAGCAACTCGCGCGACTGCTCTTCCAGCGAACGGGTCGCGGCAGATGATTGTTGTACCAGCGCCGCATTCTGCTGCGCGGTTTCATCCATCTGACTGACCGCGATATTAACCTGCTCAATACCCCGGCTCTGCTCCTGCGATGCATTAGCGATTTCGCGCATCAGTTTGGTCATACGCAGCACTTCTTCGGCAATTTCATCCATCGTTTCACCCGCCTGCATCGCCAGATCGCTGCCTTCAGACACCTGCGACTGCGAGCTGCTTATTAAATGGCGGATCTCTTTCGCCGATTCGGCGCTGCGGCTGGCAAGATTACGCACTTCCCCGGCAACCACCGCGAAACCACGCCCCTGCTCTCCCGCGCGCGCCGCTTCGACCGCAGCATTCAACGCAAGGATATTGGTCTGAAAGGCAATGGCATCAATCACGCTGAGAATATCGGCGATGCGATCGGAGCTACTGGAAATATCGCGCATTTTTTCAATTACATAGCATACCATTTCACTGCCGCGATCGGCGGTATCGGAAACGGTTTTAGCCAGTTTATGCGCCTGCTCGGCGTTGTCGGCATTCAGTTTCACTGTAGCGGTGATCTGCTCCATGCTGGCAGCCGTTTGTTCAAGCGATGTCGCCGTTGATTCCGTGCGTTGCGACAGATCGACGTTGCCAGCGGCCAGTTCGCGGCTGCCAGTATCGATTTGCGCGCTGGCATCGCGAACACGGGTGACGGAGCTTACCAGCGAGTGGCGCATCTCTTCGATGGCCACGTTCAGACGGTTAAACTCTTTACTGCTCGCTTCGGTTTTTACCGCGATCAAATTGCCAGCCGCAACCTGCTCAAGCTGTTCAATAGAGCGATCCAGGGGTTTCAGCAGCATATGGCGCAGCGCCAGCCAGGCCAGCACGATTATCCCGGCCACCAGCAGCGCTACCACCAGAATCAGCAGCATCACAACGCGTTTGCTGCTCTGTACGGCATCCACTTCCGCTTTGCCGCGCGCTTCTCCCCACTTCTGGAAGGCTTGCATATCATTGTCGAACTGGCGAGAAATGGGGATCAGTTTGTTTTCCAACAAATCGTAATAGGTATCCGCACTTTGCTGATTCAGCGCATCCTGCATCGGTTTAATGCCCTGGTTCACATACTCGCCGTAGCTTTTCGCCACCCCGGCAAGCAGAGCGGAACCCTGCTCATCATCCACACCTGCGGCGATCACGTTGCTGAGAGAGGCTTCACCCTGCGCAATTTCTCCGTTGATCTGCTTCACGGATTTCGCGGCGTCATCAAGCAACCCTACTTCCATCATCCGCACCGCCTGACCGGCTTCGTTACGCGCCCGCAAAATCAGCGTGTACCCCTCGCTCAGACTCGCCATTTTGTCGCCCTGAAGTTGACTAATTCGCTCCAGCGACGAGGAGCTTTTATTGAGTGCATATACCCCGATGCCGCTGACCAATAGCAGCAGCAGAGTCATAACGGCCAGTATAGAAAGTAAACCAGTACGGATCGAAAGCGTTTTAAGCATGATGTGAATTCCGGTAGCAGCAATACTTTTTGGCGTAAATTAAGCCCATTTCGTCAGTTATCGACCGCTACCGGATTTACTTTAGGAGAAAGTAATAATTTCAATCTATTATTACTTTATTGCCGTTGTGTCAACACGTGTCACAGGAGAGCTTTGACGGTTCTCCCACAGCACGATCAGGCCTCGTTGCAACGCGATAAAAATAAACAACAGGATGCCGATGGCGATTTTCGTCCACCACGAGCTGAGCGTCCCATCGAAGTTAATATAGGTCTGGATCAGCCCCTGAATCGCCACGCCAAACAGCGTTCCCAGCACCGTACCCACGCCGCCGCTGAGCAATGTCCCGCCAATCACCACCGAGGCAATGGCGTCCAGTTCCACGCCCACGCCCGCCAGCGCATAACCGGCCTGGGTATAAATCGAGAAGACAATGCCCGCCAGCGTCGCCAGGCCAGTAGAAAGCATATAGATGCGAATGGTGGTGCTGCGGGTGGAGATCCCCATCAGGTTCGCCGACGTCGCGTTGCCGCCAACGGCATACACTTCATTGCCAAAACGGGTGCGGTGAGCGAGGAAAATCCCCACTACCACCACCAGTAACATTAATAATCCCATAGCGCTCAAGCGTCCGCCGCCGGGGATCATCCACGCGAGGCTGGAGAGCGAATCATAGATCGGGTGATTAATCGGAATAGATTCTTCCGAGAGCAGGTAGCTGGCGCCACGCAGGAAGAACATCCCCGCGAGGGTGATGATAAATGCCGGGATTTTCAATGCATCGATCAGCAGCCCCATAAACGCGCCGAAAGCGCAACCCATCAGTAGAATAATCGGGAAAGCGAGTAGCGGCGAAATTCCCCAGTCACCGATCGCTTTTGCCAGAAAAACGCCGCTGAAGGCGATCACCGAGCCGACGGACAAATCGATACCGCCGGAGAGGATCACGAAGGTCATACCAACGGCAATAATTCCCAGAAAGGCGTTATCCGTCAGGATATTACATATCACACGCGTAGAGGCGAAACCGGGAAACTGCGTCAGGCAGTAGAGATAACCGAGCACAAACACGCCTAACGTTATCATCAGCGGTAAATTACGTTTTATCATGACCGCGTACTCCTTTAATCAGCGCGATAAAGCGCGGCGACTGGACAATCAGTACACACATCACCACCACCGCTTTTACGACCTGGTTGAGTTCCGGCTGGAAACCGGAGAGCAAAATCCCGGTATTCATACCCTGGATAATCAGCGCGCCGATCACCGAGAGTACAAGGTTAAACCGCCCGCCCATTAGCGAGCCGCCGCCAATGACCACCGCCAGAATGGCATCCAGCTCCAGCCACAGCCCGGCATTATTTGCATCTGCGCCGCGAATATCCGCCGCGACGACCACCCCAGCGATAGCCGCACACACGCCACTCAATACGTAGGTCAGCATCACCACGACGCGCGTATTCACCCCGGCGTTTTTTGCCGCGCGAATATTAATCCCTGCCGCTTCAATAAACATGCCTAGCGCTGTTTTGCGGGTAAACAGCCAGAACAGCAGCAGCGTTGCCAGTGCTATAATCACTGGCGTCGGGAACAGCAACAGCGATCCGCTGCCGATCCACGCCAGTGACGGCGCGTTAAAGGTAACGATCTGCCCGGAGGTGATTAACTGCGCCACGCCGCGCCCTGCCACCATCAGGATCAGCGTGGCGACGAAAGGCTGGATCTTGAGGATCGCCACCAGAATACCGTTCCACAATCCGGCCAGTACGCCAGTGCCCAGCGCAGCCAACAGCACTACCGTCAGACTGTGTCCGGAGACGGTGAGCGATGCCGCCGTTGCGCCGGCAATCGCCATCACCGCGCCAACAGAAAGATCGATGCCGCCGGTAGCGATCACCAGCGTCATACCAATCGCCAGCAACGCGACGGGCGCAGCGCGGTTAAGAATGTCGATCGGGCTACCGAACAGGCGACCATCCTGCAACACCACCTGATAAAAATGGGGCGCGACCAGGCTATCCACCACCAGAACCAGCACCAGCGCGATAAGCTGGGGTGTTCCGGTGGGCCAGTTAAAGCGGCGCTTCGGCTGCCCGGTTTGACCCACAGTTTGAGGCATCACACTCTACTCCTTACGCCGCAATGGCATTCATGATCGCCGGAACCGACAGCTCTGCGAGCGGGATCTCCGCCACCTGTTTGCGATCGCGCATGATGATCACGCGATCCGCATAGCCCACCAGCTCCTCCAGTTCAGAGGAGATAACCAGCAGCGCCAGACCATCGGCGCAGAGGGTTTCAATCAGACGAATGATCTCAGCGTGCGCACCGACGTCGATACCGCGCGTCGGTTCATCGAGGATCAGAAATTGAGGTCGGGTCAGCAGCCAGCGCGAGAGCAGTACTTTTTGCTGGTTGCCGCCGGAGAGAAACTCAATCGGCTGCTCGGCGCTCGGCGTGCGGATCCCCAACTGGCGGATGAAACGCTCGGCAATCGCGTTTTGCTCTTTGCGCGGAATCGGCCGCAGCCAGCCGCGTTGCGCCTGCAACGCCAGCACAATGTTTTCACGTACAGAAGCCGCCGCGATAATGCCATCGGTTTTGCGATCTTCCGGGCAAAAACCGATTCCCAGGCACGAAGCCTGATGCGGAGAACGGAGTATCTGGCTCTTGCCTTTGATGATCGCGCTGCCGCTGTCGGCGGGTTTAATGCCAAAAATCACTTCGGCGGTTTCGGTGCGCCCGGAACCCAACAGCCCGGCCAGGCCGACGATTTCACCAGGGCGAACTTCCAGATCAAACGGCGCGATGACGCCTTTTTTGCCATAGCCGCTGAACGCTGCAACCGGTTTATCGCTCAACAGCGTACGCCCTGCGCGCTGAAGCGCATTGCTGTCCAGTTCACGGCCCAGCATCATTTTCACCAGCTCGATTTGCGGCAACTCACTGGTTTCGCGACAGCCAACAAAACCACCGTTACGCAGTACGGTAATGCGATCGCTGACTTCATAAACCTGATCGAGAAAGTGGGTGACAAAAATCAGGCTAACGCCCTGGTCGCGAAGCTGACGCATCAGCGTAAACAGCATCTCCACTTCTTTAGTATCAAGGCTGGCGGTCGGTTCATCGAGGATCAGCACTTTGGCTGACAGATCGATGGCGCGGCAGATCGCGACGATCTGTTGCATCGCCACCGAATAACGGTTGAGCGGCTCGCGCACGTCCAGCGAGAAACCATAAGATGCCATCAGCTCGGTCGCGCGTTTTTCCATCTCTTTGCGGCGCAGCAAACCAAAACGCCGCGGTTCGCGGCCAATAAATAAGTTGTCCGCCACCGACATATTCGGTAGCAGGTTCACTTCCTGGTACACGGTACCGATGCCGAGCTGCTGTGCATGGGCAGTGTTTTTGGGATTGATCTGCTGACCTTCCAGCCAGATAGCCCCTTTATCAGCATGATACACGCCGGTTAACGCTTTAATCAGCGTTGATTTTCCGGCACCATTTTCCCCAAGCAGCGCCATGATCTCGCCACGCCGCAGGCTGAAATCCACGTTATCGAGCGCTTTTACGCCGGGAAAGAATTTACTTAAGCCTTCGGTACGCAGGATTTCCTGGTGTGCTTCCGCGTTCATTGTCGACCCCTTAAACCATTACCCTCTCCCCGATGGGGAGAGGGTTTTCGCGACTCAGTAACCCATATTTTTCTTTTTCTCCAGCTCCTCTTTCGCCGTATCCGGCAGATAGAGCGTGGATTTGGTGATGGTCAGCTTCGGCGGCAGGGTGCCGTCTTTTTTGAATTTCTCTAACGCGTCGAAAGCCGGGCCAGCCATGTTCGGCGTCAGTTCGACACTGGCATTGGCTTCGCCGTCTATCATCGCTTTGTAGATATCCGGCACGCCGTCAATGGAGCCAGTCAGGATATCTTTGCCCGGTTTCAGGCCCGCTTCTTTGATCGCCTGAATCGCACCGATCACCATGTCATCGTTATGGGCGTAAACCATGCAGATATTTTTGCCGTTGTTTTCCGCCTTGATGAAGCTCTCCATTACCTCTTTACCCTTACTGCGAGTAAAGTCGCCGGATTGCGAACGGATGATCTTAATGTTGGGGGCTTTAGAAATAGCTTCGGCAAACCCTTTCTTACGATCGATCGCCACGCTGGCGCCGACGGTGCCTTGCAGTTCCACGACATTACACGGTTTGCCATCCACAGTTTTCACCAGCCATTCGCCAATCAGCTTGCCTTCAAGAATGTTGTTGGCGGTGACGGTGGTCATATAGAGCGATTTATCTTTAACATCGATGGAGCGATCGAGCAGGAACACCGGAATTTTGGCGTCTTTCGCTTCTTTCAGTACCGGCTCCCAGCCCGTTGCTACCACTGGCGCGATAAAGATAGCGTCCACGCCCTGAGCGATAAACGAACGTACGGCTTTGATCTGGTTTTCCTGTTTTTGCTGACCGTCGGCGATTTTCAGCGTAATACCGCGTTTGCTGGCTTCGCTTTTCGCGACGTTAGTTTCAGCGGCTCGCCAGCCGGATTCGGATCCGACCTGCGAAAATCCTACGGTTAACGGGGCGGCCATCGCCATAGACGACATGGCTGCCGAAACTGCTGTGACAAGAAGTAAGCGCTTCCACATAAGAGCATCCTCGTAGGGTTATTGTTGGCTACAACTTCACCTGCGGAGAAAACTATAGACAAATCGTGATGTAACAAAATGCGTTACATCACAAATCGGAAAAGTGAATGAATTGTTGATTGCCAGTTGAGATCTGGCACGCGAAATGACGCACTCTGATATATGCTAAATTTGCTCTTGATCTTACGGAAATTTAACTGTTGCAGTGTGGTGAAAAATTACGCTGTAATCGCTTCCACAAAATTATTCAGGATGCTGCTATTGTTATGGATAAAACGGTCATAAAAAGGAATACGAAACGCTCTGAAAATGTGTGAGTAAGTTAAAACAGGCGAAGACATTCACCGCCAGTTGGCTATAATACCCGGCACTTGTTTGCCACACATTTTAAAGGAAACAAACATGAGCTTATTGAACGTCCCGGCGGGTAAAGATCTGCCAGAAGATATCTACGTCGTTATCGAAATCCCGGCTAACGCTGACCCGATCAAATATGAAGTTGACAAAGAGAGCGGCGCACTGTTCGTTGACCGTTTCATGTCCACCGCGATGTTCTATCCGTGCAACTACGGTTACATCAACCACACCCTCTCCCTGGATGGTGACCCGGTTGACGTGCTGGTGCCGACGCCGTACCCGCTGGAGCCAGGCTCTGTGATCCGCTGCCGTCCGGTTGGCGTGCTGAAAATGACCGACGAATCTGGCGAAGATGCGAAACTGGTTGCTGTTCCGCATACCAAACTGAGCAAAGAGTACGATCACATTAAAGATGTGAACGATCTGCCGGAACTGCTGAAAGCGCAGATCACCCACTTCTTCGAGCACTATAAAGATCTCGAAAAAGGCAAATGGGTGAAAGTGGACGGCTGGGAAAACGCTGAAGCCGCGAAAGCGGAAATCATTGCTTCCTTCGAACGCGCAGCCAAAAAATAATACGGTTTAATGAAGAAGCCCCGGTACGCATTATGCGACCGAGGCTTTTTTAATCGATAGGTGCCGGATGGCGGTATCGCCTTAACCGGCCTGCACTCCGCAACGATCTGTATTAAACGCAGGTGGGGCGCCACCCGGCGAAAAATTTCTGCGACCCGCAAAAAGAAAAACCGCGCCAAACGGTGCGGTTCTCTAAGACTGATTACTTCTGGTACTGTTCCCTGTCGAGCCAGTTACCGCTTTCAATCAAGGTTTTTCCCTCAACCGAACGCTGGTACACATACATCCAGGCGCTGCCATAAGGCGTCTGGATCAGTTGACGTTTGTATTCGCCCCCTGCGGTACGTAAGGCATCCAGTTCGCCGAGCGTTGCCGCATCGATGCGATAAACTTCGCCCTTCACGCTTCCTTCGCCCTGAACAGCTCCCGGGTAATGCCCCAGACTATACAGCTGATGATTTTCGACGCAAAAGTCCCCCAGCCACTGAGCGTTGGTCATCCAGTGGCTGTTGCCCTGCTTGCGTCGTAAACTGCCGTAGACAAATATTCGCATTGCTAAAACTCAAACTGATAGAGCAAATCTAGTGCCTGATCTACGCCAGACACCGCTTCAAGATACAGCTTAGGCATCAGGCGATAACGTAACGTGAGAGTCGCCAGTGAGTCAAAAATTCCTACACCATATTTGACCTGTAGACCCGGCAGAACATAGCCGCTGACCACCACCTGGGAAGAGTCGCCTACCCCCTGAGTATCCAGCACCAGATTACTGACGCCAAATGTCTCGCCGATTTTACCCACAACCTGACCACTTTGTGCAACCCCTAAGCCAATCAGCATAGAGGTCATTGCCGCGCTGTCGCTCTGCTCGCTAGCCAGCCCTTGCCCACGCAGCAGATAAGAGAGCGCCTCTTGCTGCGACATCGCCGGATCAGAGAAGATCTCGGCTTTTGGTTCATCCGCCGAACCGGTGACGCGAACCCCGGCAATAACGTTGTTTTCGGTCGACTCAGGATTACGAATCGCCTCAATGTTCAGCAGCGGTTGATCAGGCGGGCCGGAGAACAGCAATTCGCCTTTGCGCACAATCAGATCCTGGCCATACGCATGGAAGCGCCCTTCCGGGATACTAATTTGCCCGTTCAATCCCAGCCCTTGCTTATCCTGCGCCACTTTCAGGTCGCCGGTCAGCCTCGCTTTCAGGCCGAAAGCATCCAGCCGCACGTTATTGCCGATGTGGACCGTCAGATTGCTGTTGATCGGAATCGACGCGCTCTTTGGCTGCTCCGGTTGTAGATCGTTGTTGAGCATCACCTCATCACTGGAGACACCCACAGCGCTTTCCGGCAGATCGTGTACCACAATGCGCGCCCACGGCACATCGACATTCCCGTCAAGCGTAAACAGCCCTGGCGTGGCTTCAAATACCACATCCGGCGAAACATCCAGCCGCACCATCGGCGGCACAGTAATGCGCACTTTACTGCCTTTCGCCGCCACGCGCGCTCGCCAGTTATCCAGTTGCCGCCAGTCAGCATCCCCGCTGAGGTTGATCTGCCCCTGCGCGGTACGTACCACGCCCTGCAACATCGAACTCATGCCGTTGAAATTGATCGCCAATTGACTGGGCTGCATTTCAAACGGCATAAAGTTGCCCTCCACATTCAGCCCATTCAGCCCCAGTTGCCCGAACAATTGAGGGCTTTGCACATCGCCCGCCAGCCGCAGGTTAGCGTTCAGCGTCCCTGCGGCTTTCTCGCCGCGGCTGAAGATGGCGTTGACCATCGCTAGCGAGAAGTTACGGATGTTCACATTGCCGCCCAGGTTACGTCGTCTCTGTGGATCGGTAATCTGTAGCTGACCATCAAACTGCCCGTTGTTAGTCAGGCGAATCAGCCAGCCGAGATCGGCACGGTTGTTACGGAGTTGTGCATTCAGGTTCAGGGTATCGAACGCAACCGGTAGAGGCTCACCATTTACTTCCTGGGTGACTTTCACGCCGTGCCCGGAAAGCGTCACCTCGCCCTGCGGCAGACCCCCTTTGGTAGTGTCCCAACTCACATCGGCCTTACCGCTGAATACGCCGCTGGCCTGTGTGGTATCCGGCATAAACGGTTTGAGCATCGCCAGATCGAAGCGATTCAGATTCACTACTGCGCGTCCTTCAGCACCGGCATCAATAGTCTGCGGCACACACAGTTCAGCGTTGGGGTTCAGCCAGCAGTGCGGGCCAATAGCGATTTTCTGTTCCAGATTACGGTAATCGAGAGTAATTGGCCGGTTGATCGACCACGGGCCAACCGGCGTGGCGAAGCGAGTATCACTCAGCGTCCCTTTCCAACGCTGTTGCTGGCGATCGAAGCTCCCGGCCAGATTCAACTGCCCGGAGACCGGCTCTCCCTGCACGCGCAATTGCAACTTGTGCTGCTTTTCGTTGCCGTCAGCATTCAGCGTCACCAGACTGAGACTCACGCCCGGCTGGGTGATACGCTCAATGCGCGCGTTGAGTTTCCCGGCAATCTGATCGCTGGACGTAACATCCCCTTCAACACGAACGCGGTCGACAGATAGCTCCTGCCAGCGCAGCGCATTAGCGGTAATGTCCACCAGCGCCTGCGGCGCATCGACCGTACCGCGTACTTTCACCACGCCTTTCACCGCTCCGCCGAGGCCCGGTAACGCATTATTCAGCCCCGGAGCATCAATGTTAGCATCGAGGTTCAAATCTTTAACCCCCAGATCGCCTTTGATGTCCACGCTGTTTTTCCCCAGCGCCAGATGCAGGCCGGGGATAGTCCATTGCAAATAGCTGTTGCCCTTCAGTTGCCCGTCAACGCTCACTTTGTTTTGCTTCACGTTGCCGCTAAGCTTCAGCTCCGGCACATCCATCTGCCAGTTACCACCGTACAGACTGCCACGGGTTTTAATCAGGCCATTCAGTTTTGACGGCCACTCAGGGAAAGCTTTTGCCGTATCAATACCGTTAAGCGTCAGTTCGCCGCGCCAGCTTATCGCCTGCTGCCAGTCGAGCAGCGCTTTCAGCTCGGTTTTCCCTTCCAGCGCGGCGATGGTCAACTTATCAATATTGACCTGCTGCGCGTTACCTTTACCGTCCAGCATGATGGTCGCCGGGGGAATATCCTGTCCTTTCACCGCCGTGCGAAACGACAGCGCGTAATCGTTCATTTTGCCGGAAAAGGTCAGTTTGGTATTGTCCGCCTGAAACTGTTTTGTCCCGGTAAACGGCCAGTAAAGCTGCTGGCTCGTCAGCTCAAGATTGAGCGGTAATCCCGCTTCCGCTAGCTGCGTTTGCCCGCGTAAGACCATATCAACCGGGCCGGAGAGATTCACGCCAACCTCAAGCTGCTTACGCACTTCGCCGCCAACTTTCAGCTTCACCTTCTCGCCCTTCAGCGGATCGATATTCAGCGTGCTGTTGAGGGTAATATCTACCGGCCAGTTATCACGCAGTTGTGCGCTGCCGGTGGCATTTACCGTCCCCTGGCTGGAGTCGATATCCAGCGCATCAAGCTTCATCTGTCCGTCAATGCTGCTGACTTTCAACAGCAGGTTGCTGACCAGAAGATCGGTGTCGCCGGTCAGGCGCAACTGTTCGCCGCGGAACTCCTCAATATTGAGGTTCAGCGGCAGATGCACATCGGTCATTTCCGGCAGCAGTGGTTTGTCAAACAGTGCCTTCAGCGTTTCGCCCAGCGGTTTTTCCTGCGGCTGCGGCTTCTGGATCTTCGCATCCACCACCTCTTTTTGCGCGACATTGGCCACTTTCGGCAGCGCGATCAGCAACCCTTTCAGCGAGGTCGGCGTCAGTGTCAGGTTCTTTTCTTGCCAGTTCAGCCCAGTGCTAAAATCCATCACCGATACCGTGGTGCCATCAATTTTGATGTTTACGTTGTTTAGCGCCACCCGGCTTAAGGTAATCGGATAAGGCGTGGAGAGATTCAGCGGCCCGCTCTCCTCTTCCTGTACAGGTGCGCTCTGCGGCATTTGTTTGCTGTCGATGGCGACGTTAATCTCTTTCAGCGATAGATCGTTGACGCACACGCTACTGTTACGCAGGCAACCAAGCTTGACCGCAAGGTGGATCTCCCCGGCATCAACCGCGACACCTGGCTGCGTATAGCGCAGGTTTTTCAGCGTCAGATCGCGCCAGCCGCCAGTAACCTGGCCGATCTCCAGTCCCGGCACCCAGCGGTTTGCTGCGTTAAACAGCAGATGCAGCCCGCTGGTGGTGCCCACCAGAAAGACAACAGTTGCCAGCAGCAGCAGGATAAGCACCAGTACGCCGAGGCTGATTTTCTTCCATAAACTCATAGCTCTGGTCCCAGACCGATGTAAAACTGTAATCCGTGTTCACTTTTATCGCCGACCGGTACGGCGAAGTCGAACTTGACAGGCCCGACCGGTGATTCCCAGCGCACGCCAACGCCGGCCCCGGTTTTAAAATCGCTACGCCGGATATCGCTGACCGCTTCGCCGCTGTCAACAAATACGGCACCCCACCATTTCCCGGTCACGTTGTACTGGTACTCCAGCGATCCGGTCGCTAGTTTTGATGCCCCGATCAGCTTGCCGTCATTATCTTTCGGCGCGATGGATTTGTATTTGTAACCGCGAATACTGCGATCGCCCCCGGCGAAGAAGCGCAGATCCGGCGGTACGCGGTTGAAATCACCGGTTTCGATCCAGCCGAGATTGCCGCGCGCCACAAAGCGGTGGCGATCATAAAGCGTGCGGATCCAGACGTTTTGCGCCTGCATCACGAGGAAATCGACATCCGATCCCCAGGCGGTGTTGGAGTAATCGACTGAGTAGCGTTGTGAGTCGCCCCAGGTCGGCATCAGGCCACCGCGCGCGCGGGTTCGGCTTATCATCACGCCGGGATAGAGCAGCATGGTGGTGTTGGTAACGCTGGCCTGAGTAAAGTGGTCGAGGCTCCAGCGCAGGTTAATCGCCCGCTGCCAGCCGCTGGAGAGATCCCAGTAGCGCGACAGCGCAAGCGTGGTGGAATCCGCTTCAGTATCGTTCAGATCGGTTCGTTTAAAGCCGCCCTGCACCAGATAATATTGCTCCAGCGGGTTTTTCAGCAGCGGCATCTTATAGCTGAAATCAAGTTGTTGTTCAGGCGCCGAGACGCTCATGCTGGTGGTCAGACTGTGGCCGTAAGAGTTCATCCACGGCTTTTTCCACGTCGCTTTAACGCGCGGCCCGACATCAGTGGAATAGCCAACCCCCGTTTCGATGGTGTTTTCCATACGTGGCGACACCACGCCTTTCAGCGGCAGCACTTTGGTCTTACGCGCTTTATCAAACTCCGGAGCAACCACAACTGAGTTAAACCAGCCGATAGCGGACAGGCGACGGTTCAGCTCCGCCAGATCCCTGGTCCGGTAGTAATCCCCTTGATGAAACGGGACGAGGTTTTGCAGATATTCGTCGCGTATTTGCGAACCTTCAAAGGTTACCGCGCCAAAGCGGTAACGCTGGCCGCTGTCGTAGTCGATATCCCAGAAGGCCTGGTGGCGAGCGAGCGAGACGCCAAGCTGGCGTTTAGTGAACTGACTGTCAAAGTAGCCTTTGCGTAGTGCCACATTGGTAAGGGATTTTATGAAATTGTCGTAATCGTTATGGTGCAGCACGGTGCCGATGGCAGGACGCTTTTTGAGCAGCGCCAGATAATCGCTATCGTCACGTGCGCCGCCGCGCAGGATCACACTAGTACCGCCGATCAATACTGGTTCGCCCACAGAGACGCGAGCAATCAATACCTGGCGCCCTTTTGCCGGAGGTGGCTGCAGTTCAAAATCAATGGTAGGTTCGTAGTAGCCTAAGGCTTTCAACCCTTCGCGGATAGCATCATCAACACGAGCCTGAAAACGCCGATCCGGCGTCACTTCGTCACTCTGGATAGTGGACAACTGAGCGCGCACATTTTTTTGTAACTCGCCCGTTAATCCCTCCAGTTGTAAGCGTACATTCGCGGCAAAAGCCATTTCACTTGCCAGCAACAAGCCGACAAAACATAAAAGACGGATCTTTGGCACGTTCTCTCCTGAATATCCTTGTTCCCACCTCTGGAAGGAAACGTAAGCGCAACTCCGCGCTGAGCCTGGTCGGCTTTTATGCAGAATACAGGCTGATAAAAACCCGCTAATGCAGGTTGAAAAACGGACGGCTAGCCCAAAATTTCTTATGTTTAAATCTAGCCTGATTTGTGATGTTTATTGTGTTAAAACACACGCCACAACACAACCCTAACCATAATTACTCTCTCCGGGAGGTATCACCGTGAGCTTTTTCGATAAAAAAGACCTTGTTTCTCAATCAGAAGCATTGCCCGGACGCAATACACCCATGCCTGTCGCCAGTTTACACGCTGTCAACGAGCATTCAATGAGCCATATTCCGGAAGGTATGGAGATTGCACTGTTTGCTATGGGCTGTTTCTGGGGCGTAGAGCGCCTGTTCTGGCAGTTGCCGGGCGTCTACAGTACCGCTGCGGGCTACACCGGCGGCTATACGCCAAACCCGACTTATCGCGAAGTGTGCACCGGACTAACCGGCCATGCCGAAGCCGTGCGCGTGGTATACGACCCAAAAGTAGTGAGTTACGAGCAGTTGTTGCAGGTGTTCTGGGAAAACCACGATCCGGCGCAAGGAATGCGTCAGGGTAACGATCTCGGCACTCAGTACCGCTCAGCGATCTACCCGCTAACACCGGAGCAAAACGCCGCCGCACACGCCAGTCTTGAACGTTTCCAGGCGGCCATGCGCAGCGCCGGAGATGCGCGTACCGTCACCACTGAGATCAAATCCGCAACACCGTTCTACTACGCGGAAGATGAGCACCAACAGTATCTGTATAAAAACCCGCATGGCTACTGCGGTATCGGTGGGATTGGAGTTTGTTTACCGCCGCAGCTCACCCCGTAAAATAGTAAGGGAACTTTCACGCATTTCGGCGAAAATTAAGTCTCTGGCAGCTTGCGACAGGCTTACGCTATACTACCCCTCGAAATTGCCGGCTCACCGCTTCGGGCCGGCTTTCATTGTGTTTACCACATGGATATTCAAAACCCCTTCCGAGGATCCGGTTAATAGCTGGATAAATTATGTTAAACAGCATTTTAGTCATACTCTGTCTGATCGCGGTAAGTGCGTTTTTCTCGTTGTCAGAGATCTCACTCGCCGCATCGCGAAAAATTAAGCTCAAACTGCTTGCCGATGAAGGCAACATCAACGCACAACGCATCCTGAAAATGCAGGAAACGCCCGGCACTTTCTTTACGGTGGTGCAAATTGGTCTTAACGCCGTCGCCATTCTTGGCGGTATCGTCGGCGATGCAGCCTTCTCTCCCGTTTTTCACAGCATGTTGATCAACATCGTTTCCCCCGAGCTTGCCGAACAGCTCAGCTTTATTATCTCCTTCTCGCTGGTGACCGGGCTGTTTATTCTGTTCGCCGACCTGACACCGAAACGCATCGGTATGATTGCGCCCGAAGCCGTGGCTTTGCGTATCATCAACCCGATGCGCTTCTGTTTGTTCGTTTTCCGTCCGCTGGTCTGGTTCTTCAATGGCCTGGCCAACGTCATCTTCCGCATTTTCAAACTGCCGATGGCGCGCAAAGACGACATCACCTCCGATGATATTTATGCCGTCGTGGAAGCCGGAGCCTTAGCCGGGGTGCTGCGTAAGCAGGAACATGAGTTGATTGAGAACGTGTTTGAACTGGAGTCACGTACCGTGCCGTCGTCAATGACCTCGCGCGAGAACGTGATTTGGTTCGATCTGCATGAAGATGAGCAGAGCCTGAAAAACAAAGTCTCTGAACATCCGCACTCCAAATTTCTGGTCTGTAACGATGATATCGACCATATCGTCGGCTATGTTGATTCCAAAGATTTGCTCAACCGTGTGCTGGCGAATCAAAGCATGGCGCTGAACAGCGGCGTGCAGATCCGCAACACACTGATCGTGCCGGACACCTTAACCCTCTCGGAAGCGCTGGAAAGTTTCAAAACTGCTGGTGAAGACTTCGCGGTGATCATGAACGAATACGCGCTGGTGGTCGGTGTTATCACCCTTAATGACGTGATGACCACGCTGATGGGCGATCTGATCGGCCAGGGACTGGAAGAGATGATTGTCGCCCGTGATGAAAACTCATGGTTGATAGATGGCGGTACGCCGATTGATGACGTGATGCGTGTGCTGGATATCGATGAATTTCCGCAGTCCGGCAACTATGAAACCATCGGCGGTTTTATGATGTTTATGCTGCGTAAGATCCCCAAACGCACCGATGCGGTGAAATTCTCCGGCTATAAGTTTGAGGTGGTGGATATCGATAACTATCGCATCGATCAACTGCTGGTTACCCGTATCGACACCCGCACGACACTGCTGACGCCAAAGCTGCCCGACGCGGAAGATAAAGGCGTGGCGTAATCGCCTGCTGAAATATCAACGGCCCCTGCGGGGCCGTTTCTTTTAGTACTTAAACTACTGCATAGCACAACGGGTTGGTTAAGCCATCTCTGTTTGCAGACGCATAACCTGACGGTTGACTTCGGACATCACAGACAGATGCTGTTTGTCCTTCACTTTCGGGATAAGGATCTTCCCCTTGTCAAACTCGAAAGCGCCAACGTCCTTGATATACAACCGTCCACGGAACAGGATTTTTACGTACTTAGCCACCTGAAGTGGGTTGTAACGCTGGAAAATTTTCATTCTTGTTTCTCCTGTAAAGCATTACGCCCTTGCGGTTCCACAATCGGACCAGCGTTGGTGAGCGCAAATTTTAATGCTCAATGACTATAGTTCAGAACCTCACACATACATAGTATGAATAACTTTATTTACCTTTTGATGACAATTATTCAGAGTATTCTTTTTAGCCACTTAATCCACGCAGTATAAAGCTACGTTTTTTCACAGATATGTGCGTCCGCCCGCAAACTGGCACCCTGCTTGCGGGAAAAACAGATAGATCGCATTTATGATTAAAACCGTAAGTCAAGTGGTCGGATCACCTGCATAACGATAAGGAAACACCATGACCCTACGTTCTATCCTGGCAGCGACATGCCTGTTACTGCCGCTGATGGCTTCAGCCCATAACTTAGAAACCAATCAGCGCGTGCCGCCTGTGGGCATCGCCGACAGAGGGGAGTTGATTCTTGATAATGACAAGTTTAGCTATAAAAACTGGAACAGCGCCCAACTTCCAGGCAAAGTACGGGTTGTGCAGCATATTGCTGGTCGCACCTCCGCTAAAGAGAAGAATGCCGGGCTGATTGAGGCGATAAAAGCCGCAAATCTGCCCCATGACCGCTATCAGACCACCACCATCGTTAACACCGATGATGCTATTCCGGGCAGCGCCATGTTTGTGCGCAGCAGCATTGAGAGCAACAAAAAACTCTATCCGTGGTCGCAATTTATTGTGGATAGCGAAGGTGTGACGCGCAAAGCGTGGCAACTGGACGAAGAGAGCTCCGCGATTATCGTGCTGGATAAAGAAGGCCGCGTGCAGTTTGCTAAAGACGGTGGGTTAAGCCAGCAAGAGGTGCAGCAGGTGATAGACCTGCTGCACAAGTTACTCAGTAAATAGAAACCCGAAAGCCGGGGTTGAGGAAGGATTCGCGCGGGGTGTAATCCAGTGTACGCCCCTGCCAGTCGCGAACATGCGCCCCGGCTGCTACCGCAACAGCATGCCCTGCCGCCGTATCCCAGACGCTGGTCGGCCCGAAACGCGGATAGAGCTGGGCTTTCCCTTCCGCAACCAGGCAGAACTTCAGCGATGAACCAATTGCCGTGGTTTGATGTTCGCCTAGTTGCTGTAAATACTCTTTCAGTTCATCGTCGGCGTGGGAGCGGCTGACCACGACCAGAGGCGGACGCGCATTACGCACCTGAATCTGCTGGTGATGTCCCGCTTCCTCCTTCCACGCTTTTCCTTCATCGGCAGAATACATCACTTTCAGAACCGGCGCGTAGACTACGCCCAGCACAGGTTTTCCCTCGTCAATCAGGGCGATATTAACCGTGAACTCGCCGTTACGCTTGATAAACTCTTTGGTGCCGTCCAGCGGATCCACCAGCCAATAGCGTCCCCATGTCTGGCGAATTTCCCACGCGGGCGGATCCTCTTCCGAGAGCACCGGGATATCCGGTGTCAGCGCCTGCAGACCGCGTACAATCACGCCGTGGGCCGCAATATCTGCGGCGGTCACCGGGGAATCATCCACCTTGCTGGTGACCTCCATCGGTTTGTGACCGTCATACACCTGCATAATGGCGTCACCCGCTTCCCGCGCGAGTTGGCAAATTGCATCTAACATATCCACCTCTTATCTGTTCAGTGGTTTGTAACTCGTTGTTTTACTTATATCGCATTGCGCTGGAATCTGCCATCTGTGATAGCGATTGCGTTTTCTTTGCTCACTTTTATGTCAGTATTCACAGTTCTGTAAGCAACAAAATGTACATAACAGTTTCTTTTGTGGCTTAGTTCGAAAAAGGATGCCTCTGATGATTAAGTTTAGTGCAACGCTTCTGGCGACGCTGATTGCGGCCAGCGTGCAGGCTGCAACGGTGGATTTGCGTATTCTGGAAACCACTGATTTGCATAGCAACATGATGGATTTTGATTACTACAAAGATACCGCGACGGAAAAATTCGGACTGGTGCGCACTGCCAGCCTGATCAACGCCGCACGGGGCGAAGTCAAAAACAGCGTGCTGGTGGATAACGGCGACTTAATCCAGGGCAGTCCGCTGGGCGACTATATGGCGGCAAAGGGGCTTAAAGCCGGGGACATTCATCCGGTCTATAAGGCAATGAATACCCTTGATTACGCCGTTGGTAACCTCGGCAATCACGAATTTAACTACGGCCTTGATTACCTGCACAAAGCACTGACAGGGGCGAAATTCCCTTATGTAAATGCCAATATTATTGATGCCAAAAGCAAAAAACCGCTGTTCACGCCTTACCTGATTAAAGAGACTGCTGTGCAGGATAAAGAGGGCAAACCCCACACGCTGCGCATCGGTTATATCGGCTTTGTGCCGCCACAAATCATGGTGTGGGATAAAGCCAACCTCAGCGGCAAAGTGACGGTCAATGACATCACCGAAACCGCGCGCCGCTACGTGCCGGAAATGCGCGCCAAAGGTGCTGATCTGGTGGTCGTGGTGGCACACTCCGGGCTGTCGGCGGAGCCATATCAGGCAATGGCGGAAAACTCCGTTTACTACCTGAGCGAAGTGCCGGGTGTCGATGCCATTCTGTTTGGTCACGCTCATGCCGTCTTCCCGGGTAAAGATTTTGCCGCCATCAAAGGCGCAGATATCAGCAAAGGCACGCTGAATGGTATTCCGTCGGTGATGCCGGGCATGTGGGGCGATCATCTTGGCGTCGTCGATCTGGTGTTGAACAACGATTCAGGCAAATGGCAGGTGACACAATCCAAAGCCGAAGCGCGCCCCATCTACGACGCAGCGGCGAAGAAAGCCCTCGTTGGCGAGGACAGCAAATTGGTCGAGATCCTAAAACACGATCATGACGCCACGCGTCATTTTGTGGGGAAGGCAATTGGTCAATCGGCCGATAACATGTACAGCTACCTGTCGCTGGTGCAGGACGATCCGACTGTACAGGTGGTGAATAACGCGCAAAAAGCTTACGTGGAACGCTTTATTCAGGGCGATCCCGATCTGGCGAAACTGCCGGTGCTCTCTGCTGCCGCTCCATTTAAAGCGGGTGGGCGTAAAAACGATCCTGCCAGTTTTGTTGAAGTGGAAAAAGGTCAGCTCACGTTCCGTAATGCCGCTGATCTCTATCTCTACCCCAACACGTTAGTGGTGGTAAAAGCGACCGGTAAAGAAGTAAAAGAGTGGCTGGAGTGTTCTGCCGGGCAATTTAATCAAATCGATCCCAACAGCGATAAGCCGCAAAGCCTGATTAACTGGGATGGTTTCCGCACCTATAACTTCGACGTTATTGACGGCGTGAAATATCAGATCGATGTGACGCAACCTGCGCGTTACGATGGCGAATGCCAGAGTATAAACCCGCAGGCGGAGCGTATTAAGGATCTGACGTTCAACGGCAAGCCTATCGATCCGAATGCGGTTTTCCTCGTCGCCACCAATAATTACCGCGCCTACGGCGGTAAGTTTGCCGGAACCGGCGACAGCCATATCGCTTTTGCTTCGCCGGATGAAAACCGCGCCGTGCTGGCAAAGTGGATCAGCGATGAAACGAAGCGCGTCGGGGAAATCCATCCCGCCGCAGATAACAACTGGCAACTGGCACCGGTTCACACAAGCCACAAGCTGGATATTCGTTTTGAAACTGCGCCGACGGAGAAAGCCGCCGCGTTTATTAAACAGAACGCACGTTATCCGATGCAAAAAGTGGGGAACGACGAAGTCGGTTTCGCGATTTATAGCATCAATTTAAACAAGTCCTGATTAACCCGGTCCGGAAGATATACCTTTTATCGTCCGGTATCATCCAGTCGGCGCAGCGCTATCCGGCATCTTGCCGGGTGGCGCTGATGCTTACCGGGTCTACGCCACCTGTTTCGCATGATGCGCCAGCACCTGTGGAATATTCAGTTCTATCCAGTCCGCCAGCGCGGCCACCTTCTCGCTGACCTCCTCGCCGAGTGGGGTCAGACTATACTCAACATGCGGTGGTACAACCGGGTACGCGACACGGTTAATAAAACCATCCTGCTCCAGCCATTGCAGGCTTTGCGACAGCATCTTTTCGCTCACGCCGCCCATCTTGCGGCGTAGATCGCTAAAACGGTACGTGCCATCACGCAGCGCCACGAGGATCAACACGCCCCAGCGGCTGGTCACATGTTTGAGGACATCCCGCGACGGACACTGCTCGGCGAACAAATTACCGTCGCGTATCTGTTCACTCAAGGTCTGGGGTGCAGAAACTGTTTTCATACTTACCTTTTTGTACGTACTTACTAAAAGTTAGTTTGAGTGATAGCTTACCACAACACTCACTGAACACGTAAGGAGAACACCATGATCGCACTTACCGGCGCAACCGGCCACCTGGGCCAGTTTGTGGTAGAAGAGCTGTTGAAAACCGTCGCGGCAAAACAAATCGTCGCCATTGTTCGTAACCCGGCGAAAGCCGAAGCGCTGAGCAAACAGGGTGTACTGGTGCGTCAGGCCGACTACGGCGACCAGGCCGCGCTAACGCAGGCGCTGGCAGGCGTCGATAAACTGTTGCTGATCTCCAGTAGCGAAGTGGGCCAGCGCGCCGCACAGCACCGTAATGTAATCAATGCTGCTAAAACCGCAGGGGTGAAATTTATCGCCTACACCAGCCTGCTGCATGCGGATAAATCCCCTCTCGGCCTGCACGTCGAACATGTCGAAACCGAGAAAATGCTCGCTGAATCCGGCATTCCGTATGCATTACTGCGCAACGGCTGGTACAGCGAAAACTACCTTGCCAGCGCACCAGCGGCACTGGCGCACGGTGTCTTTATTGGGGCCGCAGGTGACGGCAAAATAGCCTCGGCGACCCGCGCGGATTATGCTGCCGCTGCTGCTCGTGTGCTTAGCGAAGAGGGCCATGCCGGGAAAGTTTATGAACTGGCGGGTGATACCGGCTGGACATTGAGCGAACTGGCCGCCCTGTTAAGTAAAACCAGCGGCAAAAACATCGTTTATCAAAACCTGAGCGAGGCGGATTTTGCCGCTGCGCTAAAAGGCGCTGGCCTGCCGGACGTGTTTGCTAATCTGCTGGCGGATTCCGATGCCGGAGCCGCAAAAGGCGGTCTGTTTGATGACAGCAAAACGCTCAGCAAGATGATTGGCCGCCCGACCACGCCGATCGCTGACAGCGTCAATGCCCTGGCGTGACGGTTAAATATTGGTTAATTTTTGTAGCCTGCCGCCGGGTCATCCTGAATAATGCAGCGATGACCCGCGTGGAGAAGCATTGTGGAAGGCGTACCAGAACAGTTTAACGACGAGCGAGATTGCGCGCGCTTCCGCCATCTGGCAAAGGTGCCGGGCGTTGAGCTGTACCACGCGCATATTTCCCGTTACGCGTTCGAACCCCACACCCATGAAGCGTTTGGCATTGGCGCCATTGAAGCCGGTGCCGAACGCTTTCGCTATCGCGGTACGCAGTATGTCGCCCCGGCCAATTCCGTGGTCACTATGAACCCCGACGAGCTGCATACTGGTGAAGCGGCAGCCGACGACGGCTGGCGTTATCGCATGGTCTATCTCGATCCGCAGTTGCTTGAGGAGGTGACCGGCGTCCGCCAGTGGTGGTTCAGCGAGGTAATGCGTCCCGATCCGCTACGCACCCGGCAGATCTGCTCGCAGATCCATGGCCTGTGGCACACCGATGATCCGCTGGCGCAGCAAGGTATTTTGCTGGATCTGATCGATACTTTTCGCCCGCTGGCGCATCACGCGCCGCAGCGCCCGGAAGGCGCACACCGTTTTGAACGCGTACGCGACTATCTGCACGACAACTATATGCGCAGCCTGACGCTGGACGAGTTAGCGAGCGTTGCTGCGCTTAGCCCGTACCATTTTCAACGCAAGTTCAAGGCGTACTTCCATGTCACGCCACACCAGATGTTAATGGCGATCCGCCTGTGGCGGGCAAAAGCGTTTCTCACGCAGGGTATGCCTGCGGCAGACGTCGCTGCCATGACCGGGCTGACGGATCAATCGCATCTGACACGCGCCTTTACCCACCGCTACGGCATCACGCCAGTGCGTTACCAGAAGCAAGTTATCCGCCGTTAAAGCGCAATCTCATACAATATTTTGCACCATCGCTTCCCTACACTGGCGACAGCCAATGTAAACGTGGATGGAATGATGATTAGTGGTGTGTTGTATGCCCTGCTTGCCGGGCTGTTGTGGGGCTTAATTTTTGTTGGGCCGCTGATCGTGCCGGATTACCCGGCGGTATTGCAATCCACTGGTCGTTATCTGGCGCTGGGCCTGATCGCCCTGCCGCTGGCGTGGCTCGGTCGAGTACGTTTGCGCCAGTTAACGCGCGGCGACTGGATGACTGCGCTGGCACTGACGATGATGGGTAACCTGATTTATTACGTCTGTCTGGCGAGCGCCATCCAGCGTACTGGCGCGCCGGTATCGACCATGATCATCGCCACCCTGCCGGTGGTGATTCCGGTGTGTGCCAACCTGCTCTATAGCCAGCGGGACGGCAAACTCTCCTGGCGTCGGCTGGCGCCCACGCTTGCCTGCATCGCTATTGGTCTGATGTGCGTCAATATCGCCGAATTGCGCCATGGTCTGCCGGGTTTCACCTGGAGCCGTTACGGTTCGGGGATCGCACTGGCCTTTACCTCGGTGGGTTGCTGGGCATGGTATGCCCTGCGTAACGCCCGCTGGTTGCGGGAGAACCCGGATAAAAACCCGATGATGTGGGCGACGGCGCAGGCGCTGGTCACATTGCCTGTCTCGCTGATCGGTTATCTCGCCGCCTGCCTGTGGCTTGGTGTACAACAACCCGATTTTCCCCTGCCGTTCGGCCCGCATCCGCTGGTGTTTGTCGTGCTGATGTTTGCTATTGCCGTGCTCTGCTCGTGGGTAGGCGCGCTATGCTGGAATATCGCCTGCCAGAGTCTGCCAACGGTTATAGTCGGCCCGCTGATTGTTTTCGAAACGCTGGCCGGGCTGCTTTATACCTTCCTGTTGCGCCAGAGCATCCCGCCGCTGCTCACCTTTTGCGGCGTTGTGTTGCTGGTGTGTGGCGTGGTGATGGCGGTGCTGTCTAAACCGCAAAAAGTAAGTGTTATTTCAGTAGCGCAGGAATAAAAAACCCGGCGTCATTGCGCCGGGTCTGGTCAGCCTGAAGCGAGGATTTAGAAGGTTTCCCAGTTCGCTTCGCTAAGGCTCTCTGCGGCTTTCGCCTGCGGTTTGCTGTCCGGTTTTACCAGCGCAGGCGTGCGCAAGCTGCGGTTACGGTTGATTTTAAATACCGCTACCGTTTCCGTCAGGCGTGCGGCCTGCTCTTCCAGCGCGGCTGCTGCGGCAGCAGATTCTTCCACCAGCGAGGCGTTCTGCTGAGTAACGCGATCCATCTCAGCAACAGCCTGACCCACCTGGTCGATACCGCGGCTTTGCTCATCCGAAGCCGATGAGATTTCGCCCATGATATCCGACACGCGGGTGACCGCACTGACGATCTCTTTCATTGTATCTCCGGCTTGATGTACCAGCTCAGCGCCTGCGTCAACGCGGCTGCCGGAATCTTCGATCAGCCCTTTGATCTCTTTCGCCGCCTGCGCGCTGCGCTGCGCCAGCGTACGAACTTCGCCAGCAACGACGGCGAAACCGCGGCCTTGTTCGCCAGCGCGGGCGGCTTCAACCGCAGCGTTCAGCGCCAGGATATTGGTCTGGAAGGCGATGCCGTCGATCACGTTGGTGATTTGCGCGATTTTGCTGGAGCTAGTGGCAATTTCGTCCATCGTACGCACCACGCCCTCCACAACCTGACCACCTTTTTTCGCCGTGCTGGAGGCATTCTGCGCCAGTTGCGTCGCCTGGCGGGCGTTGTCGGCGTTCTGCTTCACCGTTGCTGTCAGCTGTTCCATGCTGGCCGCAGTCTCTTCCAACGAGGCTGCTTGCTGCTCGGTACGGGAAGAGAGATCGTTGCTACCGGCTGAAATTTCTCCCGCACCGGTATAAATGGTATCGGCGCCATCGCGAACCACGCTGACGGTTTTCGTCAGTGACTGCTGCATCTCCTGCACGTTTTGCGCCAGCAGCGCCATCTCGTTTTTGCCTTCGGCATCGATTGCGTGTGTTAAATCGCCTGCCGCAATGTAACGGATATGCCCTATCACTTCATGCAGCGGTTTCAGCAGTACACGCTGCATCGCCATCCAACTGATGATGATCACGGCCAGAACAACAACCATGACGACACCCAGAATCCACAGGATACGCTGGTAATCACTCTCGTTTTCGATCACGCCCTGGCTCGCCAGTACAGCCTGAGCATCCCGCCATGCGCGGTAGCTTTTCTGCATAGCGACCTGTTTTTCTTCAGCATTCTGGCGGAACATATCTTCCAGATTGCCCGCCATCAGCAGACGGTTCATTTCTGTCAGCGTCGCATGGTAAATGCCGTACTGTTTTTCCAGGTCACTGGAAAGATTTGGATCCAGCCCCGGCGTGTTCGTTATCGATTTGTATTTTTCAAAATACTTTTGCGCCTGATTCAGCAAGTCAGTAGTCGTGTTGACCAGCTCGCTCAGTTGCCCGCCATTGATCTGGCCGGCGGCGCTACCTTGTAAGCGCAACATACCGCGGTTCAACGTGACGCGCGCCTGGTTAAGGCTAATCCAGGCATCGGTGAACGCAGAAACGTTCTGGCTGGAGAGATGAGAAACGTTAAAATTGTTTTTGTCATTATTCAAAGCGCTGACAAACACGCCGGCAGAGATAAGCTGCATCGTACCCAGTACGAGCAATACCATAATTAGTAATGTAATAACTTTAATACGCTTGAACATAATAGGCCTTCTTTTAATATGGGAATGGTCTAAGTATCTGTATCGGCAGCGTTACGTAGTTGTTTAATCCAGATACAAAGTCACATCCAAAATTTTTCAATAAAGTTACTCATATTCAACAAGTTAGCATGCACAATATTTTTTGTGACAAATGTCACATTTTTGTGTAATTAGGGCATAAGCCAGTTTTTACCCCACTCCCAAAGGGGTATATCATTGATGAAAAGATGTATTTAAAATGCATTTTATAATTTCACGATGAGGTAACTGCTATGGCTTTTCGCGATCAACCCCTGGGTGAGCTGGCGCTCTCAATCCCTCGCGCTTCCGCACTGTTCCGTCAATACGATATGGACTACTGCTGCGGTGGTAAGCAAACACTGGGGCGCTCTGCGGCGCGCAAAGAGCTGGATATTGATGTGATTGAAATCGAGCTGGCAAAACTAGCCGAGCAGCCCATCGAGAAAGACTGGCGCGTTGCTAAACTTTCGGAAATCATCGACCACATTATCGTGCGTTACCATAATCGCCACCGCGAACAACTGCCGGAACTGATTTTGCAGGCCACCAAAGTGGAACGCGTGCATGCCGATAAACCGAATGTGCCGCACGGATTAACCAAATATTTGACGATGCTGCACCAGGAGCTTTCCAGCCATATGATGAAAGAGGAGCAGATCCTGTTCCCGATGATCAAACAGGGCATGGGTTCGCAGGCCATTGGGCCGATTACGGTGATGGAGAGTGAACACGATGAAGCTGGTGAATTGCTGGAAGTCATTAAGCACATCACCAACAATGTTACGCCGCCGCCGGAAGCCTGCACCACCTGGAAAGCCATGTATAACGGCATCAATCTGTTAATTGACGATCTGATGGAACACATCAGTCTGGAAAACAATAACCTGTTTCCGCGTGCCCTCGCTGGGGAATAATAAAAGGCGCCCAAAAGAGCGCCCTTGATTCATGGAAGTTTAGAGCCGCTTTGCGGCTCTCAGACTGCTGACGAACCCCATGTTTTTGCATGGGGTTCTTCTTTTGTAGCGACCGCAGGTCGCGATCGCGATATTTTCCCGCTTTAACCTGTCATCACTTTCTCTGGCTTCACAGG
>NZ_FMBC01000048.1 GCF_900094795.1 Kosakonia oryziphila
ACTGACTTATCTGGCGGAAGGACAGGCCGACTTCAAAACGCAGCCTTAAAATTTCATGGATTTTACGCATTGCGATTCTCTTGTTTGGCATATATCACTCCCTGGAATGAAAGGGATAGATATAGCATCAAAAATCAATGCGTTAAGAATGGTTCTGGCGATGTGAACGGCAATTCCGGTCGTGTGAACACCGATTCTGGCAAAATGAACAGGGATTCTGGGCATGGTGCAAAATCGGGGTATTTTCCGCCGGAATACGCGTTCACGTAAAACCAGAAACTGCGTTCACGTTCCGCCAGAATTGGTGTTCACGTTGGGCCAGAATATGCATCTCCTACGTCCTCAACTGGCATCGTCATTTTTAACCACCTTCAGCACTGTTAAAAATGACGGTTCTCGATGTATGGCCAACACTGCCGGAAATGGCGGTATTTGCCGGAATCTGGTACCACACTGTCAAAGCTGACCGTTCCGGCCAACACCCCATTTAACTGCTGATTTCCAACGACTGATCAGATCGTCGGTTTTGTGTCTCGCCAGTGTCTTGCGCCACTGTTCATCTGCACCGGCAATAACCAACTCACCAGTGCGAGGGTTTGCGCGATACACGGTATCCAGCGCGGTAACTTCTTTACCGCGGGCAAGCTGAATGGCCTGCACACGGCTGATCTGAATTTTTTTGATTTTGGCCCACACCTGAACCAGACCGGCCAGCGTCTCTACTTCCGGCGATAATTCTTGTTCGCGCTGGCGTATTTCATAAGCTGCGCGAAGGTAACTTTCAGCCCTGGACTGGTCATATTCGGTGCAATCACCTGCCGTAATGGCGTGTGCCAGCGCCTCAAACTCATCGGCGGGTGATTTTTTCCGTTCCGGTTTGTGGTTTTTGATGCTTTCAGCAATGCGTTTTTTCTGTTCGCGCGTTAATTGCCCGATCACGATTTGCTCTGGTTCATCAGCGTCAGCTGGCACTACTATTTCTGACGGTGCTGCGGGTGGCGGGATTGGTTGTTTTTTCGCCTCGGTACAGTTATTGACACGAGTCCAAGAAGAAACTCAGTGAAGCGACAGTAAACCGCGAGCAGTCGTATTTACATGCTGTATTCTCGGAAATGAAACGCCTCGGGGAATGGGAAGGAGATAACCCTCTTTCTGGTATCAGGCAGTTCAAGGAGGGAGATCAGGAGCTGGCTTTTCTTTACGAGGAAGAGATTGACCGACTGCTTGTAGCGTGCGATCAGGCGGCAAACAAAGATTTGGGGATTATTGTGCGCATCTGCCTGGCCACCGGCGCACGCTGGAGTGAGGCACAGGATTTAAAACAATCTCAAATTCTTCCAGGACGTCTGACTTTCACACAGACCAAAAGTAAAAAGAACCGCACAGTACCCATTTCGCAACAGTTACAGGCAATGCTCCCCAAAAAACGCGGTTCACTCTTCACCCCTGCGTATGAGGCATTCAAATCTGCATTAGCACGAGCAGAGATAGAACTACCAAAAGGACAGCGCACCCATGTTCTACGGCATACCTTTGCGAGTCACTTCATGATGCGTGGAGGAAATATTCTGGTGTTGCAGCAAATTCTTGGACACAGCACGATCATGATGACAATGAGATATGCGCACTTCGCTCCAAACCATCTTGATGCAGCCGTAGCGCTGAACCCTTTTGATAATCGGATGCCGAATAGTTGACCCTGCGCTGCCATGCTGCTGCCATTTTGCTGCCACTATCCCAAACTGGAGATATAAAAAAACCACCTTTCGGTGGTTTACACGACACTGCTTATCATTGATTTTATTGTTGTTTTCCCATGGTACCCGGAGCGGGACTTGAACCCGCACAGCGCGAACGCCGAGGGATTTTAAAAACTATCGAGCCGCTTTTGAAATCATAACCTTATGATTCTAATCATAAAATAAAAAGGCTAAGGGTGGCTAATTTAGGCTGCTGCTCCATTTTCATCGCCATCGTTTACCCTCTCCCGGTTATCAAATGGATTAAGCGCAACAGCAGCATCCAGATGGCTCGGCGCGAAATGGGAGTACCGCATTGTCATCTTAATGTCGGTGTGCCCGAGTATCCGTTGGAGCACCAGAATATTACCGCCACGCATCATAAAATGGCTGGCGAAGGTATGCCGTAGCACATGGGTAAGTTGACCGTCCGGCAGTTCAATCCCCGCCCTTTTCACTGCCGCCTTAAATGCTTCATAACAGGGAGTGAATAGCGCCCCTCGCTTCTTCGGTAGAAGTTGGCTAAGGGCTGGCGAAATGGGAACTGTACGATTCTTTTTGCCTTTGGTCCGGGTATAGGTGATTCGCCCTGGTAGGATCTGAGACTGTTTTAGCCCTTCAGCCTCTCCCCATCGGGCGCCGGTTGCCAGGCAGATGCGCGCGACAATACCTAAATCAGGGTTACGGGACTCATCGCATGCGGCAAGCAGGCGATATGATCTTACCCTGATAAAGGAACGCCAGTTCCTGCTCTTCCTCTTTAAACTTTCGGATACCTGATAGCGGGTTTTCTCCATGCCATTCGCCCAAACGTTTTAGTTCAGCAAATACAGCATGCAGATACGACTGCTCACGATTCACAGTTGCTTCGCTGAGCTTCTTCTTGCCCTTCTGATTCCATTCGCCACTTAGTCGGCGCTCACGATAAACAGCGAATACGTTTTTATTAAAATCTGATGCAAATGGGTCATTCAGCCTTTCGCAGATCGCCAGCAGTTTGTTTTTACGCTCTTCACCGGAAGTAAGCGCTTTTCCATACATCTCATACCAGCGATCAATAAGTTCCGATAGCCGAGGGCCGGAACCACTACCAATCCCATCGGTAGAAATCCGATTCATTAACCGGCGCTCAAAAGAGAGCGCCTCACCTTTCGTGGCGAACTGTTTACGTGTACGGCTTCCGGTTGCACCATGCGGGTAGCATTCGCAGAGCCATTTGCCAGAAGGAAGTTTACGAACGGTCATTTAGGCAAAGCTCTTCCATTGCTCTTCGCTAATAATTTTTAACTTAGTACCTTTCTCATCGCGATAAGATACTGCCTTCTCAATCTTTCTTCCGTAGGACTGGAACCGCCAGTCCCTCGCGCAAAGCGTGCCAATTACCAGATAATCAATTTTTTGTGTAACGGAGGAGCTAATTTTTGCACCTGACGCACGAAACTCATCTTCGCAAACGCTTCGCTTACCATGCAAAAATTCTCCCGTAAGACACACTGTAGCACCATCAAGCTCAAGCGAATCAATAGCATCAAGAGGTAAGGATGTTGAAAGGCCATCAACGACGCCTTCTTCAATATTACTGCCAGTAAAATCTATTAATGCAGATTTTAGGGTGTTGCGCTCTTCCTCAGTGATAACCCCATCATCCAGGATCTGCTTAACCACTGCGTAAAGTTCTTTGCCGGGATAGTTGTTTTTCAATGCCGCATTTTTTGAGAGGAACCAATTAAGATAGCGAATTTCACTATCATTGAGTTCCTGATTGGCAATCATTCCCTTGCATAAACCCTCCAGTAAGTGCTTATCTGCGTCTTCAGAGAAGAGATCTATATTAGGAATGTCTAACAAGTCTTTTTGAATAGTAATTAAATCCGCTTTCAGAAATTCCAATTCAACTTTTTCTATCACCCCATCCGCAAGGATATCGGAAAGCCTGCGCTTAATTGTTTTCACGCAGTAGTTATTACTGATAGCTTCAGCCTCAAGCAACCAGGTATCAAGGTAGAGCACTTCCTTACTATCAAGAGCACCATCACTTAGTAGACCATCAATGATGCTTATCAGATTGGCAAATAACTTACTTCTGTTTCTGACGTAATTAAATGTGCTGAGTTCCGTCATAACTAATCACCTCTTGTTGAGTGATATATTATTACTCTCTAAAAAAAGAGAGCACCCACGACCACACCTACAATAAAAACAACGATAATTTCTTTGGGATAATCTTTTAGCCAGCTTGCGATATCTGAATGATTTTTTGTTGATTCATTCGCTGGTTTCGTTTGATTTTCTTCGTCAAGCCAGGACAGCGCCATCTGTAGCTGCGGGCGCGTAAGATCATTAAATCTTCCGGTACCAAAATTGATATGGCAAAAACGAATGAGACGCTGCCGGGAGTCCCCTTCCTCGCTATTTCGCAGCAACAAATGGACAAGTGCTTTCCTTGCGTCACCATCTTTACAGCGATCCAGTATTGCCTGAAGGAAACTAACGGCTGTCTGGTACTGATTAACGGTCATTTCATCAATGCTTGAGACGCCGATTTCTGCATGCATTCTTTGCCAGATTTCGTAGGCCTCACCTTCCCCAGCTTCAGCTATAGACATGACTAGCTTATTAAGTTCTTTACGCTGTGCTTTTACGAGTGGGCGATCGTCCTCCCTCGTAGAAGGTATCGCTATGTTGATTGTTCGCTGTGCATCAACTCGTTCTATCTGGATATTATTTTCGTTAAAGTCTCGACCCGCGTTGCGGTTTTGACTTCCAGTAGAATTTACGGTCATAGAGTATCCTTACTTTTTGTTTTCGCTGAAATCCCTTCCCGCTACACGGTTCCCATGTCCGGTGACATTTATTGCCGTATCTGACGCCAAATTTCCGGCATTCAGAGCAGCAAGAGCAGCTGCTTTAACGGCAATAGGAGCAGAACGAAATAGATTGATTAGTTGTTGTTCATCCTCGTTTAGAGCTTCGGCAGACCGAACCCCTGTGACAACAAACTGAACATCGACACCAAGTTTTGATACTGCGAAAAGATAAGACGCATCCGGATACCGCTCGCCTTTTTCGTAATTCAATTGCGCCAATTTTTTCACTCCGCCCACGTCGCCAAAAGCTAACTGGCTTAAGCCAAGGCGTTCGCGTTCCTCTTTCAGACGCGCCCCGATATTCTCTCGCATACAAAAACCCTTGACAGGTATTCAAACGAATACCACAATGTGATTCACGAACACTTAGCAGATCACAATATACCACTATGACGCAAGCTAACTACACCAGCAGGTCTCGCACCCCTAAAAATTCAGTGGCCGGTCGGCCTCTGCCGCTGCGACTCAATCCTGAAGAACGACACATCATTGAAGAAATGGCCGAGAAAGAAAGCCGCTCAGCCAGCAATATGGTGCGTGTTATTTTCCTTCGTGGACTTGAGTCACTTCTTCACGTCTCAACGGCCAACAAGGCCGAGTAAAAGGAGTGAAATATGTCCGGGATCACAATCAACATTAATGTGAGCACGCCCTACGTTTCTCTTAAGCGCTATTCAGAAATGACAGGCATACCATTCGAGACATGCCGGGGCATGATGGAAGATGGTCGTATTATTATTCGCCCCAAAACACGAAGGATGGAAAAACCAGAGGTCAATTTAATAGCAATGCTCAAAGATGCCATTGCAAATAGTTAAAGGACGTGAAATGAAAAACAAATATCCTTTGATTGAGGCCGGTAAAAATCTTTTCCTTTACCGCGGTTTTACTATAAGAAAGGCACCGCGTAATAACATTATTAAATGCGCAACGTATTTAATTAATAAACGCGATGATTCTAACTCTTATGATAATTATCTTGGCCGTGATTTTGCGCTTGCAGAAGCCATGCGTACCGTTGACCACATGTTAAAGGCCGGGGGCAACCATGCACGATGAAGGCCCAACCTTGGCAAGCCTGCTACGCAATGGCTGTCAGGTCACGCACTTTAAGAACTCGCGCGGATGGCTCGAAACTCCGGACGGGAGATTTTTTAAACCCGAACCGGCCAAAGTTCAATTTATAAAAGGACTGAATAAACCTTTTATGTATGTCCGAAAGGTTAATAAAGGATTTGCTACCGCACTAACCGAATTAATTAAAAAACTGATTAACTAATTCGGTCTTAAAAAATCGTTCCTGCTCTCACCACTGTTTAAAACAGTGGCGGATTAACTCATCCCTGAAAAGAGGAAACATCATGACGAGACGAGATCAGTTTAATTTCATTCTGCATATTATTTTGCCAGCCATAGAAAACGAAGGGTTAACAATCAAAACCCAGCGCGATGGTGAAATTACATTATCCGCTCAAGGTTCTATTGCTGAAGATTTCGTTAAGAACTTGCGTCAGCACTGCATTGAAGAATTGCAGCGCCCTTCTACATCGTCGGTATATGGAGCTTAAGAAATGCAACGTCGAAATATCGAAACCCGTACAACAAAAATCGGCCCTGATGATGCCCGGCTTAACGATCTACTGACTGCTGCCCGTATGGATGAACGCCGCGCGCGAATGGAGGCCATGGCAGCCCGGCTGGATTCCCTGGCCGGGAGAATTATCAGCCACCAGCTCAGCTACAAAGAAGCCGGTGAGCTTTTACGACAAGAGGCGATCAACGTGACAAATGCCATCGGGGAGATCCTCTGATGGCGGACGAAATCGATATTGCACAGCAACACGAGTATGAGGAGCGGGAACGTCACATCCTGAACGCCCGCAGCAAACCAACTTCCGTTTCCCGCCTGACCTGTGATTGTTGCGGCGCGCCAATACCTGAAGCACGCCGCATTGCCGTGCCTGGGGTGGATTTGTGCGTGACGTGCCAGACCATCAGCGAATCAAAAAACAAACATCTCCGGGGTAAGAAATGATCAGCACCATTCTGAAATGGGCGGGTAATAAATCCGCCATTATGCCCGACCTATTACAGCATCTTCCCGCAGGCGGTCAGCGCCTGGTTGAACCTTTCGCGGGTTCCTGCGCTGTGATGATGGCAACTGACTATCCGGCCTATCTTGTCGCTGATATAAACCCCGACCTGATTAATCTCTATCGCACCATTGCCAGCGATTGTGAAGGGTTTATTGAACTGGCCCAGATCGTTTTCGAAAGCTATCCCACCTCTGACGACTATTACCACATCAGGCACTCATTTAATCAGGATGCTGCTTTGCCGCTCAGCACAAGAGCGGCTTATTTTCTGTACCTGAATCGCCATTGTTATCGTGGTCTTTGCCGTTATAACGGTAGCGGCGGTTTCAATGTGCCATATGGCAACTACCGCGCCCCCTATTTCCCAGAAGCCGAGATATGTGCATTTGCTGATAAAGCCACACGCGCAACCTTTATCTGTGCAGGGTTTGAAGAAACACTGAGCATGGTGCAGACCGGCGATGTTGTGTACTGCGATCCACCGTATGACGGTGTGTTTTCTGCGTATCACACTAAAGGATTCAGTGAGGACGATCAGTATTGCCTGGCATCCGTGCTAACACGACTGGCGGCGGAAGGTTTCCCGGTTATCGCCTCCAACGCCAACACAATGCTGGTTTCCTCTCTTTATCGCACTTTCACCCTTCACCGCATCAGCGCATCGCGGGGTATCGGAATTGCTGCTGGCGACGGGAAAAAAGCCACTGAAGTGATCGCCGTTTCGAACAGCAAACCATATGCCTCGTGGATTGGTTTCGATCCTGCTAATGGCTGTGAAAAGTGCGTTGAACTCCATCCATGAGTAAAACGCTCTGCTGCATCGGGGCAACAAAATGACTACGGAAAACCGTGGCCGTCGCGCCCCTTCTCCACCGCCTCCCTTTCCGGGTAGTTCTGATGATGCTACCCGGTACGCCTATGAGTGGAACAAACCAAGAAAAGCCATTTACGTCGATAAGACGCCTGCTGTTGATCTCGTTGAGCTGGGCCAAGAGCAGGAGTTTTTAGACTGGGTTAAACGTACCCTTCAACCTCTCCCGCTGTTCATTCGCCGCCGTCTGGCGGTGCGCATTGACAGCATCCACTCCATGAAAGGCCGCCATATTGCCAGGCTGGTCGTGCGGGATATCGTCAGGCGAGATCTGCCACATATTCAGGCTGTAACTGAACAATATGCCATTCCGGTTGACAGCGATGGCGAGGCATACAGTGAACTCAACACGCTCTACCACACGTTTAAGAACCTGGGGGAATTAACCCGCCGGTTCAATAATCTGCCGGATTACTCAGCCGAAGATGTGGAATTGATGGCGCAGGATATCGCCATCTATATGACAGGCGTTCTCAGCGAAGTAAACGACGATATAGCGGCGCTGGATGACCGCCAGTCAGCGGTGTGGCTGTATAACGAAGCCGCGCGCCTGACTCTCTATTTTCGCCAAACTCCACCCGGCTCGGGCAAACGTAAGTTGCGCCTCGACGAACTCGCCACAGCGATCAGTAAAATGCTGGATTCTCGTTGGTGGCATCGCGCATTAAGAAAATACGCAGTTCGCTGGCGCGAGCATCTGCATATCGCGTTTGGTGACGTGAAACGCGACATATCGCCCTATTGCAGCAAACACCATGTCAGCGAGTGGGATACACGGCGTAAACGTAGCCGCGCGATCATGAGCAAGCTGGAGCTGGAAGATCAGGACACAAAAGAACGCATATCGCTGATTGAGCAGATAGATAAAAGCATCTCCAACCCGGAAAAACGGCGCATTGAGTTGATGACGCGCATTGGTGGCTTTGAAAAAATCGCCAATGAAAATGGGTTTGCCGGAAGCTTCTTTACCCTGACCACACCATCACGCTATCACGCGTGGAGTATGTTCGGGCATCGTAATGCTAAATGGAGCGGCACAAGCCCACGCGCGGCACAGCGCTATCTTAACCGCATCTGGCAGCAAATACGCGCCGAGCTGGCCCGCCGAGAAATCCCCGTATTCGGGCTTCGCGTGGCAGAGTCCCATCACGATGGAACGCCACACTGGCACGGGTTGCTGTTCACCGCCCCGGAGCATGTCAGCGAGCTGCGCGAGGTAATGCAGGATTATGCCACCCGCGAAGATGCCGAAGAACTACGCGGCAGAAATGGCAAGTTGCCGCGCTTTGAAATGAAGGATATCGATCCGGAGAAAGGCAGCGCGACAGGCTATGTCGTTAAATACATCTCTAAAAATATTGATGGCTACGCGCTAGATGGCGAAGCCGACGACGAAAGCGGCAGACCGTTAAAAGAGACAGCAAAACACGCTACCGCCTGGGCCTCCTGCTGGGGTATTCGTCAATTTCAGTTTTTAGGCGGCGCGCCGGTTTCCGTATGGCGCGAACTGCGCCGGATGCATGATCAGGCGCTAGCAGACAGCATAAATCCGCTATTTGGCGAACTGCATCGCGCTGCCGATTCCGGCGACTGGCAACAGTATGTGCAGTTGCAGGGCGGCGCATTTGTCGCACGTAAAAACCTGGTTGTTCGCATCTGGTATCAGATGAAGGATGAGCCTAACACCTATGGCGAATATCAGAATTTGATCAAAGGCCTCGTAATGCCTGCGGTCAACATTGAACCGGTGATCACCCGCCTTAAAACCTACTGCATTGTGAAGATGAAACCTCCCATTTCTGATGGCGCGGGTTTGGCCGTTGACCTTCAGGGCGCGCCTGCGCCCTCTTGGACTCGTGTCAATAACTGTACTGAGGTGAAAAAACAAACAATTCCGCCACCATCAGCACCGTCAGAAATCCTCGTGTTAGATGACGCTGATGGGCCGGAGCAGATCGTGATCGGACAATTAACGCGCGAAGAGAAAAAACGCATTGCTGAAAGCATCCGAAACCACAAACCGGAACGGAAAAAATCACCCGCCGAAGAGTTTGAGGCGCTGGCGCTCGCTATTACGTCAGGTGAGCACACGGAATATGATCAGGCTCGCGCCGAAAGTTACCTGCGTGCCGCATGTGAACTACGTAAGCGAGAGCAAGCCCTTACGCCAGAAGTAGAAACACTGGCGGGACAGGTGCAGGTGTGGGCGCAGATCAAAAAAATCCAGATCAGTCGAGTGCAGGCCATACAGCTGGCGCGCGGTGAGAAAGTAACCGCACTGGATACAGTGTATTGTGCGAACCCACGAACAGGAGAATTAGTCGTGGTAGGTGCGGATATCCACTGGCGTAAGACACTCGCAGGACATAAGGTGGAATTGCTCATCGAAAAATGGCGAAAAGCCATAAATTAGATATCTAATAATTTGTATTAGCTCAGACTTGATCTGACGGTTTTCACTGGCAGCACACAATCAAATCTGACAGTCTGCTTTGAGCTGTGAGTTCAACGGGTCAATATCATCTAAATTCCCCCGATCAAGTTGATGAATATCAAAGGGAAAAGTCTTGTCCTTAGGTAGCGAGTATTTCTCGATTTTACTATTGTCCATGTACCTGAAAAGGGTAGATAATATCCAAAAAATTGATGAGATAAAATTGATGATACGGAATATTCCTTCTCGCTTATATAAATATAAAAGTTTTAGTATTGATAGTCTTGATTTGCTTGTAAGCGATAGCCTGTATTTTGCCGATCCTACAACGTTCAATGATCCTTTGGATTGTAATCCTTCTGTGTTAAACGACATCGATAATGCCGATGAATTGAACGCTATTCTTCATAAATTAGTAAAAGAAAATCATCAAAAGGAACTAGAAAAAGCAGCAAAAAAAATAAAATATAGAGGCCCTAGGACATTAGAAAGAATTGAAATGCTAGGTGAGAGTGAGGCTCGGAAATTAATTAATGACATTGCGGAAAGTGTTGATTTTTATGGTGACAATTTTGGTGATAGTGCCAGTTATCATATTAAAAGATATTTACTAAAAAATTATGAGGTTGGCGTACTTTCATTAGCAAAAAAATTTAACTGTCCCTTAATGTGGTCGCACTATGCTGATCAACATAAGGGTTTTTGTATTGGGTATGACGTTTCTGAAAATGACACTTTAGATATCTACCCTGTTGATTACAAAGGCAAGAGATTTATTAGAACCCAACAAGTTCATGATATGTTATTTGGCAGTAATGAGAATATAAGGAATGCTGCCAAAAAAGAGATTGATAGGGTCATTCTTCTCAGTAAAGCCCCTTCTTGGAAATATGAGAATGAATATCGGGTTATTAACAAGCAAGGTTTACAGGACTCACAATTACGATTAAGCGATGTTACATTCGGTTTGAGGTTCAAAGAATCTGCTAAGTTTTCCGTTATGAAAGCATTACAATCAAGACAGGGTGAAATTGACTTTTACGAAATGTCACTTTCTAATAATTCCTTCAAATTAAAAAGGAAATTAATTGATTTGGAAAATATAAAATTTAGAGCATACCCTGAAAGTAATTATGAACGCACTCGCGATGAGCTTCAAATGTTTAATGACTTAGATAACGATTAAAACAGTCTTAATCATAAAAATTTGTGATTATGATGTATCATCGAGCAGTCGTCATGGGTAATATCTATTTGATATCTGCTCTAGCACGGGTACGCGGTAGCTCATTGGTACCCTAGCGACTAAAACAGTGTAGTGTTTACAACGTCCTCTCATGGCACAGAGCTGCCTGTCAGATTAGGTTTGGCTCTGTGCCATAGCTGTGTCATGTCAAATCTAAGCTAATACAAATAATTTAGCATCGCAATTTTTTACCCCTGAAAAGAGGTTTCATCAACTCTATAATCTCCTTTTCAGTGAGGATTCCATCCTCACTGAATTTTCTATATAACCAAATTAAAACCACTCCAAACATTCGTTTCCGTCATGAATAAAACTAACGCTTTTAGATGCAAAAAACTCCTCATATAATTGTAAGTTTTCTGCATTAATCACTCTTTTATCAAGAACAAAGATCAATTTATCTTTGCTTCTAGTAAGAGCAACATATAATTTCTTCCACTCTTTATTGAAGCGTTTCCGCTCTGCAATTTCATCACCTCGCAAATATAGACAAAAAGAATCTGAAAGTATCAAAAACACAATATCACTATCCAAACCCTTGACAGCCTCAATACTTTTTACAACATGCTTTGAAGATTTGTTATTATTTGCACACTTTTCCGCAAATTCGTAAAAAATCCCAAATGCATTGAACGAACGTAAAATAGGGGCTAACTCGTGAACACCGACAACATAATTAACAGCAGACTTTGTTGGGCATGTTGGATTAGCATTAATTCTATCCATTAAATCCAAATATACGGAATTAATATAAAGCTGCGGATCTCTATTATTTCTTTTAGGGCCACACTCTATTGCACGAGCTAATGTATAAGGTATATGATTTTCCTTTTCTCTTTGCGTATCATAGAAATCATTTTTTTGATTAATAATAACGAGCTTACCATTTACTAAAGCGTGTTCTATCGCAATATCAAATCCATGTGTATCATCATATATATAATGAACACTTCCTTCATAATTTTCGTGATTAGTTTGCTCCTGACCACTATAGCATAGGGAGTTAGAAAATAATAACGATGAAGTTGGAACACGTCTGCTTATATTATTTATTTCTTCAAAAACAACATCACTTTTTCCTTTATTATTTTCTTCTATATAATCGATAAAAGAACTTGGGTATTTTATTGCTTGTTTTGGATCTCCAATCATATATACATAGATGCCAGCCATACCAAGAATATGGAAAACTTTAAAACAATCTTCATCCAGATCTTGAACTTCGTCTATAAATATGGAACAAATTAAATCCTTTAAGAGATTACATACAAAATCAACTTTTGACTTTGCATAGGAATCTCTATTTTTTGCATTATTTCTGTCTAAGATATGCTTAGATACCATATAAACATTGTCGACATGGATAACGCCATTTTCTTTCAACTTTTTAATTCTAGCATTTTTAAAAGCTGCTTCAGTTGGCAATGTCTCAAAAGAAACTGAGCTATATTTATCACCAAGCACATAAGATGAATAGGGGAATATAATCTCACTTAATAAAAATGAATGAACAGTTTCCACCTTTACATTCATTTCATTATGACTCTTACTTAATTCCGATTCTATTTTGTCTCGCGCTGAATTTGTATAAGTTAAAGCATAAACTGTTTTATACGGCTCAGAAACAGTTAATCTCTGAGAAATTTTTGATGCAAGTCCAAAAGTTTTCCCAGCTCCTGCACCTGCTATCTGAACAGTTATCATCGCATTGCCTCCAGAACAGTTGTTATATGATCTGGCAATTCAATTACTAAAGGATTTTCGATACATAGCATCGCATCGCATAATGTCAACATCCCACCAGTTTTGTCGGCTTTTAAGAAATCTGAAATAATAACCCCGTCAATCTCATCAGCGTTCAATTCAATTTCAAAATATTTTGCAATACTGGAAATATTATTACCCTTATGAATTAGATCATCTTCTAATGTATAGCACACTGTTGTTGCAACAGTAATATGAGGATGCTTATCTCTATATTTTTCATGCTCTATCTGCGCATTTTCCTGATCATCAAAATCTCGTATAACGGCGATCTTTTTGTTGTGATTATTTCCGTTAACTAAAAGCCAAATATCTAAGAACGATTTATATCCTTTTTGACCAACGCTGATTACCTCAACATCATATAAATTTTCTTGGTTAAGATATGTATGCGTTCTGATCAGCATTTCTTCCGATGGGCCTTCAACCAAAATCAGTTTATCTGCGTATATTAACCGAAGTATATCAAAATTTGGTCTTTTTCTAAGATAATCATTAAGTTCTTCCCCGAATGAAGATAAACTAATAGCTTTATTTCCAGAAAAAGCAATTACATTACTTATTTTAAGCTTATTGATTATTGCTGGATTATGAGTCGTTACGATTGTTTGCAAAAGAGAATTAGGTTCTAAAATACTTTTTTCTAAAAAATCAATTGTAACTCGGAGTTTATTAACCCCTAAATGTGCCTCCGGCTCCTCAACACAACATAAATTAAACTCGCTTTTACTCTTTTTAAAATAAGCAAAAAAAAGAAAAATAAAAACAAGGTTACGTTCTCCAAGACCTTTTTGATAAAGGAATTCATTCCCGTAACTCAAAGTAATATTTGAGATTATATTTTTCAAATTAGGAAGATTTGGGATACATCCAACTTCCTTTAAATGCTCTCTTATGTTATCAAAAGTAGAGTCCGAGTTTAATAGTCTTTGAAAAGTTCCGGCACCTTCAACCTTACCGAAAAACTCATTATATGCTAAGTTAATCACTTCTTTTTCATTAACTGTTAACTCACTAACTAATAATTTTGTAAGAATATTGTTAGACCTCATAGCAGGGGAGTCTGAGAAATCATCTCGTTCCGCCCCTATGACATTTACCACGAGGTTTTTAAGTTTATCAAACGATATTGATTTTTCATTGGAAACGGTAACAATATCATATTCATAATTATCTATTGGAAGTAGCTGCCATTTTAACCTGTCAATATCCTCGATGGATAAAACGAGTTCTTTTGTTTTTCCGAGAAAGTCAAAAATTTTAGGAGCATATTTATACTTAATAGAAAACGTTGGTTTTTTTTCATTCTCCGCAAGAAAGCTATGTATTAGAGATAACTCATAGTTATCCTTATGGCCGGAAAAACTGACTTCCACTTCAATGATTGGAATTTTATCTATTAGTACTGAAAGATTTTCATCTTTTAATTGTTCCTCTTCATCCAATCTGTAATGATGAAAAGCCGTTTTTAGAAAAGCCTCGACACAGGAACTATTAAAATCAGCTATAGATAATCTTTTTTGTGAAAAATCCAAACTCCCCATTGTGAGCGGAAGAGAGAGAGCTTTAATAAAATTGGTTTTTCCAGAGTTATTCTCACCAATTATTAAAGTAAACTGATTCAATATCGTGCTGAATTGTTCAAAGCAACGATAATTTTTAATTTTAACTTCGCTAATATACACACTGACTCCTTTCAAGCGCTATGGGGGTGAGTTGCAATGTTGGCCTGTTATAAAACAAAGTGATATTGATATTACTATGCTCCCCACGGTATGGACGCGCAATAGCGCACAAATTTGCGCAATCTTTTTGATGTTAATAATCCAGTCCCGCGCCAGTTCTGTTGCGGTTCCGGCAGTATTTCAAAAGTGCACAAAAAGAGGCACATTCAGCGCGCAGGCGAGGCGGGGGAGCAAGCGCGCGCTTTGGGGGCAGGCAGGGGGTTGTATACCTCAGGAATCGCGGCCTGAGCCGCGCTGTATTGCCGTGCGCTCGCTCCGGCCTGCGCGGGGACAGGTGAGGAAATGTCGTCTCAGAGCGGCTTACAGCGCGTCTGGTGACGGGTACGGAAAACGATGCCCGACAGGCGGCGGGCAGTGCCGGAAGGTGAAAAAATTAGAAGGATTTTCGGGAGTGCAGACGCGACACCACCACTCCTGATGGTGTCTGCCGGAATGCTCAGGCGCTTTCGGAAAGGAGTGCATAGGGGTTGAAGCGGATCACCTCCTCACCCAGCCAGTCGTTGACGTGTTTCATGGCTTCCATCACGGGTGTCAGCTCATTGATGGCAAATACCCTGGCAGCTTTTTCAACATCACCAAACGAGCCATTACCCTCCGGGATGGCGCCCATCAGTTGTGGCGGTACGCGATGCGCGGCCAGAATGTCATCGCGTGTTGCTGACTTCACGCCGATAAACTCATCCTTTGCCGATATCTGGCTGAACGGCAGGATCTGAACCGAGTCTTTACCGCCGCCAGGCGCATGCAGCAGGATGTTTTTGAATGCCCCACCCCGCCGCGTATCCGTCAGCGTTTTCTTGAGCTTGTCGAGGCTTTCCTGATCGGCAATGGCGCTGTTCACGTAAACAATGCAACCTGCATGGCTGCCGTTGTCATAGTAAAGCTTGCGGAACTTGTCAGCAGAATGCGACAGGTTAGCCGACAGCAGCCCTGCAAAATACTCCGGCATACCGTAGATATCCTGGTGAATATCCGGGTTGATGACGTGGCACACTGAGCCAGTCCTGAACTGGTGATCATCCAGGCCCGCCTGAATAAACCAGTAGGTATCGAGATCGGAACCCCTCCGTGTGTACTTGCCGAGTGAATGGCGCAGCCCCAGCGGGCCGCCAAGCATATTTGATCGCAGTTCAAGATAGGCGTTACCGAACACAAACCAGTCAAGCGCAAAGGCAGAGAAAACCTGACGGGACAGCAACCGGTGCGGGATAAAACACCCGGCCAGCACGTTGCGTTTGAACATCAGCGCAGACTGGTGCCAGCTCGCATAACCAAACTGCCGCGCCAGTCCGTACCAGCTGATCGGCGTTTCGTAATAGCGGCCATTGTTGGCGCAATACATGCTGTCCAGCAGGTCATAAGATGACGTGACCGGCCATGGCCCGTCAAAGGTGAAAGAACTCAGTCCCGGCTGGGTTTTCAGTGCAGAAACCAGGTCTGTCTGTTCCCCGGAATGCTGCCGCGTGCGGGGATATTTTTTTCTGCTCAAAGTCAGTACTCCATAACGGTCATGGTATTGCCGCCGTCAGCGCCCAGCGGTTCATTGATAGTGGCAAGCATGGTCGCCCAGGCTAAGTCACCGTGACTGACGCCACGGGCGCGGTCAGTGTCATACGTGATCACGCCGCCCGGTGTGACCACTTTTCGCACCGCACTGAACGCGGTGATCAGGTCATACTCTCCCCGGTCATACTCCCAGCGACCAGCGCGGATCATTTGCAGCATTTTCAGTACCAGCATGCGCTTGCTGGCGGGTGAAAACTGGTAGCACACTGCCGCCGGAAATTTCTTCTTCACAAGCTGGTACACCGCCTCGCCGATGCCGCTGCCATCAATGCCAATGTGCTGGATGTTGTAGCGGGTCAGCATGTTGATGATCAGTTGCGCCTGCGCTTCGAATTCCATGCCGCGAATGCGCTGGGTTTCGATGGTACGAAACTTGGCGCCGGGAACCAGCGGCGCCGCATTAACCGATATTGCCCCGCTGTCACCTTTGCCGCTGGCACCGTTGGGGTCATAGCCAATCCACACCGCGCGATCTGCCATCGGGCGCATGGCGTACGGTTTCCAGTCGGGCCAGTCGTCAAACCCGTCAACACCACAACTCAGCAACTGGTTGTAATCGAAAGCGGTTTCGCCGTTTTTGATGAACACGCATCCATACAGGTTGTCGTATTCCTCCGGGCTGTTCTCCTGCTGAATCTCCTCAATGTCAGTGAGATCCCACCCGTGATCGATGGCATCCTGAAGGGTGACAATCTGGCGCCAGATGTTGTCCGGACACATCAGGCCGCTGTTGAGTGTTTTCCAGCTGGTGTCAAACTCAATCCGTTTGCCATGGCTGCGGCCTTTGTTAAACGCTTCACCACTCCAGAACGGATAGGCCTCGTGGCTTTCTGCTGACGGTGTGGAAAAATAAGTGCGAGTCAGCCCTTTCAAGGTTGCCATTGCCCCGGCCACTTTCTTCAGGTTGGTAAACTGCCCCACCCAGAAAAACTCATCAAAATAGAGATTGCCAGTGTATGACTGCGCTGTTGCGGCTGAGGTGCCAAGAAAATGCAGCTCTGCGCCATTCGCCAGCTGGATCATGTCGCCGCCCTTCAGTTCAACGTCCACTTCCTCAGCGGCAGAACGAATAAAGCTGCGGAACTGATACGCCTGACGGCGACTGGCGGAAAGGAAAATCTGGTTGCGCTGATGTTTGTATTTCACATCGTCAGACAACGCACGCAACAACGCCTCGCGCGCAAAATACCAGGTAGCCCCCACCTGGCGGGATTTCAGTATGGCGCGGTTGCGGTGGTGGTGATTGTCGAACCAGCCGCGCTGGTGCCAGTGCAGTGAGCCAAGAATGTTTTCCCGCAGTGCCGCAATCTGCGATTCCGAGAAGGTATTTTGTTTCTTGCGCAGCTTCTTTTTCGGCTGCGTGGCCGGGGTGCCGTTATCCAGCTTTTTAAGCTGTCGGGTCAGCAGGTCGATTTCCTTGAAGTCACCGCCGGTCTTTTTATCCTTGCTGGTCAGCTGAATCAGACGCGCATCAATGGATGTGGTGACACGCTGGATCGGCGGCGTATCGTCCCACTCGTCGCGCTTTTTCCAGGCATAAACTGTGTTCTGATTGATCCCCATCAGGCGTGAGATTTCTGCTGGCGGGTATCCCTGCCAGTAGAGTTGTCTTGCCCGCTGCCTGATAAACGCTTCCCCGACCGACATTCGCTTCTCCTCGCTGTATGCCGGGGAGATTAACCCGCGCGCGCGGATGCTTTCCCGCACCTCTGGTTGTTGTGTTTCCCCTACAACAACAACGCGTTGAGGCGGCAATGCCGCCCCTGCCATCATTTCGCTGAACTCACTCACAACGAGCAAACGAACATGGCTGGCACAACGAAAACCCGCAAAAAATTCCGTGTTGCTGTCTCCGGGGCCACCGTCGATGGCCGCGAAATTAAGCCGGAACATCTCCACGACGCAGCAGCGAATTACAACCCGGAAGTGTACGGGGCGCGCGTCAACATTGAGCATTACCTCTCGCCTTATCCGGGCAGTGATTTCGGGGCGATGGGCGATGTGACCGCATTAAGCGCCGAGGATATTACCACCGGGCCGCTGGCGGGTCGCACCGCGCTCTATGCGGAGATTGAAGCTTCCGACCGTATGAAGCAAATGACCGACAAAGGGCAAAAGGTTTACTCCAGCATTGAACTGCACCCGCAGTTTGCGCTCAACGGCAAAGCCTATGTGATGGGCCTCGCGATGACAGACACGCCCGCCAGCCTTGGCACTGAACGCCTGAAATTTGCTGCTCAGCAACGTGCGCAGGTGATGGCATTCAACAATCAGCAGGCAGAACCGCCGATGATCACCGAAGCCATTGAGGCGGAAGTGATCGAGCTTTCCGGCCAGCGCAGCGATGAAAGCAAACAGTGGTTTTCCCGCGTCATGGGCATCCTTGGCAAGGGGCAGAAGACCGACGATGAGCGATTCAGCCAGGTGCATCAGGCTGTTGAGGCCGTGGCGCAGTCACAGGTTGAACTCAGCGATCAGTTCAGCAGCGTTGAGCAGGGCCGAGCGCAGGACAAAGCCGCCATTCAGCAGCTGACAACCGATCTGGCTGCACTGCGCCAGAAACTTGAAACCACGGACGGCAACTTCAGCCGCCGCCCGCCTGCCAGCGGTGGTGATAACGCGCAGCTGGCTGACTACTGATATCAGCAACGAGAGAGAAAGAGATGAGAAATAATACCCGTCAACTGTTCGATCAGTATGTGGCACGGCAGGCGCAGCTTAACGGCGTGACAGCCGCCGCTGTCGCGGCACAGTTCAGCGTTGATCCGACTGCGCAACAGCGCCTTGAGGCCGCCGCGCAGGAAAGCGACGCCTTTCTGAAACAAATTAACGTTTTCGGCGTTGATGAGCAGATCGGCCAGAAAATCCTGATCGGCAGCAAAGGGCCGCTGGCCGGAGTGAACAACAGCACCACCACGCGCCGCAATCCGGCATCCAATGACAACATGGATCCTTACGGCTACCTCTGCCGCAAGACCAACTACGACTACGGTATCTCGTACGCGCAGCTTGATGCCTGGGCGCATCAGCCAAACTTTCAGCCGCTGATCAGCAGCGCAATGGCCCGTCAGATGTCGCTTGACCGCATCATGATCGGTTTCAACGGGACAAGCTATTCCGATCCTTCTGATCGCGCAGCGAATCCGCTGTTACAGGATTGCGGCATTGGCTGGTTGCAGAAAATCCGCAATGAAGCCCCGCATCGTCGTATCACAGGCGTGACAGTCACTTCCCGCGACCAGGACAACAAAATTGTCGCCGCCGGGACATACGGCAACCTGACGGCAGCGGTATACGACGCCAAAAACAGCCTTATGGATGAGTGGCACAAGCGCAACCCTGACAACGTGGTGATCCTGGCTGGCGACCTGCTGACGACCAGTAATTTCCCGACCATCAATGCCATGAGCCAGACCAATCCCAATACGGAAATGCTGGCGGGGCAGCTCATTGTGTCGCAGGAGCGCGTGGGGAATATGCCGACCTTCATCGCGCCCTACTTCCCCGGCAACGGCATCCTCATCACGCCGTTCAAAAACCTGTCGCTCTACTTCCAGCGCGGCTCCCTGCGCCGGACTATCAAGGAAGAGCCGGAGTACAACCGCGTCGCAACTTACCAGTCATCCAATGACGATTTCATTGTTGAAGATTATGGCGCAGTGGCGTTTATCGACGGGATCACCTTCGCCGAAGCGGCTGAGGGCGGCGCGTAACACCGGGCGGGCTGCGCTTTGCGGCCCGCTTCACTCGGGGACAGAACCATGCTGACACCGGCACAAAAACATTTTCAGAAGGTCATGGCTGAACGCCATGGCAAAACCGACGAGCAGACCGACACGGCGCGCACGGCACACGAACAAATCCTGCACCGGCTACGCATGGATCAGAGTGCATTGCGCAAAGTGCAGTCCGACCAGGCAAAAGCCGCCATGAAGCGCCAGTTACTTCCCAATTATGAGGGCTGGATCGAGGGAACACTGACAGGCGGCAGCGGACGGCAGGATGAAGTGATCACCACGCTGATGGTATGGGCGGTGGACGCGGGCGATTACGCGCTGGCCGTGCGTATCGGGCGCTATGTCGTCTCCCACAACCTGCTGATGCCAGACCGCTTTAACCGCACGCCCGCCACCGTACTGGTTGACGAAATTTGCGATCCCATCCTGGTACAGGTCAAGGCCGATGACAGCACCGATATTACGCCCTATCTGGCAGTGCTCGATGACGTCGAAGAAATCACCGCAAACAGCGATATGCCGGATGTGGTTCGCGCCAAGCTCTGCAAAGCCAGGGCGTTTGCACTGCGAAGCGGCACAGCCGAAGAGCAGGAAACCGCCCTTTCCCTGCTGCGTAAGGCGCTGACGCTTGATGCCGGGGCCGGGGTGAAAAAAGAGATCGAACGCCTGGCGCGTGTGGTTAAAAAAGCCAGCGCAACAACCGGTTCCGCCGACGGTGCGACAAATGATTCAGGTAGCACAACGGGCGACGCTGGCTCAGGTGGCGCGGAGCCAGCTTCCGCAGCAGCGGACGGCATCGCAGAACAACCTGCTACTGTCGCCGAAAAAACGACAACCCGAACCCGGCGCAACACAAGTGCAAAAGCGCGTACCGGGACGAAGTCAGGCGGACAAACCCGAAAACGAAAAGCGCCGACAGAGAAGACGAAATAACCGACTTGCGCCCCGTGCGCTGGCGGCGCGGGCGGAAATCTATAGCGCCTGGCGTTTACTTTTTTCCGTCCGCTCACCGCCACCTTTTCAGGAGACTACACGATGAGCTTTGTAGCGGGTCGCGCCGTCACACCTTCTGCGGAAGATGTGCCGGACGTCAATGATGGTGGCGAAAAAGTCACTGCCGGTTCGTTCTGGCCGGAAATCGCCCTGAGCGATGTACGCCTTGAAATGCGTATCAATGGTGCCGTGACCACCACCCGTCTCAAACATGTGGTGACGGAAGCGGTGATCCACGTATCAGAGCAGCTGGCGTCATGGCAGGGAGAACAGATTGCTGCGGGTTATGCCTCGCTGGGCGCTGTCCCGGCCATGCAGGTTGACGGGCAGAGCGTGAAGATCCACCGCTACCGCCGCGCGGTATTCAGTTGCGCCCGTGCCCTTCTGCTTGAGACTTTTCGCGATGTTGATACCACCGGCGATGCCGGTGAAAAACGCGCCGTTGCCCTCTCCACTCAGGCGCAGGATCTCTGGCGCGATGTGCGCTGGGCTATTGCGGATATTCGCGGCGCAACGCGCAATTTCACGGAGGCTTTCTGATGAAGGTCAGGGCATTACAGGGGGATACCGTGGATTTGCTGTGTCAGCGGCATTACGGCCTGACACGCGGCGTGACTGAGGCTGTGGTATCGGCCAATAAGGGCATTTCCGCCCAGCTTTTTCTGACCGCCGGTCAGGAGGTGGAATTACCCGAAGTCAGCGAACCGGCAGCCACGAAGACCGTACAGCTATGGAGCTAATTAACCGGGTATGGGACGGGTCGGCTTACGCACGTAGCGAGGCAGGAGCGCATGAAAATGAATGATTCCGGGAATATCTTCACGCAGATCTTTGCGTGGCTTGCCGCGCTGGCGGCAGCGATAGGATTTACCACACAGGATCTGGTGTACATGTTCTTTGGTGCAGCAGGGCTGATTATTTCCCTGGCCTCTTATGTCAGCGGGAGGCTGGATGCGCGTCGTCGGCGTAAGGAAGATGAAAAGCGTACGCAGATGCTAAGTGGCTACCTCAACGAGGTGAAAGATAAGCCCTCACATGAGCGCCCGGCGGCAGTGCAGGTGGCGGTCAGGGCACTGGAAAAGGTAGGTGAATAATGGCGATATCACCCGCACTGCGAAATAAGCTGGCAGGGATGACCGGCGCTGGCGCGCTGGCTATTGCCGGGACGATGCTCCCTGAGCTGGAGGGCGTCAGGTACGCACCTTACCACGATGTTGCTGGCGTGCTTACTGTCTGTTACGGGCACACAGGCAGGGACATTATTCCGGGTAAAAAATACACCGAAACCGAATGCCGTGCACTTCTGCAAAATGACCTTGTGCCTTTCGCGCAGTCTGTTGATCGCTCCGTTAAGGTGCCCGCCAGCGAGTACCAGAAAGCAGCGCTAATAACGTTCAGTTACAACGTCGGTGTTACAGCGTTTGAGCGCTCCGCGTTGTTGCGTCAGCTTAATGCCGGTAATTACAGGGCCGCCTGTGACGGGCTGCGTCAGTGGATTTACGCTGGCGGCAAAAAGTGGAAAGGGCTGATGAATCGTCGCGAAGTTGAGCGCGAGGTGTGTCTGTGGGGCCAGAAATGAACCGCATTACGATCATTGCAGGCGCAACAGCGCTGGTAATTATCGCCACGCTCGCAGTGTGGCTGGTTTCCACCAGAGCAGACCTGAGCGCAGCGGAAAGCGATAAGCGTGTGCTGGCGTCTGATAACGCACTACAGCGCGAGGCGATTGCGACTCAGGTTTTCAATATCAATCGCTTCAATCAGACCGCAGCAAATGCCGCACATGCCAGTGCACTCACCAGTGCCAGCTCGGATGAAGCCGTAATCGAATACAGGGAGATCCTCCGCCATGAAAAAACCTGTGATTTTGCTGTGCCTGTCAGTGTTGCTCGCGGGCTGCTCGGGTACGCAAACCGTTTACGTGCCAGCGCCCTCGGTGCCGCTCCCTCCGGGTCTGACACAGCCGGTGATCGCACCGCTGCCACCGGCACGCTGACCTACTGCCAGGCCGTGTTGTGGATCCAGCCACTGCTGGCGGCTGTCGAAACGGCAAATAATCAGCTGGCGGGCATTCGCGAGATAGAACAGCAGCGGGCGCAGCAGAGTACGCAAACCGGGCTTACAGGAGCAAGACCATGAAAAAAACAGAACTGCTGCGCGAGGCGCTGATTGCCGGTAATGAGTGGTGCAGAGCCAGGCCAGAGCAAATCACGGTCTGGACGGAAAAAGGCGCTATTGAAATTCAGGCAACCGGTGAAAGCTCGTTTATGTACCGCTACGAAATCAAAGTGCTGGCGATGGAATATCCCGGCCATGTCGATGATCTCATGCTCCCCCTGCTGGCCTGGGTCTGGAAGCATCAACCCGATTTGCTTCTGAACCCTGACAGCAACAGAAAAATTGAATTTGAGGCCGACATACTGAGCGATGACGCAGCCGATATCCTGTTTACGCTCCCGGTATGGGAACGCGTCATGGTCAGTAATGAGAGTGGTGTTGCCGTGGCGACACATCTGCCGGAAGACCGCCCGCGATTTTGCCATGGTGAGTGGGATTCCGTTTTCCTCGATCCGGATGCCGGTGAGGTTATGCCATGAGTAATGATGCCGCACTGTTTCAGCAGCTTGATGATGTGTTTGCCACCATTCTGGCCGGGATGGCTCCGGCGGGCCGGTTGCGCACAGCCAGAAGTATTGCCACCACCCTTCGCCGCAGTCAGAGCCAGCGCATCGGGCGGCAGGAAGCCCCGGACGGTAGCAAGTTTGAGAAGCGACGCCGACGTGTTCTGCGCTCACAGGCTGGCATCAGTTTTGTCTGGAACGGTGAAACCCGGCGCCTGAAAAACTGGCAGGCCAGCCGGGGCAGCCGTGGCCGAATGCTGACGGGGTTTGATGAAGAGCGTGGTGCAGTGCGTACTTTCTATCGGGAAGACATTGAGCGCTATCTCGATGTCAGTTTTACGGAGGTTCGCCGTGATACCACGAAGCCCGATCCGATGTTTCGCCGTCTGCGAGCGGCACGGTTTCTGAAAGCGCGTGCTGACACTGACGGTGCGACTGTTGGCTTTTCCGGAGTGGCAGCGAGGATCGCCCGCGTGCACCAGTATGGCCTGCGCGACAAGGTGAACAACAGCGGTGCGGTGGCAACCTATCCACGCCGCCAGTTGCTCGGGCTGAGCAAAGCTGACCGCATGGCAATCGCCCGCCAGGTCATTGATTCGCTGGGGGTGCAATAGTGGATGCTGCTGAATTGATCCGTCTGCTGGAAAACGTTGTCCGCACCGGCACGGTAACTGAGATCGATGTGAGCCGATGGCGCGTGCGCGTGGAAAGCGGCGGACTCACCACCACCTGGCTTCGCTGGAATGCGCAGCGCGCGGGCGCATTCAATGTATGGCTTCCCCCTGCTGTGGGTGAACAGGTCTGGCTGTTGTGCATGGGCGGAAACCCCGAAACCGCCATTATTGGCGGGAGCCTGTACAGCAACGACAACCCGGCTCCGGGTGCATCGGCAACCGAGATGGTCATGACCGCGCCGGACGGCGCACGGTTTCATTACGACGCTAGCGCCGGGGCGCTGACCGTCTCCGGAATCAAAACCGCCAGACTGGAGGCGGCTGTCAGCGTCACTCTGGATACGCCGGTTGTTGAATGTACCAGCCTGCTGAAAACCCGGACGTTCACCGTCTCGGAGGGAGGCAATCTGGAGGGGAATTTCACTCACGGCAGCGGGACGTTCACGTCAAACGGTGTGCAGGTGGACAACCATCAGCACGGCAGTGTGCAACGGGGCGGTAGCTGGACGGAGGGCACGCAATGACAGCTCGCTATACGGGTATGAACCCGGACGGGACAGGAACCCTTACGGATGCCAATCATGTCTGGCAGTCGGTAAGCGATATCCTTCGCACCCCGATTGGCTCCAGGCTGATGCGCCGTAACTATGGCTCGCTGGTTCAGGATCTTATCGATAACCCACAGAACAACGTTACCCGCATGCAGCTCATGAGCGCGATCGTCATCGCGCTGGCAACGTGGGAGCCACGAATAGCGCTGAGCACCGTGGACGTGGCTTTCTCTGCGGGCGGCGCGGTAACAGTGAATATGTCAGGCATGCTGACGGAAACCATGGAACAGCAGGCCACCACCATAACACTCAGGGGCAACAGTAATGGCAACGGTTGATTTATCGCAGCTGCCGCAGCCGCAAATTATCGAAACGCTGGATTTCGAGGGGATTTTGCTGGATGTAAAAGCCGTCATTATCGCCGCGTTCCCGGTAGATCAGCAGTCTGCAATAACCGCTGCGCTGGGATTCGAATCTGAGCCACTGAATGTCATTGCGCAGGTCGTGGCATACCGGGAGATGATGTTACGCCAGCAGATAAACGAGGGGGCTGCCGCCTGTATGCTGAGTCACGCCGCGTCCACTGATCTGGATAATCTGGCCGCCAACCTCAACACCACCAGGCTTGAAATCACACCGGAGACAGACACGAGCGATGCCGTAATGGAAAGTGATACGGCCCTGCGCCTGCGCGCGCAAACCGCGTTTGAAGGTCTGAGCGTGGCAGGGCCAACCGGTGCTTACGAGTACTACGCCCGAAGCGCCAGCGGCAAAGTGGCAGACGCAAAAGCAGTCAGCCCCTCTCCTGCCGTGGTGGTGGTGTCGGTGTTATCAACCGAAGGTGATGGCACGGCTTCACCGGAGTTGCTGGCTGTCGTGAATGCGGCACTGTCCGCAGAAGACCGGCGCCCGGTGGGTGATCGTCTCACGGTGCAAAGTGCAGAGATCGTCACCTATGAGATTGATGCCACGCTTTATCTCTATCCGGGGCCGGAATCCGAACCCATTCTGACAGCTGCGCAGGACTCACTGACGGCATGGCTGGCAGCCCAGGGGAAAATCGGGCGGGATGTTGCCCGCAGCGCGGTGATGGCGGCGTTACATGTTCAGGGTGTACAGCGCGTTGAGCTGACAACCCCTGCCACAGATATCGTGATCGATGACACGCAATCAGCGGTGTGCGTTAACGTCACTGTCAGCCAGGGAGGCACCAATGAGTAACAGCCTGTTGCCACCCACCGCCAGTCAGTTTTTGCGCCGCACCGAAACCGCCACGGCAAGGATTAACACTATCCCCGTTGAACTTCACAAGCTGTGGGATCCGGATGAGTGCCCTGTGATATTTCTGCCCTACCTCGCCTGGGCGTTGTCAGTTGATCGCTGGGACAAAAACTGGTCGGAACAGACAAAGCGGGCCGTCATCAGAGCCGCCTTTATGGTTCACCGCCAGAAAGGAACCATCCACGCGCTGCGCCGGGTCGTTGAGCCGTTCGGCTTTCTGATTCGGGTAAGTGAATGGTGGCAGACCGGCGAAGAGCCAGGCACTTTCCGGCTGGATATCGGTGTGCAGGAACAGGGCATCACTGAGGAAACGTATCAGGAGCTTGAGCGGCTGATTCAGGATGCGAAGCCGCTGAGCAGGCACCTGATCGGACTGTCGATCCAGCTCCAGAGCGCCGGTGAATTATATGTTGGTGCAGCCACGTTTGATGGCGCAGCGGTGACGGTTTATCCCTACCTGCCAGAAGAGATCGCCGTTGGCGGTGATTACTACCCGGCTTCGGCCATACATTTGATAGAGAACACGAGAGTTAACGCATGACAGCAAAATATTTTGCCATTCTGACCAATCAGGGCGCCGCGCGGCTGGCGAATGCGGCGGCACTCGGTACGACACTCAATATCACGCAGATGGCGGTTGGCGACGCCAATGGGGTACTCCCCACCCCTGACCCGGCGCAGACTGCGCTGATTAACCAGAAACGCATTGCAGCACTGAATATGCTGTCGATTGACCCCAACAACAGCAGCCAGATTATTGCTGAGCAGGTGATACCGGAAAACGAGGGCGGATACTGGATCCGTGAAATCGGCCTTTATGATGACAGTGGCGTGCTGGTTGCCGTGGCAAACTGCCCGGAAACCTATAAACCGCTGTTGCAGGAAGGTAGCGGGCGCACGCAGACCATTCGCATGGTGCTGATCGTGTCATCCACATCAGCCGTCACGCTGAAGATTGATCCTGCCGTGGTGCTGGCAACACGGCAATACGTCGATAACAAAGTGATCGAGGTAAAAGCTTATGCAGATAACCTGCTGAGCCAGCATATTGCAGCCAGCAACCCGCACACCCAATATGCGCCGATTGCCAGCCCGACCTTTACCGGAACCCCGGTAGCACCAACGCAAGTCAAAGCGGATAACAGCACAAAGCTGGCAACCACAGCACATGTCAAATCAGTTGTTGCCGATTACGCGCCACTGGCAAGCCCGGCAATGACAGGTGTTCCGACAGCGCCCACAGCAGCGCAATCAGTCAATAACACGCAGCTTGCCACCACGGCATTTGTTAAAGCTGCAATTGCCGCACTGGTAGCTTCATCTCCGGCAACACTTGACACCCTCAATGAGCTGGCCGCCGCTCTTGGTAACGATCCAAACTTTGCCACCACCATGACAAATGCGCTGGCGGGGAAGCAACCACTTGATAACACCCTCACGGCGTTATCCGGAAAATCTGTCGCGGCTCTTCTCGAATACCTTGGTCTATCAGATATCGCGACTGCCGGGGTAGCAATGGGTTCTCTGGGGGGGCAGTCCAGTAATGGATACTGGAAGTTTCCGGGGGTGATTAATGGCGTACGGCAGACGCTAATTGTGCAGTGGTATACAGCCTCAGCAACACAGGCTGGTGCTATTACTGTGAATTTTCCGATTCCATTTCCAAACGCATTTCTGGCTGATGCAAATATGGCTGGCGGTAGCGGAACGGCGCTGGTGAATGGTGGAACTGTTTCTAAAACGAGCCGCCAGCTCTACTGCAATGTTGCAATGAGCGTGGCCGTTATTACCGTAGGGTACTGATTATGTATTTATTCTCAAAAACAACATTGGGTTTTTATCCGGAGTGGGAGAAACAATCCTATATTAATGCTGGATCTCTGCCGGATGACGTCATTGAAGTTGAAGACGAGGTTAGGGACATATACAACGCTAAACCGCCAGCAGGGAAGGTTCTTTCTGCTGACGATAAAGGTATGCCGGTTTGGGCTGATAAGCCTCAGGCTGAGCTTGTATCTGATGCTGAGTGGCTGCGCTCCATAAAAACAGATGAAGCAAATGCATACATAAACAGTAAGCAATGGCCGGGAAAGGCAGCACTCGGACGCCTGAAAGGTAACGACCTCACACAATACGGACTGTGGCTGGACTATCTTGATGCGCTTGAAGCCGTCGATATTTCGACGGCTCCGGAAGTGAACTGGCCGGTTAATCCGGAGTAACGGGCCATGTAATATTAGGTGCCGTTGATGTATCAACCCGTATCAACAGCACAGGACGATTACTAAAACAGGCTCTTGAGTGAATTGCTGACCTGATTTATCGCGTTATTTGCGCTGGTTTTTAACTCGGCCAGCGCATCACTGACAGATGCGCTCTGCAATTTCTCCCTGAAATCGGTATCGACACGGCTAAGGCTGAGGGTAAACTCGATTTTTCTGGGATTGCCGTACTGGTCAAACTCAGATTTACCCCGCTCCAGGCGCGTCAGTACATACATCCCGTAAATTCTCCCCTCCCCCTCGATCAGCGGCCATGGCCGACCGGCAAAGCCAATCGTTTCAAGTGCTGAAAGGGACAGATTACCGCCGGTTATTTCCGGGTAAAGCACGCCCTCCAGCGTCACGGTATCGTCGCCCGCGCCGATGTATTGCCAGCTGGCAGACTGATTGACCCTTTCATTTTTAACGTGCCGCCACTCCTGCGAGTGGCGCAACTGCTGATAGGGCGTGGTACGCAGCATAAAAACGAACATCCCAAAGACCATCATCATAAAAACGCTCCTTAATCGCGGTCGCGGAACGAACCGCGGTTAGCTCTGTTGGTGGTGGCCAGCGCATCCCGGACGGCATCGCGCACCATTTTTTCAAGCTCCGGCACGGACTTACTACCCACATCGTTGAAATTGATCTGAAACACCGGTGCAGCGGAAGGTGCAGCAACCGGCGCTGCAACTGCCCCTTGCGTGGCAGCCGGAACGGACAGCACCCCGCCAGCCGCTGACGCAGCAACACCCGGCACAGGCTGAGGAATTACCCGCGCCTCCTGGTATGCACCGCGTAATGCCAGCGCCTGTGGCAAATTTTTGAAAACGATATCGCCAGGGCCGATCTTCTTCGTGTTATCCGCCGTGGTTTTGGTGTTATCTGATATTTCCTTGAGACGCCGCGCCGTTCCGGATTCAGGAATGACGGGCGGCGTGGTCATCGGCAGAGGCGTTTTCGCCGGGGCATCGGGAGACCAGTTCCAGCTTTTGGGAACCATCTTTTTCTGCCGGGGATCCCATTCGTACATAACCGGCGCTTTAGGGGTCAGGCTCTCCGCTTTTCGCTTCGCTTCATCAAGCCCTGCAGGGATCAGCCCCAGCTTTTGCAGAACCCACCCTACCCCCTCCATCAAAAGGGTCAGCGGCGTCAGGAGCGCCTGCAACGCGAAACCAAAAACCCTACCAAACGTCTCACCGGCACTGGTGCACTGATCCAGGGTTTCCTTACTGGTCTGCATCGGCGACAGCAGTTTTTGAAACCATCCCCACACGGTCTGAATGCCGTCTGCAATCAGGGTAAAGACTGGCGACAGAGCGGAAAAAGCATCGCGCAGCGGTGTCAGCGCCTGCCAGACGCCACTAAAAAAACCAAGAAAATAAGCTTTAATCGGCTCCCAGAACCGCCAGATAAGTAACCCTGCTGCCACAAATGCCGCACCAATCAACCCTATCGGACTGAGCAAAAATGAAAGCACACCGCCAAGGGCTGATACCGCCGTGGTGATCAGCCCCCATATGGCAGGCAGCCCGGTCAGGCGTAATGCCAGACCGCCGATACCTTTCACCAGTGAGCCAACTGCCGCGCCAGGCGAAAGGAATGCTGTGAGCAGCCCGCTGCGCAACGCCGGTAAAAAACCGGTTACGCCACCGATATTTTTAGAAAATGAACCGAGTAGCGCACCCCAGCCGCTCATTCTGCCAAGCACCGGGCCGCCAACGGTTCCCAGCGTGCGAAGCGCGGCAACTGTGCCTGATATCCCCTTCCCTCCGGTCAGGAGGGTAAAGCCCAGCCGCAACTTTGCCAGCGGGCCAATCAGTATGCCTGTGACAATCGATACCGTACCCAGCGCCGCCGTTAATGCCAGCGCGCCAGCCCCAACGATTAACAGCGTCTTTGCCAGCTCGGGGTTTGCCTTGACCAGCCCGGCCACACGTGTGATTGTCTCATCCAGCCACTGAATCAGACTGCGCAACGGGCCATTCACCGTATCGGATATTTCGGTCTGTAGCCCCTCCCATGCGCTGCTGAGGTTGGACAAATCGCCGCCAAGGTTATCCGACATTTTTTTAGCCACGCCCGCCGATTCGCCCTGTGCTTTTTTCAGTTCTGCGATGAGCTTCTGAAGATCACCACTGCCGGCGGATTTAACCAGCGACTGCAATCCGACAAAGGCTTCCTCTCCGGCGATATCCTTGAAGAAACTCACCTGGTCAGTGGAGCCATATTTTTTGGTTGCCTTGTACAAATCGGCGAGGATACTTTCAACGGGCCGCATCTTGCCGGTGCTGTCAGCGACAGATACACCCAGCTCTTTCAGCGCTTTGGATGCTGCGCCAGTCGGTGCTGCAAGCCGACTCAATGACGCGCGCATTGCAGTGCCCGCGTCGCTGCCACGTAGACCGCCTTTCGCCAGCATACCCGCCATTCCGGCCGCTTCTTCCAGACTGATACCAAGGCTGGCGGCCACCGGGCCGGTATACTTCATTGTTTCGCCGAGATCGCGCAGGTTGGTACTCGTTCGGGTGAATGTTCCGGCCAGCACATCACCCACTCGCCCCATATCACCGGCCTGTAGACGGAACTGGTTGAGGATGCTGGCACCAATATCCGCCGTTTCCCCAAGGGAAATATCGCCACTCAGTGCCCCGCCTGCGATGGCGGTATCAAGCACGCCGGGAAGCGCTGCCTTGATCGCCTCCGGCGTGAATCCGGCCATGGCGAGAAAGGCCTGGCCCTGCGCGGCGTCACTGCTGGAAAATGCAGTGTCTGCACCAAGCTGTTTGGCCTGATCGCGCAACCCCTTAAACCGGGGATCGGTTTTATCCATCCGTGTCAGCGCCATTACGCGCGACATATCGGTATCAAAACCAATCGGCGTTGATAAAAAGCGCCCTGCACCATAGCCCGCAGCGGCAGCACCGAGGGCCATGCCCGTCCCTGCGCCCCGTAATTTGTCGCCGGTTTCTTTTGCCCGTGCATATTGAGCCTGGGCTTTTGTAATCGCGGCCAGTTGCTGGCGTTCCCGCTCCAGCGCCTGCGTGTATTGCTCAGTTCTGCGCAGGGCGCTTTGCACCGCGCCGCTTCCGGCAGTCAGGTTAACGCCGTGCTGACGGATAGCCTGTGATGCTTCGCGTAGCCGGGTGGTTTGCAGACTGTAGGTCTGGTTAAGGCGTGAGATCTTTCCGCGCAGCGTTTCAAGGTGTGCCGCCTGGGCCTCAGTAAGCTGGCCCCCTTCCCGCTGTTTCTGGTTGAGGCCATCGAAAGCCCGTTGTGTGCGGCTGAGTTTTTGCGCGGTGTCGTTGGCCTGGGCGCGCAGCTTGTCAAACGCTGACGTTTGTTTGTCGAGCTGTTTAGCCGCGTCCTGTGTTTTTTTAAGTGATTCGGCAAGGCCGCCAACAGCTTTGCTGGCGGCACTGGTCGGGCGGGTGAGTTTATCGATCGCACTGAACGCGACGCGGATATTAAGATCCATCGGCTTCATCCTCATGGTTGCCGCTACGGATGGCGGCCTGCTGCCGCCATGCCATCAGTTCGCGCGGCTCCATGTCATACATGACAGAGGGCGGCCAGTGGAAAATTACAGCGATATCGGCAATCAGATCCTCTACGCTGTTGAAGAGAGCTTCCCTTATTCGTTCGCCGTCACCGCCGCGCCCGGTACTGATGGCGCCGCTTTCGTCAAAAAAGGCGTGATTTCTTCGGCAAGTGCCACGTAATCCTGCGTATCCATTGCGGCAATATCCGCCGTGGTCAGCGCTGGCGAGGTAACGCGGGAAAGCAGTGTTGAGGTGGATTCAAAATCGAAATTGAGCACGTCAACGAGGCGCAGGCCACGAAGTGAGCCAGCCTGTTTGATCGTCTCAGTGATGGTCACAACGGTGATTTCATCGTTACCGCGTTTGATGGGTTTCGTCAGTGTTACAGCCATGGGTAAATCTCCTGGGTGGCAACCTGTGCCACCGTTAAAGGGTTAAGTGAAAGCAGTCAGCTATTCAGGCCAAGCGCGGAAGAAATACGATCCGGGTAGAGATTTTCCCCGTTGCGCTTGTAGATAAAGTTCAGCAGGTCAATTTCCAGCAGCGGCTTATCATCAACTGACAGCTTGTAATAAGTGTTTTTGATGGCGTAGGTGTGGTTAGTGTCATCACCCTGCTTTGCATCACCGGGATCAATCTCAGTAATACGCCCGCGCATTTCCACTTCCATCAGGGAACTGGTTCCGCCACTGTAAATCTCGCCAGCAAAACGCAGGCGCAGTTCGTCAATGTCACCACCGTATTTCAGGAGCAACTCTTCAACCACGCCGCCAACAACCATTGAGGCATCCAGCGCGCCGGAATCGATACCCAGATCCACGGCAACCGCCCCGAGCATACCGGCCCCCTGAAAATCTTCAGTTTTGCGGGTAAGCTTCGGTAACGTCACGCTGGGAATTTTCCCGATGTAGTTCACGCCATTGACGAACAGCGTGAACAAGCGAATTTTTTTAGGGATCGCCATTTACGCACCTCCGAGGGAAGAAAATGCCGCTTCGTAATACTGATCGGTGAACGTCTGAATCATCGTCAGATCTTCCAGCGGTGGCACCGGGCTGTAGTTGTAGCGCACGACAGCTTTACCCTGCCGGATGCCGGTCGTCGGGTTATCAACGATATCGAACCAGCAGGATGCACCAATCAGCTTGCCCTCAGTGACCAGCGCCTGAAGCTTGCTGTTAATCCCACTCACCACGTCTTTGACGTTTGCAGGCGTCAGTGGCGTGTCAACGGTCGTGAATTGCGCTTCAGCGATGCTGTCCGCCAGAATCTGGGCTGTGCGGGTATAGACCTCAAAAATGTATTCATCCGTATCCGTGGTGCGGTTGCCCCAGAAACGGAATCCGTCACGCTTGATAAGCGTGGTGATCTCATTGGCATTCAGCTCGTTGGCGTCCGAGTCTTCCGCCTGAAGCGCCCAGAAAACATCTTTGGCAATCCCGAGCACATTCCTGACAGCAACGTTGGATAACGACTTGTGCCAGCCCTGTTCATTATCGATCAGCGCGCGAAGTCCTAACGCGTAGGCGACGGCGGGAAACTCTTCATTCACGCCGGTCTGTGAGTTGTAGGCGATGAAGTTGGGCCAGATAAGCATGCCCTCGCGCTCAGCGAACTGTTCGCGGTAGGCTTTCGCTTCGGCGATAGTCTCGCAGCCATCGCAATAGCTGTAAGAGAATGCACGTAACTGTTTCGCGATCACGCGCAGCTGCGCCGTGACTTCCTGGGTGTCATAGCCAGGCACACCGAGAATGCGCGGACGATAGCCGGTTTTCTGTTCGGCAGTCAGAAGGGCAAACATCCCGGTATAACTGCCGTCAGCCTGCGTACCACCGATGATGAGCTGGGATTGCGTTGGCTCATTCTCCCCTGCTTTCGCCTCCGCGACGCGCACCACAATCACGCGGGTGCTCACCTGGTCGGAAATGGCTTTCAGGGATTTGTAGAGGGAGCCTGTTTTACCTGCACTCCCCAGGGCTGTGATAACACGCGTCAGCAGCACTGGCGTGTTGAGCGGAAAGGTTTCGGGGTCGGCGTCATCCGCAACAGCGACAAGCCCAATGACCGTGGAATCAATGTCATTGATCGCTGTCTGGAGGTCGGTTTCCTCCTTAACACGCGCCCCGTGGAAAAAGTTGTCGGTCATGCTGTACCGCCATTATGTTGTGAGTTCGGGGCTATATTCCACAAAATGAGCATGCCCGACACGCACTGCCGGGTGTCTGATGTTTGCGACAACAAACGACAGTTTTCTGCTTCGCGCGCGCATGAAACTATCAGCGCCGGAGGAGTTCATATGGCACTGTCAGCAGACGCAATCAGTAAAACCAAAGCACAACTGGATAAGAGCACACAGACATTTCAGGATTTTCAGGATGAGCTGTCACCGGTTCCGGCGTTCCGGATCATGCTTGGCGGCAAAGCACTGACCATACTGGATGACCGGCTTATTTCACTGGAACTGACCGACAACCGGGGATTTGAAGCCGACGAACTGACGATCACTATTGCTGACAGTGACGGCCAGTTACAGTTGCCGCCGCGCGGGGCTGAGCTGTCGGTGTCCATCGGCTGGCGGGGTGAACCGCTGGTCTATAAAGGGATTTATACCCTGGATGAAGTGGCGCATTCCGGGCCGCCTGACCGCCTGGAGCTGACGGCACGCAGCGCTGATTTCAGGGATGAATTCAACACCAAGCGCGAAGTGTCCTGGCATGATGTTAAGGTTGAACGCGTTATATCAGCCATCGCCCACCGGTATAAACTGACGCCGGTTATTTCTGAGCAGCTCATCAACATTGAGATCGATCACGCCGACCAGACACAGGAAAGTGATATGTCTTTCCTGACGAGAATGGCGGAAATGCTGGGCGCCATTGCCACAATCAAAAATGGCAGTCTGTTGTTTATTCTTCCGGGCGGAGGCGTCAGCGCCAGCGGTAAACCGCTGCCGGAATTCTCAATCACCCGTTCAAGTGGTGATCGCCATTCATTTCGTATTGCCGATCGTGATGCCTATACCGGCGTAAGGGCGTACTGGCTGGATCTGGAATTCGGCAAAAAGAAAAAAGTAACGGTCAAAAGCCGCAAACCGAAAAAGAAAAAACCACCACGCAGCAGCGCCAGAGACGGGGATTATCTGGAGGGTGAAGACGGTAACGTTTATGTATTACGCAAAACATACATCAGTGAAACAGCGGCAAAGCGCGCTGCTGCTGCCAAATGGCAACAGCTCAAACGGGGTGCTGCGGAATTTACGTTAACACTGGCGCGGGGCCGCGCCGATCTCTACCCGGAAATGCACGGAACCGTTACGGGGTTTAAATCCGATATTGATTCTCAGGACTGGATTATTGCCCGTGCTGCACATTCAATTGATGACAGCGGATTTAAAACCCGCCTGGAGCTGGAAGCCAAAATACCGGAATGGATTGCAGAGACAGAATAAACGAAGCCATAATAACAGCGAGTTCAACTCCCGCCATGGGAGGCCATCATGTTTGTTTGCCCCATTTGTGGTGCTGTCGCTCGCACACGCACCAGTCGCCGTCTCAGCGAGATGACGATCCGCCAGTATCATCAGTGCCAAAACTTTGAATGCAGCATCACATTTACCACGCTTAACAGCGTGGAAAAACTGGTAACGAAGCGCGGCAATAATGAATCATTACCGCCTGATTTTATCCCGCAGGATGCCTTTCCGGCATCGCATTACGGAAGAGATCAGCTCAATCTGGCGTTGTAAAAAACCACCTGCATAGCAGGTGGCATTGATTGCGCCCCAGAGGGGCGTACTTAGCTCTGACTCTGAGAGCCTTCGCTTCACATCTCTTTTAGCTGAAGCTGGCTCTCTTCTTGTTCGTGTTTTTCCTGATATTTCACATACCTTCTTATCATCTCTTCATTGATACCTACGGTATCCACGCAATACCCTCGCGCCCAGAAATGATTTCCCCACAATTTGCTCTTCCTCAGGTACGGAAATTTGCTGAACAATCTCAGCGCTGTCTTTCCTTTCAAATGACCTATTACGTGTGATATCGATAATTTCGGGGG
>NZ_FMBC01000027.1 GCF_900094795.1 Kosakonia oryziphila
GCGCGAATAGCGTGGGCAATCACGACGAACCGCAATGAATATCAGGCCTGCCACATGCAGGCTTGACTTAATCTATTGATTTTTAGGTACTTAAAAAGTAGTTACCCATCTGGTTTTGCGAAGACTGGTTATTGATGACATGAACGGCATATCGGCCTGATGAGAAACCTCACGCAAAAAATGGCTCACTGAAGCCGGGGGGCTTTTCAGGTTCATCAGGCGCGGAACTCATCGTGGCGCGGGCATCCTTGCCCACATAGACGCCGGATAGATTTAAGCAAGCCCACCATTAATCAAAATCAGTGTTGCAAAAATGGGGGTGACCATAGATTTTTGCTTCAGCCGTTTGGCAACAGTACCGGTTGCAGACGTTTCCACACAGCCGGGCTTGCTGCCCACGCATTGTTTCCCTGCGTCAGACCATCACTGGCGAGAAAATCGTTGTGCACGCCTCCCGCTTCCTTAATCAGCGCCAGACCGGCCAACGCATCCCAGCTATGAAGATGGGCTTCAAAATAACCATGTACCTGGCCTGCGGCGACGTGTGCCAGCATCAACGCGCCAGCGCCAAAACGGCGGTGCTCAATGCCATGCTCAAACAGGGTTTCAATGGTCTGCGTATAGTCGCGCGGCGGGGTACGGCTTGAACGCCCCAGCCCCAGAACCACAGCTTCCGGCGACGGCTCGCGAATCGTCAACTTCTGCTCGTTTAAGTACGCGCCTTTGCCCGTTTGCGCGAAGAAGAACTCGTTGCGATCGGGGGCATAAATGATGCCCAACTCAATATTATGCGCGCGCACATAGGCGACGGAGATGCACCAGTAATCCATGCCGAGGATAAAGTTGGTGGTACCGTCGATCGGATCGATAACCCAGATGCCGTCGCTTCCCGGCTCCAGCCCGCGTTCTTCGCCGAGCAGGCCATCCTGCGGGCGCTGCGTTTTCAACCATGCGCGCAGCTCGTTTTCCACATACACATCCGCCTGGGAGACAAAATCCTGGCGGCCCTTTTGCTCAATCGTTAGCCCGTTATCGCGAAGTTGCTTCGCTTGCTGGCCGAGACGACGAATCAACGCGCAGAGCGCGTGGGTAAACTCTTCTGTCATTGCGGGACTCTTAGCCAATACGTGGCGATGTTTGTCGGTGAATCAGTTCCACCTTAACCCACTCAACGCGGGAAGGCTGTAAGGGATTTTTGGCCCGCTCCAGCAGGCGCGTTAACGCCCGGCGCGAGATCTCCGCCACATCCTGATGCAGCGTAGTGAGCTGGTAGCTGAACTGGCTGCTTTGTGGCGTATTATCAAAACCTATCAAATGGAAGTCGTGCGGCGCGAACTTACCGCGCTGGCGCATGCCGTCAAGAAAACCGCAGGCTAGCTGCGCATTGGCGCAGAAGATCCCTTCCGGTAATTCGTCTTTATCGTTGAGCGCAGCCTGCCATCCGCCGTCGTAACCCTCTTCGCTGGCGCTTATCCAGCGCAGATGCCGCTGTGTATCAACACCCAGTTGTTGCAGCGCCCGCTCAAAAGCTTCGCCGCGCATCACGCCTGCCCACGTGGAGCCACGGTTGATTAGCCAGCCGAAACGGCGACAACCCGCGTGAACTAACTGTTCGGCGGCCAGTTGCGCACCGCGATGGTTATCCGAGCAGACAAAATCGACAAACGGAATATCGGGATGGCGATTGATGCCAACCACCGGAATCTGCTGGCTGACACACTCGTTAACGATGGTTTCCGGCGGTTTGCCGGAGGTAACAATTACGCCGGAGACGCGAAACTGAGTGAAGCGGCGTAGCGTGGTGATCAGATCCTGCTCGCCGGTAATTTCGGTGACCAGTGCCTGGTAGTCGCGCCGCTGGATCTCATGCAGTAACCCTTCCAGCAGGCTGCTGCGAAAAGGATCGCCAATGCGCGCCACAATTACGCCAATCAGATGGCTGCGCTGGCGGTTCAGCCCCTGTGCAAGAAAATTGACCTGGTAACCCAGTTCCTGCGCGGCACGCAGTACTTTCTCTTTGGTTGCCGGGGAGATGCTGCCGTTGCTACTTAATGCGCGTGACACCACAGCGCGGGAGACGCCCGCTCGTTTCGCCACGTCTTCCGCCGTAACGGCCTGCTTGCGGATTACCTGGCTCAAATGCTCCCCTCCGCGCGGCGCGTAATCTCAATGCGCATGCCATCTTCGCTGACAAACAGCCCCTGATGCGTAAGACAGGCCTGCGTTAGCGCCGGGCGCGCGCCGTCATTACAGTGATACAACCCCAGTGCCGGTAAACGCAGTTGGCTAAACAGTGCCTGGCAGCCGGGAAAATCCCCGTGCGAAGCATCACTGGCTAACGGCGTCATGGACGCGCACTCCTGAAACGCCAGATCCGCGTGGTGCATCAACGCGATGCTCTCCGGCGTCGGGCGTCCGTCGCCGCTGTAGAACAGCGCTACACCGTCTGTTTCAATGCGCACCGCAAGATTTGGGATCTCGTGATGCGTAAACGCAGTATGCACTTGCCATCCGTGCCAGCACCACTGCGGTTCGCTGTCGCGCCAGTCGATGTCGAAACAGAGTGTGGTGTCCGGCCAGTTGGCGAGGTTTGCCAGTTGCATCAGAACCGATCGCTGTTCACGTTGCGACCAGATAACCAGCGGCTTACGGCGCTGAAAACTTTTCCAGTGATTCAGTAGCGCCGTTAACCCGGTGCAGTGATCCGGGTGGACATGGGTGAAGTAGATCGCGTCGATGGCATTTACATCAAGGCCACGCTGCCACAGTGCGCGCGGAATGGTGGGGCCGCAATCAATCAACCACTGTCGGTTTTCGCGGTCGATCACGCGCAGTGCGGAGGTATTTTGTTGCAGCGAGAAGGCGCTGCCGCAACCCAGAACATCTATTTCCATTTCGCTCCACCAAAATTATTGCGGACTTAATCAAACTGTCACAAATAGACGACAAAGTAGGCTCACATAATGTCGCTGCAAAGTTGCATTTTTTTTACAAATAAATGAACACGTGTTCATCGTTGAAAAAGATGTTGAATAAAAGGATCGCCCATGAGTTATTTGCAAATTAATAAGCTGAAGATTGGCTACGGCAATAACATCGTTCTCCACGATATTCATTTAGCGGTGGAGAAGGGCGAGATGATAGCGCTTCTTGGGCCTTCTGGCTGCGGAAAAACTACGCTACTCAATGCGTTATGCGGATTTATTCCCGTGCATTCAGGGGCTATTGCCATCAACGGCCGTGATATTACGCACAACACGCCGGAACAGCGAAATATCACCATGGTTTTTCAGAGCTATGCGTTATGGCCGCATTTTACCGTTGCACAAAATATCGGTTATGGCCTAAAAGTGCGTCGCGTGAAAAAAGAAGCGATTCAACAACGAGTGCAGGAATTATTAAAAATCGTCAATCTTGAAGGTTACGCGGATATAAAAGTGACCGCACTTTCCGGCGGCCAACGTCAGCGCGTGGCGTTGGCACGTGCGCTGGCGATTGAACCGGAGGTGCTGGTACTGGATGAGCCGCTGTCGAATCTCGATGCCAAAGTGCGCCTCAATGTACGCCATGAAATTAAAGCGCTGCAAAAGAAGCTCGGCTTTACCTCGCTTATCGTCACCCACGATCAGCAGGAAGCGCTGGTGATGGCGGATCGCATTGCTGTGCTGAATAACGGGCGTATTGAGCAAATCGGTACGCCGGAAGATATCTACCATCGCCCGGCAACACCTTTCGTGGCGGACTTTATGGGCGCGGATAACTGCCTGGCGAGCGTGGATGACGGGGGCAAAACCCTCTATTTTCGCAGCGCGGATGTCACCATTTACGCCGCATTGACGCACCCGGCGCCGCAGGGATTAGTGCTGACGGGCGTGATTGAGGAGAGTGCGTTTCTCGGCCACCAGTACCGCCACAGCGTGCGCTGCGACGGGCAGCTTTTGCTCGCCGATTCACCACAGTTCTGGCCGGCGCAAACGCCCGTGGTGCTGCATGTTCCGCAACCGGCGCTGCATCTTTTTGAACAACCTTTGTAATGCCAACCGACACACTTTTTCCTGGGGATACATCATGTCCGTAAAAATGAAATTTGCTGTCACAGCCGCACTCTGTTTGGGGTCACTGCATGCCGCGAACGCCGAAACGGTTCTCAATGTTGCAACGGCGGGCGATCAAAATATGGTGGACTATGTCAAAACCTGGTTGGGGCCGAAATTTGAAGCCGCACATCCAGGGGTAAAAGTGCAGGTGATCGGCACCGGGCCTGGCGATGCCGGGTCGAATAAGATTATCGAAAAACTGACAGCACAGCAGCAAAGCGGCGCGAAAAGCTGGGATATCGATGTCGCAGTGGTGCATCAGAACGCCGGTGGACAACTGGTTGAAAAAGGGTTGCTGGATAAATATCGCCCGGCTGTCAGCACTGGCACCATGGTGACGGCGGAAAACGCGAAAAATGCGCTGGGCGTCAATGTTGATGGCTACGTCATGCCGATGTTCTTAAGCCAGACAGCTATTGCCTATAACAGTGATCTTATCAAAGCACCGCCGAAATCCTATGACGAGCTGGTGCAGTGGTCAGAGAAAAACCCGAAAGCCTTTGGTTATAACGGTATTAAAAACGGCATGTCCGGCGTGAGCTTTGTCGTGGGCTGGATGTATGCCTACGGCACCAGCGCGGATCGCCTTACTGCGCAGCCTTACGATAAAGCCGTGGAAAAAGAGTGGACTCAGGCTTACGCCAAACTGAAAGAATTCAACAAGAACGTCACCTTTACGCCCGGCAACGCCGGGACGCTGGATATGCTGAGCCGGGGTGAAATCACCATGGGGCCGGTGTGGGTCGATATGTTTTATAGCTGGAAAGATCAGGGCAAGCTGCCGCCGTCGATCAAACTGGCGTTGATTGCGCCGGGTATGCCAGGACAGCCAATGTACTACGTGGTGCCAGCGCATGCCGCGCAGGCCAAACTGGCACAGGAATTTATTGCGCTGGCGACCAGCCCGGAAGTGCAGGCGCAGGGGATTGTGAAGCAGTTTAACTGGTACCCAGGGATTGACGCGAAATACGTCAAAGAGAAGCTGGATGATGCCACCTGGCAGAAGTTATTCGCTGAAATTTCACCGCAAGATTTGGCGAAATACGGCAAAAATTTCCCGATTACCCACTACTTTGACGACATCAAAGAGGGTTACGAGAGCCAGGTTTCCAACTGATGGATGTGGGTGCCCGGATGTTGTCGGTCCGGGCATCTTTTTACGGTGATAATTCAGGTTTACCATGCGACACGCGATGAAATATTTACTGCTGGTGGCTCCGGCGACACTGATGATAGCGGTGTTTTTCCTCTGGCCGCTGGGTTTTTCGCTGATCTCCGCCTTTACCCGCGAGACAGGGCAACTAACGCTGGCGCACTTTAATAAAGTGTTGGCGCTCTATTCGAATGACATTCTGTTTACCGTGGTTATTGTGCTGACGTCGCTGGCAATACTCGCGCTGCTGTCGATCGGCATCGCGGCGATCATTGTGCTGTCGCCGTTTCGCGGGATCGTCAAAACGCTGGCCTTTTTGTATCGCTTGCCGCTGTTTATTCCCTTTATTGTGACCGCGCAAATGATGCGGACTTTTCTGGCGAAAAACGGCCTGATGAGTAATGTACTGGTCGCTGCCGGGGTGATGACGCCGATGGAGACCACATCGCTGCTCGGCTGGAGCGGGATCATGATTACGTTTGTCTGGAAACAGATGGCCTTCACTACGTTGCTGATTTGTGGCGCGATGTCGGCGGTCGACCCGGCCCATATTCTGGCAGCGAAAAACCTTGGCGCTTCCCGACTTCGTATTCTGTTCGACATTATTTTGCCGCAGGTGCTGCCGACGATCGGCGTGGCGATGGTGCTGTCGACCGTGACGATGATGTCGGTCCTTTCTGTGCCGCTGATGATCGGTACCGGTACGCCAACGATGATGACGGTGGATATGGCGTTTCGCGTCAACTCTTATGGTGATTACCCGGTCGCCAACGCGATGGGCGTCATCTCATATCTGATTTGCGCGCTGCTTTCCTGGTTCTACTTACGTCACAGCCTGCAGGCGAAAGGAGCTCAATCATGAATGCCTTCCGACAAAAACTGCGCGGCAGTTTTCTACTGCAAACGCTGCTACTGACATTTCTGGTGCTGGCGTTGTTCGGCCCGCTGCTGAATCTGCTGATCTGGACGGTGGCGGAGAGCTGGTTCTTCCCGCATACGCTGCCGAGCCAGTGGGGGCTGAAATACTGGAGCCAGGTGTTTAGCCCATATAGTGACGTTTCAGGTTCTCTATCGATAAGTGTGTTGATTGCCGTGCTGGCAGTGCTGGTTTGCCTGCTCATCTCTGTACCGGCAGGTTATGCGCTCGCCCAGCGCGGTATGCCGTGTCGCGCATTTTTTATGCTGCTGTTTCTGATCCCGCAGGCGTTTCCCAATCTGACGGTGTATATGAACGTGGCGCGGCTATTTTATCAGTGGGGGCTAAATGGCACGATTGCCGGTGTGGTGCTGGTGCACAGCGTACATGGGTTGATGTATTCCATCTGGATAAGCGTCGCGGCGTTTTCGTCGCTCGATCCGCTGCTGCCGCGCGCGTCGCGCAATCTCGGTGCCGGACCGGTATATACGTTTTTCCATATTATTTTGCCGCAGGCCGCGCCAGGTCTGATTGCCGCCAGCATCTTTGTGTTTCTGGAATCGCTGGATGAGTTTACCGCCACCTTCTTCGTCGGCGCGCCGGATATCACCACGCTACCTATTTTGCTTTATACCGCCAGCATGTCAGGCAACTACCAAGTGTCGTCGATCACCGCGCTGATCCTGCTGGTGCCTTCGGTGCTGTTTATGCTGGTGATCCACAAGTTTATGCGCCCCGAGATGCTCTCGAAGCTGGGGAAATAAGCGGGCAGATGGCAATAAAAATGACGGATTCCATAGGCAACCCGTCATTTCAGATACCTTTAAAATCAAGCTAGCGCTTCATTTTTATCCAGTATTTTTATCAAGTAATGACCATCGGCCAGTCTGGTGGGGCTTCACGAGAGATGTCCGCCATGACCTGCACCACGTTGTGCCAGATGTTGGTGATATCCAACACTGTAATGCCCAGCAGCCCGGTCGCGAACCAGCACGCCGCCGCTAAACCCATGCCGCTGCTGATTACTGCCAGACCGATATAATCAGCCCGACGGAAGCGAATATTCAGCGTACTGGCCATAAACATCAACACTGCGCTCAATAACTGCCAGCGCAACAGGACCACGCTGGTGGTAAAGGTAGCCATGAAACTATCCTCAGAAAGAATCGAATACCGGGCGGACCAGGCGTTACGCGCGAGTGGCAAAGATGACGCAGAAGTCCGCAGGAGTAACACAACAATGTGAAACGGCCTGCCCGTTTCAATAATGTGTGAACTGTATCACGTTTGATGATTTATTCGCCAGTGGAAAGCGCATCTTTTGTTGATGTTTCCTACTAATTTTAGTGGGGTAAGTGCATTTCTCGCGGGGACATAATTGCTTAGCACTTGTGGGAATTACCCCGGTATTATTGACCCTTACTGCCACAATATTTACAGTCCGCATAACATATATTATGCTGGTGTTGTTAGCTTTATTTACCTGTTGATGGTTATTCAGGCATCTGATCTTTATCGATATATTCTTTCTTGTCACGGTTTATGTACATCGTGCATTTACGTTATGTGACAACTGTGGGTGAGTGTTTTTTCTTCCTGATTAAATCATGGCAGGCCGGTTTGGTGTTAATAACCTGCGAAAAGAAAAATGAAAACAGAGAATTTAGCCGTTTCCTTAGGAGACGGCGCTGTGGCATTGACGCTTCTGGCGAAGTTGATGCCGTGGCTCGCTGCGCAACGCTCCATGGAAGATATATTGTCCGTTATCAACGCATCCCTGGGCGCGCAACTTTCCTGGGTGGTGATCGAGCAGGACGACGCATGGCAGATAGCCTGCAACGGAGAGATGGAGTGTACGCTACACGATGCACAGACCCTGCTGGAGCAGTTGCAACTGCGTCGTAATCAGCGTGCCTGGCGCGTTATATGCTGGCGACGGAATGTCGGGAAATTATTATTTCCGACACAGCCATTTACCACCAATAAATTACAAAGCGGCGTGTTATGTAAACTGAATTATAAAGATTTGAGCATCAAAGGTTATTTCTTTTTAGCGTTTGCATATCCTTTATCTTCACTATCTATAATAAAGAACGTAGTTATTATTCTGGTCGAGAAGCTTAAAGATTATATGGAGGAAATTATTATCAGAGAACGTGCCGCTAAAGAAATGCAGCGCGTCGTGACACAATATAAAGCACTGTTCGATCGTGCCCCGGTTTTAATGAATTCTTTCGATAAAACGAATCGCTGTATTTTATGGAATGGCGAGTGTGAACGTTTATTTGGCTGGAGTATTAATGAGCTTAATCAGCAGTCCGATCCATTAGCACTATTTTTCCCTGATCCGGAGATGCGCCAGCAAATTCGTTCTTCGGTTAATACTTCGCCCGCCGTCGATATGCATGAATGGCATCCGATACGGCGCGATGGTCAGGTGCTGACTGTGCTTTGGTCAAATATTTTGCTGCCTGACCGCTCGATCCTGAGTATTGGTCTGGATATCACCGAGCGTAAAAAAGTGGAGCAGCAGTTGGAGAAAAAAGCGACAATTGACGATCTGACCGGTTGCTACAATCGTTTTTCTATGCTGCGGAAGTTAAAAGAGGCGCTGGTACAGTGCAAGCCTGACGAACCCCGTAGCCATTTCAGTCTGTTAATGCTGGATCTGGATTACTTCAAAAAGATCAACGATCGCTGGGGGCATTTGACTGGCGATGCCGCACTGGTGCATTTTTGTGACCAGATTCGTGAGCATAGCGATCCGTCGTATCTCTTTGGCCGCCTGGGTGGTGAGGAATTTCTGATTTTGATGCCGCACACTGATCGTAAAAATGCGTTGCGTTTTAGCCAAAAAATTCGTGCTGCATTAGCTTGTTCACCTTTATTAAGCGGGAGTGAAAAGATCCCCTTATCCTTTAGCGCTGGTTTAGTATTCGTGTGTGGTGAGCAGACAGATACTTCAATTTTACTTACGCTTGCCGATAACGCGTTGTACGATGCGAAACGTAGCGGACGCAGTAAAACAGTGGTCGCCAGCGCTTTTTATAAATAAATACGCAAAGATGAAGGAATGTCATTCATTAGATGAAAAAATACCCTACAGGGCGTACCTTTTTTTATCCTGCGGCGAGTTTGGCTTAATCAGTGATACTGTGTTGTATTAAGTGAAAACGCCCCATAACGGATGGATAAATATTTTCCTTAATATAAACATTGGGCACACTTTGAGTTTACCTTACGGCAGAATAATCTGGTCATAACCAAATATTAGGTTTTTAAAGAGAAAAGTCAGTTGCTAATGTCGTATGAATCATGCAACGTAATCACCTGTTTATCAAAGCATCCTGCCGTACATAAAAAAGGCACAATAAATGCGTGGATATAGGCGGACATGAATCATAGCGTCCTTCGCAAGATGCTCAGAGTCGTCGGGATCATCATAGGAGTCATCCTGCCGGTGATGCTGTCGCTATGGTTTGCACATATCCGTGCAGTAAATGAAACTGCCTCCCAGCTCCGCTCTTTTTCCCAACTGGCGTTAAATAAAACTGAAGTGGTTATCCAGCAAGTGGATAGTGTTCGCGCTGCTGCGGAAAAATTTCAGGGTCAGGTATGCTCCCTGGAGCATCGCAAAGCGATGCTGGATATTGTGCGCAGCAGTTTGTACGTTGCCGATCTCATCTATGCGCATGGCAATCAATTTTTGTGCTCCAGCGTTATTGCCCCCGCGCAATCGTATGCTATTGCACCCGCGGAGTATAAACGCTCGCCAGACATTGCGATTTATTATTACCGCAATACACCGTTTTATGCCGGTTATAAAATGGTCTACATGCAGCGTGGTAACTACGTTGCGGTGATCAATCCTCTTTCCTATAGTGATGTTGCCTCGGAAGATAAAGCGCTGGCGTACGGCGTCTACGACACCGTAAGCAAATTATTTTTCTCCCTCAGTAAAAGTGCAAACCTGGAGATGCTGAAGAAACTGATCCACAGCCAGGCATCAACCTTCCAGCAGGACGGGCGTTTTTACACCATCGCGCAGTCGGATAAACGTCCAATTGCTATCATCGTGTCGACCTCTAATGCGCACTATTTTCAGGCGCTGTACCATCAGGTGATGTTGCTGCTACCGATGGGGCTAATTTGCAGTGTGCTCCTTTATCTTGTGTGGTCACGAACACGACAAGAATTTAACTCGCCCCGCCGAATGCTCCACCGCGCGTTAACCAAACGCCAGCTTCAACTCCACTATCAACCGATTATCGATATTAAAAATGGTGCCTGCGTTGGCGCTGAAGCGCTGTTACGCTGGCCGGGTTTTAATGGCCATGTAATGAGCCCGGCAGAATTTATTCCGCTGGCGGAAAAAGAGGGTATGATCGAACGCATCACGGATTATGTCGTCGATGAAGTGTTTAGCGATCTCGGCGACTTTCTGGCGATGGTGCCGCATCTTTATATTTCGATTAACTTATCGGCTGCAGATTTTCACTCTTCGCGCCTTATTTCATTAATTTCCAATAAGACCCGGGAACATGCTGTACGCGCGGAGCAAATTAAGATCGAAGTGACGGAGCGCGGGTTTATTGATGTGCCTAAAACCACGCCGATGATTCAGGCGTTTCGTCAGGCGGGCTATGAAGTGGCGATTGATGATTTCGGTACTGGATATTCCAACCTGCACAACCTCTATTCATTGAATGTTGATATCCTGAAAATCGACAAATCTTTTATCGACACGCTGACTACCAACAGCACCAGTCATCTGATCGCTGAACATATTATCGAGATGGCGCAGAGCCTGCGTCTGAAGATTATTGCCGAAGGGGTGGAAACGGCAGAGCAGGTGAGTTGGCTGCTGAAGCGCGGCGTACAGTTCTGCCAGGGCTGGTACTTTGCCAAAGCGTTGCCGCCTGAGGAGTTTAAACTCTGGGTACTGCATCCGCCGTCAATAAAATGATGGCGTACCGTGTACCCATTATCATCAATAACCGCACCGCCATTCTTCCCTCTGTTGATGCAGTAATAACGGCAATAAATGCTTTGTTGAAAGTATGATGGAGAAGCATATCTATTCCATTTAAAAATGTATTGAAGCCAGACCTGTGAATATTTAATGAGGTTTGTCGGCAGAGAGAACGGACGTGTTTTATAATAACTTTTTTATTTGCCAGGTATGAAAGATAACCTTGTGGTTAGTTAATCGATAATTTTAATTCCGGTGCTACGCAAGAAGCGGAACTATTCCGGCAAAACCGCAATCCAGAAAATAGTCGCTGTATTAAACGCGAATATATATCCTAAATAATTCGAGTTGCAGGAAGGCGGCAATGCAGCGACAAATTCGTCGGGAACGAATTTGCCCAACCGAAGGTTGGCCTCCGGTGAGAGACAGGATGTCTCTCAGTAATCCCCAGGAGCTTACATAAGTCCGTGACTGGGGTGAGCGACAAATCTGCCGGGAGCAGATTTGAATGCTGTAAGCAGCGGTCCCGAAGGGGTAAGGCTCAGGGATGAGCCGAATAAAAAAGCCAACGCACATGCAGCTTGAAGTATGACGGGTATAGTAGGGGACAAATTTATTGCTGGTGAGAGAGGATTCAGCGGTAAAGCTCAGGCGAGCGGTGAATATTTACCACACCAGCTCGCCCTGAACGCTGCTTTGATGGTTGTCAGGCATGGTGCCGGTAATCGCTGGGAGTGCGATCGAATTCACGGCGAAACACTCGTGAAAACGTCTGTTGTGAGATGTAACCTAAATCCATCGCAATATCAAAAATAGGGCGTTGCGTGGTGCGCAGCGCTTCGGCTGCCAGCAATAATCGGCGCTGGCGAATATAGTCGCCCAGCGTTTGATGCATCACGGTACGGAACATCCTCTGTAGATACCACTTTGAATAACCAGACTTTCTGGCGACTACATCAATATTCATTGGTTGGTCGATATGTTCATCAATCCATTCGATAAGCGTCTGAATAATTTGCTGATGGGACATAAAGCTTCCTCATTTCCCGATTCGTCGTTTTGTCTGGGAGCGAGTATAATTCCTCAAGTTAACTTGAGGTAAAGAGGTTTTATGGAAAAGAGAATGCCACGCATTAAACCGCTGCTCAGCCCTGGTGAAGTGGCGAAACGTAGTGGGGTGGCTGTTTCTGCGCTGCACTTTTATGAGAGCAAAGGGCTTATCAAAAGCCTGCGCAATAGCGGCAATCAGCGGCGGTATACCCGCGATGTGTTGCGCTACGTAGCGATCATCAAGATCGCCCAGCGCATTGGTATTCCGCTGGCGACCATCGGCGAAGCATTCGGTGTTTTGCCGGAGGGGCACACCCTGAGCAAAAAAGAGTGGAAGGAATTGTCGTCGCAATGGCGGGAAGAACTGGACCGGCGTATTCATACGCTGGTTACACTTCGTGACGAGCTGGATGGTTGTATTGGCTGCGGCTGCTTGTCGCGCAGCGAATGTCCGTTGCGTAACCCGGGCGACCAATTAGGGCAGCAGGGCACCGGCGCACGTTTGCTGGAAGATGACTGAAACGTACAAAAAACTAAAGCGCCCGTTGGGGCGCTTTAGTCGTTTTCCGGTCTTTGTCTTTCTCTCTATCCCGTTCTGTCACAGGAGGGTTTCCCCCGACATCAGCACCCCTCAACTATGTTGGAGGTTCCGGATTGTGCTGACACTTTTAGTGTAGTTTCCTTATGCAAAATTGCTACTTTTTTGCTCATTTTTTTTCAGGATATTTCATCGCCGTTCCGCTGATCTTCTATAGTTAATGCGTCAATCCGCACGGGCGCAAATCATGCTGACGGTGCATCACCTGAATCAATCGCGCTCGCAGCGCATTCTCCGGGCTTTGAGCGCGGGGTATGCCGTACCAGATCGTCCATTTGCTGGCGGCGGACGATGTTCCTTGGGGGCTATTTGATCTACCCGACGGCTAAGAATGTTTTTAAGATGTTGTAAAGTTGCGCACCGACGATAACGTTTGCGCATCGTCCGCCTGGATCTTCGCCGTGATAAGCAAAATTTAGCAAAAAGCGGCAAAGTTCAGTTGAAAAGCGCCGTATAAACGCTGGATAATCGTTTGCCTTTTTTTGATCAACCGTTGTATGCGCGGAGTTAAACGTTTGCTTTTTTGTGGCTCCTTACCACAACGCAGCACAGGGAGATGACGTTTAACCGGCAGTGGACTGTCCCACCACGCAATGCAATGCACAATAAAATTCTCAGGGGATGTTTTCTATGTCTACGCCTTCTGCGCGTACCAATGGTTCGCTTGACGCACTGTTTAAAATTTCTGCTCGCGGCAGTACCGTTCGTCAGGAAATCGTTGCTGGTTTAACCACGTTCCTCGCGATGGTCTATTCGGTGATCGTGGTGCCTGGCATGCTGGGTAAAGCAGGTTTCCCGCCTGCCGCCGTTTTCGTCGCCACCTGTCTGGTCGCCGGTGTTGGTTCCATTGTGATGGGGCTGTGGGCGAATCTGCCGCTGGCCATCGGCTGCGCTATCTCTCTGACCGCGTTCACCGCGTTCAGCCTGGTGCTGGGTCAGCATATCAGCGTACCTGTCGCGCTTGGTGCAGTGTTCCTGATGGGTGTGTTGTTCACCATCATCTCCGCAACCGGCATCCGTAGCTGGATCCTGCGCAACCTGCCGCATGGCGTTGCGCACGGCACCGGCATTGGTATCGGCCTGTTCCTGCTGCTGATTGCCGCAAACGGCGTTGGCCTGGTGATCAAAAACCCGCTGGACGGTCTGCCGGTTACGCTGGGCCACTTCGCCAGCTTCCCGGTGATCATGTCGCTGATCGGTCTGGCGGTGATTATCGGTCTGGAAAAACTGAAAGTGCCGGGCGGCATTTTGCTGACCATCATCGGTGTTTCCATCGTTGGTTTGATTTTCGATCCGAGCGTGCACTTCTCCGGTATTTTCGCCATGCCGTCGCTGAGCGATGACAAAGGTCACTCGCTGATCGGCAGCCTGGATATCGTGGGTGCGCTGAACCCGGTAGTGCTGCCGAGTGTGCTGGCGCTGGTGATGACGGCAGTGTTTGACGCTACCGGTACTATCCGTGCGGTAGCGGGCCAGGCCAATCTGCTGGATAAAGACGGCCAGATCATCGATGGTGGCAAAGCGCTGACCACCGACTCTCTGAGCAGCGTCTTCTCCGGTCTGGTCGGCGCGGCGCCGGCTGCGGTGTATATCGAATCGGCGGCAGGTACGGCGGCAGGTGGTAAAACCGGTCTGACAGCGATTACCGTCGGCGTGCTGTTCCTGCTGATCCTGTTCCTCTCTCCGCTCTCTTATCTGGTTCCGGCGTATGCCACTGCGCCAGCGCTGATGTACGTGGGGCTGCTGATGCTGAGCAACGTGGCGAAAATTGATTTTGCTGACTTCGTGGATGCGATGTCCGGCCTGATCACCGCTGTGTTCATCGTGCTGACCTGTAACATCGTTACCGGCATCATGATCGGTTTCGCCTCGCTGGTGATTGGCCGCGTGGTTTCCGGTGAGTGGCGCAAGTTGAACATCGGTACTATCGTGATTGCGGTTGCGTTGGTTGCTTTCTATGCAGGCGGCTGGGCAATCTGAACCATAAACGGTTACATAATGGGCGACTTCGGTCGCCTATTTTTTTGCCCACATCCCGGTTTCTTTGCGTTAAGCTGAATGCTCTGGTCTCAAGGTCTGAGACCGTTATAACAAAACATTGCAAACAGGGAACGCATGGAAATATTTTTTACCATTCTTATCATGACGCTCGTGGTGTCACTCTCGGGGGTCTTCACGCGGGTTCTACCTTTTCAAATCCCGCTGCCGTTGATGCAAATCGCCATCGGCGCACTGCTGGCCTTTCCCACGTTTGGCCTGCATGTCGAATTCGATCCGGAACTGTTTTTGGTGCTATTTATCCCGCCGCTGCTGTTTGCTGACGGCTGGAAAACGCCGACGCGCGAATTTCTCGAACATGGCCGCGAAATCTTCGGCCTTGCGCTGGCGCTGGTGGTTATCACCGTGGTTGGAATCGGCTTCTTGATCTACTGGCTGGTGCCTGGCATTCCGCTGGTGCCCGCTTTCGCGCTGGCGGCGGTGCTGTCGCCAACTGATGCTGTGGCGCTCTCCGGCATTGTTGGTGAAGGGCGCATTCCGAAAAAAATCATGGGCATTTTGCAGGGCGAAGCGTTGATGAACGACGCTTCCGGCCTGGTGTCACTGAAATTCGCCGTCGCCGTGGCGATGGGCACGATGGTCTTTACCGTCGGCGGCGCCACGGTCGAATTTATGAAAGTGGCAATTGGCGGCCTGCTGGCTGGCTTTGTGGTTAGCTGGTTGTACGGCCGTTCGTTGCGCTTTCTCAGCCGCTGGGGCGGTGATGAACCGGCCACACAGATCGTGCTGCTGTTCCTGCTGCCGTTTGCTTCTTATCTGATTGCGGAACATATCGGCGTCTCCGGCATCCTGGCCGCCGTTGCGGCGGGGATGACTATCACCCGTTCCGGCGTTATGCGCACCGCACCACTGGCGATGCGTTTGCGTGCTAACAGCACCTGGGCGATGCTGGAATTTGTCTTTAACGGTATGGTGTTCTTGCTGTTAGGCTTGCAACTGCCGGGGATCCTGACCACCTCACTGGTGGCAGCGGAAGCCGATCCTAATGTCGAAACCTGGATGCTGTTCACCGATATCGTGCTGATCTATGCCGCGCTGATGCTGGTGCGTTTCGGCTGGCTGTGGGCAATGAAGAGATTCAGTCTGCGTTTCTTACATAAAAAGCCGATGCAGTTCGCCTCCTGGAGCGATCGCGAGCTGCTGATCGCCACCTTCGCCGGGGTTCGCGGGGCCATCACGCTGGCCGGTGTGCTCTCTATTCCGTTGCTGCTGCCCGGCGGCGATGTCTTCCCGGCGCGTTATGAGCTGGTGTTCCTTTCCGCCGGAGTGATCCTTTTCTCGCTGTTCGTTGGCGTCATCGCGCTGCCGTCGCTGTTGCAGCATATCGAAGTGCGCGACCACGCTCAGCAGCACAAAGAGGAGCGGATGGCGCGGGCGGTAACTGCTGATGTGGCGATTGTCACAATCCAAAAAATGGAGGAGCGCCTGGCGGCGGATAGCGAAGAGAATATCGATGATCAGCTGCTGACAGAGGTTAGTTCGCGGGTGATTGGTAATCTGCGACGCCGCGCTGATGGGCGCAATAACATCGAAAGCTCACTACAGGAAGAGAACCTGGAGCGCCGTTTCCGTCTGGCGGCGCTGCGCTCTGAACGCGCTGAGCTTTACCACCTGCGCGCTACCAGGCAGATCAGCAACGAGACGCTGCAAAAGCTGTTGCACGACCTCGATTTGCTGGAAGCGTTGCTGCTGGAAAATAAATAACCTCCTTCCGGGTCGGGATAACACCCCGCACGATGTGGAAGTGCGTATTCTGACGGCAGGATTTCCGTAGGTGAATCTGCAAGGTCCGTGGGGGCCGGGCAACGCCGCCTGAGCGATGCGGGGGAAGCTACGCTTTCCCCGCAGGCAACGATGAGGCGGCTGACTCAAGCCAGAACGCCTCACAACAGCTTAACCACGCCTGCGCACTGTGGGAAAGATAGACGCCTTCGCGCCAAATCATCCCAAGTTGCCAGCGTAAATCGCTCTGTAAAGGAAGCCAGCGCAGGGTTTGTTTATATCCAGCCGCTGGCAAATCGGTTCCGGCAGAATGGCTATGCCGACGCCTGCCTGCACCATCGCAGCCAGAAAATCCCACTGCCCGCTCCGCACGGCGATGCACGGCTTCACGCCATGCTGATTAAACAACTGCATCAACTGGCGGCTGAGGGCAAAATCTTCGTTGTAGATAAGCAAAGGGTGCTCGCCTAACTCTTCCGGCGTGACCACTTCGTGTTTCAGCCAGTTGTCGGAGCGCGGCACCAGCACGCACATTGGGTAACTGAACAGCGGCATTGTCGCTAAACCGCTGTCTTCTTCTACCGGCAGCGCGGTTATCGCCAGATCCAACTCGCTATTGCTTACCGCATGCTGCACCGTCAGGCCGCCAAATTCGGCAATTTTCAGCTCGATGCCGGGATAACGCTGACGAAACAAGCTGATTGTCCCGGCCATCAGCATGCCGACCATAGGTGGAATGCCGAGGCGCAACAGACCTTTGTTCAGATTGTTGATATCGCCAAGCTCCGCTTCCAGTTGTTGGAACTCGGCGAGGATCGCCATGCCGCGTTCAAACACCACGCGACCGGTATCGGTCAGCAGCAATTTACGGCCATCGCGAATCAACAATGTGCAGTTGAGTTCATCCTCAAGATTTTTCAGCATTTTGCTAATGGTCGGTTGGGTGACGAACAGGCGCTCCGCCGCGCGAGTGAAACTTTGCTGGCGTACCACTTCGACAAAATAGCGCAGCGTTCTGATGTCCATAATGATTCCCTGGAGCTCTGTGTGCGATGAGTTTAATTCATTTCAGCAACGTAAGGGCGCTCTCTGTACTGGCCGTGCACTGAATTTAATCACGAGATGCAGGGAATGAATGGTTTCTGGCTCTGTTATGAAACTGCAAAACAGAGGCCTTATTGCCAGCAACCAGCAATAAGGCCTCTTCGTGTCCTGCAATGGCGCTTATTTATAGCGCTCCTTCACCTTCGTAAGCCTGACGATAAAGCTCAATGACCTGCTCTTTCGTCGCTTTTCTTGGGTTAGTTAACTGGCAAACATCTTTTTTGGCGTTTTCCGCCATAATGGCAAAGTCTTCAGGTTTTACTCCCAGACTTTTCAGATCGGCTGGAATGCCGACTTGTTTGCTCAGGCGACGAATGGCGGCAATAGCTTTCACTGCCGCTTCATCGGTCGACAGTCCGGCGACTTTTTCCCCCATCGCTTCGGCAATATCACGGAAGCGATTAAGGTTGCCAATAAGGTTAAAAGATTCAACATAAGGCAGGAGAATAGCATTACATACACCATGTGGAAGGTTATAGAATCCGCCCAGTTGATGCGCCATTGCATGTACATATCCCAAAGAAGCGTTGTTAAACGCAATCCCGGCGAGATATTGAGCATAGGCCATGTTGTCCCTTGCCGTCATATACTCACCGTTCGCTACTGCTTTGGGCAGGTATCGCGTAATCATCTTAATGGCTTGTAATGCAGCGGCATCTGTTAACGGATTAGCCATTGTCGACACATAGGCTTCGATTGCGTGTGTCAGCGCATCCATGCCAGTTGCTGCGGTAAGGGATGGCGGCATTCCGACCATTAATACCGGGTCGTTGATGGAAATTTGAGGTGTTACGCGCCAGTCCACGATCGCCATTTTCACCTTGCGTTCTGTATCCGTAATAATACAGAAACGGGTAATTTCGGAGGCTGTCCCTGCGGTGGTGTTAATCGCCATCAACGGAATCATATCGTTGCTGGATTTATCTACCCCTTCGTAATCGCGAATATTTCCGCCGTTTGCCGCAACCAGCCCAATGCCTTTTGCACAGTCATGGGATGAACCACCACCGAGTGAAACAATCCCATTACAGCCATGCTCACGATAGCACTCGATGCCTGCTGCTACATTTTTATCTGTAGGGTTTGGTTCTGCGCCACCAAATATATGCACATCAATACCGGCTTCCTGGTAAATTTTCGCAACATTATCCGCCATGCCGTTTTTTGCCAGAAATGCGTCGGTAACAATAAGTATTTTTTTTACATTTAACGTTCTTGCCAAAGTACCAGCTTCCTGAACACTACCTTCACCAAATACGTTTCGTGTTGGCAGAAAATAATATGTCGACATTGCTCATCCTCTGTTCATAAATATAATTGTTAAATGCTTTTAAACTCCTGGCAAAGTATCAATAGCTCAGGATGACGATACTCAGGTGATGCGAATAAAAGCGCTGACTGACTGAATGTGTGGGGCAATGTTAAAGAAAAGCTGAGTGGGAACAGTGAACAACCTCACAAAAATAGTGGTTTTTAACAGAAATAATCAATTATATTTACAGGTTGACTTTCTAATTATCACTTTTGTTATTAATTTGTTATGAGTGAAATGTGAAACATCGCCGTACAGCCTGTGGACGATGGTTCTTCACATGCATCTGGTGATGTCTTATGGCGTGGGAGAGATACAATTCGCCACAGCTTTGTCACCGCCACTATCACTTCCTGTGCTTACGTTGCGGCTTGATGCAAAAGCGTGCGTCAGCGCTGTCGGCAGGGGAATGCTATGATTGAGGTTATCCTCTCAACCATTTGCTCCAGTCTGTTGACGGTGGGCGAAAAGGTAGCCGATAGTGTGTAAGCCGGTCAATACGTATACGTTTTTTCTATCACAAAGAGTGAAAGGTGCTGGTGTTGCACTATTTAACGTAAATGGAATTGATCGTAGCAGAATGACGTTTTACATATTACATGATGTTATGCATTGAATGGGGTAAATCGATTCTGCTATTTTTCTGCGACAAAGGATTGTTAACTGTCAATGTCCGGATAGAGTTTGATCGTTTATGGGTCGGTGGTTGGAATAGTAATTACGCGCTGAGGGTAAATTATAGTTTTTCTTGATCGTGGCGAGGGCATTATGAATAAAACTCACTGGGATGAAAGTGGCTTATTTCAGGCAATCCTCGATAAATGTCCCGTCGGAATAGCGGTAATTAACTACGAAGGGCTTTATCTCACTGTTAATCCCGCTTATTGCGATATATATGGCTACACGAAAAATGAGATGTTGCATCACTCTTTCACAATGCTTTTTCCTTCTGCAGATAAACAGGCGGTTCTGGAGCGCCATTATCGATTTCTGGATGAAGGTGCACACCTTGGCGGAGAGTGGTCTGTTCTGCATCGTGATGGGTCACAGATGACGGTCTTTTCGGAATCCGTCACGTTTTATCCTGCCCATGGGCTACCGGCCAGGCTGGTCTATGTCCAGAATATTACTGAACGCAAAAAGGCGCAGGAGCAAATGAAAATTGCGGCAGCCGTCTTTGAGGCCAGCCAGGAAGCCATTGTTGTGACCAACAACGAAAATAATATCATTACTGTTAACCCGGCATTCACCACGCTGACTGGGTGGTCTTTAGAGGAGGTGAAAGGACTTAACCCCCGGGAATTTAAATCAGGCCGCCATCCTGGTTTTTTTTATACGGAGATGTGGCAGTCATTAAATGACACGGGACAATGGATAGGGGATGTCTGGGATCGACATAAAGATGGTACCGAATTTCTCAAGGAGCTGAGAATTTCGGTGATTAAAGATCCTGATGGCAATGTGCTTAATTATGTCGGTATGTTTTCCGACATTACATTACGCAAAAAGCAGGAAGAGTTAATTTGGCAGCAAGCTAATTACGATGTTATCACCGGTTTACCCAACCGCCATTTGTTTCAAACTAAACTTGAACAGGCCGCCCGCCATGCCTCGCGTACCCGTCATATTATGGCGTTGATGCTCATCGATCTTGATCAATTTAAATCGGTTAATGACAGCATGGGGCACCGCGCAGGGGATGAATTATTAGGTTGTGTGGCAATTCGTTTACTCGAATGCACCCATAATACTGAATGCGTCGCGCGACTTGGTGGCGATGAGTTCGCGATTATTATCCCGGATATTGAAGATCCGTCCGAATGTACGGATATTGCCCGCAATATTCTCAGGAAGCTGGAGACGCCCTTTACGATTAATGGTGAAACCATGTTTGTTTCCGCAAGCATTGGCATTTCTATTTATCCTCGAGACACGGAAAATCTGGAAGATTTATTTAAGAATGCCGACCAGGCTATGTATGCTGTTAAAAATGCGGGCCGTAAGAATTTTCGCTTCTACTCCCGCGCCCTTCATGATGCGATTCATACGCGTCTTCGGATGATAAGACATTTAAGAAAGGCACTTGAAGAGAACCAGTTCGTGCTCTATTACCAACCGATTGTCTCGCTGAAGACGGGACATCTTACTCGAATGGAAGCACTGGTTCGTTGGCATCACCCGGTCCAGGGGCTTATTAGCCCGGATGCCTTTATCCCGCTGGCCGAAGATACCGGCCTTATTGTTCCTATCGGTAACTGGATAGCAAAAGAGGCCATTACACAACTGGCTTACTGGCGACAAAAATATAATCCTGAACTCAAAATGGCCATTAATTTGTCGCCGGTGCAGTTACGCAGCCAGGAATTTGAAGACATTCCCTGGATTCATGATCTGCAAAGCAAGGGACTCAATGGTGAGGCGGTCACTATTGAAATTACTGAAGGGCTGCTGCTTAATTCAGAAACTCGCGTCAATCATAATTTAAAGATGATACACCAGATCGGTATTCAGATTGCCATAGATGATTTTGGCACAGGTTATTCATCACTGGCGTATCTGAGAAAATTTAATATTGATTTCCTCAAAATTGACCGTTCATTCGTCGAAGATTTAAAAGGCGTGGGTTTTGAACTCTGTACGGCCATCATTGCGATGGCCCATAGTCTGGGACTCGGTGTGATTGCCGAGGGGGTTGAAACCGAGGAGCAGGAAAAATTGTTGACTGAGCTGGAGTGCGACTATATGCAGGGGTATCTGTATTCGAAGCCACTGCCAGCCGATGAGATTGAGAAACTGCTGGTTTTACCTTATATACGATAATCATTTTGTTTCATTAAAAGGGTCTGTATTAATCTGACTACCCTGCAATTCAGGATTGCCAAAGTAATTCTCCAGCGCTGAGAGCAGCAAAAACAGAATTACGGAAGGGTTTCAAGGCACCATTCACAGGAGATACAGACAACGTGTTTCTGGTGCCTGGCTTATCGAAGAGAGCGTTCAGAATTCTGTGTCACGTTAAAAACTCTACAACGTCATCACGTTATTCAGACGTCCGTCAAAATAAATGGCTAACTGAGACAATGTCAAATTCCAGCTCTATCTGGCACTACCGGTAGAGATTCAGCGATCTGGCGGCAGCGAGAAAGATCTCGGCCCGCTCCTGGCTGCTACTGGCGCTGTTTCCTCTGTGCAGCGCCATTGCCCTGACCATGATTTGTCGCCCGCTAAAAAGACCGCTTATCACGAAAAACTGAATGCCGGATGCTGGAAACGGATTCGAACCGTTTACTTAGGATATGTTTTCCGGCGTATGGCTCACATCGGAATTTCCAGCCTTCAGGTATCACTCTTAGCAGACTGAGTGCGGCATACTGGCAGTTTTATGCGGAGGGAGACTATTTCTTCTTGTTAAGCATCGACTTTAAATCGGCAAACGGATTATAGGTCGCTTCGCCAACATCTTTTTGTGCGTCTTCCCCTGCCACAACGGTGGTGCCGTACTGATCCGCTTCCGTGTATTTTGAGTGTTCGTGGTCATGGCAATACAGACACAACAACTCCCAGTTACTGCCATCTTCCGGGTTATTGGTATGGTCATGATCGATATGGTGAACCGTTAATTCACGCAGGTTTGAATAAACAAACTCCCGTGAACAGCGTCCACACACCCAAGGGTAGATTTTTAGTGCTTTCTCGCGGTAGCCGCTTTCCAGCCGCGCGTAGTTTTTTGGAATCAAAGCCATTGCCGATGCCGCCTGTTACAAAGAGATAGTTTGATAATATCCCATAATAGAACAGAAAGAGACGGGGATATTTTCAGGATTGAAAACCTGAATGTTATCTTCTATTGTTGCAATGCCGCTGGCGCCTTAGACAGCGGCATGCTTTGTTTGCCGGGATAAGAGCAATTCCGGCGCTTTTTTGGCAGCATGTTTTTCCTGGACGATCACACTCTTCCGACTTATGCCTGTCCTTTTTATATCACTGTGTTACCATTCGTCCGGTAAATACCTTTCAACCCATCCGAGGCTTTGATGCTGGAGAATGTCATCATCTGATAATCGGCTTACCAGGCTTTTCAGGCCGGGCTGGTTATCAATGCGCTGAAATCGAATGCGGACACCGCTGTGTGTTTGCTCGTTTTGCTCATGATGATGAAACAGGTTTTCCAGTATGAATTTATCCCGTCAGAAACAACATCTCTTACACGTTCTCACCCACGATGGGCGTATTGTGCTCGTCCGCATTATCCCCGCGAAAGGAGTTAACTAATGGATATACCGCGTATTTTTACTATCAGTGAAAGTGAACACCGCATCCATAACCCATTTACTCCAGAAAAATATGCCACCCTTGGGCGCGTGTTACGTATGAAGCCGGGGACCAGAATCCTCGATCTCGGCAGTGGTTCGGGTGAGATGCTTTGCACCTGGTCTCGCGATTACGGCATTACCGGTGTCGGCATTGACATGAGCCCGCTCTTCACTGCGCAGGCAAAATTGCGTGCCGAAGCGCTGGGTGTTGCGGCGTATGTGCATTTTATGCATAACGATGCGTCCGGTTATATTGCCGACGAAAAATGCGATGTAGCTGCCTGTGTCGGTGCAACCTGGATAGCGGGCGGCGTCGGCGGGACCATCGCACTGCTGGCTAAGAGCCTCAAACCCGGCGGGATCATGCTTATCGGTGAACCGTACTGGCGTCAGTTACCCGCAACGGATGAGGATGCTAAAGCGTGCGGCGCCAGCGCGTTAGCCGATTTTCTCACGCTCCCACAGCTCGTCGCCAGCTTCGGCGAACGCGGCTATGACGTGGTGGAAATGGTGCTGGCAGACCAGGAAGGTTGGGATCGGTATGAAGCGGCAAAATGGCTAACCCTGCGTCGCTGGCTGGCGGAAAACCCCGACGATGAATTTGCCGCCGAAGTGCGGGAAACGTTGACGGTAGCGCCTGAGCGCCACGTTACCTGGACGAGGGAATATCTGGGTTGGGGTGTTTTTGCGTTAATGGCGCGCTAAACGAGACAACCGGTATCGCGGAAAAGCGATACCGGCGTCTGGTTGCTGTCGCAAAACGCCACCATGCGTGCATTTTCCCGCCACTCTCCACCGATGGCGGCAATATATAACCCGGCGCGCCCGCCCGTACCCACAAGAGCATATTTTTTCATTGCATCCTCGCATTCCATTTATGAATCCATGTGTCGATAAAATAAAAACATTATTTTATTTTTATAATGGCACTGTAGCGCGATAGCGAGAGAGGGATAGAGCAGAAAGGCGAAAATGTGATCCCCGGTCATTACTGACCGGGGCAGGGGGATTAATGTGCGTGACCCTGTTCGATACCAATACCGGTCTGCGAGCGAATAAACTGTGCGCGGAACTGCTCGCGCTCCAGCTTGCCTGCTTCGGTATTGTCGGTGGCAGAGAAGATCCAGATACCGATAAACGCGATGGCAATCGAGAACAGCGCCGGATACTCATACGGGAAGACCGGTGTGGCGTGGCCGAGGATCTGTACCCAAATGGTCGGGCCGAGGATCATCAAAATCACCGCCGTCAACAGGCCGAGCCAGCCGCCGATCATCGCGCCGCGCGTGGTCAGCTTCGACCAGTACATCGAGAGCAGAATAATCGGGAAGTTGCAGCTTGCGGCAATTGAGAAGGCCAGCCCGACCATAAAGGCAATGTTCTGCTTCTCAAACAGAATGCCCAATAAAATGGCGACCACGCCGAGCACCAGCACGGTAATTTTGGACACCTTCAGCTCCTGACGTTCGGTCGCGCCTTTACGGAACACGTTGGCGTAGAGATCGTGCGAGACCGCCGATGCGCCTGCCAGCGTCAGCCCGGCGACCACTGCCAGAATGGTGGCGAACGCCACGGCGGAGATAAAACCGAGGAACAGGTTGCCGCCAACGGCATCGGCAAGGTGAACCGCTGCCATATTGTTACCGCCAATCAGCGCGCCTGCTGCATCTTTAAACGCTGGATTTGCGCCTACCAGCATGATCGCGCCAAAGCCGATGATAAAGGTCAGAATGTAGAAGTAACCCATAAAACCGGTGGCGTAGAGCACGCTTTTACGGGCTTCACGCGCATCGCTGACGGTAAAGAAACGCATCAGGATATGCGGCAAACCGGCGGTGCCGAACATCAGGCCCAGGCCTAACGACAGGGCGGAGATTGGATCTTTCACCAGCCCGCCAGGGCTCATGATTGCCGCGCCTTTTGGGTGCACCGCCATCGCTTCGCCGAACAGGTTATTGAAGCTGAAACCGACATGTTTCATCACCATAAAGGCCATAAAACTTGCGCCAAACAGCAGCAATACCGCTTTGATAATTTGTACCCAGGTGGTGGCGAGCATACCGCCGAACAGCACGTACAGCACCATCAGCACGCCGACCAGTACCACGGCGACGTGATAGTTCAGGCCGAACAGCAGTTCGATAAGCTTACCGGCACCCACCATCTGCGCAATCAAATACAGCGCAACCACCACCAGCGAACCGCAAGCGGAAAGGGTACGAATCGGCCCCTGTTTCAGGCGGTACGAGGCCACGTCGGCGAAAGTATAGCGCCCAAGGTTGCGCAGCCGTTCGGCGATCAAAAACAGGATAATCGGCCAGCCGACAAGGAAGCCTAGCGAGTAAATCAGCCCGTCGTAACCGGAGGTGTATACCAGCGCGGAAATCCCGAGAAAGGAGGCCGCCGACATAAAGTCACCGGCAATCGCCAGTCCGTTCTGAAAACCGGTAATATTGCCGCCTGCGGTGTAGTAATCACTGCGCGAACGCACGCGTTTCGACGCCCAGTAAGTAATGTACAGGGTGAGCGCCACGAAAATCACAAACATGATAATCGCCTGCCAGTTGGTTGGCTGGCGTTGTACCGCGCCAGTAATGGCATCGGCAGCGTTCGCCGTGAAAGGAAGTGTGGCGGCCAGCGCCATCAGGACTCGTTTCATCATGCTTTTACCTCGCTCAGCACGGCTTTGGTCAGACGATCGAACTCGCCATTTGCCCGCCAGACGTAGACGCCGGTCAGCACAAACGAAATCACAATCACGCCAATCCCAATTGGGATGCCGCGCGTCACGCTCGTGCCTGCGTGCAGCGGCGTACCGAGCCAGTGCGGCGCAAAAGCGATAAGCAGAATAAAGCTGACGTAGATAATCAGCATGATGATGGAAAGGAAAAAGGCAAACCGTTGCCGTCTTTTGACTAACTCCCTGAAATGCGCACTGTTTTCTATCTGTTGATAAATGTTATTCATCACAGAATTCTCCAGAGGTCTCCCCTTTGCCTTTCGCGCCGCAGGTTCGTTGGCAGCACGTACCCACCCAGTCACATAGTCACCTATGCTCCTGGGGAGGTGCGCGTTTGCCGCTTTCCTGCAACACGAAATCCATTGAGGAGTGTAGGGTGAGGTGATTGTTTCCTCTCCTTATAAGGAGAGCGTTATGGTTTTGTTTGTAAGCCGGATAGAGGCTGACGCCTTATCCGGCAGGGCGTTACGATGATTAAGACGGCATGGTAATAGCCTGCTTCTCTTCGAGCAGTTTTTCCACGACGCCAGGATCGGCGAGCGTCGAGGTATCGCCGAAGTTACTGATATCGCCAGCCGCGATTTTGCGCAGGATGCGGCGCATGATTTTGCCGGAACGTGTTTTCGGCAGTGAATCTGTCCAGTGCAGTACATCCGGCGTTGCCAGCGGGCCAATCTCTTTACGCACCCAGTTACGTACTTCGGCGTAGAGTTCCGGCGACGGCTCTTCACCGTGGTTCAGCGTGACATAGGCATAAATCGCCTGGCCTTTAATATTGTGCGGAATACCCACCACGGCGGCCTCAGCGATTTTCGGATGCGAAACCAGCGCCGATTCAATCTCGGCGGTGCCCAGGCGGTGGCCGGAAACGTTCAGCACATCGTCCACGCGACCGGTGATCCAGTAATAGCCCTCTTCGTCACGACGCGCGCCGTCGCCGCTGAAGTAGCAGTTTTTGAAGGTGGAGAAGTAGGTCTGCTCAAAGCGCTCGTGATCGCCAAACAGCGTACGCGCCTGGCCTGGCCAGGAATCGGTGATCACCAGGTTACCTTCGGTAGCACCATCAAGGCGATTTCCTTCGTTGTCCACCAGCGCCGGTTGCACGCCAAAGAACGGATGGGTGGCCGAACCGGCTTTCAGGCGCGTTGCGCCGGGTAGTGGGGTGATCATAAAACCACCGGTTTCCGTCTGCCACCAGGTGTCCATCACCGGGCATTTACCGTTGCCGATCTTCGACCAGTACCACTCCCACGCTTCCGGGTTAATTGGCTCGCCCACAGAACCGAGAATACGCAGCGAAGAGCGGTCAGTGCCCTCGATGGCTTTGTCGCCTTCCGCCATCAGCGCGCGAATTGCCGTCGGTGCGGTATAGAGAATATTGACCTGGTGTTTATCCACCACCTGACTCATACGCGCCGGGGTTGGCCAGTTCGGCACGCCTTCAAACATCAGTGTGATGGCGCCGCAGGCCAGCGGCCCGTAGAGCAAATAGCTGTGGCCAGTCACCCAGCCGACATCGGCCGTACACCAATAAACATCGCCCGGATGATAATCAAAGACATATTTAAACGTCGTCGCGGCATAAACCAGGTAACCGCCAGTGGTGTGCAGCACACCTTTTGGTTTGCCGGTCGAGCCGGAGGTATAGAGGATAAAGAGAGGATCTTCTGCGCCGACTTCCACCGGCTGATGCTGGTCACTGGCTTTTTCGGTCAGCTCGTTCCACCACAGATCCCTGCCTGCGTTCCAGTCGATTTTGCCACCGGTACGTTTCAGAACCACAACGTGTTCAACGCTGCTAACGTTGCGGTTTTTCAGTGCGTCATCGACATTTTTCTTCAGCGGAATGGTACGGCCGGCGCGAACACCTTCGTCGGCGGTGATCACCAACCGGGAGCTGGAATCGATGATACGTCCGGCTACCGCTTCCGGCGAGAAGCCGCCGAAAATCACCGAATGCACCGCACCGATGCGGGCGCAGGCGAGCATCGCAACAGCCGCTTCCGGCACCATTGGCATATAAATCGCGACAACATCGCCTTTCTTAATCCCCAGTTCGACCAGCACATTGGCAAACTGGCATACGCTGCGGTGCAACTCGCGGTAGGTGATTTTTTTACTCTGGTTGGCGTCATCGCCTTCCCAGATAATGGCCGTCTGGTCGCCGCGTTCGGCGAGATGACGATCAAGGCAGTTGGCGGCCAGATTTAATGTGCCGTCTTCATACCATTTAATCGAAACATTGCCAGGCGCGAAGGAGGTATTTTTCACCGTCTTATACGGTGTAATCCAGTCGAGGATCTTTCCCTTCTCGCCCCAGAATGTGTCAGGGTCGGTGATGGATTGCTGATAGTTAGCTTCATACTGCTCCGGATTGATCAGGCAACGTTCCGCAATATTGGCGGGAATATCATGTTTATGTATTTGGCTCATGGCAATTGCTCTCCTTGTAAGATGTTAATAATATGTCAAAATAACGTTAATTGTAGGGCCTTTACCAGCTTTGTTTATTATTTGAGCGATAGATCACGCATTGATGATATTCAGTAAAAAAGCAGCAAAATAAATGCGCTGACATAGTGCAGAAATGAAAATGAGGCGGGAGAAGAAAAATTATTCATAACAATAGGTTATGAAATTTGACGATTTGATTACACTTAATAGCATTGCAGAATAACGCGCTGTGGCAACCTGCTGAAAATACATTGCGGAACCAATAGCGGCATAATTATTTTTATCAGGTACTATTCACTGTCTTAATGACAAATAGCAGACGGAATTTCCGCCATTAAGCGACCTCAGTGGCATTTATGTTGCTTAAAAAACGCGCAAATAAACGCATTTTGCAGAATAATTTTCTAACGGGAATATTGGAATTCAGTGGATTGAAAAATTTTACATAACAACTACTTATTATTAATAACTGAAATAAAAGATGGTTTTTAGATAAAATATCAGTCAAACCCTCTACAGGTATAGGGTTGCGCGTTATACCCTGCAAATGATACTGATAATATGCGTTAGAAAACCCCCGCAATACCGTGCGACGTTAATCATACCCTTTCAGTATGTGTCGTTCCCGGGCATGGAATGGCGCTTCATTGAGGAAGTCTATAGTCATGAAAAACATAAAAATCAGCCTGGCCTGGCAGATTCTGCTAGCCCTTGTGCTGGGCATTCTTCTGGGTAGTTACCTGCATTATCACAGCGACAGCCGCGAATGGCTGATTGCGAATCTCCTGTCTCCAGCGGGCGATATCTTTATTCACCTGATCAAAATGATCGTGGTGCCGATTGTTATCTCGACGCTGGTTGTCGGGATTGCTGGCGTTGGCGACGCGAAACAGCTTGGACGTATTGGCGCGAAAACCATCATCTATTTCGAAGTGATCACTACGGTTGCGATTGTGCTCGGTATTACGCTGGCGAATGTGTTCCAGCCAGGGGCGGGGATCGATATGTCGCAACTGGCTACGGCGGATATTTCGAAATACCAAAGCACCACCGCAGATGTGCAAAGTCATGCCCATGGCCTGATGGGGACGATTCTGTCGCTGGTGCCGACTAATATCATCGCGTCGATGGCGAAGGGCGATATGCTGTCGATCATCTTCTTCTCGGTGCTGTTTGGTCTGGGGCTTTCATCGCTGCCCGCATCGCACCGTGAGCCGCTGGTGACCGTGTTCCGCTCTGTCTCCGAAACCATGTTTAAAGTCACCCATATGGTGATGCGCTACGCGCCGGTCGGTGTATTTGCGCTGATCTCGGTAACGGTGGCGAACTTCGGTTTTGCCTCGCTGTGGCCGCTGGCGAAGCTGGTGATTCTGGTTTACTTCGCGATCCTGTTCTTCGCGCTGGTGGTGCTGGGCATTGTGGCGCGCGTCTGTGGGTTGAGCATTTGGATCCTGATCCGCATTCTGAAAGATGAGCTGATTCTGGCCTACTCAACAGCCAGCTCAGAGAGCGTGCTGCCGCGTATTATTGAAAAAATGGAAGCCTACGGCGCGCCTGCCTCCATCACCAGCTTTGTGGTGCCGACCGGTTACTCCTTTAATCTCGACGGTTCAACGCTGTACCAGAGTATTGCCGCCATCTTTATTGCGCAGTTGTACGGTATCGATCTGTCGTTGTGGCAGGAGATTATCCTTGTGCTGACGCTGATGGTGACTTCAAAAGGCATCGCGGGCGTTCCGGGCGTCTCCTTCGTGGTATTGCTGGCGACGTTGGGCAGCGTTGGTATTCCGCTGGAAGGGCTGGCCTTTATCGCCGGTGTTGACCGTATTCTCGATATGGCGCGTACCGCGCTGAACGTGGTGGGTAATGCACTGGCGGTGCTGGTGATTGCCAAGTGGGAACACAAATTCGACCGTAAAAAAGCGCTGGCCTACGAGCGCGAAATGCTGGGTAAATTTGATAAAACCGCCGGTCAGTAAGCCGCTCAGTCCCTCCTTCACGGAGGGATTTTTTTATCCTCTTGCCGTGTTGTTTTTGCCCACCATCGCCAGAAAACCCGCCACCACCGGCACCAGCGATCCCCACAGCACCGCATTCCAGCCAAAGGTATTGAGCAGCGCGCCGGAGGAGAAAGAGCCGACGATCATCACGCCAAAGACAATAAAGTCATTCAGCGACTGGACGCGGGTTTTCTCTTCCGGGCGGTGAAACTCAATGATCTTCGCCGAAGCACCGGTAAAACCAAAGTTCCAGCCGATGCCGAGCAGGATCAGCGAAAGCCAGTAATGCAGGATGTCGGTACCGAGCAGACCAGCGAGCACGGAGAGGGCGGTGATCAATAATCCCGCTGCACCAATGCGGCTGGCGCCAAAGCGCTGAATCAGTTTGCCGGTAAAAAACCCCGGCCCGTACATCGCAATCACATGCCACTGAATGCCCAGGTTCGCTGCTTGCAGAGAAAGGCCGTGCTGATGCATCGACAGTGGCGCGGCGGTCATCAGGAAGTTCATCACCATATAAGCCACCGCGCCGCCAAACACGGTACGACGGAAGCCTGGCTGGTGGGCGATCTCGTGAAGTGAGCGACCGCCATGTTGTGTGTGATCGGCAACGGCAGGGGATTTCACGCCGAGTAGTACCGCTGCGGCAATCACCGCGACTGCTGCCTGCGCGAGAAAGGTAACGGCAAAAGTATGCTCCGGCCAGGCATTCATGGTGCTGCTGACCAGCATCGGGCCAAGGACGCCCGCTACGACACCGCCACCCATCACCAGCGACAGCGCCCGCGCTCGTCGTTCGCTGCCCACGCCGTCGGTGGCGGCAAAACGAAACGAGAGCGCAACAGCCGCGTACGCGCCGCCGAAAAAAGCCGCCAGGCAGAACAGGGAAAAAGAGCCGAGCACGACCGCCAGCGAGGCCAGCAGCCCGGTCAACACGCCCGCGCCAGTGCCGGTCATAAAGGCAGCTCGTCTGCCCCGGCGGCGAGCCAACGCGCCAAACGGCAGAATGCAGGCCGCCATCCCCAGAACAAACACAGTGACGGGCAATGTTGCCAACGCGCTGCCGGGCGCGAGGGTATTACCGACTATCGCGCCAGTGGCGTAAAAGACGACCGAGTTAGCGCCAGCCAGCGCCTGTGCTGTCGCGAGGCGCACAATGTTATGGTTCTGCTGACTGATCGGTAATTCTGCTTCTGTAGAGTTCAACAACGGCGCTCTCATTCATTAGGGAATTCTGTTGCTGACATTACACTACCGGCCGGTTTGTCACACCTGTTAGACGCTACGCCCTATCGCGACATCGCCATCAACATCCCAACGCTGCGCGAGCCGCCTTAAGCGCTTCGGCATCAGGATGCATTTACCGAGGGTTTATTGCTGATGGCATCAGGCGCGATATTCATATGTTTCAGTACCGGGCCGATGATTTTGCCGAATATCGGTGCCGCGACCGAGCCACCAAAGTGATCGCCCACTGTCGGATGGTTGACCATCACCACCAGCGCCACTTCCGGGTGGCTGGCTGGTGCAACGCCTGCGGTGTAGTTGACGTAGCCGCCATCGTACTTCCCATCGGTGCCCATTTTTTCCGCCGTACCGGTTTTCGTGGCGAGCTGATATCCTGGTACCGCCGCACGTAAACCTGAGCCGCCCGGTAAAACATCGCTTTCCATCATATACACGACGGTTTTCGCTGTGACCGGGTTCGCCACTCTGACGCCCATTACCGGCGGCGTTACTTTGGTGATGGAAAGAGGGCGATAGATACCAAACGAGCCCAGCGTCGCATATTCCCGCGCGATTTGCAGCGGCGTCACGCGCAGACCGTAACCAAAAGAGAACGTCGCACGCTCAATGTCGGCCCAGCGCTGGCGGTGTAAGGGAAAGTAACCCACACTCTCACCCGTTAAGCCCAGCCCGGTAGGCTTGCCGAGGCCAAACGCCTGGTAGGTATTGACCAGCGCCTGAGCAGGCATGGCCAGCGCAATGTGGGAAGCGCCCGTATCGCTCGATTTCTGCAATATGCCGGTTATTGTCAGACGCGGCCAGTGCCCGACATCACGTATCAAATGCCCGTTTACGACGTAAGGCGACGTATCAAGAACCGAGTTCGGTTGAATTAAATGGCGCTCCAGCCCTTCGAGAACCACCAGCGGCTTCACGGTTGAACCTGGTTCATAGCTATCGTTAATGGCCGTGTTGCGCATTTGCATCGGAGTGGCGCTTTCGTAATTGTTGGGATTAAACGAAGGATAAGACGCCATTCCCAGAATCTCGCCGGTGTCGATTTTCACCAGCACTGCCGCACCTGAATCCGCCTTGTTAAGCAGCACGCCGTCACGTAATGCGCTGTAAAGCGTGTATTGATCGAACTTGTCGATGCTGAGCTGAACGGTTGGCGGTTGTTGTGGTGGTTCGTAATTGACCACGGAAATCAGGTGGCCGTTACCGTCCTGGCGGTACTCTTCCTGCCCCGGTTTGCCTTCAAGAATGGCGTTATAACTTTTTTCCAGCCCATTCAGCCCAGTGTTATCGGCACCCACGATGCCCAAAAGCGGCGCGGCAGCTTCTCCCATGGGATAAAAACGGCTGTCGTCATATTCGGTAGTAATCCCTTTCAGATGTAGTGCGGCAATATCTTTGGCGATACCCAGTTCGATTTTTCGTCCCAGGTAGAGGAAGTGCTTATTGGGATTCGCCATAAGCTGCGCCCGCAGGGCTTCCGGGCTGACATTGAGCGCTGCGGCGAGGTAAGCCCACTTAGGGCTGGTAAAATCAGGATTCGCTTCGAGAATGTGTTTCGGATCGGCAATGATGTCGCGCGAGGGAACACTCAGGGCTAGCGCCTGGCCGTCACGATCCACCAGCGTTCCACGGTTGGTCGGTAATGCAATGGTGCGTAATGAACGTTGGTCGGCTTCATGCTCCAGCATCGGGTGATTGAGCAGTTGCAGGTCGGCAACGCGTACCAGCAGCAGCGCCAAAAACACCAGAATCACAAGAGAAAGCAGGTGATACCTGTTCAGGTTAAATGAGGAACCGGGGTGATCTTCTCTGCGGTGCTTTTTTACAGGGGGCATGGCGTTTCGTGGCAATCATCAATGAGCATATTCTCCTGTTAGTTATAGGTAAACATGCCAGCAGATGACAGAAGAACTGTGTTTCAGTTCGTTAATAATGATTTTTCAGGAGGCTGATTGAGGTGCCGTTCACGCGCGGTATGACCAACGGCAGGTAAATAAAAAAAGCGGAGTGAAGATCACTCCGCTTTGACGTCGACAAACGCGGCAATCAGCCCATCGCGCTTTCGCGCAGCCGGGTTTTCAGCTTGTTATATTCGTCGATCACATACTGCTCGGCGGCGCGCTGATCGGCGATCGGCTCAATGCGCACGGCGCAGTATTTGTACTCCGGCGTTTTGGTTATCGGGCTTAAGTTTTCCGTTACCAGTTCATTACAGGCGCCAATCCACCACTGGTAGGTCATATACACCGCACCTTTGTTCGGACGTTCGCTGACCTGCGCGCGGGTGATGATTTTGCCTTTACGCGAGTTAACCCACACCAGCGCGTCATCCTCAATGCCCAGCCTTGCGGCGTCGGCAGTGTTGATTTGCGCATAGCCTGGTTCATCCGCCAGCGCGGCCAGCGCTGCACAGTTACCGGTCATTGAGCGGCAAGAATAGTGGCCCACTTCACGCACGGTGGAGAGCACCATCGGATACTCGTCGGTGAGTTTATCCATTGGCGCGACCCAGTCGCAGGTGAAGAATTTCGCCAGCCCGTTCGGTGTGTCGAACTTCTCTTTAAACAGATAAGAGGTACCTTGATCAGCCTCCGACGTATCGCGACACGGCCACTGGATATAGCCCAGCTCACCCATTTTTTCGTAGGTGGCGCCGTAGAAATCGGGACATAAATGACGTAACTCGTCCCAGATCTCCTGCGTGTTGTTGTAATGCATCGGATAACCCATACGGCTGGCGATTTCACTGATGATTTGCCAGTCCGTTTTCAGATCCCACTTCGGTTCAACCGCTTTAAAGAAACGCTGGAAGCCGCGATCCGCTGCCGTATAAACACCTTCGTGCTCGCCCCAGGAGGTGGAAGGCAGGATGACATCCGCCGCGGCTGCGGTTTTGGTCATGAAAATGTCCTGCACAATCACCAGTTCAAGCCCTTCAAATGCCTTACGAACTGCCGACAGTTCGGCATCCGTTTGTAACGGATCTTCACCCATAATGTACGCGGCGCGCACTTCACCATGCTCAACACGATGCGGTAATTCGCTGATGCGATAGCCGGTATGCGCAGGCAGGCTTTCCACGCCCCACGCCTTGGCGAATTTCTCGCGGTGTGCATCCTCTTTCACATACTGATAGCCCGGGAACGTATCCGGCAGCGCACCCATATCGCATGCGCCCTGCACGTTGTTCTGACCACGCACCGGGTTTACCCCAACGTGCGCTTTCCCCAGGTTGCCGGTCAGCATGGCAAGACTGGTGAGCGAACGCACCGTTTCCACGCCCTGATAGAACTGGGTCACGCCCATGCCCCACAGGATGGCTGCGGTTTTCGCTCCGGCATACATACGGGCGGCCTGGCGGATCTCCTGCGCGCTGACGCCGGTGATATCCTCGACCGATTCCGGGGTGTAGCCCTCGACAATTTTCCGGTACTCTTCAAACCCTTCCGTCCGGCTGGCGACAAACGCCTGGTCGTAGAGGTTCTCTTCAATGATCACATGGCCCATGGCGTTAAGCAGGGCGATGTTGGATCCGTTTTTCAGTGCGACGTGCATGTCGGCAATTCGCGCGGTTTCAATTTTTCGCGGATCGCAGACGATGATTTTCGCCCCATTCTGTTTCGCCCGAATTACATGATTAGCGACGATAGGGTGAGAATCTGCCGGGTTGTAACCAAAGATAAACACTAAATCCGTGTTATCGATTTCATTAATGGCATTACTCATCGCGCCATTGCCGACCGATTGGTGCAGACCTGCAACCGAAGGGCCGTGTCAGACACGAGCGCAGCAATCGACGTTATTGGTACCAATAACGGCGCGCGCGAATTTTTGCATTATGTAGTTGGTTTCATTACCCGTACCACGGGAAGAACCGGTGGTCTGGATGGCATCCGGGCCGTACTTCTCTTTAATGGCGCTTAAACGGCTGGCGACATAATCGAGCGCTTCATCCCAGGAGACCGACTCCAGTTTTCCGCCGCGCTGGCGACGGATCATCGGGCTTTTAAGCCGGGGCGTCAGGATCTGGGTATCGTTGATAAAATCCCAGCCGTAATAACCTTTCAGACAGAGAGTGCCCTGATTGGTTTTGCCCTGTGCGGCTTCCGCCCGAACGATTTTGCCGTTATCGACCACCAGATGGATTTTGCATCCCGAGGCGCAATACGGGCAAACCGTGACGACTTTTTTCATCACTTTCGCTCCAGTTAACAGTGTCGCCCCCACTATGCATCTTCTATGCCATAACAATATTGTGGGTATTCACCGATATTACGCCGGAAATTTGCGCAAAATACTGACGAAAAACAGGCTGTCGTCAAAAGTGACGTGACGAAGATCGAAGGGGATGTGACCACGGTTAAATATTCGGTATTTAGTCGCTGCATTTATAAATGACCGCCAACAGAATGGATCAGACTTACCCAAACGAGCCTGACGGAAGCGGACAATGAAACCTGCAATTCTGGTGGTGGATGACGATAGCGCGGTGTGCGAACTGTTGAAAGAGGTGCTGAGCGAGCACGTCTTTACGGTTTATGTCTGCCATAACGGGCAGGATGCGCTGACGCTCAGTGCGCAGCATGCGGATATCGCGCTGGTGCTGCTCGATATGATGCTGCCGGATATCAACGGCCTGCGGGTGTTGCAGCAGTTGCAAAAACAGCGTCCGTCGCTGCCGGTGGTGATGCTCACGGGGCTTGGTAGCGAGTCGGACGTGGTGGTCGGCCTGGAGATGGGGGCGGACGACTATATCGGCAAACCGTTTAACGCCCGCGTGCTGGTGGCGCGCGTCAACGCGGTACTTCGGCGCAGCGGCGTGCTGGCGGCAGAAATATCAATGGAAAAGCTGCCTGGTTTTACCTTTAACGGCTGGCATCTCGACCCTGAGCGCTGCGAGCTGTTTAACCCGCAGCATCAGGTGGTTGACCTGACGCAAGGTGAGTACAGCTTGTTGCTGGCGCTAGTGCAAAATGCGCGGCGGGTGCTGAACCGTGAGCAGTTGCTGACTTTAACGCACAGCGAAAGTGTGGAAGTGTTTGATCGCACTATTGATGTGTTAATCATGCGCTTACGCCGCAAAATCGAAGCCAATCCCCACCAACCGGCGCTGATCAAAACCTTGCGCGGTCTCGGCTATGTCTTTGCCGCCGACGTAGCGCACAGCAATAAAGCTGCCTGAGCTTCAGCACTCTTGCAATAACGCCTCCAGCGTCTTCGCGCCGTCAATGGCGTTGGCGCACAGCAGGCTGGCGCGTGCGCAGGCATGCGCCAGTTGAATGCTCTTTTGCAGTGTCCAGGCTTCGTGGCAGCCGTATAAAAAACCGGCGCAAAAGGCATCGCCCGCGCCGACACTGCCGATAATCTCCGACTGGCTTAACGTGCGCGATGGGATCCACTTTCCGGCCTGATCAACCTCCTCGCCCCATGCGCCTTCCGGGCAGTGGATCACCACCCGCTGGCGCACCCCGGCGGCAAGCAGTTGCGCGGCGGCGGCAGCGATATGCTCAATATGCGGTTCATCGGTTTCGGTGCGCATCGGTAGCCCGCTAAATTCCCCGGCTTCCAGCTCGTTAATCACCAGAAAATCAAGATGCTTCAGGCACGGCAGTACCAGCGGCTGGTAACGCGGATCGCCCTTGCGTGACACCAAATCCAATGAGGTGAGAAAACCCTGCTCGCGCATCTGCGCCAGCAGTCGCGCGCTGCGTGTTCCGTATTCTTCGTCCGGCAAATCAAGGCTATCAAGTAACAAGAGATAGCCGAGATGGAAAATCTTCATGCTGCCGTCCAGATGCTCAAACGCCGGTAAATCCAGCAGACGGTTTGCGCCGGGCGAGTGGAAAAAAGTGCGTTGCCCGGAAGGATCGGTCATCACTTGCGACATTGATGTGGGCGCAGAAGAGGTGCGCTGCACCGCCTGGCGATTGACGTGGTACTGATCCAGCATCGCCATGATGTAATCGCCATCACTGTCTTCGCCCACTAATCCTACCGCCTGCAACGGTATTCCCACGTGCAACTTTGCCAGTGTCAGCAGTACATTCAGCGGCGCGCCGCCCGTTGAGCGCTCGCTCTGGGTGATCTCCGCCAGCCAGCCGCGCTCCGGCCACTGCACGATCTGGTGAACATGATCGACCAGCATGTTGCCAGCGGCGATAACGCCGTTGCGTGCCATCAGAGTTGCCCCGCGCTGCCGAAAATACGCATCTGCGTGGCGACGGTATCGGTGATGGCTTCTTCGACACTTAACAGTAACTGGGCGAACTCATCGTACAGCGGCTGGCGATCCGCCATGCGCTGCTCAATTGCGCCGAGGGCGGCCTGTGACATGCCGGTGTAGAAATTGATTTTATGGATACCCAGCGAAATGGCGCGGCGGAAATCCGCATCGCTGATACCGGAACCGCCGTGCAGCACCAGCGGCAGCCCGGTCTGCTGGCGAATGGCGTCCAGCCGTGTAAAATCCAGCTTCGGTTCACCTCTGTATTTGCCGTGGGCATTGCCAATAGCCACCGCCAGCGTGTCGATACTGGTACGGTCGACAAAATCCCGCGCCCGCGCCGGGTCGGTAAAACAGGCTTCGTCGGCATGACCATACAGCGCGCCGCCCTCATCGCCACCAACCGCGCCCAGCTCCGCTTCCACCGAAACGCCGACCGCATGGCACATCTTTACCACTTCTCGCGTCTGGCGAATATTTTCTTCATATTCCAGCACGGAACCGTCAAACATCACCGAGCTGAAACCGAGGCGCAGCGCGCGCACGACCGATTCAAAATGCAGCCCATGATCGAGATTCAGCACCACTGGAATGTCGTGGCGTGCGGCTTCGAACTTCACCGCTTCGACCAGCGATTCCAGCGAGACATATTTAAAATGGACTTCGGCGATGTTGATGATAAAGGGCGAGCGCTCCTGCTTTGCGGCAGCAAACAGCGCGCGTAAAAAGTGCGAGTCGAGCACGTTAAACGCGCCCAACGCATAGCGGTGTTCACGGGCGTGTGCCAGACCGTCGGCGAGTGAAATCAAAGGCATAGCATCCTCCTTTAGCCGAGAAAAAGATGATATTCATTACACAGCGCCAGCAGTGCCGGTTCGTCTTCCTGAATAGTGGTAAAACGATCGACGGGGTGCAGGAAGTGATTGTCGTGCTCATCGTCATTCACCGACGACACTTCACCAACCAGCACATCGCCAAAGCCCGGTTCGCCCCAGAAGCTGTGATACAGCCCCGGCGTCAGGCAAATACTTTCCCCTGGTGAGAGGCGCAATTGGCTGCCCGCCGCATGGGTCTGTAGGCAGCCATCAATGACCACGGTAACGTCGGAGGTAATCGTCTCTTCGTGCGCGCCGGCGTTCCACAGTTCAATAATCAGATTACCGCCGCCGCGATTAATGATGTCCTCGCGCTTGCGCCAGTGAAAATGCATCGGCGTGAGCTGGCCGTCGCGCACATGCATAATCTTTTCCGCATAACATTTTTCATACGGCATGCCGTTGGGCGAGCCGTTACGCAGAGTGAACAGCGTCAATCCCTGGGTAAAAAAATTGTCGCCGCCAAATGCAGTGACATCCCATCCCAGTTTCAGATCGAACACTTCACGCCACGCCGCGCGATCCAGCTGTTGCCATTTGGTCGGCGGGAAGCTGGCGAATGGCGGCAAATGAACATCATGCATTGAGAAAAACTGCCGCGTGTGGCCGAGAATTTCATTAATGGCGGAGCGTTTCATTTCACCTCCAGAGAAGATCCCCCGCCGGATAAAGCGGGGGAAAATCCTATTTCACCGTCCAGCCTTTGTAGCTGCCGACGTTCTGTTTATCGATCATCGTCACCGGGATCAGCACCGGTGCGGTTGGCGCAGGCTTGCCTTGCAGAATGTCGTAGCCGATCTCCACCGCGCGGGCGGCCATCACTTGCGGATCCTGTGCCGGAGTAGCGACAAACAGCGAGTTTTTGCGTTTCAGCGCTTCTTCGCCGTCCGGGCTACCGTCGACGCCAACAATAAAGAACTCGTGACGCTGCGCCTGTTTGGCGGCCAGATCGGCACCGATCGCTGTCGGATCGTTAATCGCAAAGACACCGTCGATTTTCGGGTTAGCGGCAAGCAGCGAGGTCATCACTTCCAGCCCGCCTTCTCGGCTACCTTTCGCGTTCTGGTTATCAGAGAGCACTTTGATATCCGGGTGACGCTTAAACTCGGTCTGGCAGCCTTCGACACGGTTTTGCACCGCAGAAACCGGCGGCCCGTTGATGATCACTACATTGCCTTTGCCTTTCAGGCGGTCGGTAATGTACTTACAAGCCATTTCCCCCGCCTGGGTGTTATCGGAGGTGATGGTGGCGTCGGCGCCTTCTGCTGCCACGTCAACCGCCACCACCACAATCCCGGCCTCTTTTGCCCGTTTCACCGCCGGGCCGATGCCTTTGGAATCCGCGGCATTGAGGATGATCATGTCCACTTTGGCGGCGATAAAGTTATCGATCTGCGCTACCTGCTGGCCCAGATCGTAACCGCTGGAGACCAGCGTCACTTTGACGTTATCGCCCGCCAGTTTGCGTGCTTCCAGCTCCGCGCCTTTGGTTATCTGCACGAAGAAGGGGTTCGCCAGATCACCCACCGTAACGCCGATGGATTTCAGATCTTTGGCCTGCGCAAACGGCGCGCTGGTCAGTAGAGCAGTGGCGCAGAGCGCCGTGACAAGAGGTTTAAGACGCATGCTGTAATCCTCACTTATGTTACTGTTTTGTAGGGTATTGTTATGCTGCCTGATGATGCCGGGTACGGTATTTGTCGATCAGCACCGCTATGATGATCACCGCCCCTTTGATCACCAATTGCCAGAAGTAGGAGACGCCCATCAGCGTCATGCCGTTGTTAAGGGTGGCGATAATCAGCGCGCCAACCAACGTGCCAGTAATGGTGCCAATTCCACCGACAAAACTGGTGCCGCCAAGGATCACCGCGGCGATGGCATCCAGCTCATAGCCGGTGCCGAGGTTGCCGTTGGCGCTGTACAGCCGTGAGGCGCTCATTACACCACCAAGGCCTGAGAGCAAGCCGCTCATGCCATAAACGAACAGCAGCACCAGCCACACTTTAATGCCGGTCAGGCGCGCCGCCTGCATATTGCCGCCCACCGCGTAAATATGAACGCCCAGCGTCGTGCGGCGCAGGATAAACCAGCACAGCACAATCACCGCCAGCGCAATCACCACCAGCCACGGTACCGGGCCAAGATAGTTATTGCCGACCCACTCAAAACTAATATCGGAGTTAATCACCGTGGTGCCGTCCGCCAACAGATAGGCCACGCCGCGTAGCGCAGTATAGGTGCCGAGAGTGACAATAAACGGCGGCAAACCGGCAAACGCTACCAGCGTGCCATTGAACAGGCCGAGCAGCAGGCCGAGCATCAATGCTGCCGGGACGGAGAGCATGGCCAGTCCGGGTATCAGCGAAACCACCATCGCCGCTACCGCTGTAGTACCGAGAATCGACCCCACAGACAGATCGATACCGCCGGTCAGAATGATGAAGGTCATGCCTGCCGCCAGCACAATGTTGATCGACGCCTGGCGGGTGATATTCAGCAGGTTGCTTTCAGTAAAAAAGTTTGGCGCGATAAAGCCAAAAACCGCGACGATCAGGATGAGAATCGGCAAAATACCGACGGTTTGCATCAGATCGCCCATCAACATCTTTTTGGCGGAAGGGCTTTTCGCTGCGTTCTCTTTAGCATCAGTCATGGTGTACCGCCTGGTGGTGGGATTCGTTAACGCCGGTGGCCAGCGTCATAATGTTTTCCTGTGTGATGTCATGCTGTTGCAACTCGCCGACGATGCCGCCTTCGCGCATTACATAAACGCGATCACTCATGCCGACCACTTCCGGCAGTTCGCTGGAGATCATCAGGATCGCCACGCCTTTGCGCGCCATCTGGTTCATGATCCGGTAGATCTCGCTTTTGGCGCCGACATCCACGCCGCGCGTTGGCTCATCGAGGATCAGAATGCGCGGGCCGATTGCCACCCAGCGGGAGATCAATAACTTTTGCTGGTTGCCGCCGGATAAGCCGCCCACCCGCACTTGCGCGTGCGGCACTCGAATATTCAATAACTTGATGGCGTCATCTGAGATTAACTGCGCTTTTTTGCGATCAAGCATGCCCCAGGTCGCGTCGCGCTCCAGCGTCGCCATGGTGATGTTTTCCTGTGCCGCCAGCTCCAGAAACAGGCCTTGCTCTTTGCGGTTTTCGGTCAGGAAACCGATGCCCAAATCGATGGCGGCGCGCGGCGAGTGGATCACCACTGGCTCACCGTCTACTTCGATCATGCCGCCAGTGGCTTTGCGTACGCCGAAGATCAACTGCGCCAGTTCGGAGCGTCCGGCACCGACCAGCCCGGCAAGGCCGACGATCTCACCGGCACACACCTGCAAGCTGACCGGCTGGATTTTCTCGCCGTCCGTCAGGTGGTGAACGCTCAGACGCGGGTTACCGAGTGGGATATCGCGCTCTTTGTTAAACAGATCGCTTAACGGGCGTCCGACCATCATACGTACCAGTTCAGAGGCGTTGAGTTTGTCGCGCGTCAGGCTGCCGACATACTGGCCGTCGCGCAGAACACTGACGCGGTCGGAGAGTTCATACACTTCCGCCATGCGGTGGCTGATGTAGATGATCGCCATCCCTTCATCGCGCAGGCGCAGGATCAGTTCGAATAGACGGTGTGTTTCGCGCGAGGAGAGGGCGGCGGTGGGTTCATCCATCACCAGAATGCGGCTGTTGCGGTGTAACGCGCGGGCGATCTCCACCTGCTGCTGTTCGGCGATCGTCAGCTTCATCACCCGATCGGTGGCATTAAAATTCGCGCCAAGACGATCAATCACTGCTTGCGCCTGCGCCACCATCTCTTTGCGCTGCACCAGCCCGCCGCGGGTTATTTCGCTGCCAAGAAAGATGTTTTCCGCTACGGTCAGGTTCGGCGCTAACTGCATCTCCTGGTAAATCAGTGTAATACCAGCGGCGAGCGCATCTTTCGGGCTTTTGATGGCGTAAGGCTGGCCGTCAATCAGGATCTCGCCGCTGGTGGCACTATACGCCCCGGCGAGGATCTTCATCAGCGTGCTTTTCCCCGCGCCATTTTCCCCCATCAGTGCATGGATCTCGCCGGGCCAGACCGTCAGATCGACCCCTTTGAGGGCGTAAAATTTGCCGAAAGCTTTGGCAATGTTGCGCATCTCCAGTACGGGCGTGTTGCTCATCAGCGGGCTTCCTCGGAGGAACGATATCCGCACTTCATCACACGTTAGTAAATGCACAATGTCAGGTTCTGTTCATATTTGTCATAGTTACTTGAGGAGACCTTTTCCTGCCGCCTTGTGTCAGGGTCAACATTGCACCGGAGCCACTATGTCGTATCACGCGAACCCGTTTTTCAGCAGCGCTCGCGGGCGTCTGTTGTTCTTCAATTTACTGGTGGTGGCGGTAACCTTAATGGTCTGCGGCGTAGCGGTGCTGGGCTTTCGCCACGCCAGCCAGATCCAGGAACTGGCGCAGCAGCAGACGCTGGACGACATGACTGGCAGCATGAATCTGGCACGCGATACGGCCAGCGTCGCCACGGCGGCCGTGCGGTTGTCGCAAGTGGTGGGGGCGCTGGAATATCAGGGCGAAGCCGAACGCCTGAAGGCAACACAGAGCGCGCTGCAACATTCGCTCAGCCAGCTTGCCCGCGCGCCGCTGGCGCAGCAGGAACCGCAACTGGTGGCGCAGATCACCCGCCGCAGCCACGAATTACAGCAAAGCGTCACCGAGATGCTGCAACGCGGACAACAGCGGCACCTGGAGCGCAATGCGCTGCTCAGTTCGCTGTATCAGAACCAAAGTTATTTGCGCCATTTACAGATGATCACCGCCCGGGAAGCGAGCAACATCCCGGATAGTCGCCTGCTCGCCGAGATGGACCGGTTGATCATCGCCGCTATTCAGACGCCGTCTCCCAGGCCGACAATCAAGCAGATCTCCGACATCATGGGGCAGTTGCCGTCGCGTACCGCCAGCCAGACGGTGGATTTTATCCTGCCGGATTTCAGCGCCGAGCTGCGCAAGCTGGGGCCGCTGTCGCTCCGGCTGGAAGAGAGCGATCTGGCGATTAGCTGGTCGATGTTTCATATCAAAGCGCTGGTGGCACTACTCAACAGCGACATCAACCAGTACGTTGCGCAGGTAGCGCAGGCGTCGGAACTGCGCACGGCGCAAAGCCACCAGGATATGCACTCGATTATTCTGTTTATCAGCGCCTTCGCCCTGCTGGCGCTGGTGATCACCGGTTTTGCCGGGTGGTATATCTATCGCAATCTGGGGTCGAATCTGACCGCCATTTCGCGCGCCATGTCGCGGCTGGCACGCGGCGAGCAGGACGTGTCGGTTCCGGCGCTGCAACGGCGCGATGAGCTGGGCGAACTGGCACGCGCGTTTAACGTGTTTGCCCGTAATACTGCTTCGCTGGAACACACCTCTAAATTGCTGAAAGAGAAGAGCACACAACTGGAAACCACCTTCCACGCGATGCGCGATGGTTTTGCGCTGTTTGATAATCGGGGTTGTCTGGTGGTGTGGAACCCGCAATATCCGTTGCTGCTCGGTCTGACGGCAGAGGCATTGCAACGCGGTCAGCACTATCAGAGCCTGTTACAGCAGGTGAGCGATCTTCCCGGCCATGTGCAGGAGAATCTGGCTCGCCCGCTACCCAAACCGCAGGAATTACAGTTGGCGGATAACCGCACCATTGAGCTGCGTTTTAGCCCGGTACCGGGGCGCGGCATGGTTAACGTGGTACTGGATCGCACTGAGCGTAAAGGGCTGGAAGAGGCGCTGCTGCATAGCCAGAAGATGAAAGCCGTCGGCCAATTGACCGGCGGGCTGGCGCACGATTTCAATAACTTGCTGGCAGTGATTATCGGCAGCCTTGAGCTGGTAACGCCCGGTTCACCGGATGCGTCGCGTATCTCTCGGGCGCTGAAAGCCGCCGAGCGCGGCGCGTTGCTGACCCAGCGGCTGCTGGCCTTTTCCCGCAAGCAGTCGTTGCATCCCCATGCTGTGGAGATGCAGCCGTTGCTGGAGAATCTCGGCGAGCTTATACGCCACTCGTTACCCGGCACACTGACGCTGGAGATCGAAGCGCAAAGCCCGGCATGGCCCGCGTGGATCGATGTTGGACAACTGGAAAATGCCATCATCAATCTGGTGATGAATGCCCGCGATGCGATGGAGGGCGAGAGTGGCGCCATTAAAATCCGCACCTGGAACCAGCGCGTTACCCGCAGTGATGGACGCCGCCAGGATATGGTGGCATTGGAGGTGATCGATCGCGGCTGCGGTATGTCACAGGAGGTCAAAGCGCAGGTGTTCGAACCCTTTTTCACTACCAAACAGACCGGCAGCGGCAGCGGGCTGGGCTTGTCGATGGTATATGGCTTTGTTCGCCAGTCAGGTGGACGGGTAGAGATTGAGAGTGCGCCGGGGCAGGGCACTACCGTACGTCTGCAACTGCCGCGCGCGGCAGTGCAGGCGGTGGAAAGCCGGGAGCCTGATGTCACGCAGACACGCGATAGCAGCGATACGCTGATTCTGGTGCTGGAAGATGAGGCCGATGTGCGCCAGACATTGTGCGAACAGTTGCACGAGCTGGGCTATTTGACGCTGGGGGCGGAAACCGGTGAGCAGGCGTTGCAGTTACTGGCTGCTTCGACGGAGATTGGCGCGCTGGTCAGTGATTTAATGCTACCGGGCGCGCTCAGTGGCGCGGAAGTGATTCACCAGGCGCGCCAGCAGCATCCGCGTCTGCCGATGCTGCTAATCAGCGGTCAGGATCTGCGCCCGGCGCACAACCCTGCGCTGCCGGACGTGGAACTGCTGCGTAAACCCTTTACCCGTGCAGAGCTTGCGCAGGCGCTGCGACGGATTGCGGCGTAAAACGGCTGCGGGCCAGTGTTGCCGCGCCCTGCGCGCCGTTAAACGCAGATGATGAGGCCGCCAGAAAACGCACCGCTTCCCACGGCAACGGTTTGCGCAGCCAGGTGCGGATCGCCGCGATCAACGCTTCACGCGGAAATGCAGGCATATCCATGACGCCGCCGCCGAGGATCACCGCATCGGGATCGAACAGGTTAATGCTGGTGGCGATGGCGCGCGCTGCGTGATCCAGCAGATCGACGACAAAAGGCTCCTGTGCTGCATGGATAAACAGGTCGCCAAGATCGTAATCCCGCGGCTGCTGTTCATACCAGCGGCGCAGCGCAAGGCCAGAACACACCGTTTCCAGACAACCTGCATTGCCACAGCCGCAGCGCAGTTGCCTGTCGCCCTGCGGAATATGCCCCAGTTCGCCCGCCACGCCGTGCGCGCCTGTCCACGGCGCACCGTTCAGCCAGATGGCGAAACCCATGCCGGTGCCGAGATAGGCCGCCAACACCTGCTGCTGCGTGAGGTTATGCTCCTGCACGTCAAAAGAGAGTTGCAGATTCACATCACGGGAAAACTCCACCGGGCAGCCCAGCGTATTTTCCAGTTGCCTGGCCAGCCCGCTCAGCTCACCCGGGGCCAGCGGTAAATTGGGCGTGGAGATAATGGTGCGTTTATCTTTGCCGACCAGCGCAGGAAAGCCCATTACCAGCCCGTAACAGCGGGCATTACGCGCGTCAAGCTGTGCCTGTATAAGCGCAGTAATGCCGTTTACCACGCCGTGTGCAATGACCTCTGCGGTGCGCTGCTTTTCGCAATGCAGCACCTCGCCTGCGGCGGTTTGCAGGCAGAAGCGAATATGGGTCGCGCCCATATCAACGCCTGCTACCAGCTGATTATGCGGTTCGTGCATGAGGCAGTACCTCGTTTTTGGCCGCCAGAATCTGTTCGGTCATTACCGTCCAGGCATCATCGATGTTTTCCGCATGGTTGAATAACCCGGAGGTGCCGACGATAAAGACATCCGCGCCTGCGGCCATCAAACGCTGATAAGTTGCCTGGTTGCAGGAGCCGTCGATTTCGATTTCATAACTCAGTCCTTCGCGCTCGCGCCAGGCTTTCAGTTCGGCGACCTTGTCGAGCATTTCCGGAATGAACGGCTGCCCGGCAAAGCCAGGATCGACCGTCATCACCGTCACTTTGTCGGCCTTATGAATATAGTATTTCATCGTTTCGACGGAGGTTTCCGGGTTGAGGATCAGCCCGACTTTTATGCCGTGGCGGCGGATCTCATCGATCAGGCGAAACGCCTGGCCGTTGATCGTTTCCGGGTGCAGGGTTATAAAGTCTGCGCCTGCGCGCGCCAGTTGGCCGATATAATCCTGCGGGCGCGTCACCATCAGATGACAATCCAGCGGTTTGCTGGCCAGTTTCTTCACCTGGCTGACAAAGAATGGCGACAGCGTCAGGTTCGGCACAAAGTGCCCGTCCATAATGTCGATATGGAAATAATCCGCGTGGCTGTCGATAAACTCGATCTGTTCTTTAAACTTGAGGAGATCCATACACATCAGGGAGGGGGAGATTTTCATCATTTATTCCTTACTTGCTGATAAGCCGGTCAAGCGCAACAGCGGCAATAATCAGCCCGCCCATTACCACCAGCTGGTAATACGTTTGAACTTGCAGGATATTCAGGCCGTTATTGATGGTGCCGATAATCAACCCGCCAATCACAACCGAGAAAATACGCCCCTTACCGCCGAAGAAGCTGGTGCCACCGATAATGGCACTGGCAATGGCGTAGGTTTCAAACCCCATTCCCGCCAGCGGCTCCGCCGCACCAAGACGCGCGGTGGAGACCACGCCCGCCAGCCCGGCGCAAACACCGGAGATAATGAACACCACCAGCACGTGAAACTTCACATCGATACCGGAGTAGAAGGCGGAGTTTTTATTGCCGCCCAGCGCGTAAATATTGCGCCCCAGCCGCATGCGCGTAGTGAGGAACCAGAGCAGCAGTGCCACCAGCAGCGAGAAGATCACCGGCACCGGAATGCCTGCCACGCTGGCGGCAAAGAAATTCACAAAGTCGAAGGAGAAGCCATACACCGAGTTAGCGTCGGAAATAACCAGCGTAATGCCGCGAAAAATCGCGTTGGTGCCAAGGGTAATAATGAACGGGTGCAGGCCGGTCCAGTTGACCAGGCAGCCGTTAATCGCCCCCAGCACGCCGCCCACCAATACGCCGCCGATCAGTACTGCCAGCACGGGATCGACGCCCGCCAGCATCAGTTTAGCGGTTACCATGCCGGAGAGAGCAAGGATCGCCCCGACGGAGAGATCAATCCCGGCGATCAGAATGGCAAAGAACTCACCCATGCCGATCAACACCGTTACCGAACTCTGAACAAAAATCTGCGTGATATTGTTGGTGTTGAGGAAGTATTCCGGCGACATCGTACCGAAGATGGCGACGATGATTGCGAGGATAAAAAAGGTGCCGTATTTATCCCAGAACAGTGCGAAGTTGAAGGGCTTTTTCTCGCTCATTTCGCTTTTTACTCGTGTGGTAATGCCCATGCCATAATCTCCTCTTCGCTCATGTCGTCGCGATTGGTCAGGATTTGCGTCAGCCGCCCTTCGCAGAACACGGCGATACGGTCGCAGACGGCAATAATTTCGGGAAGCTCGGATGACACCATCAGGATGACTTTTCCGTCATCCGATAGCTGGCGCATCACTTTGTAGATCTCAGCCTTCGCGCCGACGTCGATACCGCGGGTCGGTTCATCGAAAATGATCACCTCGGGTTCGCAGCACAGCCATTTGGAGATCAGTACCTTCTGTTGGTTACCGCCGGAAAGCTCGGTGATGCTCTGCTCCACCGAGTGGCACTTCAGCGCCAGTAGTTCGCGCTGCGCTTCAGCAATCCGTCGCTCTTCGTGTTCGTTAAACAGCCCCATTGCGCCTTTGTAACCGCCGAGCTTGAGGCTTTTGCTGAGCGCCATGTTTTGCGCAATCGAGAAGTTAGGGAAGAAGCCGTTGTCGCGGCGGCTTTCGGTGATATACGCCATGCCTTTTTTCAGCGCATCCAGCGGTGAGCGTGGTGAAATAGCGTGACCATTGAGGTAAATTTCACCGCTGCTGCGCTTATCGATGCCGAACAGGCAGTTCATCAATTCGGTACGGCCGGAGCCGACCAGCCCGGCGAAACCAAGGATCTCGCCGCGGTTCACGCTAAAGGAGATATCACGGACTTTTTTCTTGTCGCGACTGGTGACGTTTTTCACCTCAAACACCGTATCGTGCTCGATATTGCCGGTGTTCTCTTTCATCGCGTTAAAGCGGTTTTGCAGCTCGCGTCCGACCATCAGCCGCACGATGTCGTCATTGGTGACGTCGCTGACCATGCCGCTGCAGACACTGCTGCCGTCTTTCATCACCGTATAGCGATCGCAGATCCGGCGAATTTCCGCCAGCTTATGCGAGATATAAACAATGGCGGTGCCTTCTTTACGCAACTGATTCATGATCAGGAAAAGATAATCCACCTCTTTATTCGTCAGCGAAGAGGTGGGCTCGTCCATAATAATGACTTTAGCATCCAGCATTAATGTTTTGGCAATTTCCAGCATCTGCTTGTGACTAATCGATAAATTCGCCACTTTGGTATCGAGATCGACTTTTAAGCCGACGCGCAATAACATCATTGCCGCCCGTACGCGCATTTCTCGCCAGTCGATAATATTGACGCCACACACCTTTTTGGTGATGTGTCGGCCAATATATAAATTCTCCAGAACGGTTAATTCATCAATAACGCTGAGTTCCTGATAAATAATGCCGATACCAAGTCGTGCTGCCAGTTTATGATCAAGTTTGTCGTAATTAACGTTATTAATGATGATGGTGCCTTTGGTCGGGTCGTGAATCCCCGAGAGAACTTTCATTAACGTTGATTTACCGGCACCATTCTCTCCTAATAACGCATGAATTTCATAAGGATAAATAGTTAGATCAACGGACTTTAATGCGTGGACCGGGCCAAAGGATTTGCCGATACCCGCCATTGAGATATATGGCGTGACCATAAGTAACCTCTTTGCACACTCTTCAGGCCGGATGCGCGCAAAGCGTCACCCGGCATTGATGGTTTACTTAGTGACCAGAATTGAATCGACCAGTTTGAATTCCGGGGTTTTATCCAGCGGAATAACTTTGCCGGTTTTTGCCGCATCAACCATCATTTTCAGACCCGAAGCGCCAATATCCGCCGGGTTTTGTGCAACGGTGGCGGTCATCTGCCCGGCTTCCACCATTTTGCGCGCTTCCGGAATGCCGTCGGTGCCGACGACCAGCACTTTGCCGGTTTTACCAGCGTTCGCCACCGCCTGGGCAACGCCCATCGCCATGGTGTCATTGGCGCAGTAGAAGGCTTTCAGGTTCGGGTTGCGTTGCAGCACGTTGGTGGCGACATCCAGCGCCTTAATACGATCCCAGTCAGCAGGCTGGCTGGCAACGAGTTTGATTTGGCTGGCTTTCTTAAACGCTTCGCTGGCACCGTTGCGGCGCGCTTCACCCGAGGCGTTACCTGCTTTACCTTCGATAATCGCCACTTCGCCGCCCTGCGCGCCAAGCTGTTCAATGATAAAGCTTGCGCCTTTTGCGCCGACTGCAACGTTATCGGTGGTAATAAAACCTTCGACATTCCCGCCAGCTTTTTTCAGGTTATCCATATCGATTTTTTCATCGAGGTTCACCAGATAAATGCCTTTTTTCCAGGCACGGGCGACCGGCATCACCAGGTTAACGGAAGAGAGTGGCGCAAAGGCGATGCCTTTATAATTTTTATTGCTCAGATCTTCGAATAATTGTAATTGCGACTGAAAATCACCTTCCGACGGCGAGGCAAAAATATCCACACTGACGCCGAGTGTTTTCGCTTCGTCTTCGATACCTTTTTTCATATCCACCCAGAACGGGTTGGATAATGTCTTTAAGACGACGGCGTATTCGGCAGCGGCAAATACACTGGTGCTCATCATCAGGCCGATAGCAGCTCCGCTGAATAATTTCAGATATTTATTCATAGTAGTCTTCTCATTGTAGGGTAATTTTACTCATCCCGTTGCGGTGGGATGAGTATTTGTTTTTACTTCAATGCGCCCGGTGAGAAAAAATCAACGATGGCACCGGTTTTTTGCATATTCTGTGTGGCCAGTTCAATGTTCTGTTGTGCAACCGAAACAAAAAAAGCATCAAGTAATGTTAATTGTAATATTCGTGCTGAGGCATTTCGCCCTAATAAAGGGGTCTCTGGTGCTGGCGAGCAAATAATAAAGTCGGCCATTTTGGCAATCGGCGAATGGTAGCTGTGAGTAATACAAATAATTTTTGCCCCATTTTTTTTCGCCAGCTCAACGGCCGATTTTAAATCACTGGTGCGTCCAGAATGTGACACCACCAGTACGACATCGCCCTCTTTAAGCAGCGATGCAGACATCATCATAATGTGCGCGTCCTGGTAAGCGTGGCAGCGAACCCCGATGCGCAACATCTTATGTTCAATATCGGCGCAGATGGCGTTGGAACCGCCAACGCCGTAGAGATCGCGCTGTTTGGCCTGATAGAAGAAGCGCGCCGCGCGGTGGATTTCATCCACGTTAACGATCGATTGGCCTTCCATAATGGTGCGCAGCGTAATATTGAACACTTTGTTCACCACATCCTGCGGCGCTTCGTCAAACGACAGCTCAGCGGGCAGCACCTGCTGTGAGTGAGAAAAGTACTCCACCAGCGCGCTGCGCAGATTGCGAAAACCGCTAAAACCCAGCAGTTTCGACACTTTCACGATCATGGCTTCCGACACCGTCAGCATCTCCGCGACATCTTTAATCGCGGAGGCATCGCTGATATTGCCCGGTGTTAATAGCCAATCCACGATGCGGCTTTCGTTTTCCGTCATCCCTTCCTGCTTCATGCGCAGGTAAGGAGCGAGGCCGATGCCGTTGGGAAGACCGTGGTCGAATTCTGTCTGACTCATCGCTTTCTCTTGTCCTTGAAATGAAGACGACACTATATCACCACATACGGAACCATAAATATGCTGGCAACTTCACAGAATAAATTAATTCATAAAGTTTTATATGTTGTGAAGTTTTCTGCAATGTTTTGGCCAGTGTTTTTATATTTTTTATTTTAAAAACAATAAATTACATTTATTTGTGAAATGTGGTACGTCTGATATGTAGGGGTTTTCATGCATACAAGTCTATTGATTTGTGAATTCATGCCGTGTAGAACAGGCGCTGTTCCCGGTAGTTTTGCGGTTTTATTCAGCAGTTAACCGGTCAAAAATCACAAGACTCACCGGGTTCGTAAAGTTTGTACACTAACCAGGCGGATATATGAAGAAGATTGCGTTCGGCTGCGATCATGTCGGGTTTATCCTGAAGGCGGATATCCTGGCACATCTGTCAGCAAAAGGTATTGAAATTATTGATAAAGGCACATGGTCGACGACACGCACCGATTATCCCCGCTTCGCCAGCGAGGTAGCGCAGGCGGTACTAAATGGCGAGGCAGATGGCGGTATTTTGATTTGCGGTACCGGCGTTGGCATTTCCATCACCGCCAATAAATTCCCTGGTATCCGTGCGGTGGTGTGTAGCGAACCTTACTCCGCACAGCTTTCGCGCCAGCATAACGATACCAATGTACTGGCGTTCGGTTCGCGCGTGGTCGGACTTGAACTGGCAAAAATGATTGTCGATAGCTGGCTGGGTGCCGAGTTTGAAGGCGGTCGCCATCAGCTACGCGTGGATGCGATTGCACAGATTGAGAAGCAGCCACCTTCCGCCTGCAATTGAGATTCCTCCGCTACCCGCTAAGGCAGGCTCTGCACTAACGTACAGCCAGTTCCTTCTTTGAGACTGGCTTTATGAAACGTTACGTGACTGCGCTGTTATTCGGCGCTCTTTCACTCAGCAGTCAGATGGCGCACGCCGATATTATCGACGACGCTATTGGCAATATTCAGCGGGCAATCGGCGACACGTACAGCTCTGACAGCAGTCGTGACGATGAAAGCCGCCGCCGCGATGAGCAGTACCGGAATTATGATAACCGCTACCGCCAGCTTGAAGACAGGCGACGTCAGCTTGATGAACGCCAGCGTCAGCTCGATCAGGAGCGACGCCAGCTTGATGATGAAGAACGCAGGCTGGAAGAGGACGATGACCGCTAACGTGTCAGAGACGGGACGCACAAACCCAGGCGTTCCGGAACGATATCCTCAAGCAGCGTGATTAATTGCGGGTCCATAAAATGGTATTGATCCGGAATATCAAGCACATGAACAGGTTTATGCTGCACCAGGCGACTAAAGTCGGCAAGGATGCTGTTTTTGTGTTTTTCTTCCATCACACAGATGACGTCTGCCCAGGAGAGAATGGCGGGCGAGACGGTTTTTCTCGCATGGCGTTGTGTGCCAGCAGAGCGAGCATTTACCCCGGGGTAGCGACGAAACACGTGCTCAGCAGTCGGGCTGCGCCATTGGTTGCGGCTACAAATAAAAAGCACATTCATGGCAAGTGATACTCTGTAAGCCGCGATGTGCTAATTATTTATTGGTCACACGCGGGTATTTAAGACCCGGTTGCGTTATCCACAACCCTATCAGTGCGAGTCTGTACGCTTTATCCTTCAAACGACCTCTTTACAGGCTGCGTCTGCTTACCCCATGCCGGTAAGCAACGGGACGAATATAGCCATATTGTGCGGTCTAATCCAGTACAATCCGCATGCCATCAAAACCCACCTCAAACCCCGTCGGCAGCACGTTATTCATCAACCAGACATCAAAGCGATGCCCGATATGGGTTAGCACGACGCGCGGGCAGCCAATCACCTCATTCAGGTCGATAACGGTGCGCAGATCGTTATGATTTTTCGGCGTCTCTGCGCAGGGCGGTTCACTGCAATCAATGATCACCACCTGCGGGTGATTATTGAGTAAAAACTTAAGCGTCTTATCCGGCAGACCGGCAGTATCCGAGAGCCAGGCGACCCGGCTGTGTGCCGATTCCAGCAGATAACCAAAGGTGAGTTTCGAATGGTTCAGCGGCAGCGGCGTAACCTGCAATCCTTGCAGATCGAACACCACAAATGGCTCAACGGTATGGCTGAAATCAAGCAGACCGGGATGTTTAAACAGATCGTCGCAGCCTTGTTCATCCGGCGGGCCGTAAACCGGGATTTTCGCGCCTAAGCCCCAGCGTAGAGGAAACAGCCCTTGCACATGATCCATATGGTAATGCGTCAACAGAATCTGCTGAAACTGACCCGCCGGGAAACGCTCCATTAAATCGGCAAGCCCGGCATCCAGCAGCGTCACCGCGTCGTTAAACTGCACTACGCCGCTGCAAGGCTGGCGACGATATTGCGGCTGCTGGCGCGCGCGTAAGCAGGCTGCGCAATTGCAGCCGAATGCCGGAACCAGTTGCGCACCGCCAGTGCCGGTCAGGGTGAGGGTCAGGCTCATAGCGCCTCGCTTTAACGGTTGAGTTAACGTAAACGGCGCACGATGAATGCGCCGGTAGCATTACGCACTTTTCCCTTGTTGCGCGCGTATCAACGAGATCAATCCTTCCACTGACTGTAGCAGACTTCCGTCGTTGTTCAGCGTCAGGCAATTACCCGGCGAGTAACGGGCTGCGCGCTCCAGCCGCGCGGTAATTTCCATGCTGCTTTCGCGCCCGCGTTTTTCCAGCCGCTGGCGCAAAATCTCCGGCGATACTTGCACATACACCGGTATCAACACCTCGCCGTATTGCGCCTGCGCCTGCGGCAGATGCCCGCGCGAGCCGTTGACCACCACATCAAACCCCGCCTGTAACCAGAGATCGACCTCCACGCCAATACCGTAGTAGAGATCGTTGGCGTGCCAGCTCAGGGTAAACAGATTCTGCCCGGCGCGGGTAAAAAACTCTTTTTCGCTTAGCTCGATATGGTTCTCGCTGCCGGAAGATGCCGGGCGCGTGATATAGCGGTGCGCCACCAGCAACTGAGGATGCTCGCGGCTGCGCAGCGCGGCCAGCAGCGTATCTTTCCCGGCGCCGGATGGCCCCATCAACCAGATCAGTCTGCCCATCAGAACACCCGTTTCCCCTCGCGCCAGACATGATCGACGCGGACGTGGTCGCCTTTGTTGTGCACCAGAACCAGATCTGCCCGTTTCCCTTCGCCGAGGGTGCCGCGATCGTCAAGCTTGAGCGCCTGCGCCGGATTTTTCGTTACCAGATGGATGGCACGCGGCAGGGTGAAATCATTCTGCTCATCTGCCGCAACGCGGAAGGCAGCGTCCAGCAGGCTGGCGGGATAATAATCCGATGAAAGGATATCCAGCATGCCGAGCTGCGCCAGTTTATGCGCCGCCACGTTGCCGGAGTGCGAGCCGCCGCGCACGATGTTCGGCGCACCCATCAGCACGCTCAGACCATACTCGCGTGAGGCTTCGGCGGCAGCAAAGGTAGTGGGGAATTCGGCTATCACGCTGCCTAACTGGTGGGATTCCACCACATGCTCGCGCGAGGCGTCATCGTGGCTGGCCAGCGGCAGGTTACGCGCCCGGCAAATTGCGGCAATTGCCAGCCGGTTAGGCTGCGACCACTCGGCGGCCAATGCCAGTTGCTCCTGTTCAAACGCATCCATTTGCTCGTTGGTCAGGTGATATTTGCCCTGAAAGTAGTCGCGATATTTTTCATAGCTGGCGTACTGGCGCTGGCCTGGTGAGTGATCCATCAGCGATACCAGCGTTACCGGTTCGCGGCCGACCAGCTTTTCAAACAGCGGCAGCGTGGTGTGGTGCGGCAGTTCGCAGCGTAAATGCAGGCGGTGTTCCGCGCGGTTCAGCCCGCGTTTTTGCGAATCTTCCACCGCGTTGATCATCTTCTCCAGATTCTCCAGCCGATCGCCGCCGTCGCGCACATCGCCAATGGCGACGGCATCCAGCACTGTGGTGATGCCGTTGGCGACCATCAGCGCGTCGTGGCTGCTCATCGCGGAGTGGGCGGGCCAGTCCACTTTCGGGCGCGGGGTGAAGAATTTGTCGAGGTTGTCCGTATGCAGTTCGATAAGGCCTGGTAACAGCCAGCCACCGTCGCCATCATGGGCGCCTGGCTGGCGGCTTTGGGTTTCGGCGAAGGTACGGATCACACCGTCGCGCACTTCCAGTGAACCGTCGACCACTTCGTCTTCAAGGATAAGTTTTACATTGTTGATAATCATGCGGAGATTCCCATCGGAAACAGACGGTCGGCGACATTTTCGCGCACGGCCTCGTCATGGAAGATGCCGACAATCGCTGCGCCGCGCGCTTTGGCCTGCGCGATCAGTTCAACGACGGCGGCGCTGTTTTTCGCATCCAGCGAGGCGGTTGGTTCATCAAGCAGTAGAATCGGGTAGTCAACAATAAAGCCGCGGGCAATGTTGACGCGCTGCTGCTCACCGCCGGAAAACGTTGCCGGTGCAAGGTGCCATAAGCGTTCCGGTACATTAAGCCGCGTCAGCAACTGGCTAGCTTTGCCGATGCAGACATCGCGGGAAAGTCCCAGATCCAGCAGCGGTTGCATCACCACATCCAGCGCGCTGACGCGTGGAATGACGCGTAAAAACTGGCTGACCCAGCCGATGGTATGACGGCGCACGTCCAGTACTTTGCGCGCCGGGGCCTGCACTAAATCGACCCATTCCTCACCATGTTTGACATGAATATGCCCGGCGTCCGGCAAATAGTTGGCATACAGCGAGCGCAGCAGCGTCGATTTGCCGCTGCCAGAGTGGCCGTGCAGCACCACGCATTCTCCGGCGTTCACCTCCAGCGAGGTGTCGCGCAGCACCGGCAGACGCACGCCATTCTGATGGTGCAGGACAAAGGTTTTGCTGACATTTTCCACACGCAAAACAGACATCGCAGACTCCTTAATTTTGCAATACCGAGGAAACCAGCAACTGGGTATAGGGATGATGGGGATCGTCGAGCACGCGATCCGTTAACCCACTTTCCACCACCTGGCCCTGTTTCATGACCAGCAGGCGGTTTGCCAGCAGCCGCGCGACGCCCAAATCATGGGTCACCATCACTACCGCAAGGTTCATCTCCACCACCAGGCTGCGCAGGAGATCCAGCAAACGCGCCTGTACCGATACATCCAGTCCACCAGTTGGCTCATCCATAAACACCAGTTTTGGTCGCGTCACGAGGTTGCGGGCGATTTGCAGTCGCTGCTGCATCCCGCCGGAAAACGTGGTGGGTAAATCGTCAATGCGTGACGGTGGGATCTCGACATCCGTCAGCCACTGTTGCGCGCAGGAGCGGATATCACCGTAATGTCGCACGCCGGTCGCCATCAGCCGTTCGCCGATATTGCCCCCGGCGGAAACCTGGCGGCGCAGGCCATCCAGCGGATGTTGGTGAACCACACCCCATTCGGTTCGCAGCAGGCGGCGGCGTTCGGCTTCGCTGATGGCGTACAGATCGCGGTTGTTATAGATAACCTGTCCCTGTTGTGGCGCCAGCCGCGCTGAAATGGCATTCAGCAGGGTGGTTTTACCGGAACCGGATTCGCCAACAATGCCCAGCACTTCACCCGGCCACAGATCGAACGAGACGTCCTGAAACCCTTTACCTGGCGCATAGAGATGGGAGAGTTGATTTACCGAAAGTAGCGGTTGGGTCATTTGCGTAAAGCCTCGCTCTGTTGGCGGCAGTAGTCGGTATCGGAGCAGACGAACATGCGCGTGCCTGTGTCATCCAACACCACTTCATCCAGATAGCTGTGGGTGGAACCGCAGATGGCGCACGGTTGATCCCACTTTTGCGGCGCAAAGGGGTAATCCTCAAAGTCGAGGCTCTCGACCCGGGTATATGGCGGAACGGCGTAAATGCGTTTTTCACGTCCGGCGCCGAACAGTTGCAGTGCCGGCATGAAATGCATTTTCGGGTTATCAAACGCCGGGATCGGCGACGGGTCCATCACATAACGACCATTCACTTTCACCGGCCAGGCGTAGCGGGTGGTGAAGTTGCCGAAGCGCGCAATGTCTTCATACAGCTTCACCTGCATTACGCCATACTCTTCCAGCGCGTGCATGGTGCGGGTTTCGGTTTCGCGCGGTTCAATAAAGCGCAGCGGCTCCGGGATCGGCACCTGGTAAATCAGGATCTGATCTTCAACCAGCGGCGTTTCAGGAATGCGGTGGCGAGTCTGAATCAGCGTCGCGTCAGCGGTGCTTTCAGTGGTTTCTACGCCGGTCACACGGGTGAAGAACTGGCGAATCGAGACGGCGTTGGTGGTGTCATCCGCGCCCTGATCGATCACTTTCAGCACATCGTCTTCGCCAATTACGCTGGCGGTTAACTGGATACCGCCAGTGCCCCAGCCGTAGGGCATCGGCATTTCGCGCCCGCCAAACGGCACCTGGTAACCCGGAATAGCAACGGCTTTCAGCAGCGCCCGGCGGATCATGCGTTTGGTTTGCTCATCAAGAAAGGCAAAGTTGTAGCCGGTCAGCGCGTTAGTCACGGGAACTCTCCTGTTGCAGCTGTCTGAGCAAGTCCAGTTCGGCCTGGAAATCGACGTAGTGGGGAAGTTTGAGGTGCGAGACAAAGCCCGCCGCCTCGACGTTGTCGGCGTGCGCCAGAACAAATTCTTCATCCTGCGCCGGGCTTTTAATCATTTCGCCGTAGTCGGCGGCTTGCAGGGCGCGATCCATCAGCGCCATCGCCATCGCTTTGCGTTCACCCATGCCGAACACCAGCCCGTAGCCACGGGTAAAATGCGGCGCGTCCTCTTCCGGGGCGATAAAGCCGTTTACCATTTCACATTCGGTGATCAGCAATTCGCCAACGTTCACCGCAAAACCCAGCTCTTCAGGCACTATTTCCACGTCGATATAACCGCTGCGGATCTCCCCGGCGAAGGGGTGATTACGTCCGTAACCGCGCTGGGTGGAGTAGGCCAGCGCCAGCAGATAGCCTTCGTCGCCGCGCGCCAGTTGTTGCAGGCGTGCAGAGCGGGAGCAGGGGTAAACCGGCGGCTGGCGGGTGATATCGTCCGGCGTGGCGCCGCTCTCCTGTTCGGCTTTCGCCAGCCCCTCTTTTTCCAGAAGAGCAAAGACATGCGGCGTGGTTTCCGGCGGCGCTTCGCGTTTCGGCAGTGATGTCGTTCCGCCTTCGGCAAGTAACGCAAAATCGAGTAAACGGTGGGTGTAATCGTAAGTCGGGCCAAGTAACTGACCGCCGGGAATATCTTTGTACACTGCCGAAACCCGGCGCTCCAAACGCATCTTCGTGCTGTCAATTGGTTCGCTGACGGCCAGGCGCGGCAGCGTTGTGCGGTAGGCGCGCAGCAGAAAGATGGCTTCGACGTTATCGCCGCTTGCCTGTTTCAGCGCCAGCGCCGCCAATTCCCGATCGGCAATACCGCCTTCGGTCATCACGCGATCGACGGCCAGATGCATCTGTTCAGCAATTTGCGCAACGCTCAGCTCTGCAAGCTCGTTGTCGCCGCGACGCTTATGTTCTTGTAGCGCGTGGGCTGCCGCTATTGCCTTTTCACCACCCTTGACAGCAACGTACATCAGAACACCTCCACCAGTGTGGTTCGTGGTATCGCCAGCGCACGTTCGCCGCAGGTCAGGATCACATCGATGCCTGCGGGGAATGAGTGCGGACGGTCGGTAAATTCGTCGGTGATGCATTCCGGCAGCAGCGGCGCAATCATGCGCTCCTCCAGAATCCCTGGGCCGGTCAGGCGCAGCATGCGGCCGCCGCTCAGTGACGGCAGTTGTAAAATCAATGTGGCGCTGGTTTCCGGGCTGATATCCGTGCCACAGGGCAAGGTGCTGAGCTGTTCGGCACTCAGGGTGTGATCGGCAACGGCAAAAAGCGACTGCTGCGGCTGGTCAACTAGCGGCGCATTGGTATGAAAACGCAGGTTCTGGCGTACCAAATCGTTGTCGACTGTAGCAGAGAGCCAGATCGGCGTGTCGTTATCGACTAGCGTCAGTAATACGCTAGTGGATGCCGGGTTAAGCGGCGGCCAGCCATGTTTCAGATGTGGCAACGAGACGATGACGCCCGGCTCGCTCATGGCTTTTAATAGACGACGAAAACAGTGTTGAGCATCGTGAACCGCCGATGCGAAAGCGGGTTGTAAGGTCATGCGTTATCTCCGCGAACCAGGGTGAAAAAGTCGACCCGGCTGGCGTTGACTTCGGCCAGACGCGCTGCAATGCGCGCGGCGCGGTCCGCTTCCAGCGGGGTTATCAGGGTTTCCATCAGCGTCTGGAAATGAGTTGGCTCCTGCAATAACGCGTCACACACGGCGCAGCGTTCGGCATGGCCTTTATCTCGCCCGAGTACCCAGCTAAAGCCGAGCTGGCCGCTGCTCAAGCGCACGACGGCGCGGGTCAGCGTGGTGTCACCGGGGAAGAAGCGATCGCCGGTGCCACCCATGCGCGCCTGCACCTGTACCAGCCCGGTTTGCGGCTTGCGGACATGCTCATAGTCGGGTGCCAGGCCCAACGTACGCATCCGTGTTCGCAGCATCTCCGGGCTGGACTGGGCAAGCGCTGCCATCCAGCGTTGACGAGTAGGCGTATCAAAGTGCATCTCAGTGCTCCATGGTGAATTCGATCATGTCGGCGCGGGTCAGACTGACGGAGTACTCCGTCGCGTTGACGTCGCCTTCGCGATGGTTAAGGGTGCGCACGCAGAGCAGAGGCGCCATATTGGGAATTTCCAGCCAGCGGCTCTCTTTCACCTGTGCACGACGTGCACTAATGCGCGTCTGGGTACGTTTCAGACTGATCCCCGCGCGTTCACGCAAAAAGTCATGTAGCGAACCGTGGTCGAACTGTTGCAGCAGCGGCCACAGCGTGAGATCGGCGAAGTAGTGATCAATTAGACAGAGGGCCACGCCATTCACCCGGCGGCGCGTGCGCAAATGCACCACGTTGTCGCCTTCGCTGATGCCTAATGCCTCGGCGATATGCTCAGAAGCCGGGCGCAGCACCGCCAGCAGGCGTTCGCTGGTGGGATGACTGCCCTGATCGAGCAGATTCTGGCTAAAGCGTGCCTGGGCATTAAGTGGGTAATCGAATGGGCGCGTCAGCACCAGTACGCCGATGCCCTGGCGGCGCTGCACCCAGCCTTTCTCTACCAGTTGATCGATGGCGCGGCGTAAAGTGTGGCGATTCACCTCAAAACGTGCGGCCAGTTGCTGTTCTGCTGGCAACCAGTCGCCGCAGCGATAGTTAGTTCGCAACTCCTGCTCCAGCCTGGCGGCAATCTCTTGATAGCGCGTGGGATAGCTGGTCGGATGTCTGGACAAGTGCATGTTCATTTGAACCTCACGGATAAAAAACGGCTGCCTTATAGCAGTCATCACATCGTGAGCCCATGCTGGCGGACTAATGTTTCATTTGGGTTATGCAATCGTTGCTGAGAGATGAAGAGTGATCGGTAACGAGCAAAAAAAAGAGCCGTTGACGGCTCTTGCTGGGGAATATGCTGTGAATCAGGCTTGTGGCGGTTTGGCGACGTTGACCATCCACGGGATGCCGAATTTATCCGTCACCATACCAAAACCGTGCGCCCAGAAGGTTTCCTGCCAGGGCATCGTGATGTGGCCTTCGGCGGCAAGGGCGTCAAACCAGGCTTTGCCCTGTGCGACATGCTGGGTGGCGAGGCTTAAGGTAAAACCGGCATACGCTGCAGCGCCTTGTTTGCCGTCGCTCATCATGATCTCACCACCCGCAATGTGCAGGCTGGCGTGAGCAATATCGCTTTCGGCAAACGCGTACCCGGCGGCACAACCGTCATCATTCACTTTCGGGGGTTTAGGCATTTCGCCGAAGGTGATTTTATAGATTAATTCAGCCTGCAATGCCTGCTGGTAGAACTGAATGGCGTCGTTGCACTGGCCTGAAAAAGAGATGTAGGGACTGAGCGGCATAATCATTACCTCAAGTAACGAAATCTGCCATTGAGTGTAGCGGGGGAAAGTGAAAGAAAGCCAGACGGGAAGTATGAACTTCCCGCCGAATCATCAGTTCTTTTTAACGAATTCTGATTTCAGTTTCATCGGGCCAAAGCCGTCGATTTTACAATCGATATTATGATCGCCTTCGACCAGACGAATGTTTTTAACCTTAGTGCCGATCTTCAACATTGAAGAACTGCCTTTTACTTTCAAATCCTTAATTACTGTTACGCTATCGCCGTCGGCCAGCAGATTACCATTGGCATCCTTGACGATTAATTCATCGACGTCGTGTGCCGGTTCAGCATTGTTCCACTCGTGGGCGCATTCCGGGCAAATGAACATGCCATTATCTTCATAGGTGTATTCGGAATTACATTTTGGACAGTGGGGGAGTTGCATAGGGATTTCCTCTAAAGAGCATACAACGCTGGCAGTAGCCAGCACAAAAGGCACAATGCCTGAAAGGCGGCAATTATACAGCAAAACCGCACAATTGCCGTTGTTATTATCTTTCAGTCGTCGGGATAAAAAAAGCCCAGGCGCTGACATAACCTGTCATTCGCTTAAGTAATGCTTATCGCAGAAAGGCCGGAAGCAAATTTTCTGAGATAATATTTAGAATATTTTATGGCGGAAATTGCCACCATTTAGTAATTCAGATATGGTGGCGTGTAGTATACGGTGCCATTAGATAACTAAACTGTCATGCCTACTACATCTGTCTCTGCGACAGATAATTTCCTCCTCAAATCGGGTGGGTGAATAATGACGATATATCCTGTTTGTTCCTGAAAATGAGCTACGCTCTGGCTCTCTGGTCTTTAAAAGCCGGAGGTGTGACGCTGCCATTTTTTGAGAAAAAATTATCTTTTCCTGATTCTCATCAGGTACTTATATTTTAGAAGATATTTTCCACACGTAATTATAAAAGCCGAAACTTCACAAATAAAACATTCCGGCTAAATAAAAGTAAGAAAATTTGCGTTAAGGAAAGACTTTTCCATGCACACACAAACAATATTTGAATTAAGCCAGGAAGCAGAAAGGTTGTTACAACTTTCATTGCATAATCTCCAGGCACTGAAAAAAATGCCGGCAGCAACGTTTGATGAAACGAACGTGGTCAGTAAGGTCGAAAATGCCAATGTGCTGCCTTTGCATTTCAGCGCCCGCGGCGTAGAGGCGCAACAGGCTACGCTGCATAACGAATTACGGAAAATCACCCGGCTGGAGATGGTGCTGGCGATCGTCGGTACCATGAAAGCCGGTAAATCCACGACGATTAATGCGATCGTGGGTACGGAAGTATTGCCCAACCGCAACCGTCCAATGACTGCGTTGCCGACGCTTATTCGTCATACGCCGGGTCAGAAAGAGCCGATCCTGCATTTCTCCCATGTCGGTCCGATTGACGCGCTTGCGCAACAATTGCAAACCCGGCTGTTGAACTATGACCGGGCAAAGCTGGCACAGCAACTCGAGATCGATAAAGACATGGTTGCGCTGCTGGATCGTATTGCGCAAGGCGATGCATTTGATAAACACTATCTTGGCGCACAACCTATTTTCCACTGTTTAAAAAGCCTCAATGACCTGGTACGCCTGTCGAAAGCGCTGGATGTGGATTTTCCCTTCTCCGCCTACGCAGCGATTGAACATATCCCGGTGATTGAAGTGGAGTTTGTGCATTTGGCTGGGCTGGATAATCAACTCGGCCAACTGACGTTGCTGGATACCCCCGGGCCGAACGAGGCCGGGCAGCCACATCTGCAAAAAATGCTCAACGACCAGCTATCGCGCGCTTCCGCCGTGCTGGCAGTAATGGATTACACGCAACTCAAATCTATCTCCGATGAAGAAGTACGCCGCGCGATTTCAGCGGTGGGGCGTTCGGTGCCGCTGTACGCATTAGTGAATAAATTCGATCAGAAGGATCGGAACAGCGATGACGAAGATCAGGTGCGGGCGCTGATTTCCGGAACGCTAATGAAAGGGAATATCAACCCGACACAGATCTTTCCAGTCTCTTCCATGTGGGGATATCTGGCTAACCGCGCTCGGCATGAATTAAAACATCGCGGTCAGTTGCCGGATCCACAGGAGCAGCGCTGGGTACAGGATTTTGCCGAAGCGGCGCTGGGCCGGCGCTGGCGCACCGCCGATCTGGATGATATTGAGCATATTCATCACGCGGCAGATCTGCTGTGGGAAGATTCACTGTTCGAGAAACCGATCCGTAAATTATTGCACGCCGCGCATGCCAATGCCTCGCTGTACGCGCTGCGTTCTGCATCACATAAGTTGTTGAATTACACCCAGAGCGCGCGCGAATATCTCGATTTCCGTTATCAGGGGCTGACGGTGGCTTACGAGCAACTGGAGCAAAATATTACGCGGCTGGAAGAGGATATGCTGCTGCTGCGCACCAGCCAGGCGTCCGTCAGCGACGAGATCGAACATGAAGTCGAAGAGGCGCTGGCGGTGGCGGAGATCTTTATTCACGGCCAGCAGTTCGAAATTGTTGAGGCCATTGATGCCTGGTTCCACGATGGGCAGATGATGGAGACACTTGGCGACGGTAAGGCTGATTTGCGCCTTGATGAAGGTTATAACCCCTACCAACTGGTGCTGGAAAACGAAGGCCAGGCGCAAATTGCCATTAGCAAGATCCGTTCGGCCTGTGAAACCATTCTGCTGGCGGCGCAGGAGCGCATCAGTCGTGAACTGGCGCTGCGTTTTGATGAGCTGGAAAACACGCTGACGCGTTCGTTGAACGATGCCATGCGCCCGATTGAAACGCGTATCAAAGCAGAGCTTAACCACGCTGGCTTCCACGCACGTATCAGTTTCCCTGCATTTCAGCCCAGCGCACTCAACTTTAATACCCGTTCCCTGTTCACCAACGTGATCTCGCCGGAAGATACGCCTGTCGGACAGGTACCGCGTTCCGGCAGTATGCGGGAAAGCGTGTCACGCTGGTTAAATAACCCAGGTTGGGGTTGGGATGATTATGTTGCTACCCATACCCGTTACGTGATTGATATTGCCGCGCTGCATAAAAAGCTGATCAGCCATGTGGCTCATTTTTGCGAACAAATTCGTAAAGCTTTGGCAGCGCAGGTCGATGTTTCTGTTACGGCAGGGATGGCGACATTTTTCGCCGAATTCTCGTTAAGCCTTGCGGGACTACAGGAAAGTTTGCGTGACAGTCTGGCGATGCGTCAGCAAAACGAATCATCAGTGCTGATGTTGCGTCAGCATCTGCAACAGTGCATCAGGACGGCTAACTGGATCCATGAAGATGCCCGGCTGTTACGCGATGATATACAAACCTTATTCGCAGCAGAGCAGCCATGAAAAATCAACTACTGGATGGCCCCGGACGGGTGCTTGAGTGTATTCATCCAAAATTTATCGTTGATCTGGTACAGGGCGCAGACACTGCGCGCCAGTCGCCGACTGTGCCCCAGCAGCAGTTATTTCGTGAACGCTTGACGCAGGAGATCATAGAGCAAACTCAACTGCGGCCGTGGGCGATGTCCGGCGTATTACATGAAAATGAGACCTTACGTTTAGGGCTGGCAGAGAAGCTGGCGAGCATGCTCGATCCCGGACATCTGGCGCTTACGCGCATTACCCAGCGGCTTACCGCATTGCAGCAGGCGGAACGGCGTCCGGTAAATCCCGGCAGCGCACAACAGTATGAAGAGTTGTTGGGCCACTTCAGCCAGCGTGCCGTCTGGAAAGAGAAAGCGCTGACACAGCGTGGGCTGGCGGTACAGGCCGGGCATCACAGCGAGCAGGTTTTTGCCCACTGGCGCGCCGGGAATTACAACGGTTGGTCGATGGCCGGGCGCTGTTATGTGGCACTTGAGGAGTTGCGCTGGGGGGCTTTTGGCGATGCCTGTCGTCTGGGCAACGACGATGTGGTGAAGATGCTGAAAGACAATTTGTGCGCCATGGCGGCTGATTTTCTGGCGCAGGGGATCAATGCCGCGCCAGCGACCCGCCATTTTTATCATCAGTGGCTGGCAACACCTTCCACGCCGGGGTTGATGGATTATAAGGATTTACTCGGTTGGCTTGGCGACTGGTGCGATGCCGAACGCCATCCTATTTGCTGGTCGGTCACGCAGAGTTGGCAGACAATCGCCCTCGGAATGCCACGTCTCTGTTCGGCATCACGTATCGCCACGGCGATGGTGGAAGAGATCTTCAGTGAGTAAACGGTGTGCCCTGCAATTGTCTGGCCAGCCGGTCTGGTAATCGTTGGGCATAGCGAACCGTAAAAAGCCCCGTCAGGGCTGAGGGATCCCCAGAAACATTATCAGTACACCATAATGATGTTTCTGTAGGCTCTCGCCATAAACCTTCTATGCCTGTCTTTATTTATGGGGAACCGTCAGCCCGTCAGGGGTTTTTTATGAGGATTAATACCCGGTGAATTTGTAAATAGACCCGTTTTAGTTCCATGCATTTTTTGAGATCCCGGCCAAATAATGGTGCTGTCGATACTCCTCCGGCGTCATATTGTTCAGTG
>NZ_FMBC01000091.1 GCF_900094795.1 Kosakonia oryziphila
GGAATGTAAGTATCCAGGAAGCCAGCCAGTTCGATGATTTTCGCTTCCCACTCTGCTTCGCCTTCCAGCGCTTTCAGAGCAGAACCACGAACGATCGGCGTGTCGTCGCCCGGGAAATCGTACTGAGACAGCAGCTCACGAACTTCCATCTCAACCAGTTCCAGCAGCTCTTCGTCATCAACCATGTCGCATTTGTTCAGGAACACGATAATGTACGGAACGCCTACCTGACGACCCAGCAGGATGTGCTCACGGGTCTGCGGCATCGGGCCGTCAGTCGCAGCAACAACCAGGATCGCGCCGTCCATCTGCGCAGCACCGGTGATCATGTTTTTAACATAGTCGGCGTGCCCCGGGCAGTCTACGTGCGCGTAGTGGCGAGTCGGGGTGTCATATTCAACGTGAGAAGTGTTGATGGTGATACCACGAGCTTTTTCTTCCGGTGCGTTATCGATCTGGTCGAATGCGCGAGCAGAACCACCGTAGGTTTTTGCCAGAACGGTAGTGATTGCAGCAGTCAGCGTTGTTTTACCATGGTCAACGTGGCCGATAGTACCGACGTTAACGTGCGGTTTTGTACGTTCAAACTTTTCTTTAGACATCGATTGTCCCTCTAAGACACGGATAAATCGGTGATATCACCACATCAACCAGGCAACACGCCCGACTTGTTGAATGCTAAATAACAGAAGAAAAACCGGGAAGGAGAAATGAAGTGGTGCTGATACCCAGAGTCGAACTGGGGACCTCACCCTTACCAAGGGTGCGCTCTACCAACTGAGCCATATCAGCACATCGTGGAGCGGGCAGCGGGAATCGAACCCGCATCATCAGCTTGGAAGGCTGAGGTAATAGCCATTATACGATGCCCGCATCCTGAAACTCGGCTACCCAGTGCTTCTGTATTGTCGGGAGAAGATTCTCTCCCTAAGAGCTGATTCATAACTGACACCAACTCTGGTTACGTTTTAGCGTAACCGAAAATGGTGGTGGGGGAAGGATTCGAACCTTCGAAGTCTGTGACGGCAGATTTACAGTCTGCTCCCTTTGGCCGCTCGGGAACCCCACCGGACTTGATGGTGCCGACTACCGGAATCGAACTGGTGACCTACTGATTACAAGTCAGTTGCTCTACCTACTGAGCTAAGTCGGCATCAAGTAGCGCGCATTCTAGGGAGACAGAGGAGTTGATGCAACAAAAAAATTGCACAAAACGTTCTATCGCTCACATTTTGCACGACACACCATATAAATGCTGTAATTTCATGCAGAGAAGTATAAAAAAACAGCATCACGTTCCACAATTTTGCGCCAGTAAGCCTCCTTTAATCGCGACAACATCGGGCATCTCTTCGGTGCAACTGCGTTAACATGGTGCAAAAAACCATCACCATAGTGAATATCGCTGAAGCCAGACATAGATTGTGTGTTGGATCACTAATTGCATTACTTTAGCCACCAACCCGATGGAGGTTTCACGATGAAAATCGTCTTGTTAAACGCAGCTACTTTGCCAGTCTATTGTCCAGAACTCGCTGTACTACTGCTTGATGCACTTAATAGTGGAGCCTCCATTGGGTATCAACGCACGATTAGCCAGCAGGAGGCAGAAAGCGCCTTCTCGCGGTTACGCAACGAGCTGGAGACAGGTGAACGCCTGATCTGGATTGCACGCGATGAGCAGGGCGTTGCCGGCAGCGTTAGTCTACAGTTCCCTATGCAACCTGAAGCACTGAACAGGGCGAACATAAAATTGTTGCTGGTACACCGCCGGGCGCGGCGCACAGGTATTGGGAAGAAACTCCTGGCCGAGCTGGAAAAAACAGCCTGCATGCGCCAGCGCGGTCTGCTATGGCTGGAAACACCGTCAGGTTCTGCTGCAGAAGCATTTTATCGTTCGCAAGGATATCGCAGCCTTGGGGAAATCCCCGATTATCTCAGTTCAGCAGATGGCTATTACCAACCAGCAGCCATTTACTTCAAACGTTTATTTGCGGTTAATCAGTGTGTTCGTTCTATTGCCAGTTGATGTGCTGAGCGTGATGCTTTCGTGGGAAAGCATCACGCAGACGCGATTTTTCATATTATTCCCTGTCATCTGGTGTTAACCTCCTGCCCAATGATCCCACTTATTTCAATAACGTCTAGCCATAGCATTACCTTAAGAGACTCTCTCTCACAACGTACCGGTAGCCTACGTGACGAGGGGTAATAGCGGGCAGATAAAGCTTATGAGTAAAAAAGAGCAAACGTTAATGACGCCTTACTTACAGTTTAATCGCAGCCAGTGGGCTGCTCTTCGTGATTCAGTTCCGATGACGCTTACCGAGGGCGAAATCGCACGATTAAAAGGCATTAATGAAGACCTTTCTTTGGAAGAAGTTGCGGAGATTTATCTCCCCCTTTCCCGTTTACTCAATTTTTATATCAGTTCGAACCTGCGCCGTCAGGCCGTACTTGAGCAATTCCTTGGGACGAATGGGCAACGCATTCCGTACATCATTAGTATTGCAGGCAGCGTAGCGGTTGGGAAAAGTACTACCGCCCGTGTGCTACAGGCATTATTGAGTCGCTGGCCAGAACATCGCCGTGTTGAACTAATTACGACTGATGGTTTTCTGCATCCCAATCAGGTACTGAAAGATCGTGGGTTAATGAAGAAAAAAGGCTTCCCACAATCTTATGATATGCATCGCCTGGTACAGTTTGTTTCGGATATTAAATCTGGGGTGCCGAATGCCACAGCGCCGGTTTATTCGCACCTGATATATGACGTAATTCCGGATGGGGATAAAACAGTTGCTCAGCCTGATATTTTAATTCTCGAAGGGTTGAATGTATTACAGAGCGGCATGGATTATCCTCATGACCCGCATCATGTATTTGTCTCCGATTTTGTCGATTTTTCTATTTATGTTGATGCCCCGGAAGATCTGTTACAAACCTGGTATATCAACCGCTTCCTGAAGTTCCGAGAAGGCGCATTTACCAATCCTGATTCCTATTTTCATAATTATGCGAAGTTATCCGAACAGGAAGCGATTGAGATCGCATTGTCGCTGTGGAAAGAAATTAACGGTCTAAATCTTAAAGAAAATATTCTACCAACCCGCGAGCGGGCTAGCCTGATTATGACTAAAAGCGCTAACCATGCGGTTGAGCAAGTTCGTTTGCGTAAATAAATAAAGGGAGCATCTCGCTCCCCCTTGTTTATTCTGCACTGCGTAGTGAAATCTCTCCACCGACCCAGGGTTTTATAACCCCATCACGTTCAAGTAGTAGGGCTCCTTGCTCATCAATACCACGGGAAATACCTACAATTTCTTTCTCTCCGATAATCAGTTTTACCGGACGATTAATAAAATTATCCAGTTTTTCCCAGCGAGAAAGGAACGGAGCAAGCCCTTCTTGCTCAAAGCATTTCAGGGCGGTGCGTAATTCAGTAATCAGACGTATGGCGAGCATGTTGCGATCGATGCAAACACCAGCTTCTTGCAGGTTAATCCAGCTCTGGCTGATGTCTTCAGCCTGTGCTTTACGCATCATCAGATTAACTCCGGCACCAATCACGATCTGCGCCGCATCACCAGTTTTACCGGTTAATTCGACGAGGATACCCGCAAGTTTACGATCCTGAAGGTAGAGATCATTTGGCCATTTAACCCGCACCTCGGCGGCGCCTAAATCGCGTAAAACTTCCGCCATTACAATACCTATTACCAAGCTTAACCCGATTGCCGCTGCTGGCCCTTGATCCAAACGCCAATACATGGAGATATAGAGATTCGAACCGAACGGAGAGATCCATTTGCGGCCACGGCGACCACGACCTGCCTGCTGATATTCCGCCACGCAGGCATCACCCGAATGCAGTTCATTAAGGCGATCCAGCAAATACTGATTTGTCGAATCAATCACCGGTAAAACGGCAATATTCCCCTGAGTAATATGTGAACGGATCAATGTTTCATCCAGAAGCTGGATAGGTTCCGGTAAACTGTAACCCTTCCCCGGAACGGTAAAGATTTCGATTCCCCAGTCACGAAGGGTCTGGACATGTTTATTGATTGCCGCCCGGCTCATTCCCAGGCGTTCTCCCAACTGCTCACCCGAATGGAATTCGCCATCTGCCAGAATAGAAATCAGCGTTAACGGAACGGTATTATCCTTCATGCTATCGTCTCCACGGCATTCACCTCACCGACACAGCCGATAAAACGCACTTCAGGCTCAAGCCAGACATTAAACTTCTCACCCACGCGCTGGCGCACAAGATGAGCAAGTTGCACCACATCATCGCTTGTAGCCTGCCCGGTATTTATTAGCACCAGCGCTTGTAAGTGATGGATCGCTGCACCACCAACAGTGGCGCCTTTTAGCTGACATTGATCGATCAGCCAGCCAGCAGCCAGCTTTACGGAACCATCAGTTTGAGGATAATGCGGAGCCCCAGGAAAAGCGGAGAGTAAGAAGTCCGCCTGTTCAGCTGTGATCACGGGGTTTTTAAAGAAGCTACCAGCATTCCCGTTAACTTTTGGGTCCGGTAATTTGCTGGTACGCATACGGCATACAGCGTCAAAAACATCTTTCGGTGTCACCGTCGCGGGATCAAGCCGGGTCAGGTCACCGTAGGTAAGCACCGGCCTCCAGTTTTTTGCCAGACGCAAACCGACCGCCGTAATGGCATAACGATTCTGGTACTCATGTTTAAAGATGCTGTCGCGATAGCCGAAACGACAGGCCTCTGCGGACAAGCGCTTAGATTTGCCACTGCTGAGTTCTATGCAGTCGACATAGTTGCAGACTCGCTGCAACTCGATTCCATATGCACCGATATTCTGAATCGGTGAGCTCCCTGTGCAACCCGGAATAAGCGCCAGATTCTCAAGGCCCGGCATCCCGCGTTCCAGAGTCAGTTGCACCAAGTGATGCCAGTTTTCACCCGCGCCGACGTGTAGGTACCATGCATCGGCTTCTTCACGCACCTCAATACCCATAATACGGTTGATAACGACGGTTCCGGAAAAATCATCCAGAAATAGTACGTTGCTGCCTTCACCCAGAATCAATACGGCCTGCTGGCGCTGTACTGCATCCTGCCATGCATTGAGCAGTTGCTGCGATGTTTCGGCGCAGACAATATGGCGGGCATTCCGATCAATACCAAAGGTATTCCATGGCTTAAGGGAGTGATTCATTAGCGATATCCTGATGCAAAAACACGGCTAAGTTTACCGTATCCAGGTGACAAGCGCTTGTGGTGTTTAAGGCAAGCATAAAGCAAAAAATCTATGGTCACCCCCATTTTTGCAACACTGATTTTGATTAATGGTGGGCTTGCTTAAATCTATCCGGCGTCTATGTGGGCAA
>NZ_FMBC01000003.1 GCF_900094795.1 Kosakonia oryziphila
TGAACCAGTGGCAAACGCTGATGAGAGATCTGAACAGGTGGATAAGGCGCAGGTTGCGAAGTGTCCTGTGGAAACAGTGGAAAACGGGCAGCAAGCGCTTCAAAGAGTTGCGCAGACGGGGAGTAAGCAAAGACCTTGCAGCGCAAACGGTAGGGAGTTGCCATAAGCAATGGCGGATAAGCTGTAGTCCGGCACTGAGCATAGCACTTCCCAATCGCCTGTTCATCAGACTGGGCCTACCGGATTTATAGGCAGGCGACGATAAACATAACCGAACCGCCGTATACGGACCCGTATGTACGGTGGTGTGGGAGGAGGCTGATCGTGAGATCAGCCCCTATCCCGATTCTTCAGTTTGCGTTAACGGTTGAAAAGAGCCAGAAAGCCAGCGCCGTCATCGCAAACGATCCCAGCAAGTTAACCGCTACGTTCAATAACGCCCAGCTGACACGACCTTCCTGCAACAAAAACACCACTTCAGCAGAAAAGGTGGAAAATGTCGTCAGCCCGCCACAGAAGCCGGTGGTAAGCAGCACTTTCCACACAGGGTCGATATGCGTCATTCGGTTGAACCACGCCAGCCCCATGCCAATAATAAATGCGCCCACCAGGTTGGCGGTTAACGTGCCAAGGGGAATTATCTGATGCGTCGGGTTTAGCCTCATACTGAGCATCCAGCGCGCAACGCTGCCTGTACCGCCACCGATAAATACCGCTAAAAGAAGTTGTAACACTGTGAAATCCTGCTATTTGATTTGTTAGAGTGCTGAGTTTAGCGCCGTGACCACTTTCTGGCTATGGCGGCACAGCGGAGGGGAAAACGATGATTGTTGCAGCCGGGCAGTTTGCTGTTACACCGGACTGGGAAACTAATGCATCAACTTGCGTCGAGTTGATGGCGCAAGCGGCACAGCAACAGGCGTCGCTGCTGGTGCTGCCAGAGGCGTTACTGGCCCGGGATGATGCTGACCCTTATCTTTCGGTAAAATCGGCGCAGAGGCTGGATGGCGGCTTTCTATGTCTGCTTCTTGAAGAGAGCCGCCGGAATAAGATGACCACCATACTGACGGTGCATGTTCCCTCCACGCAAGGGAGGGCAGTTAATACGCTGCTGGCGTTATGTCAGGGGGAGATCGTTGCCCAGTATGCAAAGCTCCATCTCTATGACGCATTTAATATGCAGGAGTCAGCGCGGGTAGATGCGGGCAGCGTTCTGCCACCGCTGATTGAGGTTGGTGGAATGCAGGTCGGGTTGATGACCTGTTATGATTTGCGTTTTCCGGAACTGGCGTTGGCACTGGCGCTGGCGGGCGCGCAACTGCTGGTTCTGCCTGCCGCATGGGTGCGAGGGCCGCTAAAAGAGCAGCACTGGGCGACATTACTGTCTGCCCGGGCGCTGGATACCACTTGTTACATGGTGGCAGCCGGAGAATGTGGAAACAAGAATATCGGCCAGAGTCGGATTATCGATCCGCAAGGTGTAACCATTGCTGCGGCTGCCGAAGCGCCACAACTCATTTATGTTGAGGTCACGACAGATCGCGTAATGCAAACGCGAGAGAAACTTCCCGTTTTACAGAACCGACGCTTTGCGCCGCCGCAACTCCTGTGATGTTTTTTTAAACAAAACTTGATTCATCTCGTTACAGATTGCTATTGTGTGCGCGCGTCGGATGACCGTTAATGAACTCAGGTTATAATGACGTTTTATACAGCCTGTTTTACGAAAGAAGGTATCTATGGGTGAAATTAGTATTACCAAGCTGCTGGTCGTGGCCGCACTGGTTGTTCTGCTGTTTGGAACCAAGAAGTTGCGTACGTTGGGCGGTGATCTGGGCGCAGCCATCAAGGGCTTCAAAAAAGCCATGAATGATGACGATGCCGCGAAGAAAGACGCTAACGAAGTGACAGCAGAAAAACTCACTCACAAAGAGTGAACTGCCCCGACAGGCGAAAAAAACCGGCGTAGATGCCGGTTTTTTTGTCTGGAGTGTAAGCAGGTGTTACTTCACTTCAATACCTTTAGCCTGCAAGTCCGCGTGATAGGAAGAACGAACAAACGGGCCGCACGCCGCATGGGTAAAGCCCATTGCCAGCGCTTCTTCTTTCATCTCGTCAAACTCGTCCGGGCTGACATAGCGCTGAACCGGCAGGTGATGGCGGCTTGGCTGTAAATACTGCCCCAGCGTCAGCATCGTCACACCGTGGCGGCGCAGATCGCGCATCACATCGATAATTTCAGCATTCGTTTCGCCAAGTCCTACCATCAAACCGGATTTGGTTGGGATCTCCGGATGCGCTTCCTTAAAACGCTCCAGCAGTTTCAGTGACCAGTTGTAATCGGCACCTGGACGTACCTGGCGATAGATACGCGGCACGTTCTCGAGATTGTGGTTAAACACGTCTGGCGGCGTTGCGGTGAGGATATCCAGCGCACGATCCATACGGCCACGGAAGTCCGGAACCAGCGTCTCAATTTTGATGGATGGACTTTTTTCGCGGATTGCGGTGATGCAGTCCGCGAAATGCTGTGCACCGCCGTCACGCAAATCATCACGGTCAACGGAAGTGATGACCACATAACGCAGCGCCATATCAGCAATAGTCTGCGCCAGTTTTTGCGGTTCGTTAGCGTCAGGCGCCACCGGACGACCGTGCGCTACATCGCAGAATGGGCAACGACGTGTGCAGATGGCACCGAGGATCATAAAAGTGGCCGTTCCGTGATTGAAACACTCAGCAAGGTTCGGGCAGGATGCCTCTTCACACACAGAGTGCAGCCCATTTTTACGCATGGCTGCTTTGATCCCCTGGATACGGGAAGAATCTGCCGGGAGTTTGATTTTCATCCATTCCGGTTTTCTCAGCAGAGCTTCGCGCTCGATTGCCACGTTTTTAACCGGGATAAGCGCCATTTTATCGGCATCGCGGTACTTAACACCGCGTTCCATCACAATGGGTTTACTCATAGCGTGCGTGTTCCAGTTGCGGATAACGAAGTAAGTATTTCAATTCAAGTGAATGTTGTATTTATCAACTATTTTTGAATTAACGTGCGCGCAGTATACCATTATTGGCGAGTAGAAAGCAGCCTGACAGCGGGAGCAATTTGTAAAATAGTTGTTGTTTTGTGCCTAATGCCCAGCAAGTGTTAGCACTTTCACCAGGGGAGAACGGGCGTTAAAAAGCCCGTCGGATAACATTGATGACATTCTCCAGCACAGGATCGCGCAAACTCAATTTATTGTAATACAGTGAGATATCGAACCGTTCACTGCTAATCGGCGGAAAATCGATTTCGACCAGTGGCCAGCAATTACTGAAGAGTTTGAACAAACGTCTCGGCATCAGGCCGAGCAGATCGCTGTTGCCGATCAGTGCTGCAATAGTAAACACATTGTAACTGCTAAAACTCACCTGACGTTCCGGAAAGAGATCCTGCACACGCTGACGCAGCCCACTCAGTTTTTGCCCTTCCATCATGAGCAGTGTGTGCTCATACTTTTGCAATACTACTTCGTTGATCGGCTCATTCAGACAAGGATGCCCTTTACGACACACCAGCATCATCCGGTCGCTATACAACACGTGATGATTGAGTGTGCGCGAACTGGCAATATGCGTATCAATAATCAAATCCGTCTGGAACTGACTAAGCTGGCTTTCTGCGTCGTTTACCGGGATATTACGCATCATCAGATGCGGCGTTTGCGCTTTAATAGCCTGAAAGAGGATCGGAATAACTAATGCGCCGATCGACGGCGGCGTGCCAATCGTAATGGTTCGTTGTTTGTCGTAGCTACCGGTAAGATCCAACGCGCCAAGAATCGACTCCAGCCCCTGGCTGATATATTCATGCAAATGTGTGGCATAGGCGGTCGGTGTAACGCCCTGACCTTTACGAATAAAAAGCGGATCTGGAAATATTAAGCGCAGTTTCTGAATCGATTGGCTAATAGCAGAAGGCGTGAGGCTAAGCACTTTTGCCGCGTTGACGATTCCTTTATGGACATATACTGCCTCAAAAATTGTCAGTAAGTTGAGATCAATATTGCGCAGCGTCCGGAAGATTTGCGGCTTATCTTCTTCAGGGCAAACGGTTATTCGCTTTTCCTGTAGGTTATTATTATCCACGCTTGTGCTCCATAATCATTCGCAACATGAATGATAGTTGAATTTGTTTTTCTAGTTGATTATTAATTTGAGTTAACATCCTGTCATGCATCATCATTACGTAATTTTTTCATCGTGATGCGAACATTGCGCTCAAAATTGCTGGCCTGAAGCACGCATACGAAGCCGGAATAGCACCGTAATGTATATTTGCCAGACAAGGCAGGTAGGTTGAAAATAGAGAAGAAGGCATCTGTTGTAAAGCGCTAACATGCCAGTTAAATAACGACCCGCACAAAATGCGGGTCGAAATACATGATATATTAAGCACCCATATATTGATGGCGCGGATTGTTTAGTAACGCTAAAAATTGCTGAACAAGAATTGGCCTTAGGTTATCCACCCCAGTATTTTCCGTCAGTTGGCTGACCTGCGTCATTTCCATTCCGGCATAGCCACAGGGATTGATGCGCATAAACGGTGTCAGATCCATGTCGATATTTAATGCCAGCCCGTGAAATGAGCAACCTTTACGGATACGCAAACCCAGCGAACAGATCTTCTTCCCCTGTACATAAACGCCCGGTGCATCAGCGCGCGCTTGTGCATTGATTCCCTGCGTCGCCAGCGTGTTGATAACCGTATTTTCCAGCAACGTAACAAGCTCACGCACACCAATTTTACGGCGTTTCAGGTTGATTAGCACGTACATCACTTGCTGGCCTGGGCCGTGATAGGTCACCTGGCCGCCGCGGTCGCTCTGGATGACCGGAATATCTCCGGGTGCCAGAACGTGTTCAGCTTTACCGGCCTGCCCCTGAGTAAACACCGGGTAGTGCTCTACCAGCCAGATTTCATCAGGCGTTGTATCGTCGCGGGTATCTGTGAAGTCATGCATTTGTTGGGACACTGGCTCGTAAGGTTGCAGGCCCAGATTGCGGATAAGAATGGTGTCCTGAGACAAAACGGCATCTCCGGCGGAGAAAAGAGTGAGGGGAGTATATCACAGCAAAGACGTTACCCGAATGTTTCCGGGTAACGCCAAACGATTACAGAACCATACGCACAATTTCAATGTTGCCGAGTTCTTCGTACAACGTTTCAACTTGCTCAATATGGGTGGCGGTGATGGTGATGGATACCGAGTGGTAATTGCCTTTGCTGCTCGGTTTTACCTGCGGGGAGTAATCACCAGGCGCGTGGCGCTGCACCACTTCAACCACCAGATCAACCAGCTCTGGCTTCGCCAGACCCATCACTTTGTAAGTAAAGGGTGTCGGGAATTCAAGCAGTTCTTTGAGATTGGTTTTCATGTCAGCTCCGGCGTAAAAAATAATAACTCCTGCCGGATGGGCAGGAGTTTTTCTGAGATGCTAAGTATATGGGGACGGAAATCACACTTTCAAGTGCTCAATTTTTAACCGAACCAGTGATGGAACATCAATTTAATGTAATCAATGACTTTGCCGAAGAAATTGCCTTCCGGTATCTCCTGCAACACCACCAGCGGGCGCTGCTCAATGGTTTTGCCATCTAACTGGAAGTTAATGGAACCAACAACCTGATTTTTTTGCAGCGGTGCATGCAGTTCGCTGGTGTTCAACACATAGCTGGCTTTCAGATCTTTCATGCGGCCACGTGGAATGGTCAGGTAAACGTCTTTATCAACGCCCAACGATGCGCGATCGCTGTTGCCAAACCAGGCTGGCTCAGAAGCAAACTCTTTACCGGCTTTCAGCGGACTGACGGTTTCAAAGAAGCGGAAGCCCCAGGTTAGCAGTTTTTTGCTTTCGGTTTCGCGGCCTTTAAAGGTACGACCACCCATTACGGCAGAGATCAGGCGCATCTGACCTTCCGTTGCCGAAGCCACCAGGTTATAACCCGCTTTTTCGGTATGGCCGGTTTTGATACCGTCCACGTTCAGGCTGTTATCCCACAGCAAACCATTACGGTTGGTCTGGCGGATGCCGTTAAAGGTAAATTCTTTTTCTTTATAGATGGAGTATTCGTTCGGTACGTCGCGGATTAATGCCTGGCCAATCAGCGCCATATCGCGTGCGGAGCTGTACTGGCCATCAGCGTCCAGGCCGTGAACCGTCTGGAAGTGGCTGTTCTGCAAACCGAGCGCATTCACATAGCTGTTCATCAGGCCGACGAAAGCATCCTGGCTGCCCGCAACATAATCGGCCATTGCTACACAGGCGTCGTTGCCGGATTGCAGGTTGATACCACGAATCAACTGAGAAACCGGCACCTGCATGCCAGGTTTCAGGAACATTAGCGAAGAGCCACGGAATACCGGGTTGCCGGTCGCCCATGCATCCTTACCGATAGTCACCAAATCGCTGTCTTTAAACTTGCCCGCTTTCATCGCCTGGCCGATGACATAGCTGGTCATCATTTTGGTCAGACTCGCCGGATCACGGCGTGCGTCGGCGTTCTGTTCCGCCAGCACTTTACCGGAGTTGTAATCGATCAGGATGTAAGATTCCGCGTCAATCTGCGGAACGCCTGGGATCATGGTTTTGATATTCAGATCATCAGCATGGGCGACGGTAAGAGACGCTGCAGTCAGCGCGGTGGTGAGCGCCAGGCGCTGCACAAAACGAACGGAAAAAGTGGTCTTCATGGTCGAACAACGACATCCGTGATGGAGTTAAAAAAAGTGCCTTACTATAGCAAAAGCTATATCGGCAGGCATCCGACTTTAAGCATGACTTTGTTAATGCTGCTTACATAAGCTGACAAAGTCAGACACCTTACCCAATTACTGCGCGCCAGTGATAAAAGACTGTAATTGCGCTTCATTTTGCAACCGCTGCTGCAGTGCGCTGGCGTCTGCTTTAGTGCTGAATGGCCCAAGCTGAACGCGCCATACCGCACCGTTCTGCGTCACGCGGCCCGGTACAGAGAACTGCTGGGCCAGGCGCTGCTGATACTGCTGTGCGCGAGTCTGATCGCTGACGGCGCCGACCTGCACCATATAGCCGCTGCTGGAGGCTGCTGTTGCGCTGCTGGCGGTGACGGAACTTTGTACGCGCCCCTGGACAGATCCCGGCGCCGTAACTGGCGAAGTGCGGGTTGCTGGCATCACGGTTTGCGTTACCGGCGTGGTGGTTTGCGCGACTGGCGTCGTGGTCGCCGTTGCGATCGGTTGCGCTGGTTCACTGCCTTCCAGCACGCCGCTGGGGAGCGGTGTCGGTGCACCGAGGAAGCCGCCGCTACTTACCGGCGCGCCAGTGGCATCGCTGCTTTTTAGCGTATCGTTACTGATGGCCTGAACGTTGCCCTGCGGCTGTACAGGCTGCGGTGCGGAAGAGACACTGCCCGAACCGTCGCCGAGATCGGGACGCGCGGGCAGCACATAGGTTTGCTGCGCGACTTTAGTACAGGCCATGCCCGGCCCGGAGAGTGAACCATCCTGAGCGACGATAATCGGGTCGATACGCACTTTGGTGTTATTCGACGTGTTCAGGCGGTCCGCTGCCGCGCGCGATAACGAGATCACTCGGTCGTTGCCATATGGTCCACGATCGTTAATGCGAACAACAATCATGCGGCCATTTGCCAGGTTGGTGATACGTGCGTAGCTTGGGATCGGCAGCGTCGGATGGGCTGCCGTCAGTTGCATTGGATCGAACGCTTCGCCGGAAGCGGTCAGATTGCTGCCCGGCTCAGCATCATAAATGGCGGCGAAACCGGCCTGGCTGAAACGGGAAGGATCCTTAACGATTTTGTAGCTCTTGCCGTCGCGCTCATAATCCTGATTTGCCGTGGCATTCGGTGCTTCGTAATGAGGCTCCGCGCCGCTGATCTCAACAACAGGACCAGTACACACCGCAGGTTGAGGCGCTACGGTCGTCTGCTGCTGACCATCATCATTTGAACATGCTGCCAGTAACCCTGCTGCTATGCAGATCCCCAGCCATTGCTTACGCATTGCGCACCTCTTAAACGTTCTTAGACAACATTTTCCTGTGAGTATGGATCGACATAACGATACCAAACCCGGCCATGAGTACGATCAGAGCTGATCCGCCGTAACTGATCAGTGGCAACGGTACGCCGACCACCGGCAGTATGCCACTCACCATACCAATATTTACGAACACATAAACGAATAAAATCAACATTAAACCGCCAGCCATGACACGGCCAAAGGTGGTTTGTGCCCGCGCGGCAATCCATAACCCGCGCATAATCAGCAGCACATACAGCGCCAGCAAAATCAGAATCCCGATCAGCCCCAGCTCTTCCGCCAGTACGGCGAAGATAAAGTCGGTGTGGCGTTCGGGCAGGAACTCCAGCTGCGACTGCGTACCGTGCAACCAACCTTTGCCGCTCAGACCGCCGGAGCCGATAGCAATTTTCGACTGAATAATATGGTAGCCTGCGCCGAGCGGATCGGTTTCCGGATCGAGCAACATCATCACACGTTGGCGCTGATAATCATGCATCAGGAAGAACCACAGCACCGGAATAAACGCCGCGACCAGCACCGCAGCAATAGCGATCAGCCGCCAGCTTAGACCGGAAAGGAACAGGACAAACAGCCCCGAGAGCACCACCAGAATCGCGGTACCCAGATCCGGCTGCGCCGCCACCAGCAGCGTTGGCAGAAAGATCAGCGCCAGCGCAATAGCGGTATTTTTCAGCGAAGGCGGGCAAACGTCGCGGTTAATAAAGCGCGCCACCATCAGCGGCACGGCGATTTTAGCGATCTCAGAAGGTTGAAAACGTACAACGCCGAGATCGAGCCAACGCTGCGCACCTTTGGAGATCGCGCCGAAAGCATCCACCGCTACCAGCAGGATAATGCAGAAAATGTAGAGATAGGGCGCCCAGCCTTCATAGACGCGCGGCGGCACCTGCGCCAGCACTACCATGATAATCAGCCCCATGGCGATCTGGCCGATTTTACGTTCGGTCATGCCAATGTCCTGGCCGCTGGCGCTCCAAATCACGATCGAGCTATAAAACAGCAGCGCGAGGATGATAAGCAACATTGTGGGATCAATATGTATTTTGTCCCAGAACGATTTTTTGTTCGGATTATCCGTCATGATTATTGGTCCTCCGCCGCTGCCGTTGAGGGGTTTTCCGCTGGCAAATCGGTGTTGTTATCGCCAAGCATAATGTGGTCGAGGATCTGGCGCATAATGGTCCCAACAGCCGGTCCTGCACCGCCGTTTTCCAGAATCATAGAGACGGAGACCTGCGGATTATCATACGGCGCAAACGCAGTCATCAGTTTATGGTCACGCAGGCGCTCAGCGATCCGGTGCGCGTTATAGGTTTCATTCGCTTTCAGGCCAAAGACCTGCGCAGTACCGGACTTCGCTGCGACCTTATACGGCGCATCGGCAAAGTATTTGTGGCCGGTCCCGTTCGGGCGGTTGGCCACGCCGTACATGCCGTCTTTGGCGATCTCCCAGTAGCCGGAGTGAATATCACCGACCGGGGGTTCAACAGGTTGTTTCCACGGCACCTGTTGACCATTTTCCACTGTGCTCATTAGCAGGTGCGGCACTTTGACGATACCGTCGTTAATCAGGATCATCATCGCTTTATTCATCTGCAATGGCGTTGCCGTCCAGTAGCCCTGGCCAATTCCCACCGGAATGGTATCGCCCTGATACCACGGTTTCTTAAAGCGTTTCAGTTTCCACTCGCGCGTCGGCATGTTACCGGAGCGCTCTTCCGACAGATCGACGCCGGTATAGTGGCCATAACCAAATTTACCCATCCACTCTGACAGGCGATCGATACCCATGTCATAAGCGACCTGATAGAAGAAGGTATCGGCGGATTCTTCCAGCGCTTTTGTGACGTTCAGACGTCCGTGACCCCATTTTTTCCAGTCGCGGTAGCGTTTTTCAGAGCCCGGCAACTGCCACCAGCCGGGATCGAACAGGCTGGTATTGCGGGTGATTGCCCCGGCGCTGAGCGCGGAAACCGCCACATACGGTTTCACCGTTGATGCCGGAGGGTAAACCCCCTGGGTGGCGCGGTTGATCAATGGTGTGTTCGGATCATTAAGCAGCGACGTATAATCTTTGCTGGAGATACCATCGACAAACAGGTTGGGATCGTAGCTCGGCATCGATACCAGCGCGAGAATGCTGCCGTTGCGCGGATCGGTGACTACCACCGCCGCACGGCTGCCGGCAAGCAGTGTTTCGATGTACTGCTGCAATTTTAAATCCAGCGTCAGGTAGATATCGTGCCCGGCCTGCGGCGGCACTTCTTTAAGCTGGCGGATCACGCGGCCGCGGTTGTTAACTTCAACCTCTTCATAACCGGTCTGACCGTGCAGAACATCTTCGTAATAGCGCTCAATGCCCAGCTTACCGATATCGTGCGTGGCGGCATAGTTGGCCAGCTTGCCCTCTTTATCCAGCCGATCGACGTCTTTATCGTTAATTTTCGAAACGTAGCCAATAACATGAGTCAGTGCGGAGCCGTAAGGGTAGTAGCGGCGTTTGTAGCCTTTTACTTCCACGCCGGGAAAGCGGTACTGGTTAACGGCAAAACGCGCCACCTGAACTTCGGTCAGGTTGGTTTTTACCGGAATTGAGGTGAAGCGGTGCGAACGTGAGCGTTCTTTTTTGAAGTTGGCAATATCGTCATCGGTCAGGTCCACCACGTCGCGCAGGGCATCCAGCGTTTGCTGCACGTTATCGACTTTCTCCGGCATCATTTCGATCTGGTAAATGGTGCGATTAAGCGCCAGCGGCGTGCCGTTGCGATCGTAGATAATGCCGCGGCTTGGCGCGATGGGAACCAGTTTGATGCGGTTTTCGTTAGAACGGGTCTGGTAGTCCGCAAAACGGACGATTTGCAGGTTATAAAGGTTAGCGATCAGCACGCCGGTAAGCAGCAAAATCCCCGTAAAGGCGACCACCGCCCGGCGTACAAACAGCGCGGACTCAGCCGTATAGTCGCGAAAAGAATTCTGTAATTTCATCCGCTGCTTAATCTACCTAAGACTCGTCATTACTCACGGTGGTAAGGATGGTTGGTGGTAATACTCCATGCGCGATACAGGCTTTCAGCTACCAGCACGCGCACCAGTGGGTGCGGGAGCGTCAGCGCAGAGAGAGACCAACTTTGTTCTGCTGCCGCTTTGCAGGCGGGAGATAGCCCTTCCGGGCCGCCGATAAGCAGGCTGACGTCGCGTCCGTCCTGCTTCCAGCGTTCCAGCTCATTTGCAAGCTGCGGCGTATCCCAGGGTTTACCGGGGATATCAAGGGTGACGATGCGATTCTTGCCAGCAGCCGCCAGCATCTGCTCACCCTCTTTGTCGAGAATACGTTTGATATCTGCGTTTTTACCGCGCTTTCCGGCTGGGATCTCAATCAGCTCAAACGGCATATCTTTGGGAAAACGGCGCAGATATTCAGTAAAACCTGTCTGTACCCAGTCCGGCATTTTTGTGCCGACGGCGACCAGTTGCAGTTTCACGCATTAACTCCAGAGTTTTTCCAGCTCGTACAGGCGACGGCTCTCTTCCTGCATTACATGGACAATGACATCACCCAGATCGACCACAACCCAGTCGGCGGCGCTTTCGCCTTCGACACCCAGCGGCATCAGACCGGCTGCGCGGGATTCCTGAACCACATGATCTGCTATGGAAATCACATGACGAGTGGAAGTGCCGGTACAGATAATCATGCAATCGGTGATGCTTGATTTGCCCTGTACGTCAATCGCAACGATGTCCTGACCTTTCAGGTCATCAATTTTGTCGATAACAAAATCCTGGAGTGCTTTACCCTGCAAGTGTTCCCCCTGGGTGAGTGAAAAATGTACTGTTAATGAACGGCCTGACATTATACCTGAACTACATCAATTGTCGGGACAAATGTCTGACCCGGCAATTTCAAAAGCGGGCCATCATCCCATCATGAAGGTGTGATTGCATCGCCATTTTTGTAAAACAATTTCTGCGCGCGGAGGATAGCAGCCTTGCATGGTGTGTCAATGACCGAATCACCATGTTGAATGGGATGGTTAAAAAACACGCCATTACTCGTCGGCCCGCCAGACGGCGCGGCTATTAAGCACGCGCAGCGTAGCGAAATTCTCATGTATATCGATCATGCTCCAGCACCCTTGATCGACACGAAAATGCCATAGCGAGGCGGCAGGCATCTTTAACAGGCGGGTGATTAACAGGCTCAACACGCCCTGATGGCTGACCAGCAGGATATTCTGCTGGTGCTTAATATCGGCCAGATGTGCGATAACTTGCTCAATACGCGCGGAAAATGCCTGAAAGCCTTCGCCATTGGTTGGGATGGCATTCTGCCAGTCATTGCACCAGGCGGTATAGTTCTGCGGATCTTCGCGCGCCAAATCGCGGTGATGGCGCATTTCCCAGTCGCCGAAGAATATTTCATTCAGTAACGGTGTGGTTTCAATGGTGATTTCCCGCCGCGCAAGAACGCGCTCCGCTGTTTGTTGTGCCCGCTCCAGCGCGCTGCACAGCACATGATCAAAGGGAACCTCGCTGAGCAATTCCCCCAGGGTTTTCGCCTGCGCCAGACCTTTTGGCGTCAGCGGAGTGGGGGCGTGGCCGCTGTAAAGCCCGGCAACGTTTGCTTCAGTTTCACCGTGACGTATCAACCAGAGTCGCATCATTATCTCCCGTCTGGATTACTGCGCAAAGTTTACCATGCCCCTCAATCCACATCCCTTTTTCGTTTAAGATAACGGCTTTAAGCAAGCGGAGAGAGCGATGTTTCATAGCGCGCACGGCGGCAATACACGCGAGGCGGCCGCACTGCTGGGCATTGCACCTGAGCAGTTACTGGATTTCAGCGCCAATATCAATCCGGCGGGTATGCCAGACGCTTTGCGGCGTGCATTGCTGGAGAACATGGCGCTGGCCGAGCGCTATCCGGACGTGGAGTATCAGCGCCTGTATCAGACGCTGGCGGAACATCATCAGGTTCCGGTGTCATGGTTGCTGGCTGGAAATGGTGAGACGGAAGTGATTTTTGCGCTGGTCAATGCGTTGTCTCCGCGTCGGGCGATGCTTATTACGCCAGGGTTTGCAGAGTATCGCCGTGCGCTGCGGCTGGCAGGTTGTGACATCGTCGATTTTCCTTTGCGCGAAGACGAGGGCTGGCAACTGACCGAACGCTTTTTGGGGGCGCTGACACCGGATCTGGACTGCCTGTTTCTCTGCACGCCCAATAATCCGACCGGACTACTGCCGGATGACGCGCTGCTACAGGCCATTTCGACGCGCTGCAAGTTGCTGGGCATTGCGCTTATTCTTGATGAAGCATTTATGGATTTTATCCCGCAACGCTGCGGTTTTATCCGGCATCTGGCGGGCAATCCGCATCTGTGGGTGCTACGCTCGCTGACCAAGTTTTATGCTATTCCCGGTTTGCGGCTCGGCTATCTGTTGGGTAGCAACGAACAGAAGGTGACGCAGATGCGCGCTGCGCAGATGCCGTGGTCAATCAATGCGTTTGCTGCGCTGGCGGGGGAGGTGATTCTGCATGACCACGCTTATCAGCAGGCGAGCTGGCAGTGGCTGGCGTGTGAGCGTCCGCGTTTGTTCGCCGCGCTGAACGATCTTCCGGCACTCACTGTCTGGCCTGGTATGGCGAATTACCTTTTTCTGCGCTGTGATGCGCCTGAGGTGGAATTACAGCATGCGCTGCTGAAACAGCATATTTTAATTCGTCGTTGTGCGAATTATCCGGGGCTGGATGATCGCTATTACCGTGTTGCGGTGCGTAGCAAAGAGGAAAATGATCGGTTGATTATAGCGATGCGCCGGGCGCTGAGCGGTACAACCCCTGCGCGTTGATATATTCCAGCACGGCGGCAGGCAGCAGATCATCACAGTTTTCGCCGTGCTCTAGCCGCTCGCGGATAAGCGTTGCGGAGATATTAAACCACGGCGTTTCAGCCAGATAGATTTTTCCCGCGGGCTGTGTGTGTAACGCTTCGACATGCTGAGTGAGATGGTCATCAAGCCATTGCTGATGTTCTTTCTGCGCCATCTCCAGCGGGTAACCGGGGCGGCGGCAAACAATTAAATGGCAGTTATCCAGGATGGTTTCGTAGTGGTGCCAGCTCGGGAAGGTAAGCAGTGAATCCTGACCGATGATAAATGCCAGCGGACGCTGTGGCCCTTGTTCCTCTCGCCACTCTTTCAGTGTTAGCGCGCTATAAGAAGGCGTATCGCGGCGCAGTTCCCGCTCATCGAGGGTAAACAGCGGTTTGTCGGCGATGGCCAGTTCGAGCATGGTTTTGCGTTGCTGGCTGGTGGCTTCCGGTTGTGGACGGTGCGGCGGCACGTTATTGGGCATAATGATCACCCGTGACAGCCCAACCTGATTCGCCAGCGCTTCAACCGGCTTCAGATGCCCATAATGGACAGGATCGAACGTACCACCAAACAGTGCCTGCAACTGATTCATATCAACCATCAATAAAAACGTCTGCTAATGCCTTATGACAGAGTAGCAGAGAAAGCCCTTCCAGCTCGGCCCACACCGATTGACCAAAGTCCTGCTTCACAATCAGCTCAATGCGGCTGAGTTGATGCACCGCCTGGCATAGCTGCTCGGCGCTCAGGCGATTTAGCGCATCGCCCATCATGCCACGGCGATTTTGCCAGACCCGATGTTTATCAAATAGCGTACGCAGCGGTGTATGTGCCGCGTGACGCTTGAGCGTGACCAGTAGCAGCAATTCTCGCTGCACCGTGCGTAGCAGGATCACCGGCTCGCACGCTTCCAGGCGCAACTGGGTCAGAATATGCAACGCACGTTTACTTTTACCAGCGAGCAGTGCATCGACCCAGTGAAACGGGGTAAAGTGCGCTGCGTCGTTCACCGCCTGCTCCACGCGTGGCAGCGTTAATTTGCCATCCGGCCACAGCAGCGACAGCCGTTCAAGCGCTTGCGCCAGTGCCAGTAGATTGCCTTCATAGCAATAGCAAAGCAGCTGATTTGCGGCGTCATCCAGCTCCAGTTTGCTTTGCTTCGCCCGCGCGGCGACCCAGCGGGGGAGATTCGCCTGCTCTGGCGTCTGGCAGCTAATCTGTACGGCGTGGTTATTTAACTGCGTCAGCCATGCCGCGTTTTCCTGTGCTTTCGTCAATTTGTTGCCGCGCACGATCAGGATCAGATCCTCATGCAGCAACGAAACCAACTTTGCCAGTTGTTCATTAATGGCGGCGTTTGGGCCGTTCTCCGGCAGTAGCAAAAGTAGGGTTTGACGGCTGGCGAACAGGCTGAGTGCCTGGCAGATGGAAAAAATAGCGTCCCAGTCGGTGCTGGCATCCAGCGTAAACGTGTGATGTTCGCTAAAGCCTTGCGTCGCGGCAACCTGGCGCACGGCGTCCTGACTCTCCTGCAACAACAGTGGATCGTTACCGAGCAGCAGATACGCCGCGCGCAGCCCTTCATTGAGCTGCGCACGGAGTTGTTCCGGATACAACCTGAGCATTAGCTACCTGGTGTTACGGAAACAGAGGGAGAAGCAGGTGTTTTGGTGTGATGCGTCGCCGCATCAGCCGTGTAGACGCTCGGCAGTTTACGAATCAACTGCTCTGCCGCTTTGTCGTACATTTCCTGAATAATCATGTCCTGCTCGGCGGCTTTTGCCAGCGCTGTTTGCGGGTTATCAAAGAATGAACGGAACACTTTTGTGCTGATTGGGTAGATATCATGTCCCGGGATCAGCACGCTGGCGTTCGCGGTCAGCACCATTTGATACTCTGCGGTACGGCCATCCTGGAAGATCGATGCCGTATCACGTGCAAACGTCACCGCGCCCAGGCGCAGCGAAGGCACATCCTGACGAAGCGTGCTTTTCTCCAGCAGTTCGACACCGTTCAGGCGCAACTGGTTACGAATGGCACGGCTCAGCGGACCATTGGGATCGCTGGAATCGAAAATCATCGTTTTCATTTCGCCCGGCACCTGCGTGGTATTACGCAGATGCCAGCCACATCCGGCGGTGACCAGTACCGCCAGTGACAATAACAATGTTGCCAGATATCGCACGCTTCCTCCCGCGCTTAACCAACGACCAGATTGAGCAGTTTACCCGGTACGTAAATCACTTTACGCACGGTAACGCCATCAAGATACTTCGCCACCAGGTGTTCCTGGCCAGCGCGTTCACGCACCTGTTCTTCGGTGGCGTCCACGGCAACGGTAATTTTACCACGCACTTTGCCGTTTACCTGGACGACAACCAGCGTGGTGTCTTCCACCATCGCTTTTTCGTCCGCTACCGGCCACGGTGCATTATCGATATCGCCTTCGCCGCCCAACTCCTGCCACAACGTAAAGCTGGCGTGCGGTGTGAACGGGTTCAGCATACGAACCACGGCCAGCAGGGCTTCCTGCATCAGCGCGCGATCTTGCTCGTTTTCCTGCGGCGCTTTTGCCAGTTTGTTCATCAACTCCATAATCGCTGCGATCGCGGTGTTGAAGGTCTGACGACGGCCGATATCATCGGAAACTTTAGCAATGGTTTTATGAACATCACGGCGCAGCGCCTGCTGCTCGTCGTTCAGCGCAGCCAGATCCAGAGCGGCAACCGCGCCTTTGCTGGTGTGCTCGTAAACCAGTTTCCATACGCGTTTCAGGAAACGGTTCGCTCCTTCCACGCCGGATTCCTGCCACTCCAGCGTCATGTCAGCCGGAGAGGCGAACATCATGAACAGACGAACGGTATCCGCGCCGTAACGTTCAACCATTTCCTGCGGGTCGATACCGTTATTTTTCGACTTGGACATTTTGCTCATGCCGGTATAAACCAGCTCATGGCCTGCCGAATCCTTCGCTTTCACGATACGGCCTTTGTCGTCGCGCTCAACGATCGCGTCTTTCGGGGAGACCCAGTTACGCTCGCCGTTTACGCCCACATAATAGAACGCATCCGCCAGTACCATACCCTGACACAGCAACTGTTTAGCTGGTTCGTCAGAGTTCACCATGCCCGCATCGCGCATCAGTTTATGGAAGAAGCGGAAGTAGAGCAGGTGCATGATGGCGTGTTCGATACCACCAATGTAAATATCGACCGGCAGCCAGTAGTTCGCCGCGTTCGGGTCGAGCATGCCTTCGCTGTACTGCGGGCAGGTGTAACGTGCGTAGTACCAGGAAGACTCCATAAAGGTGTCAAAGGTATCTGTTTCACGCAGTGCTGGTTGACCGTTAATCGTCGTTTTCGCCCATTCCGGGTCAGCTTTGATCGGGCTGGTGATGCCGTCCATGACCACATCTTCCGGCAGGATCACCGGCAGTTGATCTTCCGGCGTCGGAATGACTGTACCGTCTTCGAGAGTGACCATCGGAATCGGCGCACCCCAGTAACGCTGACGGGAAACGCCCCAGTCGCGCAGACGGAAGTTCACTTTACGTTCGCCCACGCCTTTCTCTGCCAGTTTGTCGGCAATCGCGTTGAAGCCTTCTTCAAAGCTCAGACCGCTGAACTCGCCAGAGTTGAACAGCGTGCCTTTTTCAGTCAGCGCCTGCTCTGACAGATCCGGCTCTGAACCGTCCGCCGCCAGGATAACTGCTTTGATCGGCAGGCTGTATTTGGTGGCAAATTCGTAGTCGCGCTGATCGTGGCCCGGCACAGCCATGACCGCGCCAGTGCCGTACTCCATCAGTACGAAGTTTGCCGCCCAGACAGGGATCGCTTCTCCGGTCAGCGGATGAACTGCTTTAAAGCCGGTATCAACGCCTTTTTTCTCCATTGTCGCCATATCGGCTTCTGCCACTTTAGTATTGCGGCATTCGTCGATGAAAGCGGCCAGCTCTGAGTTACTGGCAATGGCTTTTTGCGCCAGTGGGTGACCTGCGGCAACGGCCAGATAGGTCGCGCCCATAAAGGTATCCGGACGGGTCGTATAGACTGTCAGCTTCTGGTCGCTGCCCTGAACGTCAAAGGTGATTTCCACGCCTTCGGAACGGCCAATCCAGTTGCGCTGCATGGTTTTCACGGTATCCGGCCAGTGATCCAGATTATCCAGGTCGTTCAGCAGTTCGTCAGCGTAGGCGGTGATTTTGATAAACCATTGTGGGATCTCTTTACGCTCAACTTTGGTATCGCAGCGCCAGCAGCAGCCGTCGATAACCTGTTCGTTCGCCAGTACGGTTTGGTCGTTCGGGCACCAGTTCACTGCCGAGGTTTTCTTGTAAACGAGTCCTTTTTTGTACAATTCGGTGAAGAACTTCTGTTCCCAGCGATAGTATTCCGGGGTACAGGTCGCCAGCTCGCGGCTCCAGTCGTAGCCGAAGCCCAGCATTTTGAGCTGGTTCTTCATATAGGCGATGTTGTCGTAAGTCCACGGCGCTGGTGCAGTGTTGTTTTTCACCGCCGCACCTTCCGCAGGCAGACCGAACGCATCCCAGCCAATTGGCTGCAATACGTTTTTACCCAGCATGCGCTGGTAGCGAGAAATCACATCGCCAATGGTGTAGTTACGGACGTGGCCCATGTGTAGTCGGCCAGAAGGATAGGGAAGCATCGACAGGCAATAGTATTTCTCTTTGCTCTCGTCTTCAGTGACTTCGAATGTGCGTTTTTCTTCCCAGTGACGCTGTACTTTGGATTCTATCTCTTCCGGGCGGTATTGCTCTTGCATGGCAGCCAGTAGTCCTGTTTTTGCTACAGCTACAAATGTAGCGTTGTTACGTGGTTTTTCAGATCGGCATAGCATAGCCCAAACGTCAGCCTCAAAACAGCCTTTCCGCGAGCCGGGAATGAAATAGCCCGGCGCTTTTGCCGTTGACTTTTTGCCAACAGTGCGGCGCAGTTAGCACTACGCACGGTAAATAACGTCTATCATTAGAGATAGTTACTGAGCCGGGAGGCGAAACGATGAACAAGGTTGCTCATTTTTACCGTGAACTGGTAGCGACGTTAACCGAACGTTTGCGCAATGGAGAGCGCGATATTGATGCATTGGTTGATCAGGCGCGCCAGCGTGTCTCACAGACCGGTGAGTTAACTCGCACCGAGATCGACGAACTGATGCGGGCTATCCGCCGCGATCTCGAAGAGTTTGCCCGCAGCTATAAGGAAAGTCAGGATGAAGTGACGGATAGCGTCTTTATGCGGGTAATTAAAGAGAGTATCTGGCAGGAACTGGCGGATATCACCGATAAAACGCAGCTTGAATGGCGCGAAGTATTCCAGGATCTCAATCATCACGGCGTCTACCACAGTGGTGAAGTGGTAGGGCTGGGGAATCTGGTATGCGAGAAGTGCCACTTCCACCTGGCGGTATATACCCCGGATGTGTTGCCGCTGTGCCCGAAATGCGGACACGATCAGTTCCAGCGACGCCCCTTTGAACCTTAAGGCAAAAACGCCTGCCGATACTGGCAGGCGTTAATTTGTTAGTGCAGGATTTTGGCGAGGAAATCTTTTGCTCGTTCGGATTTTGGATTATTAAAGAAAGCGTCTTTCTCTGAATCCTCAACGATTTTCCCTTCATCCATAAAGATCACGCGGTTTGCCACTTTGCGGGCAAAGCCCATTTCGTGAGTCACCACCATCATTGTCATCCCTTCGTTTGCCAGTTCGACCATCACGTCCAGCACTTCGTTGATCATCTCCGGATCGAGCGCTGATGTCGGTTCATCAAACAGCATCGCCACCGGATCCATACACAGAGCGCGGGCGATTGCCACACGTTGCTGCTGACCGCCAGAGAGCTGCGCCGGGAATTTGTTAGCGTGTGCCGACAGCCCAACACGCTCAAGCAATTTTAAGCCTTTTTCCCGCGCGGCGGCTTTATCACGCTTCAGCACTTTGACCTGCGCCAGCGTCAGGTTGTCGATAATCGACAGATGTGGGAAGAGTTCAAAATGCTGGAATACCATGCCGACATGCGATCGTAGTTTTGCCAGATTGGTTTTCTTGTCATTCACTTGGGTGCCGTTGACGATGATTTCACCTTTCTGCACCGGCTCCAGGCCGTTAACGGTTTTAATCAGCGTGGATTTACCGGAACCAGACGGGCCACACACTACCACCACTTCGCCTTTTTTCACTTCGGTGGAGCAGTCGGTCAACACCTGAAAGTGACCATACCATTTAGAAACATTTTTCAGGGAGATCATTAGACGGTCCTTTTCTTCAGCCAGCTGACCAACAGCGAAGCACTGAGACTGATAACAAAATACACGGCGCCGGCAAACAGGATCATTTCGACCTGGGTACCATCACGCTCGCCAATGGTGGATGCCGTACGGAAGAAATCCGCGAGGCTCAGGACATACACCAAAGAGGTGTCCTGGAACAGCACGATCCCTTGCGTTAACAGCAGCGGAACCATGGCGCGAAACGCCTGCGGCAGGATGATTAACTGCATCGACTGCCAGTGTGTCATACCCAACGCCAGCGCGGCGCTGGATTGTCCGCGCGAGATACTTTGGATACCGGCGCGGATAATTTCCGAATAGTAAGCCGCTTCGAACATTGAGAATGCCACCATTGCCGAAATCAAACGGATATCAGTTTGCGGCGACAGCCCCAGAACGTTTTGCAGGAAACCCGGCACAATCAGATAGAACCACAGCAGCACCATCACCAGCGGGATGGAACGGAAGACGTTCACATAGCTCTTGGCGAACCAGCGCAGCGGCGCAAACGTCGACAAACGCATTACTGCCAGCAGAGTGCCCCAGACGATCCCTACCACGATGGCAGTCACAGTGATTTTCAGCGTGATGGCCAACCCATTAAGCAGATAGGGCAGAGAAGGAACAATTGAACTCCAGTCGAAATCGTACATGTTTATTTGCCTCCCATATTGCCCGGCAGGCGAATTTTACGTTCTACCAGCGTCATCACTAGCATAATGACCGCGTTAATCAGGACATAGGCCAGGGTGATTGCAGTGAAGGATTCCCACGCATGCGCGGAGTAATCCAGCAGTTTCCCTGCCTGTGCCGCCATATCAACCAGACCGATGGTGGAGGCGATAGCGGAGTTTTTCACCAGATTCATCATTTCGGAGGTCATTGGCGGCACAATCACGCGATACGCATTCGGCAACAGCACATAACGGTAGGTTTGTGACAGCGTCAACCCCATTGCCAGCCCGGCGTTCTTTTGACCGCGCGGCAGCGACTGGATCGCCGCCCGCACCTGTTCGCATACACGAGCGGCGGTGAACAGCCCCAGACAAACCATTGAAGAGACGAAAAATTGGATATTCGGATCGAGCTCCTGTTTGAACCACATACCGATATTTTCCGGCAGTAGTTCCGGTACCACCAGATACCATGCAAAAAACTGCACGATCAGCGGAACGTTACGGAACAGTTCGACATAGACGGTGCCAATGCCGGACAGGAAACGGTTAGGGACAGTTCGCAGGATGCCAAACAGTGAACCGACAAGAAAAGCGATAATCCAGGCCGCGATGGAAAGCGCGATAGTGACCTGAAAACCACTCCATAGCCAGCCAAGGTAGGTGGTGTTGCCGAACGGGGCTTGTTGCAGGAATATTCCCCAGTTCCAGTCTATGGACATAAATCTACTCCAGAAAAAAGAGGGTAGCAGCGCTACCCTCGAAGATTGTATGAAGAGCGAGTTTTCGCGCTGAGTGGGGAACGACCATTCAACGTATAGTCTGTCCGTGCTACTTCGACAATCGAGAGGGCAGGTAAACCCGCCCCTAATGGTTTTAATTAGTTAAGAGCTTTGTCATTCGGTGCTTTGAACAGCGCTTTCATGTCTTCAGACAACGTAAAGTTCATGTTCATGTTTTTTGGCGGAATCGGGTTTTTAAACCATTTGTCGTAGGACTTCTCTGCCGCGCCGGAGGTTTGCAACTGAGCAATGGTGTCATCCATCAGCTTTTTAAACTCGGGATCGTTTTTACGCAGCATGCAGCCGTACGCTTCATGGGACTGCGGCGTACCGACGATTTCCCAGTTGTCCGGTTTCTTCGCTTTCGCCCGTTCACCTGCCAGCAGAGCATCATCCATCATAAAGGCCACTGCACGGCCGCTTTCCAGCGTACGGAAAGAGTCGCCGTGGTCTTTCGCGCTGATGATGCGCATGTCCATTTTCTTCTCATCATTCAGTTTGTTGAGCAGAATTTCGGAGGTGGTACCCGAGGTCACGACGACCGCTTTGCCTTTCAGATCAGAGAAATCTTTGATCGGGCCGCCTTTTTTGGTCAGCAGGCGCGTACCGACCACGAAAATGGTGTCGGAGAAAGCCGCTTGTTGCTGACGCTCAAGGTTGTTGGTGGTGGAACCACACTCAAAATCGAAAGTGCCGTTTTGCAGCAGCGGAATACGGTTCTGCGAAGTGATAGGGATCAGCTTAACGGCCAGATCCGGCTTATTCAGTTTTTTCTTCACCGCTTCAACGATAGCGTTGGAGTAATCCTGTGAGTAGCCGACCACTTTCTGTTCGTTGTCGTAATAGGAGAACGGTACGGATGATTCACGGTGACCCACGACGATAACGCCGTTTTTGGCAATTTTATCCAGCGTCGTTTGCTGCTGAGCAGCCGCATCGGCAGGTTTTGCATCTTCAGCATGAACCAGACCGGCGGACATTCCCATCACCAGCATCGCGGCGGCCAGTTTACGTAATTGCATATCCAGACTCCTTTATCGTCAGCGCCAGAGACGCATTGATACCCATTGTGTATGTTGTGTTTTTTTATAGACTGCGACTTTTTTGTGCAGTGTCGTGTGTGTTTGTTACATTTAGTCTGGCTTAATGTAAAGGTTTTGCTGCGGTATTGTTTATTTTTGCGAGGCGTGCCGCACCGTTTAAAGGCAAAAAACTTACATTGCACCAAACTGGTGCTGCTATTGTTTCCTGCCGGTGCGACTCTGTTGCACATAAGCGGATTTCATAGCTGCCTGATATGTATAAGCAAATGGCATGCCAAAACGAGTTTGTGTTGGATAGTCGTTCCAGGCCGGATAAGTGCAGTGCTTATCCGGCCTGGAAAAGAGAGGGAGGGCGATTAACGGCGGCGCTGGCGCAGGCTCATCACCACGGCGGCAAAGCCGAAGAGGGCGGAGAGGATCCATACCGGCCAGTTACCTGCACGTGCGTATGGTGTCAAACCGGAAGTTGGCGTGACGCTGGTGGTGAGTACCTCGCGGGTAAACTGCGGGATCATCGCCTGAATCTCGCCCTGCGGGCCAATCACTGCGGTGATACCATTGTTGGTGCTGCGCAGCAGAGGACGCGCCAGTTCCAGCGCGCGCATACGCGCCATCTGGAAGTGCTGCCACGGGCCGATAGACTTGCCGAACCACGCATCGTTAGAGATGGTCAGCAGGAAATCGGTATCCGGGCGGAAGTTGTCACGCACATGCTCGCCAAGGATGATCTCATAGCAGATAGTCGCCGTTAGCTTCAGGCCGTGCGCCGTCAATGGCGGCTGCACATACGCTCCGCGGCTGAATGAAGACATCGGTAGATCGAAGAACGGCGCCAGCGGGCGCAGAATCGATTCCAGCGGTACGAATTCGCCAAACGGCACCAGATGGTTCTTGTTGTAGCGATCGGATGAGCTGTAGCTGTAGGCGCTGTCTTTACCCAGCGTGATAATGGTGTTGTAGGTATCGTAACGGTTTTGCTGATTCAGCCGCGCATCGACAATGCCAGTAATAAGTGTACTGTCATGCGCTCGCAGCAGATCATCCATGGCGGTTAAAAAGCGCTGCTGATTAATCTCCAGATCCGTAATAGCGGACTCCGGCCAGATGATCAGTTGCGATTTACCCATCACCTGCTCAGTGGCGTCGCTGTAGATTTTCAGCGTGTTGTACAGTTGCTTTTCGTCCCACTTCAGCGTCTGGGGAATATTGCCCTGTACCAGCGAAACCTGCGTGGTGCGCTGTGGCAGCAACTGATACCACTGGATATAGCGTAGCGGGAACGGCAGGGCGAACAGCAGTACCGCAATCACTAACGGACGCCAGCTTTTGTTTACCAGCGCCAGTACCAGCAGGCCGCTAACTACCATTAACAGGAAATTGATGGCTTCGACGCCCATCAGCGGTGCCAGCCCTTTCAGCGGACCGTCAATCTGGCTGTAGCCAAACTGTAGCCACGGGAACCCGGTGAGTACCCAGCCGCGCAAAAATTCGGTAATTTGCCATATTACGGGTGCGGCGACAGCCACGCGCAGCCAGTTTGTTTGCGGCCAAAGGCGTGACAAAATTCCGGCGAACAGACCGGTATACAGCGACAAATAGGCGGCCAGCAATACCACGAGGAAAACATTGACCGGACCAGGCATACCGCCGAACTGCGCGATACTGACGTAAACCCAGTGTATGCCGCTACCAAACAGCCCTAACCCCCAGAAATAGCCAATCCAGGCTGACTGCAGCGGTCGGCGATTGAGGGTTAATCCTTGCAGACCAACCAGAGATATAAGGGCAGCGGGCCAGAAGTCATAAGGAGAAAAAGCCAGCGTTCCGCTGGCTCCGAACAGCAGTGCCAGCAGCAGACGCACGCGCTGGCGCTCAAACAGTGAGGCAAATACCATTTACATTACTCATCCAGTTTTGGTTGCGGCGAATCATCAGGCATTCTGACGTGGACCTGAATAATACGTCGGCTGTCGGACATAGCGACTTTGAATTGGTAACCATCAATGTCAATCGCTTCTCCGCGCGCCGGGAGATGGCCAAACGCCTGCATCACCAGCCCGCCGATGGTGTCCACTTCTTCATCGCTGAAGTGGGTGCCGAAGGTTTCATTGAAGTCTTCAATCGGTGCCAGCGCGCGCACCGTCCAGGTGTGACGGCTGAGCTGGCGGAAGTCGATATCCTCTTCTTCGTCGTACTCATCTTCAATTTCGCCGACAATCAACTCCAGAATGTCTTCAATCGTCACCAGACCGGAAACACCACCAAACTCATCAATCACGATAGCCATATGGTAGCGCTGGGAACGGAACTCTTTCAGCATGCGATCCACACGCTTACTTTCCGGTACCACCACTGCCGGGCGTAACACCTTTTCCATGCTGAAGGCTTCGGCATCGCTGCGCATAAAGGGCAGCAAATCTTTGGCCATCAGAATCCCTTCGATATGATCTTTGTCTTCGCTGATCACCGGAAAGCGCGAGTGGGCAGACTCGATAATGACATCGAGACATTCGTCCAGCGTCTGGTTGCGTTTCAGGGTGATCATTTGTGAACGGGGGATCATGATGTCGCGTACGCGCTGGTCCGCAATATCCATCACCCCTTCAAGCATGTCGCGCGTATCGTTGTCGATAAGCTCGTTCTGCCCGGAGTCTCGGATCAGAGCCAGTAAGTCGTCACGGTTTTTCGGTTCGCCGTGGAAAAGCTGGCTTAGTAAAAGGGAGAAGAATCCCTTCTTGCTGTTGGTTGTGTCGCTACTGTGTGAGTTATCGTCGCTCATGGCGTCGTGTGGGTTCTCATGTTGGTTAATTTGTCGCTCGTCACGCGTAAACTCAGCGCCGGACGGCAGTTAAGAGTAGAAGTGCAGGCTTTCCGGTTACTCTTTCTCGGAAATGTACGGATCCTCATAGCCCAGAGCAAGCATTATCTCTGTCTCGATTCCTTCCATTTCTTCCGCTTCATCGTCTGCAATATGGTCGTAACCAAGCAGGTGTAAGCTACCGTGCACAACCATATGTGCCCAGTGTGCATCCAGCGGTTTACCTTGCTCCAGCGCTTCTTGTTCCACCACCTGGCGGCAGATAATCAGATCGCCGAGCAGCGACATTTCGATGCCGGGTGGTGCTTCAAAAGGGAATGACAGCACATTGGTCGGCTTATCTTTCCCGCGATAAGTCATATTGAGTTCGTGGCTTTCCGCGTTGTCGACCAGGCGAATGGTAACTTCTGCTTCTTCCTGAAACTGCGGGATAACCGCGTCCAGCCATTTCTGAAACTGTGCTTCTTCTGGCAGGCCGCTGTTATCTTCACACGCCAACTGTAAATCGAGGATCACCTGACTCATTTCTGTTCCTGCTCCTGTGCTTCGCGCTTACGTTCGGCAGCCAGTTCTGCTTTACGTTTCTGTTCGGCTTCTTCCCATGCCTCGTAGGCGATAACGATGCGAGCAACGACAGGATGGCGGACCACGTCTTCGCTGTGGAAAAAGTTAAAGCTAATTTCATCGACATTCGCCAACACTTCAATCGCATGGCGCAGGCCGGATTTGGTATTGCGTGGCAGGTCGATTTGCGTGATGTCGCCGGTGATCACTGCTTTTGAGTTAAAGCCGATACGCGTCAGGAACATCTTCATCTGTTCGATGGTGGTGTTCTGGCTTTCATCAAGAATAATGAAGGCGTCGTTTAATGTCCGCCCGCGCATATAGGCCAGCGGCGCGACTTCAATTACGTTGCGTTCAATCAGTTTCTCCACGCGTTCGAAACCGATCATTTCAAACAGCGCGTCATACAGCGGGCGCAGATACGGATCCACTTTCTGGCTGAGATCGCCAGGCAGAAAGCCCAGTTTTTCCCCCGCCTCAACCGCCGGACGCGTTAGCAGAATACGGCGCACTTCCTGGCGTTCCAGCGCATCCACCGCCGCTGCAACAGCAAGGTAGGTTTTCCCTGTACCCGCTGGGCCTACGCCGAAGGTGATATCGTGGTCGAGAATATTGGCGACGTACTGAGCCTGGTTTGGCGTACGCGGTTTAATCACGCCACGCTTGGTTTTGATGTGGATAGCTTTGCCGTAGTCCGGTACGCTCTCGGCGCTCTGTTCCAGCACGCGGGCTTCTTTGATCGCCAGATGAATTTGTTCCGGTTCGATATCCTGTATCTGACCGCGCATCGGCGCAGTATCGACATACAGCGTGCGTAGAATGTCAGTCGCTGCGTTGACGCAGATCTCGCGTCCGGTGAGTTTGAAGTGATTATCGCGACGGTTGATTTCGATGCCCAGTCGCCGCTCCAGTTGTTTGATGTTGTCGTCAAACGGGCCGCACAGACTTAGCAGACGTGCGTTATCCGCTGGCTCAAGGGTAATTTCACGCGTATCTATGTTCAAACTGTTCCTCTTTTCAGTGTGTCGCGGGCTATGCCCATCAGGGAATTATTCACGGCATATTAAGAAGTCGCAAGCATAGCGCATGATGTTGGGGCTGGCAGGGGAAAAGCAAGGCCTGCCAGAAATGGCAGGCCAGTGGCCTTACGGCTGGTACATGCCGACGCCGAGGTCGTTCTCTTTACGCGTACGGGCGATCACCGATGCCGGAGATTCCACAACACGCAGACCCATTTCGTCTTCGGTACGAACCAGTACGCCGCGCAGGGAATTTGGATAGACGTCAACGATTTCCACATCGACGAATTTACCGATCATCTCCGGCGAGCCTTCAAAGTTCACCACGCGATTATTTTCGGTGCGACCAGACAGCTCCATGATGTTCTTGCGTGAGGTGCCTTCTACCAGAATGCGCTGGGTAGTGCCGAGCATACGCCGACTCCAGGCCATCGCCTGCTGGTTAATGCGCTCTTGCAAAATATAGAGGCGCTGTTTTTTCTCCTCTTCCGGCACATCGTCCACCATATCGGCGGCCGGTGTCCCCGGACGTGCAGAGAAGATAAAGCTGTAGCTCATGTCAAAATTGACATCGGCGATCAGCTTCATGGTCTTTTCGAAATCGTCTGTGGTTTCACCAGGGAAGCCAACGATAAAGTCGGAGCTTATCTGGATATCCGGGCGCGCCTCGCGCAGCTTGCGAATAATTGCTTTATATTCCAGCGCGGTGTGCGTACGGCCCATCATGTTCAGCACGCGGTCGGAACCGCTTTGCACTGGCAGGTGCAGGAAGCTCACCAGCTCCGGCGTATCACGGTAGACATCAACGATATCGTCGGTGAATTCAATCGGGTGGCTGGTGGTGAAACGGATACGGTCAATGCCGTCGATCGCGGCGACCAGACGCAACAGTTCCGCAAAGGTTTCGGCGCTGCCGTCGAAGCTCACACCGCGCCAGGCGTTAACGTTCTGGCCGAGCAGGTTCACTTCGCGCACACCCTGCGCCGCCAGTTGAGCGATTTCAAACAGAATGTCGTCAGACGGGCGGCTAACTTCTTCACCGCGGGTGTAAGGCACTACGCAGTAAGTACAGTATTTGTTGCAGCCTTCCATGATAGAGACAAAGGCAGTCGGGCCTTCGGCGCGCGGCTCCGGCAGTCGATCGAATTTTTCAATTTCCGGGAAGCTAATATCGACGACCGGGCTACGGTTGCCGCGTACGGAGTTGATCATCTCCGGCAGGCGATGCAGAGTTTGCGGCCCGAAAATGATGTCAACGTAGTGGGCGCGCTGACGGATGTGGTCGCCTTCCTGTGAAGCCACGCAGCCGCCGACACCGATAATCAGATCGGGGTTTTTCTCTTTCAGCAGCTTCCAGCGACCCAGTTGATGGAAAACTTTTTCCTGAGCCTTTTCGCGGATCGAGCAGGTATTGAGCAGCAGCACATCCGCCTCTTCCGCCACGTCGGTCAGTTGATAGCCGTGTGTGGCATCCAGCAGATCGGCCATCTTTGATGAATCGTATTCATTCATCTGACAGCCCCAGGTTTTTATGTGGAGTTTTTTAGTCATTGACTTGCTCTTGCTTAAGTTCATATACCCCGAGTATGACGGGTATAAGCCAGGATTGCAGGCCGCGTATTGTAATGCTTTGGTCGCGTGCTGACCAGTATGACGGATGTCAGACGCAAGGGAGAAAAAATCCGGTAAACTTAAGGGATTCTCGTTTAAGGAAAATTAGCCATGACACATCATACTGAAGTCGCCGTCGTTGGCGGTGGCATGGTCGGCGGAGCACTGGCGCTGGGGCTGGCGCAACATGGATTTAGCGTTACGGTGATTGAACAGCATGCGCCGTCTGCGTTTGATGCGACGGCGCAGCCGGATGTGCGTATTTCGGCGATTAGCGCCGCATCGGTGGCGTTGCTGCGCGGGCTGGGTGTCTGGGAACGCGTGCAGGCGATGCGCTGCCATCCATATCGCCAACTGGAAACATGGGAGTGGGAAAACGCCCATGTGATATTCGACGCCCGCGAGCTGAAATTACCGCTGCTCGGTTATATGGTTGAAAACAATGTCCTGCAACGTGCACTGTGGGACGCGCTGGAGGCGCATCCGCAGGTGACGTTACGTGTTCCTGCAGCACTCAGTGGACTGCATGCGGACGGCGATCATTATCAGTTGACCTTCGAAGAGGGCGAGCCGCTAACGGCGAAGTTAGTGGTCGGCGCGGATGGTGCGAACTCCCGCGTTCGGCAGGCTGCCGGGATTGGCATTCATGTCTGGCAGTATCAGCAATCCTGTATGTTAATTACCGTTGAGTGCGACGCTGAGGCAGGCGAAAGTACCTGGCAACATTTTACCCCCGACGGGCCGCACGCCTTTTTACCGCTGTTTGGCAATTGGGCCTCGTTGGTGTGGTATGACACGCCTGCGCGTATTCGCCAGTTACAGACGTTGTCTATGGTGCAACTGGAGCAGGAGATTGCCCGCAACTTTCCTCCGCGACTGGGGCGTGTGAAGCCGGTTGCGGCGGCAGCATTCCCGCTGGCACGCCGTCATGCGTTGCAGTATGTTCGCCCCGGCCTTGCGCTGGTGGGCGATGCGGCACATACCATTCATCCGCTGGCCGGGCAGGGCGTCAATCTGGGCTATCGCGATGTTGATGCTTTGCTGGAAGTGCTTGCCGGGGCGCGTACGCACGGTGAAGCCTGGGCCAGTCATGCGATTTTAAAACGCTATCAGACGCGTCGAATGGCGGATAACTTTATTATGCAAAGTGGTATGGATCTGTTCTATGCCGGGTTCAGCAATAACCTTGGCCCGGTCAGGTTGTTGCGTAATATTGGTCTGATGGCGGCGGAACGTGCCGGAGTGCTGAAACGTCAGGCGCTGAAATATGCTTTAGGGCTATAGACGGTAACTTTAGTGCCGCGAGTATCCAGTGCTCGCGGCCTTTAATTCGCATTAGTGTAACGAAAACAGTACATCCAGCGCGGTGCGCACGCGCATTTTCTGCTGAAAAAAGGCCTGGTAACCATTCGCAGCTTCAACACGCTGCAATGCCCATGCACCGGCGCGCATATCGCGTATTGTTGCCAACGTATGGTAGATCGACAGCAGCAGAAGTATAAATGCCGCCACTGCTGCGATCCCGGCATAGATTGTCCACTCAATTTCCCTCGTCTGCTGTATCAGCAGTCCTAAGGTCATTAACTGCAAAATAAGCCGGGCAATAAAGCCACGCCAGTAGAACTGCTGAAGACGTTCTGACGTATGAAAACAGGGGTTTTTAAGCGAAGCGCGTTGCTCTTCCAGCGGAATACCTTGTATGTAAACTTTCCAGTTGGAGATTTCGCTGAGCAGCGTGACCTGGCCACGCTGGCTGAGCGTGTGCAGCCGCATCGAAACCAGCACCGGAAACACAAGCCCCATCAGCAGACCATACAAAAAGGGGGCAGGGAGGCCGAAAAAAGCCAGCGCCAGGTAAAATACACCTAACAGAATGTAGCGTGGAGAGTAGAGTGGGAAGGCTGTTGTCTGGTAGTTCATGATGTCATCCCTGCTGAGTAATGGTTTAAATTATCACTGACTTTGGCGGGATGCTTGCTACCAATTCCGGGGATTAACAAAAAAGCTCGCCGAAGCGAGCTTTTTTGCATTAAGTGGCTGGGGTACGAGGATTCGAACCTCGGGATGGTGGAATCAGAATCCACTGCCTTACCGCTTGGCGATACCCCAAATGTGCGCCCGCAAAAGCAAACGTCTTTGAGATGGCTGGGGTACGAGGATTCGAACCTCGGGATGGTGGAATCAGAATCCACTGCCTTACCGCTTGGCGATACCCCAACAAATCTTGCAGGTTTAATACACTAAAGTATTACACCTTAAATATGGTGGCTACGACGGGAATCGAACCTGTGACCCCAGCATTATGAGTGCTGTGCTCTAACCAGCTGAGCTACGTAGCCAAAATTTACTGCTTACCCAGTCATCGACTGGCTGGGGTACCTGGATTCGAACCAGGGAATGCCGGTATCAAAAACCGGTGCCTTACCGCTTGGCGATACCCCATCCGTGCAACACCTATTGGGAATGGTGCGGGAGGCGAGACTTGAACTCGCACACCTTGCGGCGCCAGAACCTAAATCTGGTGCGTCTACCAATTTCGCCACTCCCGCAAAAAAGATGGTGGCTACGACGGGAATCGAACCTGTGACCCCAGCATTATGAGTGCTGTGCTCTAACCAGCTGAGCTACGTAGCCATCTTTTTTTCGCGTTACCTTATCGGTGTTGCGGGGCGCATTATGCGTATTGGACCTTACAGCGTCAATATCTTTTTCATCGAAAATTGCCGTAATGTGACTGTTTGGTTAGGTTGCGAACAGCATGGCTGCTTTATTCAACAAAATTCGAATTTATTCATGAAATCAGTGATACAAAAAAATACAGGCCCCGCAGGACCCGTAAGGATAACCGCTATTTATTAATAAGCGGACTGGTGAATACCTACCGCGCGGCCTGACGGATCGTTCATGGTTTTGAATGCTTCATCCCACTCGAATGCTTTAACCGAAGAGCAGGCGACGGACGGACCGCCAGGTACGCATTCTGCTGCGCTTGGCAGCGGGAACAGCTCTTCAAAGATTTCGCGGTACAAATACGCTTCTTTTGACGCTGGCGTGTTGTACGGGAAGCGGTAGCTGGCGGTCGCCAGTTGCTGATCCGTCACCTGCTGCGCCGCTACTTCTTTCAGCGTATCGATCCAACTGTAACCTACGCCGTCGGAGAACTGCTCTTTCTGGCGCCACGCCACGCTTGCTGGCAGATAGGATTCAAAACATTCGCGCAGAATGTGTTTTTCCATTTTGCCGTTGCTGCCGCACATTTTGTCCTGCGGGTTGATGCGCATTGCCACGTCGAGGAACTTCTTATCGAGGAACGGAACGCGAGCTTCAACACCCCAGGCCGACATCGCTTTGTTTGCACGCGCGCAGTCAAACATATGCAGCGCTTGCAGTTTGCGCACGGTTTCTTCATGCAATTCTTTGGCATTTGGTGCTTTATGGAAGTAGAGATAGCCACCGAATACTTCATCGGAACCTTCACCAGAAAGTACCATTTTGATACCCATCGCTTTGATTTTACGCGACATCAGGTACATTGGAGTTGAAGCGCGAATAGTCGTCACGTCATAAGTTTCGATGTGATAGATAACGTCGCGGATAGCATCCAGACCTTCCTGCACGGTGAAGTGAATTTCATGGTGCACGGTGCCGAGATGGTTAGCCACTTCCTGCGCGGCTTTCAGATCCGGCGCGCCTTTCAGGCCAACGGCAAAGGAGTGCAATTGCGGCCACCAGGCTTCAGAACGCTCCTGATCTTCAACACGACGCGCAGCGAATTTCTTGGTGATGGCTGAAATGATGGAAGAATCCAGACCGCCAGAGAGCAGCACGCCATACGGCACGTCTGACATCAGATGGCTTTTCACCGATTCTTCCAGCGCCTGGCGCAGCTCGGCTTTATCCGTCACGTTGTCTTTTACGGCGTCATAGTCAAACCAGTCACGGTGATAGTAAGAACGGATTTCACCGTCTTTGCTCCACAGATAGCTACCTGCCGGAAACTCTTTAATCGTGCGGCAAACCGGTACCAGCGCTTTCATTTCTGAGGCAACATAAAAGTTGCCGTGCTCATCGTGCCCCATGTACAGCGGAATAATACCGATATGGTCGCGACCAATCAGGTAAGCATCTTTTTCACTGTCATACAGGACGAAAGCAAACATCCCCTGCAAGTCGTCGAGGAATTCCGGGCCTTTCTCCTGATACAGCGCGAGGATCACTTCACAGTCGGAACCGGTCTGGAATGCATAGCGATCGCCGTATTCTGCGCGCAGTGCCTGATGGTTGTAGATTTCACCGTTAACCGCCAGCACATGCGTTTTTTTCTCGTTATACAGCGGCTGTGCGCCAGCGTTGACGTCAACAATAGAGAGACGCTCATGGGCCAGAATGGCTTTGTCACTTGCATACACGCCGGACCAATCCGGGCCACGGTGGCGCATCAGGCGGGATAATTCCAGCGCTTTTTTACGTAATTCTGCTGCGTCGGTTTTAATATCCAGTACGCCAAAAATTGAACACATAGACTTCTCCGTTAACCTTGAGGGTATTGCTGCAATGTTGTGTGCTTGCATTCAAAATGCCGCAAAAGCGCAGGGGCGTGCAAGCCTTTTGCGTTCACAAGCGTAAAAAGTGCAATAGTGATTATCGAATGCTGAAAAAAGAGTACAGATTGAACTCGGTTATTGATGAATCATCAAAATAAAACGCTTTTTATTGAATGGCGTTGTTTTTTGTCATGCCCAAAATGAAAAGCCACGCCCGAAGACGTGGTTCTGTCAGATAACATCAATTTCCGCGACGGAGGGATAAATCCACGAAGGGCGAAATGGCATGGCGTCAATATCATCGATTTGCGAAACACCCGAAAGCACCAGAATGGTCTCCAGGCCGGCCTGAAAACCAGCCAGGATGTCGGTGCGCAGGTTGTCGCCGACAATCACTGTCTGTTCTGAGTGCGCCTGCATCGTATTCAGCGCGGCGCGGATGATCCATGGGCTGGGTTTGCCGACGTAAAACGGTTTACGGCCAGAAATCTTTTCGATACCTGCACACAGCGCGCCACACGCCGGGTAAAAACCGCGCCCGTGGGTGTCCGGGTTGGTGGCAATAAAGCGTGCGCCATTGGCGACAAAGAAGGCCGCTTTGTGCATCATTTCCCAGTTATAGGAGCGGGTCTCGCCGACGATGACAAAATCCGGGTTGATGTCGGTAATGGTAAAGCCTGCTTTATAAAGCTCATGGATTAGCGCGCCTTCACCAACAACATAGGCTTTTTTACCTTCCTGGCGCTTGAGAAAATCTGCGGTGGCCATGGCCGAGGTATAAAAGACGCTGGCGGGCACATCAATACCGGCAGAAATAAAGCGGTTCGCCAGATCCTGGCCGGTCTGAGAAGGGTAATTCGTCAGCAGCACCAGCGGCATTCCTTTCTCAAGGATGCGCGTGATGAACTCTGCCGCGCCAGGCACCGCTACGTTATCGTGCATCAGCACGCCGTCGATATCACAGATTACATTCTGAATGGTCATGGACTGTCCGGATAAAAATGAAGTAATAACTATAAACCCTGTCAGTTTTCCAGCAAACGTTGCAGCAGCAGACCGTTCAACATGGCGCGTTTCACCAGCGCGAATGCGCCGATAGCCGAGCGATGATCCAGCGTGGAGGGTACCACCGGCAGGTTTTTGCGAAATGCTTTCAGCGCCTGGGTATTGATGCAGGCTTCAATGGCGGGCAGCAGGACTTTACTGGCATCGACAATCTCGCCTGCGATCACGACTTTTTGCGGATTAAACAGATTGATGGCAATCGCAATAGTTTTGCCAAGATGGCGGCCGACATATTCGATCACTTCACAGGCTAGTGTGTCGCCTTTATTTGCGGCTTTACAGATCGTTTTAATTGAACAATCGTCTGGTGTGAGGCGGCTTTGATAGCCCTGTTCCAGCAGATGGCGCACGCGTTGTTCGATGGCGGCATTCGCTGCGATAGTCTCCAGACAACCGAAGTTGCCGCAGTGGCAACGCTCTCCCAGCGGCTCGACCTGCACGTGACCGATCTCGCCTACGTTACCATTACGACCAATAAAAATACGCCCGTTGGAGATGATCCCTGCGCCAGTGCCGCGATGTACGCGCACCAAAATAGAGTCTTCGCAATCCTGACTTGCCCCAAAATAGTGCTCGGCAAGCGCCAGACTGCGAATATCATGACCAACAAAACAGGTCAATTTAAAGCGTTTTTCCAGTGCTTCCACCAGCCCCCAGTTTTCGACCTGGATATGCGGCATGTAACGGATGACGCCGCTTTCCGGATCGACCAGCCCCGGCAGGATGACCGAAATGGCAATCAGTTCGCGGATCTTACGCTGGTTGGTTTCAATAAACAGGCTGATGGTATTAAGCAGCGCATGCTCGAGCGTTTCCTGGGTGCGTTCCGGTAAAGGGTAGTGCTCTTCGGCCAGCACTTTACTGCTCAGATCGTACAGCGTTAGCGTGGTGTCATAGCGGCCAAGACGCACGCCGATAGCCTGGAAATTGCGGGTTTCGGTGACTATGGAGATGGCGCGGCGGCCTCCGGTGGAGGCCTGTTGATCGACTTCTTTGATCAAGCCACGTTCAATCAGTTGGCGCGTGATTTTGGTCACGCTGGCAGGAGCTAGCTGGCTTTGTTCGGCAATCTGAATGCGCGAAATGGGGCCATGTTGATCAATCAGGCGGTAAACCGCCGCGCTGTTAAGCTGTTTTACGAGGTCAACGTTACCAATTTGAGCCTGTCCGCCTGATGTCATACTTTCTCTTTATACAGTGACGACCTCGTTGCCATTAACGATGGTCTTGATGATTTTATAATCGCGTGTGAACGCGGTCAGGTTCGCTACTTTGCCGGTAGCGAGGCTGCCTAAGCGGTTGTCAACGCCAATGGCGCGAGCGGGGTAGAGTGTTGCCATACGCAGTACTTCGTCCAGTGCGATGCCGACATGTTCTACCAGATTGCGTACCCCTTCAATCATTGTCAGGGAGGAACCGCTCAGCGTTCCGTTTTCATCCACACACAACCCGTTCCGGTAGTATATTGTTTTGCCAGCAAAAATAAATTGATCAATGTTTGTACCCGCTGGCGCGGTTGCATCGGTCACCAGACAAAGTTTGTCACCTTTCAGACGCTTAGCGTTACGGATATTAACGTAATCGACGTGCAACCCGTCTGCAATAACGCCACAGTAAACATCCGCATCATCGAGCACTGCGCCAGCCAATCCCGGTTCACGACCGGTAATGTACGGCATGGCATTATAAAGGTGGGTCGCAAAAGAAATCCCGGCGCGGAACCCGGCTTTCGCTTCTTTCAGCGTGGCGTTAGAGTGCCCGGCGGAGACCACAATGCCTGCATCCGCCAGTTGTCGAATGACCTTGTCGCCTGTCATTTCCGGAGCCAGTGTTACCTTGGTGATAACGTCGGCGTTCTGGCACAGAAAATCGACCAGCTCAGGTTCCGGTTTACGCACAAACGCCGGGTTATGGGTACCTTTTTTAACGAGATTCAGCCACGGCCCTTCCAGATGAAGACCGAGCGCCTGATTGGGATATTTCGCCAGGTAATCGCGCATCACCTGCACGCCCTGTTTCATTAATTCGTCACTGGAGGTGATCAGTGTCGGTAGATAGCTGGTGCAGCCGGATCGTTCATTCGCCTGCTGCATGATCTCCAGCGTTTTTACGCTTACCGCTTCCGCGGTGTCATTAAACTGCACACCGCCGCAGCCGTTAAGCTGCACGTCGATAAAGCCGGGGGCCAGAATGGCGCCACTCAACGAGCGTTGTTCTATTCCCGTCGGCAACTCGTCCTGTGGGCAAAGACGTTCAATCAGGCCATTGGCAATCACAACCGCGTGATTATCCAGAATTTCATGGCCGGTGTAGATTCGGCAATGGGTTAAAGCATACATAACGACCCCCGGTTACAAATATGTACCGCTCCGCAATCATCCCTTGCGGAGCGGAAACTGAATTACAGACCTTTAATGTTTTCCGCTTCTAACTCGTTGAAGTATTTCAGCGTCTTAACTTTCAGTTCCATCGTGGACGGTTCATCGCAGACGATCACCGCTTTCGGATGTAACTGCAGGCAACTAATGGTCCACATATGGTTTACGTTGCCTTCTACTGCTGCCTGTAGAGCCTGAGCTTTCACACCGCCAAGTACCAGGATCATCACTTCTTCTGCATCAAGCAGCGTGCCCACGCCGACAGTCAGCGCGTATTTCGGCACCAGATTTACATCGCCGTCAAAAAAGCGAGAGTTCGCCATGCGGGTATCATGAGTCAGGGTTTTGATGCGCGTGCGTGAAGCCAGAGAAGAGGCAGGTTCGTTAAACGCAATGTGCCCGTCGTTACCTACGCCGCCCATAAACAGGTGAATTTTGCCGTAGGAGCGGATTTTTTCTTCATAACGGCGGCATTCTGCGTCAATATCAGGCGCATTGCCATCCAGCAGATTAATATTTTCTGCGGGAATATCAACGTGATCAAAGAAGTTGCGGTGCATAAAGCTGTGATAGCTTTCCGGATGCTCTTTCGGCAGGCCAACATATTCGTCCATGTTGAAGGTGACAACGTGCTGAAAACTAACCTGGCCTGCTTTGTGCATCTCAACCAGTGCCTTGTAAGCGGTGAGCGGCGTACCACCGGTTGGCAGACCAAGGATAAACGGACGATCTGCTGTCGGTTTGAATGCGTTGATTCGATTTACGATATGGCGGGCTGCCCATTTTCCGACTTGTTCAGCTGTCGCCAGGGGAATCAGTCTCATTGTTCACCTCAAAAGTTAAATGAATAAAGTTGGCAGAATGCTTACTGGCTCGGCTTAAGCGTAACCTGAATTCGTTACAGAGCGGCAGCACTCCGTCTTGATATTTTTGATCATAAAATAAGTTTTGCTTGTTTGCTAGCGGTTGGGAGGCTTATTGACGATAGTTAGTGATTTTAATCACAAAAAAAATGCTTTTAATTTGCGAGGCGAATTAATTTTTCACACACTCAGCAAGGTAGTGAAAAAATAGCCTGTAGGGTAGTGAATAAATAGCCGTGATTTCAGGTTAGTTACACAATAAAAAACGACTGTTTTCAGTGAGCTCACGATGGGTTCATAGGGGGAATAAAAGTGAGTATTCTAGGTTATTTACAAAAGATTGGCCGTGCGCTGATGGTGCCTGTCGCCACTCTGCCTGCGGCGGCGATACTGATGGGCGTCGGTTACTGGATTGACCCGGTTGGCTGGGGTGGGCAAAACGCACTGGCGGCTTTTTTCATTCAGTCCGGCTCTGCCATTATCGATAACATGGGCGTGCTGTTCGCGGTGGGTGTCGCATACGGTATGTCCAAAGATAAAGACGGTGCTGCTGCGCTTGCTGGCTTTGTCGGTTTCCTGGTATTGACCACGCTGTGTTCACCTGCTGCAGTTGCCATGATCCAGAAGATTCCAGCGGATCAGGTACCTGCTGCTTTCGGCAAAATCAAAAACCAGTTTATTGGTATTCTGGTGGGGATTATTGCCGCTGAACTTTACAACCGCTTCAGCAATGTTGAATTGCCGAAAGCGCTCTCCTTCTTTAGCGGCCGCCGTTTGGTGCCGATCCTCACTTCGTTTGTGATGATCGTGGTCGCATTCATCATGATGTTTATCTGGCCGGTTGTGTTTAGCGGTCTGGTCGGTTTTGGTGAACATATCCAGAAACTGGGGTCAATCGGTGCGGGTGTCTACGCCTTCTTTAACCGTCTGCTGATCCCGGTTGGTCTGCATCACGCGCTGAACTCCGTGTTCTGGTTCGATGTTGCTGGTATCAATGACATTCCTAACTTCCTTGGCGGCGCACAGTCTATCGAAGCCGGTAAAGCGGTTGTCGGTGTTACCGGTCGTTATCAGGCGGGCTTCTTCCCGATCATGATGTTCGGTCTGCCCGGTGCAGCGCTGGCGATTTACCACTGCGCTCGTCCAGAAAACAAAGCTAAAGTACTGGGCATCATGATGGCCGGCGCGTTTGCCGCGTTCTTTACCGGTATTACTGAACCGCTGGAATTCTCCTTCATGTTTGTAGCGCCGGTATTGTATGTCATCCACGCAATTCTGACCGGTATCTCTGTTTTCATTGCCGCGAGTATGCACTGGATTGCCGGTTTCGGCTTTAGTGCGGGTCTGGTGGATATGGTGCTCTCTTCGCGTAACCCACTGGCAACTCAGTGGTGGATGCTGATCCCGCAGGGGCTGGTATTCTTCGTTATTTACTATGTGATCTTCCGTTTTACGATCACCAAATTTAACCTGATGACGCCGGGTCGTGAGCTGGCTGTCGCTGGTGACGAAACGGATGGGCAGGATGTCAACGTAAGCGTGGATTCCGCGCAGGATGTGAGTGGGCTGGCGCGTCAGTATATTGCCGCAGTTGGTGGTACTGATAACCTGACTGGCATTGATGCTTGTATCACCCGTTTACGTCTGAACGTGAAAGATTCTGCACTGGTGAATGATGCGCTGGCGAAACGTCTGGGCGCAACCGGGGTTATCCGTTTGAACAAAACCAGCGTGCAGATCATCGTTGGTTTTGTGGCGGAAAAAATCGCCAATGCGATGAAGACTACTGGTCATGTTCCGGCTGCAGGTAATGCAGCGCCAGCCGCTGCGCCAGTGGCGGGTGTTAAACCTCAGGCTGTACCGAACGCAACAGTGATTGCTGAACTGGTATCGCCGGTAACGGGTGAGTTGGTTGCGCTGGATCAAGTGCCTGATGAAGCTTTCGCCAGCAAAGCTGTTGGTGACGGCGTGGCGGTGAAACCGACCGAAGGCATTGTGGTTTCTCCGGCAGCGGGCACAATCGTTAAAATCTTCAACACCAACCATGCATTCTGCCTGGAAACCGAAAAAGGCGCTGAAATCGTTGTGCATATGGGCATCGATACCGTGACGTTGGGCGGCCAGGGCTTTACGCGGCTGGTGGAAGAAGGCGCAGAAGTTGTGGCGGGCCAGCCGATACTGGAAATGGATCTGGCGTACCTCAATGCCAATGCCCGTTCAATGATTAGTCCGGTAGTCGTCAGCAATATTGATGACTTTAGCGGTCTGGTTATCAAGGCGCAGGGCCAGCTTGTTGCCGGTCAAACGCCGTTATACGATATTAAAGGCAAGTGATCGTTCCTGAGTAAACATTAATGCCTTAAGCGGCGGGGGAGAACCTCCGCCGTTTTTTTTGCCCTGCACATAATCAATGCCATATTGCTGCCGCTTTATTACAAACGGATGCGCTTTTGACTCTGTTTGCTGCTGTTGCATTGAGGCTCCCTACGAACACAAGCTATAGCCGGTTACCTTGCCAGCGGGCAACGCTGATTTGTATAAGTAAAGGTTGTTTCCTGCGTCCTGTTATTAGATCATATGCCGTTATACGTTGTTTACGCCTTGAGGAACCCGTGATGAGTGAGGCAGAAGCCCGCCCGACTAACTTTATTCGCCAGATCATTGATGAAGATCTGACCAGTGGTAAGCACACTACTATCCATACCCGTTTTCCGCCGGAGCCGAATGGCTACTTGCACATCGGTCATGCGAAATCTATCTGTCTGAACTTTGGCATCGCACAAGATTATCAGGGCCAGTGTAATCTGCGTTTTGATGATACCAATCCGGTTAAAGAAGACATTGAATACGTCGAATCGATCAAAAACGACGTGCAATGGTTGGGCTTTCACTGGTCTGGCGACATCTGCTACTCCTCGGATTACTTCGACAAGCTGTACCAGTATGCCATCGAACTGATCAACAAAGGCCTGGCCTATGTTGACGAGCTTTCCGCTGATGAAATCCGTGAATATCGCGGTACTCTGACTCAGCCGGGTAAAAACAGCCCGTTCCGCGATCGCAGCGTAGAAGAGAACCTGGAGCTGTTTGAGAAAATGCGTTCCGGCGGCTTTGAGGAAGGTAAAGCATGCCTGCGCGCGAAGATCGATATGGCATCGCCGTTTATCGTGATGCGCGATCCGGTGCTGTATCGCATTAAATTTGCAGAGCACCACCAGACCGGCAACAAGTGGTGTATCTACCCGATGTACGACTTTACCCACTGCATCAGCGATGCGCTGGAAGGTATTACGCACTCCCTATGTACGCTGGAATTCCAGGACAACCGTCGTCTTTACGACTGGGTGCTGGATAACATCACCATTCCGGTTCATCCGCGCCAGTACGAGTTTTCGCGTCTGAATCTGGAATACACCGTGATGTCGAAGCGCAAACTGAATCAGTTGGTGACCGAGAAGCATGTGGAAGGCTGGGATGACCCGCGTATGCCGACCATCTCCGGTCTGCGACGCCGTGGTTATACTGCTGCTTCCATCCGTGAATTCTGTAAACGCATAGGCGTGACCAAGCAGGACAACACCATCGAAATGGCTTCGCTGGAGTCTTGCATCCGTGAAGATCTTAACGAGAATGCGCCGCGCGCAATGGCTGTTATCGATCCGGTGAAACTGGTTATCGAAAATTACCCGCAGGATAGCAGCGAAATCGTCACCATGCCTAACCATCCGAATAAACCGGAGATGGGCACGCGTGAAGTGCCGTTTAGCGGTGAGATCTGGATCGATCGCGCAGATTTCCGTGAAGAAGCGAATAAGCAGTACAAACGTCTGGTGCTGGGTAAAGAAGTGCGCCTGCGCAACGCGTATGTGATTAAAGCTGAACGCGTGGAAAAAGATGACGAAGGCAATATCACGACCATTTTCTGCTCTTATGATGCGGATACTCTGAGCAAAGATCCGGCTGATGGCCGTAAAGTTAAAGGTGTGATCCACTGGGTAAGCGCGCAACATGCGTTGCCGATAGAAATCCGTCTCTACGATCGCCTGTTCAGTGTACCAAACCCGGGCGCGGCGGACGATTTCCTTGCCACTATCAATCCGGAATCACTGGTGATCAAACAAGGTTATGCCGAACCGTCTCTGAAAGAAGCGAAGGCGGGTAAAGCGTATCAGTTCGAGCGCGAAGGTTATTTTTGCCTCGACAGCCGTTATGCAAGCGCTACCAAAGCTGTCTTCAACCGCACTGTTGGGCTGCGTGATACCTGGGCAAAAATGGGTGATTGATTAAGTCAACCACGGACAATCAGTTTAAAACGCCGCGAACTGCGGCGTTTTTTTTGCTTATTCAAGAGGTCATTACAGCATAATTCATTCGCGTTGCGAATTAATGTCGTCTCTTATTGATATTGAATTAACCCGCCTGAAAGATGGTAACTTCCAAATTCCAGATAAATATAACATGTAATCGTTAACAATAAGAATTATATCCTGCTTTTATGCATTTAAATTAATCATTTAACCGGTTGATGTAATTTTTTTCAAAACGCTACAAATTATGTGCACTCCATCATAATCCTGCATTTTACTCACTAAAAAGCGTTGATAATTCGCGACGCGAAAAATAGTCTTGAGCCGGTAGTTACTTCAGGGGTATTTCATAACCACCTAAACTTTTTGCTTTTTTTCTCGCCGTCTCGGCGGGTTATATGCGTCCAGAAGGAATCACACATGCGTATGTTTAGTGGTAAACGTAGTGCACTGGCGCTGGCTATTGCCAGTGTCACAGCAATGTCGGGCTGGGTTGTATCTCCACAGGCTCATGCAGCCGGTTTTATCGATGATTCCACGCTTACGGGCGGTATTTATTACTGGCAGCGTGAACGTGACCGTAGAGATGTGCTGGAAAATAAATACAAAACTAATCTTTCGCACTCAACCTGGAATGCCAACCTGGATTTCCAGTCTGGCTATATCGCTGACATGTTCGGTCTGGATATTGCGGCTTTTACCGCGATTGAAATGGCAGAAAACGGTGACAGCGCACATCCGAACGAAATTGCTTTCTCCTCCAGTAATAAAGCCTACAAAGAAGACTGGTCAGGAGATAAAAGCGGGATCAGTCTGTATAAAGCCGCTGCGAAATTTAAATATGGCCCTGTCTGGGCGCGCGCGGGTTACATCCAGCCAACCGGACAAACACTGTTAGCGCCGCACTGGAGCTTTATGCCGGGTACCTACCAGGGTGCGGAAGCCGGGGCGAGTTTTGATTACGGCGATGCAGGTGCGCTGAGCTTCTCGTATATGTGGGCCAATGAATACAAGTCGCCGTGGCATATCGAGATGGATAAGTTTTATCAGAACGACAGAAAAACCAAAGTCGACTATCTACACTCTCTCGGCGCAAAATATGACTTCAAAAACGACCTTGTGCTGGAGGCTGCATTTGGCCAGGCGGAAGGCTACGTCGATCAATACTTCGCTAAAGCCAGCTACAAATTTGATGTGGCAGGTAGCCCGCTAAGCACCAGCTATCAGTTCTACGGTACCCGCGACAAAGTCAGTAATGGCGGCGTGAATGATATTTATGACGGCACCGCATGGCTGCAAGCGTTGACTTTTGGCTACAAAATTGGTCAGGTCGATTTGCGTCTTGAAGGCACCCTGGTCAAAGCTGACGGCCAGCAAGGATACTTCCTGCAACGTATGACACCAACCTATGCGTCATCCAACGGGCGCCTTGATATCTGGTGGGATAACCGCTCTGACTTTAATGCCAACGGTGAAAAGGCCCTCTTCTTCGGCGCGATGTATGACCTGAAGAACTGGAACCTCCCTGGCTTTACGATCGGCGCATCTTATGTCTATGGGTGGGACGCGAAACCGGCTGCTATGGCCACACCGGATGCGTATTACGATCCAAACTACCGCCTGAAAGAGTCCGCTTACAGCCTGGATGGAATTTATACCGTTCAGGATGGTCGTGCCAAAGGCACGATGTTCAAGCTGCACTTTACCCAATACGACAACCATTCTGATATTCCGAGCTACGGCGGCGGCTACGGCAACATCTTCCAGGATGAGCGCGACGTGAAATTTATGGTTATCGCTCCGTTCACCATTTTCTGATGTGTTTGCCGGATTATGCCCGGCTGGAATACAAGGAACAAGTAATGAAAACAGTACAATTAAGCATCTTAGCCAGCGCAATCTTCGGGGTGTTAAGCAGCCCCGTGCTGGCAAATCAGAGTACCGTCGACGCTATCAGCCAGTTTCATCTTAACTACGCGGTGAAAGATAACTTTGCCGCAAAGAATGGTACTGATTGTGCGAAGCTTGGTGCCGACTGGGCTTCCTGCAATAAAGCGGTGATCACGCTGACCAATAATGGTGAAGCTGTAACTGACAAAGATTGGACGATTTACTTCCATAGCATCCGTCCGATACTGGAGGTAGCAAATGACCAGTTCAAGGTCACCCATATTATGGGCGATCTGCACAAGCTGGAGCCGACGGACAAATTTACCGGCTTCCCGGCAAAGCAGGCGGTGGAAATTCCGGTTGTTAATGAGTACTGGCAGTTGTTTGTCACTGATGTGCTACCTCGATGGTACGTGACGGCTGAAGGTGCGACGGCAAAAGTGATCGCCAATACCGATACCGAAGATCTGTTCCAGTTTGTTACGCCGCTCGACGGCCACTGGAAACGTACTCCGGATGATAAAAATATCCTGATGACTGCGGAAGCGCGCTTTGAGAAAAATAGCGACGTCAACGCGCTGAACCTCTCCCTATTGCGTGGCCAGATTGTTCCCACGCCGCAGAAGGTAAAAATCTCCGGCCAGGATGTGGATCTGAGCAAAGGCGTGAAGCTCGATCTCTCTGCACTCGGCGCGGATGCGCAGGCAGCGGTGAAGTCGCGCTTCGCGCTGCTGGGCGTCAAAGAGGGCCGTTATCCTGTTCGTACAGAGATCGCAGCGAAGGACTTTGTGGGTGATGAAGCCATATCTGGCGCCTACCAGTTGCGCATCGGGGCAAATGAAGCGGTAATAACTGGTTTTGATCAGGCAGGTGTGTTCTATGGCCTGCAATCTTTACTGTCGTTGGTCCCTTCCAGTGGCCCACAGAAAATCGCACAACTTGAAGCGAAAGACGCACCGCGCTTTGATTATCGCGCTATTCAACTTGATGTGGGACGTAACTTCCACAGCAAAGATGCCGTGCTGCGCCTGCTGGATCAGATGTCAGCTTATAAGCTGAACAAATTCCACTTTCACCTTACCGATGACGAAGGCTGGCGTATTGAGATCCCTGGTCTGCCTGAACTGACCGACATCGGCAGTAAACGTTGCCACGATCTGAGCGAGAAAACGTGTCTGCTGCCGCAGTTGGGTTCCGGCCCGGACAGCAACAACAATGGTAGCGGCCACTTCAGCCGTACCGATTACATCGACATACTAAAGTACGCGAAAGCGCGACAGATTGAAGTGATCCCGGAAATTGATATGCCAGCTCACGCCCGTGCTGCTGTGATCTCAATGGAAGCGCGCTACGAGCGACTTCACAAAGAGGGAAAAGAGAAAGAGGCGAATCAGTACCGTTTACTGGATCCTACAGACACCTCCAATACCACCGGGGTACAGTTTTATAACCGCACTGGCTATCTGAACCCTTGCCTTAATTCATCGCGCAACTTCGTCGATAAGGTGATTGGCGAAATCCAGCAAATGCACAAAGAAGCGGGTGTACCGCTGAACACCTGGCATTTTGGCGCTGACGAAGCGAAAAACATCTATCTGGGAGCGGGTTATACCGACCAGAAAAAACCTGAAGCGGGCAAAGGTATCATCGATCAGAGCAATCAGGACAAACCGTGGGCGAAATCTCAGGTCTGCCAGACCATGGTCAAAGAGGGTAAGATTGCCGATGTTGATCATCTTTCCAGCTATTTTGGAGTTGAGGTCAGCAAGCTGGTGAAAGCGCACGGTATTGGCACCATGCAGGCGTGGCAGGATGGACTGAAAGATGCCAAAAATGCCGCCGACTTTGCCACCGATCACGTCAATGTCAACTTCTGGGATACGCTCTACTGGGGCGGTTTCGATTCGGTAAATGACTGGGCAAATAAAGGGTTCCGCGTCATTGTCTCAAATCCGGACTATGTTTACCTCGACTTTCCGAGTGAAGTTAATCCGGCGGAAAGTGGCTACTATTGGGGAACGCGCTTTAGCGATGAGCGCAAGATCTTCAGCTTTGCGCCGGACAACATGCCGCAAAATGCTGAAACCTCACTGGATCGTGACGGCAATCCATTCAACGCGAAATCGGATAAACCGTGGCCGGGAGCCTATGGTCTTTCTGCTCAGTTGTGGAGTGAAGTGGTACGCACCGACAACCAGATGGAGTACATGATTTATCCACGTATGATTGCAGTCGCAGAGCGGGCATGGCACCGCGCCGGTTGGGAACAGGATTATCAGGCCGGCCGCGAGTACAAAGGTGGTAAAACCCATCTGGTCGATGTAAAAGCGCTGGATAAAGACTGGACCCGCTTTGCAAATCTGTTAGGTCATCGTGAACTGGCAAAACTGGACAAAGCAGGCATCAACTACCGCCTGCCTGTACCGGGCGCGCGCGTGGTCGGCGGCAAGCTGGAAGCCAATACCAGCTTCCCAGGAATGGTCGTTGAATATTCTACGGATGGTGGTAAAAACTGGCTATGCTACGACGATAAAGCGCGTCCGCAGGTGAGCGGGGACGTGCAGATCCGTACCGCCAGCCCGGACGGCAAGCGTTTCAGCCGTGTGGATAGAGTGAAAGCGTAATTATTGCTGAAGTAACCTGCCCGGTGGCGCAAACCTGCCGGGCATTTTTGTTTTTGTAGGGTAAAAAAAAACCAACCCGAAGGTTGGCTTGAGTATGAAAAGGGATTATTTCGCGTCGTGCGCGTGTTCATCTTCGCGGCAGTCACCCTCGGCGCAGTGGCCGTACAGGTAAAGGCTGTGGTTCGTCAGGCGAATGCCGTGTTTGGCGGCGATTTCACGCTGGCGCGCTTCGATGGAATCATCACTGAATTCGATCACTTTGCCGCAGTCCAGGCAAATCAGATGATCGTGGTGATGCTGCTGAGTTAGTTCAAAAACGGATTTCCCGCCTTCGAAGTTATGACGGGTCACAATGCCAGCGTCATCAAACTGGTTCAATACACGATATACTGTTGCCAGTCCGATCTCTTCGCCCATGTCGATCAGTCGTTTATACAAATCTTCCGCACTGACATGATGGTTATCCGGTTCCTGAAGCACTTCCAGTATTTTTAACCGAGGAAGCGTGACTTTCAGGCCAGCCTTCTTTAATGCGATATTGTTGTCAGTCATGCGGAATCTGTCCTGTTGCTATACGATTCACTTCCTCAATGGAAGTTAGAAGGAATGCACCTGGGGTAATGCGTCTCATTATAGAACTGCCATGACTAAATGAAAACTGCAAGTCCTCAAGTAAAGTAAGCTTTTAAAACGTGGTGTCACCAGCAACTCCTGTGTTTCATGACACCACTCTGGCAGAGCTTATTGTACAGCGATGGAGAAAAAAGTTAAAAATTTGTAGCAATTATTCCCATTGCTTTTACCTATTAATACCACGTAACCCGCAGATTACGCGGCACAATCAGGCATTGATGATGTCATCAAGATGCAGCTCTTCGCGCACTTGCTTAACCCATTTTTGTACACGTTCTGCGGTCAGTTCTGGCTGACGGTCTTCGTCAATCGCCAGACCAACAAAATGGTCATCATCCGCCAGGCCTTTAGAGGCTTCGAAATGGTAGCCCGCTGTCGGCCAGTGGCCCACGATGGTCGCGCCGCGCGGCTCAATAATGTCGCGGATCGTACCCAGCGCATCACAGAAATATTCTGCATAGTCTTCCTGATCGCCGCAGCCGAACAGTGCAACTAACTTACCATTAAAATCAATATCTTCCAGTGTCGGGAAAAAATCATCCCAGTCGCACTGCGCTTCGCCGTAATACCAGGTCGGAATGCCGAGCAACAGAATATCATATCCTTCGATATCTTCTTTGCTGCTCTTGGCAATGTCATGCACATCGGCAACATCTTTACCAAGCTGACTCTGGATCATTTTCGCAATATTTTCGGTGTTGCCGGTATCGCTGCCGAAGAAAATACCTGTAATTGCCATGAGTAAAATAACCTCTTGAAACCTAATGAATATGATGGTGGTGCTATGCCTACAGATAAGGGCAATCATAGCAGAACAGAGAAGGGCGCGAAAACAGCTATCGCCCCGGAGTGCACTGTATGACACATGAAAACATAAAAATAAGAGAGGTGATTCGGAGTAATTACTTTTCGCGCAACGCGTCCAGTTGTGCCAGCAGCATCTCTTCGATAAGTTCGCTGCGGCTCATGTCGCGCGCATCGGCAAGTTGGTTTAACGCATCGACGGCTTCAATATTCAGTTTTAGCTCGACGCGTTTAAGCCCACGAACTTTATCGCGTTTTAGTTGATTGCGTTTGTTGATGCGTAACTGTTCATCGCGCGAGAGCGGATTCGTCTTCGGCCGTCCCGGGCGACGCTCATTCGCGAACAGATCCAGGGTTGTACGGTCCGTTTGTTCTTTAGCCATGTTTAAGCATACTACGGGAAAGACAAGCAATCGGGCTGCCGCCCGGGCTGAATAGCGCGCCATCATACATCAGCATAACGGGCGCGCCAACGGGCGGACGCGTTCTGGCAACCGGTCGCCGCCTTTTTAATCAGTTTGACTTTTCAGCGAGATAACGGTTAATTGCCCGCATCACTGCTTCAGGTTTTTCCGCATGCACCCAGTGGCCAGCGCCAGCAATCACATGCGCGCGTGCCTGCGGGAACTGGTCAAGCAAAGCACGCCGGTACTGCTCTGTAACGTAAGGGGAGTTGCCGCCGCAGACAAACAGTGCCGGATGAGGCCACGCGGGAATGGTTTCCCAGCCGACAATATGCGGATATTGCTCCCACAGCACTGGCACATTGAAACGCCACGCACCCTCAACAAACGATTTCAGCAGAAACTGGATCACGCCTTCTTCTTTTACATGCTCGCGCATTAGCGAAGCCGCTTGCTGGCGCGTAGTAATCTGTGCGTCGGTGACCGCGTTGATCGCGGTAAATATCTCGTCGTGGCGGCGAATGTGGTAATCGACTGGTGCAATATCAATTGCCACCAGCTTTTCTACACGTTCCGGCGCTAGCGCAGACAACGCCATCACAGCTTTGCCGCCCATTGAGTGACCGATAAAGACAGCTTTGTCGATATGATGGGCATCCAGCGTGTCCAGCAGATCCTGCGCCATTGCCGGATAGTTCATCTCGTCGGAACGGGGGGAAAGACCGTGGTTGCGCATATCCACCTGCACCACGTCGTACTCCGGCACCAGTTCGCGGGCCAGTACGCCGAGGTTATCGAGGCTACCAAACAGCCCGTGAACAAGGACGACTGGAGAATTATTGTGCGGATGTTGTGCAGATTGCGCTCGCGTATTTAATTTCATAGGAAAGTTCTTTTTTTCACTCTGGCGGGTTAGGTTATTATGGTGAACATTCTGCCGCCCGGCTGCAAGGTTAAGAATTACTCTTACTTTTGCCGCCATCCTGGTTTGACGCTATCCGATGTTGAGATTTCACTTTATAATCCCAACACTTGTATTCAGATTAGATATAGCACTGGATTAAGATGAAAACGATTGAAGTTGATGATGAGCTCTATAGTTATATTGCCAGCCACACTAAACATATCGGCGAGAGCGCATCCGACATTTTACGGCGCATGTTGAAATTTTCCGCCGTATCATCGGTACAGCCAGCCGCTTCTCTTGCACCGGTAAAAGAGCCGCGTACCGTCGTCACTGTCGAAAGCATCAAACCGGCTAATACCGCAAAAGATAAAGTCCGCGCCGTGCGTGAACTGCTCCTCTCTGATGAATATGCCGAGCAGAAAAAGGCCGTCAATCGTTTCCTGATGGTGCTGTCTACCCTCTATTCACTCGACGACAAAGGCTTTACGGAATCCACTGAATCATTGCACGGGCGCACAAGAGTATACTTTGCCGTCAATGAGCAAACCCTGCTGCAGAACGGCAACCAGACCAAACCGAAGCAGGTGCCGAACACCCCTTACTGGGTCATCACTAACACCAATACGGGCCGTAAATGCAGCATGATTGAGCACATCATGCAGTCAATGCAGTTCCCGGCGGAATTGATTGAAAAAGTTTGCGGTACAATTTAATCCTTGCATCGAAAGGACCAGGCAATGGCTAACCACCCGCGTGCGGGTCAACCTGCACAACAGGGCGATTTGATTAACGTCGCCCAGCTTACTGCGCAGTACTATGTGTTGAAACCTGAAGTCGGCAATTCAGAACATGCGGTGAAATTCGGCACTTCCGGCCACCGAGGCAGTGCTCATCGTCACAGTTTCAACGAGCCACACATTCTGGCTATCGCTCAGGCGATTGCTGAAGAGCGTGCAAAAAATGGGATTACCGGGCCGTGTTATGTGGGTAAAGATACCCATGCGCTGTCTGAACCGGCGTTTATCTCCGTGCTGGAAGTGCTGACAGCAAACGGTGTGGATGTGATCGTGCAGGAAAATAACGGCTTCACGCCGACGCCTGCTATCTCAAATGCCATTCTGGTACACAACAAAAACGGCGGCGCGCAGGCGGACGGTATCGTTATCACCCCGTCGCATAACCCGCCGGAAGATGGTGGTATCAAGTACAACCCGCCTAACGGTGGCCCGGCGGATACCAACGTTACCAAAGTGGTGGAAGACCGCGCTAACGCGCTGTTGGCGGATGGCCTGAAGGGCGTGAAACGCTTTACGCTGGATGCAGCACTGGCCTCTGGTCATGTGACAGAAAAAGATCTGGTGCAGCCATTTATTGAAGGGCTGGCGGATATCGTCGACATGGCGGCAATCCAGAAAGCTGGCCTGAAGCTGGGCGTCGATCCGTTGGGTGGTTCCGGTATTGAATACTGGAAACGCATTGCGGAGTATTACAAGCTGGATCTAAGTATCGTTAACGATCAGGTCGATCAGACCTTCCGCTTTATGCATCTGGATAAAGATGGCGCGATCCGTATGGATTGCTCCTCCGAATGTGCGATGGCGGGTCTGTTGGCGTTGCGCGACAAGTTCGATCTGGCGTTTGCTAACGACCCAGACTACGACCGTCACGGCATCGTTACCCCGGCTGGGCTGATGAACCCGAACCACTACCTGGCGGTTGCTATCAATTACCTGTTCCAGCACCGTCCGCAGTGGGGCAAAGATGTTGCTGTCGGCAAAACGCTGGTCTCTTCTGCGATGATCGACCGCGTGGTTAACGACCTTGGCCGTAAGCTGGTGGAAGTGCCGGTGGGGTTCAAATGGTTTGTTGACGGTCTGCATGACGGCAGCTTCGGCTTTGGTGGTGAAGAGAGCGCAGGCGCGTCCTTCCTGCGTTTCGACGGTACGCCGTGGTCAACGGATAAAGACGGCATCATCATGTGTCTGCTGGCGGCTGAGATCACCGCCGTGACCGGGAAAAATCCGCAGCAGCATTACGACGAGCTGGCGGTACGCTTCGGCGCGCCGAGCTACAACCGTTTGCAGGCTTCAGCCTCCTCCGCACAGAAAGCTGCGCTGTCCAAACTCTCTCCGGAAATGGTGAGCGCCAGCACGCTGGCAGGTGACCCGATCACTGCGCGCCTGACGGCAGCTCCGGGCAATGGAGCATCGATTGGCGGCCTGAAAGTGATGACCGACAATGGCTGGTTCGCCGCGCGTCCGTCAGGTACTGAAGACGCCTACAAAATCTACTGCGAAAGTTTCCTCGGTGATGAACACCGGAAGCTGATTGAAAAAGAAGCGGTAGAAATTGTCAGCGAAGTGCTGAAAAACGCGTAAAAAAATACGTAACAGAAAGGCTCCTTCGGGAGCCTTAATTTTCTGTGGAGCGGGCGCTGCCCTGGCAAATTTCCCGCTGCAAACTTACCCCAGCGCTACCATCAGCGCACCGGCAGTAATTAACGCCACACCTGCTGCCGCAACCAGCGAGACTTTCTCGCCAAACAGGATCACGGCCAGGATCACGGCAAACACCACGCTCAGCTTGTCGATGGGAGCAACCCGCGACACGTTGCCGCTTTTGATCGCCATAAAATAGAACAGCCACGACAGCGCGCCCGCAATGCCGCTTAGCACCACAAACAGTAGCGCTTTTTTATCGGCCAGCACGGTGGCGACCAGCGACAATTTGCCTTGCACCACGACCACACCGACCAGAAATAGGGCCATTACCACCGCACGGATTGCCGTGGCGGTATTGGCGTCGAGATGTTGCAAACCGATCTTGCCGAAAATAGCCACCAACGCAGCGGTCACCGCCGATAACAACGCATAAATTAGCCAGGCGCTCATCATTACTCTCCTAAAAAACAGCAGGATACGCCTTCAAAGCATAAATCGGTAGCCAATCCCTGTTTCAGTAAGTAAATGACGAGGGCGGGCAGGATCGGTTTCGAGTTTCTGGCGCAGATGGCCCATATAGATGCGCAGGTAGTGGCTGTGCTCGATGGCATTCGGCCCCCAGATCTGGCTTAGCAATTGTCTCTGAGTTAATACTTTGCCGTGATTATTCAGCAGCACGGCCAGCAGGCGAAATTCAATTGGTGTCAGATGGATCTCTTCCTCACCGCGCTGAATGCGGCGGTTAGCCAGATCGACGCGAATATCGGCAAAGGCCACCACAGGTTCGCCGGGGGTTGCGGTCGCATGACGGCGCAGGGCAACACGCAGACGGGCCTGCAACTCGCCAATACCAAACGGTTTGCTGAGGTAATCATCGGCTCCGGCATCAAGAGCCGCAATTTTGTCGCTCTCTTCAGCACGCGCCGAAAGGACAATCACCGGCATCTGGCTCCACTGGCGCAAATCGCGGATAAAGTCCAGGCCATCGCCATCCGGCAGCCCCAAATCGAGGATCACCAGATCGGGTTTGCGGGTGGCGGCTTCAATCAGGCCGCGCTGTAAAGTCTCCGCTTCATGGACGCGCAGCCCCTCAGCTTCCAGCGCGGTACGCAGAAATCGGCGAATAGCTTGTTCATCTTCGACAATCAGAACGTTGATCACAGATCCTCAGGTAATTCATCCAGTTGCGGCGGTGTTTCACGGGGAAGTGTAACACAAAACAGCGCGCCCCCTTGTGGGCGATTGCGGGCACTAATGGTGCCGCCATGAACTTCAACAATCGCCTGACAAATTGCCAGCCCAAGACCGACGCCAGGTATTGCTGATTCCTTAGTTCCTCGCGCGAACTTATCAAAAATGGCCTGCTCCTGTCCTGCCGGGATACCTGGCCCGTTATCCCACACATCCAGCATCAACTGTTGCGGTGTGTCATGGGCGGTAATGCCAATCTCCGCCCGCTGTCCTGCGTATTTCACCGCATTTTCCAGCAGATTGATCAGCACCCGCTCAAATAATGGACCATCAACATGCACCAGCATTAACGGGTCGGGCAGGGCGAGTTTGATATGTCGACCGCCAAGTCCGGGTTCCAGCGTTCTGAGCGCGCTGCCGACCACCTCTTCCAGCGTTAGCCACTCTTTTTTAAGGTTAAAACCACCGGATTGAATACGCGCCATATCCAGCAGATTATTCACCAGCCGCGTGGTATTCAGCACATGCTGACGGATCTCGTTGGCTTGCGGCGCATGGGAGGAGCCTTCACTTGCCAGATCGAGCGTCAGGATCTCTGCCTGGCCAAACAGCACAGTCAGTGGCGTGCGCAGATCGTGGGAGAGCGCAGCCAGCAAGGAGTTACGGATACTTTCCCGCTCACTGGCGAGGCGAGCCTGTTCTTCGCTGGTGGCTAACGCCTGGCGTTCAAGCGCACTGGCAACCAGCAGGGTGAAGGTTTCCAACAGGCGTTGCTGCTCCGGGATCATCAACTGGCGCAAATTGGTCGGTTCCACAATCAATAACCCATGGGTTTTATGATCGCTTTTTAGCGGCAAAATTTGATACGGCACACCGGGCAGGGTGTCGGTTCCCGCTCCGGCAGGCTGGCCTTTATCAAAACTCCAGCGGGCAATCGCATCATCCCAGGGCGTCATGCCGTGGGCTTGCGTCACCGCTTTCAACTGCCCGTGGCTATCCGGTAGCAACAATTTGCTGCGGGCATCAAAGGTAGACTGGATAAACGTTTCGCTGGTGACAGCGATATCCTTGTTATTGCGCCCGACCGCCAGCGCTTTCGACATCTCATAAAGATGGCGGGTGCGCTGCTCGCGATAACGCGCCACGCGTGCCTGATAACGCACCCCGGCGGTGAGATTGCCAATGACCAAACCGACCGTCAGCATCACGCTAAAGGTCAGCAGATATTGCACATCGGAAACGGCCAGCGTGCCGCGCGGAGCGATAAAAAAGAGATCAAAACTGATGACATTAATCACCGTGGCGAACGCGGATGGCCAACGCCCATAAAACAGTGCAACCAGCACCACGCCGAGTAGGTAGATCATCACCAGGTTGGCGGCATCAAAAGCGGTCAGCCACTGTTCGGCGATCAGCGTGATGGCTGCGCAAAGGGCGAGGGCGACGGCACACCCTTTTAATTGTACCCGCCAGCGCTCAATAAATGGGCGTGCATCACCGGCGCGAGAGATCAATGCTGGCGGAGCGTCGTCCAGCGCGATGATCACCAGGTCGAGATCCGGCGCGCGGCGCGCCAGCTTATCGGCAAACGGTTCCGGACGCCACCAGTGGTGCTTATTACGTCGGCCAATAATAATTTTACCGAGGTTATGCTCGCGGGCGTAACGCAGAATTGCCTTCTCTTCCGCCGGATCGGAAAGTGTTGCCGTTTCGGCCCCCAGTTCCTGCGCAAGATGCAGGGCACCTAAAATCGCCCGCCGTTGCGGTTCCGGCAATTTATGTAGCGATGGTGTTTCGACATACACCGCATGCCAGACGCTGCCAAGTTTGGCCGCCAGCCGCGCCGCCGTGCGGATCAGCTTCTCATTGCCCGCGCCATGCCCGACGCAGAGCAGAATGGCATCACGCGTATGCCAGACTTTCTCTTCTCCCTTGCGATCGCGCCAGGCACGCATCTGATCGTCCACGCGGTCGGCAGTGCGGCGTAACGCCAGTTCGCGCAGGGCAATCAGATTACCTTTACGGAAGAAGTGTTCGATGGCGCGCTCGGCCTGGCCACCGATATAGACTTTGCCTTCGTGCAGGCGCTGGCGGAGATCGTCCGGCGGCAAATCCACCAGTACGACCTCATCCGCGTTGTCGAAAAAAGGATCCGGCACGGTTTCACGCACCTGGATACCGGTCACGCCGCTGACCACATCATTGAGGCTTTCCAGATGCTGGACGTTGACGGTTGTAAAGACATTGATGCCCGCTTCCAGCAGTTCTTCTACGTCCTGCCAGCGTTTTGGGTGGCGCGAGCCAGGCGCGTTACTGTGCGCCAACTCGTCCATTAAAATCAGCGCTGGACGGCGCGCAAGGGCATCGTCCAGCGAAAACTCCTGAATAAGACGCCCGCGATGAGCGATACGGTGCGGCGGCAAAGTTGACAGCCCTTCCAACAGCGCGGCGGTCTCTTTGCGCCCGTGGGTTTCCACCACGCCAACGAGAATATCAAGCCCCTGCGCCCGCAGACGCTGCGCTTCTTGCAGCATAGCGAACGTTTTGCCCACACCAGCGCAGGCGCCGAAAAAGACTTTCAACTTCCCCCGGTGTGCCGTTGCGGCGTGCTCCAGCAAGCGGTCGGGATTAGGGCGCAAAGGCTCTTCAGTCATGCTTTATTTATCCTTGAGTGCATCCAGCGCCAGATTGAGTTCCACTATGTTGACCACCGGACGGCCAATAAAGTTGACCAGCGGCGTGGTGGTATGTTCAGCCACCATTTTTTCCACTTCTGTCACCGGTAAGTGACGGGCTTGCGCCACGCGCGGGATCTGCCAGGCAGTAGCGGTCGGAGAGAGTTGACCATCAAGGCCGCTCGCCGAGGTGGTAATCAACTCCACCGGAACATGCGTATCTGCTTGTGAGTTCTCTGCGCGCAGTTGTGCCACGCGAGCCGCCACTTCTTTATCCAGCTCCGGGTTGCTGCCTGCCAGGTTGCTGCCGCCGGACGCCATTGGATTATAAGGTGCATCGGCAGTGGCAGAAGGGCGACCGTGAAAATAAATCGGTGCGGTAAAGTTCTGACCCAGCAAGCGTGAACCGCGCACGGTATCGCCCTCACGGATCAGTGAGCCGTTCGCTTGCGGATTAAACCACCACTGCCCGAGCGCGGTAGTTACCAGCGGGTAGATCCCGCCGGTAATCAGGGTGAAGAGCATCAAAAGCAGAAATGCGGGACGTAATAAAGCCATTTTTTATACCTCTTACACCAGGCCAAACAGGGTCAAAATCAGGTCGATCGCCTTGATACCGATAAACGGCACCACCAGCCCGCCCAACCCGTAGATCCACAGGTTGCGGCGCAGCATGGCGGAAGCGGTAAGCGGCTTGTAGCTCACCCCTTTCAGCGCCAGCGGGATAAGAAACACAATCACCAGCGCGTTAAAGATCACCGCGCTTAAAATTGCCGATGCCGGGGAGTGCAGATGCATTACGTTCAGCGTATTCAGTTGCGGATAGGTTGCTGCAAATGCCGCCGGAATGATGGCGAAGTATTTCGCCACATCGTTGGCGATACTGAAGGTGGTCAGCGAACCACGAGTCATCAGCATCTGTTTACCGATATGCACCACTTCAATCAATTTGGTGGGGTTAGAGTCGAGATCCACCATGTTGCCCGCTTCTTTTGCGGCCTGTGTGCCGGAGTTCATCGCTACTGCAACATCTGCCTGTGCCAGCGCTGGCGCATCGTTAGTGCCATCACCCGTCATCGCCACCAGACGACCTTCCGCCTGATACTGGCGGATCAACGCCAGTTTCGCTTCCGGCGTCGCTTCCGCAAGGAAATCATCGACACCGGCTTCAGCGGCAATCGCCGCAGCGGTTAAGCGGTTATCCCCGGTGATCATTACCGTTTTAATGCCCATTTTACGCAACTGGGCAAAACGCTCTTTAATCCCGCCTTTGACGATATCTTTCAGCGCGATGATGCCCAGCACTTTCGCCCCTTCGGCAACGACCAGCGGCGTGGCACCCTGACGGGCGACACGTTCGACCAGCGTTTCCACATCGGCCGGGAATTGACCGCCATTGGCGGCGATGTGACGACGAATCGCATCCACCGAACCTTTACGGATCATTCGATCCTGCACGTTGATGCCGCTCATGCGGGTTTGCGCAGTGAAGGGCACAAAGGTGGCTTGCAGACTTTGCATATCGCGTTCGCGCAGATTAAAACGGCGTTTGGCCAGTATCACAATACTGCGGCCTTCCGGCGTTTCATCCGCCAACGAGGAGAGTTGCGCAGCATCGGCCAACATTTTTTCATCCACGCCCTGCGCGGGCAGGAAATCGGATGCCTGGCGGTTACCTAAGGTGATGGTGCCGGTTTTATCCAGCAGCAGCACATCAATATCACCCGCCGCTTCTACCGCACGACCGCTGGTGGCAATCACATTCGCACCCAGCATGCGACTCATCCCGGCAACGCCAATCGCAGACAGCAGTCCGCCGATAGTCGTTGGGATCAGGCATACCAGCAGGGCCACCAGCACAGTAACGCTGACCGCCTGGCCGCCATATACCGAGAATGGCCACAAGGTGGCGGTTGCCAGCAGGAAGACAAGGGTCAGGGCAACCAGCAGAATGGTCAGGGCGATCTCATTCGGTGTTTTACGCCGTTGCGCACCTTCCACCATCGCAATCATGCGGTCGAGGAACGTTTCACCGGGGTTAACGCTGCACTGGATCACCAGCCAGTCAGAAAGAATACGTGTCCCGCCTGTGACCGAAGCAAAATCGCCGCCGGACTCACGGATCACCGGTGCTGATTCACCAGTGATCGCGCTCTCATCCACCGATGCACCGCCTTCAATCACTTCTCCATCACAAGGAATAATGTCACCGGCCTCGACCAGCACTACATCGCCTTTACGCAGATCTGCTGCCGGAATATGGTCGATTTGCGCATCATGCTGCGGGGCGCGTAATTTGCGGGCGAAAGCGGTTTTTTTCACCCCTTTCAGGCTATTGGCCTGTGCTTTGCTGCGACCTTCCGCCAGCGCCTCTGCAAAGTTGGCGAACAATACCGTAATCCACAACCACAGGCTGACTGCGCCGGTAAACCACGCGCTGCCGTCAAGGTGGCCTGTTGCCATTGCCACAGTCAGGATGGTGGTCAACAGGCTGCCGATCCAGACAATAAACATTACCGGGTTACGCCACTGTACTTGCGGGCTTAACTTGGTCACCGAATCCATCAGCGCCTGGCGAACAAGGTTCGGTTCGAACAGGGCCAGTTGTTTGCGACTCATAAAACGCGTCTCCGCCAGTCTCAAAATAAGAGGTATTCCGCTACCGGGCCGAGCGCCAGGGCAGGAATAAAGGTCAATGCGCCAACCAGCAGTACCGTGCCGATCAGCAGGCCAATAAACAACGCGCCGTGCGTTGGCAGGGTGCCTGTGCTGGCGGGCTGGATTTTCTTACCAACCAGTGAACCAGCAATTGCCATCACCGGAACAATCACACCGAAACGTCCGAAGAACATGCAGAATGCCAGCAGGCAGTTCCAGAACGGGGTGTTGGTGCTTAATCCGGCAAAGGCGCTGCCGTTGTTGTTGGCTGCTGACGAAACGGCATACAGTACTTCACTAAAGCCGTGAATGCCGGGGTTAGACATGCCACTACGCCCGGCGTCGGTCATCATCGCCAGCGCGGTGCCAATTAGCACCAGCGCCGGGGTGACGAGGATCGCCAGCGCGGTCATTTTCATCTCGCGGACATCGATTTTTTTGCCGATAAACTCCGGCGTACGACCAATCATTAAGCCAGCAATAAACACCGCCAGCAGCACGAACAGCAGCATGCCGTAGAGACCCGAGCCCACGCCGCCGAACACCACTTCGCCAATCTGCATCAGCCACATCGGGATCATGCCGCCCAGCGCGGTAAAGGAGTCATGCATGGCATTCACCGCGCCGCATGAGGCGGCGGTTGTGACCACTGCATACAGGCTGCTCGCCAGAATGCCAAAACGGCTCTCTTTGCCTTCCATATTGATGGCGCTGTCGCCGCCGAGCGTCAGGAAGTGCGGGTTACCCTGGAACTCTGCCCACATCACCACGCTGGCGCAGACCACGAAGATCAGCGACATTGCCCACAGCAGCATGTGCCCCTGGCGACGGTCCGCCACGGCATCGCCAAAAGCAAAGCAAAGCGCAGCCGGGATCAGGAAGATCACCAGCATCTGAACGATGTTGGTCAATGCGGTCGGATTTTCAAACGGGTGAGCGGAGTTGGCGTTGAAGAATCCCCCGCCGTTGGTGCCGAGCATTTTGATCGCTTCCTGGGACGCGACTGGCCCCATTGGCATCAAGTGCTGAACGCCTTCCAGCGAGGTGTAAGACTGATAAGGCAAAAAGTTTTGCAGTACGCCTTGCTGAATAAAGAACAATGCAATGACCAGTGAAATTGGCAGTAACACCCACAGGATAATGCGGGTGAGATCCACCCACGCGTTACCGAGCGTATCCATGCTGCGGCGCGCAAAGGCGCGGATCAGCGCGAATATCACAGCAATCCCCGTTGCTGCGGAGAGGAAGTTTTGCACCGTCAGCCCGACCATCTGGCTGAAATAACTCAGCGTGCTTTCGCCAGAATAGGATTGCCAGTTGGTATTCGTAACAAAACTGACCGCTGTATTCAGCGCCAGATGCCATGAGAGGCCGGGCAGGTTTTGCGGGTTCATTGGCAAAATGCCCTGCAACATAAGCAGGGCAAATAGCAGCACAATACCGAGCGTATTCAGCCACAGGATGGCGAACAAATAGTGCCGCCAGTTCATTTCCCGAGTATCAATACCGAGTCCACGCCAGAGGATATTTTCGATTGTTGCCGTACCGGGCAGCGCCTGTCCGGCAATGAGTTTTGCCAGTAACGATCCCAGCGGACGCGCAAGAATAAATAGCACCAGTAAAAAGCTGGCGACCAGAAGAAATGCCTGAGCGGCCATCAGAAATCCTCCGCGTTAATCAGGGCATAAACCAGGTAGCCCAATAACAGGAAAACCAGCACGATGCCGATTATTACGCCTGCATTCACAATTCACCTCCAGGGTGATTTAAGGATGTATTGTAAAAGTAGTTTTTTCAGCGCAAAGATTTCGCAAAAATCGCCAGGTGGGGTGTAAAAAAAATATAAAAATGGCCAAAAACATTGGTTGGGCAAGCAGAGAAACCTCGGGTAAACCACGCATTAACTAATGGTTAGTGATAATTTAACCGTTTTGTAACTAATTTACCGCCAGCGCATAAATAAGTCCGACATTGACAGAAAATAGTGGTCGGATGAGTAGTAAAATTACGAATAAAGCGATACTATTTTAACCAGATTTCAGCGCCGCCCTGGTTTTCTGTAAGGCGGGAACATTTTCCGGTAGTGATTGCTGGCCGGACAAAGGGGAGAGGATTATGAACACATATAAAGCGTTTCCGGCACACGTTGTGTTGATGCGCCGCGCTTTCGCTATTCTGGCAGGCGTTCTGGCATTACCGGTGATGTTATTCTGGAAAGATCGCGCACGTTTTTATAGCTACCTGCACCGCGTCTGGGCGAAAACCAGTGAAAAACCGGTGTGGATGGACCAGGCCGACAAAGTAGCCTGCGACTTTTATTAATCGATTACATACAGTAAATCCTCTAAGCCACCGCCTTGCGGTGGTTTTTTTTTGAGGTAACCTTTTTGCTACATTTACACTGTGCCGCCAGGCGCAGCGGATTAACAATTCGCAGCACTGCCCTTTTGTTACGGGCATAAGGAGTGATATGCCCACCCATCTGGTCTGGTTTCGCGCGGATTTGCGCGTACATGATAATCTTGCGCTCGCGGCCGCTTGCCACAATCCCGGCGTCCGTGTTATCGCGCTTTTTATTGCCACGCCAGCACAGTGGCAGCAGCATCACATGGCGCCGCGCCAGGCGGCGCTGCTCAACGCCTGTCTTAACTCACTGCAACAGTCGCTGGCGGAAAAGGGCATTCCGCTGCTCTACCGCGAGGTGGATGATTTTGCTGCCTGCGTGCAGGTCCTTGCCCAAATCTGTGCCAGTGAGCAGGTAAGCCATCTTTTTTATAACTCTCAGTATGAATTCAATGAACGCCAGCGTGATGGGGCTGTAGAAAAAGCGCTGCCAAACGTATCCTGCCAGAGGTTTGACGACAGCGTGATGCTGGCACCGGGCAGCGTGATGACTGGCAATCACGAGATGTATAAAGTCTTTACGCCGTTCAAAAACGCTTTTTTACGGCGGCTAAAAGAGAAACTGCCCGAATGCGTAGCCGCACCGTGCTCGCGGAAAGGGACGCGGCCCATTGCTAAGCCGATCATACTTAACTACCCGCAGCAGCCGTTTGATGAACAACTTTTCCCCATTGATGAGAAAAGCGTGATTGCCCGGCTACGCCACTTTTGCCAGCAGCAGGCGGCAGAGTATGAGCAGCAACGTGATTTTCCGGCGATTGAAGGTACCAGCCGCCTCTCCGCCGCGCTGGCGATTGGTGCACTGTCGCCGCGCCAGTGTCTGCACCATTTACTGGCCGAGCAGCCGCAGGCGCTCGATGGCGGAAGCGGCGCAGTATGGCTCAATGAGCTGATCTGGCGAGAGTTTTACCGTCATCTGATGATGTTCCATCCGGCACTCTGCAAGCACAAACCTTTTATCCCCTGGACCGATAAGGTGCAGTGGCAGGAAAATCAACAGCAGCTTGAGGCCTGGCAAAAGGGCAGCACTGGCTTTCCGATTGTTGATGCCGCAATGCGTCAGTTGAACAGTACCGGCTGGATGCATAATCGACTGCGGATGATCGTGGCCAGCTTTCTGGTCAAGGACTTACTTATCGACTGGCGCTGCGGAGAGCGCTATTTTATCTCCCAGTTGATTGATGGTGATCTGGCGGCAAACAATGGCGGCTGGCAGTGGGCTGCCTCAACGGGGACCGATGCGGTGCCTTATTTTCGCATTTTCAACCCCACCACGCAGGGGGAACGCTTTGACGCCAGAGGCGAGTTTATTCGTCGCTGGTTACCTGAATTACAAGCGGTGCCGGAAAAGCATCTCCATCAACCCTGGGCGTGGGCGGATAAACAGGGGCTACGTCTCGATTATCCCCGCCCAATTGTGGACCATAAACAGACACGAGCCGCCACTCTGGCGGCGTATGAAGCCGCCCGTAAAGCATAAAGAGAGCATTGATGAAAAATACCGAACTGGAAAAACTGATTAACGAGAAACTGAACAGTGCGGCATTCAGTGACTACGGCCCGAACGGCCTACAGGTTGAAGGACGGGAAACGGTGCAAAAAATTGTCACTGGCGTGACCGCCAGCCAGGCGTTACTGGATGAGGCGGTACGTCAACAGGCGGACGCGGTAATCGTCCATCACGGCTATTTCTGGAAAAATGAAGCGCCGGTCATTCTGGGCATGAAGCGTAACCGCCTGAAAACGCTTCTGGCGAACGACATCAACCTGTATGGCTGGCATCTGCCGCTCGATGCGCACCCGGAACTGGGCAATAACGCACAACTGGCGGCACTGCTCGGTATTACCCTGCAAGGAGAAATCGAAGAGCTGTTGTCGTGGGGAGAACTAACGATGCCAGTACCGGGGCTGGAACTGGCTTCCTGGATTGAAGCTCGTCTGGGGCGTAAACCGCTCTGGTGCGGCGATACTGGGCCGGATCTTGTGAAACGTGTCGCCTGGTGTACCGGTGGCGGACAGGGTTTTATCGATAAAGCTGCTCGTTTTGGCGTTGATGCCTTTATCACCGGCGAGGTGTCGGAGCAGACCATTCACTCCGCGCGCGAGCAAGGGCTGCATTTCTACGCGGCGGGGCACCATGCTACCGAACGCGGCGGTATTCGCGCCCTGAGCGACTGGCTGAATACGCATACCGATCTTGATGTTACGTTTGTGGATATTCCGAACCCGGCCTGAGGAGTGAACAAGTGCAGCGAGCGCGTTGTTATTTATTAGGGGAAACTGCCGTGGTGCTGGAGCTTGAGCCTCCTGTACAGTTGGCGACGCAAAAGCGGATCTGGCGGTTGACGCAGCGGCTGTCCACGATGCCGGAGGTGGCGGAAGTCATTCCAGGGATGAATAACATGACAGTTGTGCTGAGCGATCCGGGCACGCTGGTGCTGGATGCTATTGAACGCCTGCAGCGCTGGTGGGAAGATAGTGAGGCGCTGGAGCCGGAATCTCGCGCCATTGAGATCCCAGTGCTGTACGGCGGCGATGCCGGACCGGATCTCGGACGGGTAGCGGAACATTGTCGGATGAGTGAAAAACAGGTGGTGGAGCTGCATGCCTCTGTTGATTACGTGGTCTGGTTTATTGGTTTTCAGCCTGGCTTTCCCTATCTGGGCGGCCTGCCGGAAGCGCTGGCCACGCCGCGACGCGCTGAACCGCGCGTTCGCGTAGCGGTGGGTTCTGTCGGTATTGGTGGCGCACAGACTGGCATCTATCCGCTGGAGACGCCCGGCGGTTGGAACCTGATTGGCCGCACTGATTTGGCGCTCTTTAATCCGCGTTTAACAGAACCGTCACTGCTGCGTCCTGGCGACACACTGCGCTTCATTCCGCGCAAGGAGGGCGTATGTTGAAAATTATTCGCGCCGGTATTTACACGACTTTGCAGGGGGGGAAGCGTACCGGTTTGCGCCAGTCCGGAATCAGCTATTGTGGTGCGCTGGACGCACCTGCGCTGAAAATTGCCAATGCACTGGTGGGCAATACACCCGATACGGCCGGGCTTGAGATCACGCTTGGCCAGTTCGAAGTGGTGTTCGAAAGCCGTTGCTGGTTTGCCCTGACTGGCGCGGGTTGTGAAGCGAAGCTCGACGGTAAACCCGTGTGGACGGGCTGGCGTTTTGTGGCAAAAGCTGGACAGCGGCTGGTGCTGAAACGTCCACTGCACGGTGTGCGTAGCTATCTGGCGGTGGCGGGTGGTTTTGCGCTGCCGGAGGTGCTGGGTTCCGGTAGTACTGACCTGAAAGCCGCTGTCGGTGGGTTGGAAGGGCGACTGCTACGTGATGGCGATACACTGCCTCTGGTAGAACCGGAGCAGCAATTTCGTACCCAGCAGGGTGTAAAACAACTGCTGTGGGGCAACCGCATTCGCGCGCTGCCGGGGCCGGAATATCATGAATTCGACACGGCTTCGCAGGAAGCATTCTGGCGTCTGCCGTGGCAGATAAGCCCGCAGAGCAACCGCATGGGATACCGCTTACAGGGGCGGCCACTGTTACGGATGACTTCACGCGAGCTGCTCTCCCACGGCTTATTACCTGGCGTTATACAGGTGCCGTCAAACGGCCAGCCGATTGTGTTGATGAATGATGCTCAGACAACCGGCGGATACCCGCGTATTGCCTGCATTATTGAGGCCGATATGTACCATTTGGCGCAAATTCCTCTTGGGCAACCGGTGCATTTTGTTCAATGTTCACTGGATGAAGCGCTGTATGCCCGTCAGGATCAACAGCGTTACCTTGAACAACTGGCATGGCGGTTAATGCATGAAGATTGATTTAAACGCCGATCTTGGCGAAGGCTGCGGCAATGATGCTGCGTTGTTGAAACTGGTTTCGTCGGCCAATATCGCCTGTGGTTTTCATGCGGGCGATGCCGGGACAATGCTGACATGCGTGCGCGAAGCGCTACGTAACGGGGTCGCAGTCGGTGCTCATCCCTCGTTTCCCGATCGGGAAAACTTCGGTCGTACGGCGATGCAACTACCGCCAGAAACAGTGTATGCCCAGGTGCTGTACCAAATCGGCGCACTGGCAGCGATGGTGCATGCTGAAGGCGGCAAATTACAGCATGTGAAGCCCCACGGCATGCTATACAACCAGGCGGCAAATGATGCGCAACTGGCTGACGCTATTGCCAGTGCGGTACACGATGTTGATCCGGATTTGATTCTGATCGGGCTGGCAGGCAGCGAACTGATCCGCGCCGGAAAAAACTGGGGGCTGCTCACCCGCCAGGAAGTGTTTGCCGATCGCGGCTATCACAGCGATGGTCGGCTGGTACCACGCAACGAGCCGGGTGCGTTGATTGACGATGACAATGTGGCGCTGGCGCAAACGCTGGAGATGGTGCTGGCAGGGCGTGTCAAAAGTATTGAAGGCGAGTATGTTTCCGTGCAGGCGCAAACGGTGTGTCTGCACGGCGACGGTGAGCATGCGTTACTGTTTGCCCGCCGCCTGAATGCTGCTTTTACCCAGCGTGGAGTGATTATTTCCGCACGATAACACAAGGAGTTTTACATGCCGGAAGGTCCGGAAATCCGCCGGGCGGCAGATATGCTTGAAGCGGCGGTTCAGGGAAAACCACTGACCGATGTCTGGTTTGCTCTGCCGCAGCTAACCGATTTCGCCCCAGGCCTTGTGGGACAGCGCATCGAGCAGATTGAAACACGCGGCAAGGCGCTGTTGACGCACTTTTCTGGCGGGTTGACCCTCTACAGCCATAACCAGCTTTACGGTGTCTGGCGCGTGGTGAATGCGGGCGAAACGCCGCAAACCAACCGCGTGCTGCGCGTAAAATTACAGACGGCCGATAAAGCCATCTTGCTTTACAGCGCGTCAGATATTGCCATGCTCACGGCGGAACAACTGGCCCGGCACCCTTTTTTACAACGGCTCGGGCCGGATGTGCTGAACATGACACTCACGGCGGCACAGGTGAAAGAACGCCTGTTATCAGCGCGTTTTCGCCAGCGTCGCTTCTCGGGATTGCTGCTTGATCAGGCGTTTCTGGCCGGGCTGGGTAACTATTTACGCGTGGAGATCCTCTGGTACTGCGCGTTGGCGCCGCAGCATAATGCCGCCGAACTGGATGATACCCAGCTTGATGTGCTGGCGCAGGCGTTGCTGGATATTCCTCGTTTGTCCTGGCAGACGCGCGGCACTGTGTATGAGAACAAGCATCACGGCGCGCTGTTTCGCTTCCGGGTCTTCCACCGGGCAGGGGATGTGTGTGAGCGCTGCGGTGGGATCATCGAAAAAACCATGCTCTCATCACGCCCGTTTTACTGGTGCCCAGGCTGCCAATGCTGAAATAAAAAACGCGCCCACTGGCGCGTTTCTTCATGCGGATTGACCCTTAATCTTTTTTCAGATCGGAGGAGAATTCGCGTTTGGCGTAGCCGGTATAAAGCTGACGTGGGCGGGCAATCTTGACGCCATCGTCGTGCATTTCGCTCCAATGCGCAATCCAGCCCACGGTACGTGCCATCGCAAAGATAACGGTAAACATGGACGCCGGGATACCCATCGCTTTCAGGATAATACCGGAGTAGAAGTCGACGTTCGGGTAGAGTTTGCGTTCGATAAAGTACGGGTCGTTGAGCGCAATGTGCTCCAGTTCCATTGCCACTTCCAGCAGGTCGTCTTTTGTACCCAGCTCGCGCAGCACTTCGTGGCAGGTTTCACGCATCACAGTAGCGCGTGGGTCGTAGTTCTTGTAGACACGGTGACCGAAGCCCATCAGACGGAACGAATCGTTCTTGTCTTTGGCGCGACGCAGGAATTCCGGAATATGTTTCACTGAGCTGATCTCTTCCAGCATTCTCAGTGCCGCTTCGTTGGCGCCGCCGTGCGCCGGTCCCCATAGAGAGGCGATACCGGCCGCGATACAGGCAAACGGGTTTGCACCAGAAGAACCAGCGGTACGCACAGTAGAGGTGGAGGCGTTTTGCTCGTGATCGGCATGCAGGATCAGAATACGATCCATGGCGCGTTCCAGCACAGGATTCACTTCATACGGTTCACACGGAGTGGCGAACATCATATGCAGGAAGTTGCCAGCGTAGGAGAGATCGTTGCGCGGATAAATAAACGGCTGACCGATGGAGTATTTGTAACACATCGCTGCCACGGTCGGCATTTTGGACAGCAGGCGGAACGCCGCGATTTCACGGTGGCGCGGATTGTTCACATCCAGCGAATCGTGGTAGAACGCAGCCAGTGCGCCGGTCACGCCACAAAGTACCGCCATCGGATGTGAGTCGCGACGGAAGCCGTTGAACAGACGGGTGATCTGCTCATGAATCATGGTGTGGCGGGTGACTGTCAGTTTGAACTCTGCAAACTGCTCCTGCGTCGGTTTTTCGCCGTATAGCAGGATGTAGCTCACTTCCAGGTAGTTGGATTCGGTCGCCAGTTGATCAATTGGGAAACCGCGGTGTAACAAAATGCCTTCATCACCGTCGATAAAAGTGATTTTTGATTCACACGATGCGGTGGAGGTGAAACCAGGGTCAAAAGTAAAAACCCCTTTTGAACCGAGACTACGGATATCAATAACATCCTGACCGAGCGTGCCTTTTAGCACATCCAGTTCAATAGCAGCGTCACCATTGTAGGTGATGTTTGCTTTTTTATCAGCCATTTACGGTCTCCTTAGCGCCTTATTGCTTAAGACTGCCAGTTACCGGATTTGCTTTCAACTGCCCGTCAACGTTACCAGTTTGTTATTAGCTCGCAGCTCTGTGGAGAGGGAGAACCAGGGTACAGAGCAATGGCGCGTGCCAGTACACATTGAAAATACAGTGAAAAAACAGCAAATCAGCGTCTCAGCAGTCCGAATTTATCAAACCTGTATATCACTAATAACTGTCCTGATTACATCGGTCAATAGCATCACACTGTTACATAACTTATTCTCAGGTGAAAGCAAGACCCCATAACTTTTGCGAATTATATGCCTTATTAGGTGTAGTTTGTAACAACAATGTTTAAGTTTTGTCAAATCAGATGATTAAATTTTAAAAGAATGTTGTTATCGTGATGGATGTCACTGTTCTGCATAAAACCCGACAAACTATATGTAGGTTAATTGTAATGATTTTGTGAACGACCTATACTGCCGCCAGGTCTCCGGAATACCCTGCCATCCCGAGCCACCCAGCGTTGTAACCTGTCGTTTAGCTTCTGGAAGCTAATTTTTTGCATGACGAGCAGTTATAGAAAAGGACGCTGTCTGACCCGCACGCAGACCGGAGGAAGGAAACTAGAAGAATAGCATGTGGGCGTTATTCATGATAAAAAATGCGAAAAAACAAAGACCTGTCAATCTGGATCTGACAACAATTCGGTTTCCTGTTACGGCTATAGCTTCCATTCTTCACCGCGCCTCCGGCGTCATTACGTTTGTGGCTGTCGGTATTCTGCTGTGGTTATTGGGCCTGTCGCTGTCATCTGAAGACGGCTTCCAGGCTGCCTCTGCCATCATGAACAGCTTCTTCGTTAAATTCATTCTGTGGGGCATCCTCACCGCGCTGGCGTATCATGCTGTCGGCGGGATTCGCCACATGCTGATGGATTTTGGCTGGCTGGAAGAAACCTTCGAAGCAGGAAAACGTTCCGCTAATCTCTCTTTTGTGATCACTGTCGTGCTTTCAATTCTCGCAGGAGTTCTCGTATGGTAAGCAACGCCTCCGCATTAGGACGCAACGGCGTACATGATTTTATTCTTGTCCGTGCTACCGCCATCGTCCTGACGTTATACATCATCTATATGGTGGGTTTTTTCGCCCTGCATGGCGAGCTGACCTGGGTGGTCTGGACCGGTTTCTTCTCCTCCGCCTTTACCAAAGTCTTCACTCTGCTGGCTCTGTTTTCCATTCTGATCCATGCCTGGATTGGCATGTGGCAAGTGTTGACCGACTACGTTAAACCGCTGGCTGTACGTCTGATTCTGCAACTGATTATTGTTGTGGCGCTGGCGGCTTACGTGATTTATGGATTCGTTGTGGTGTGGGGTGTGTAATGAAATTGCCAGTCAGAGAATTTGATGCTGTTGTCATTGGCGCGGGCGGTGCAGGTATGCGCGCGGCGCTGCAAATTTCCCAGAGCGGGCAAACCTGTGCGCTGCTCTCCAAAGTTTTCCCGACCCGTTCCCACACTGTGTCTGCACAGGGCGGCATCACCGTCGCACTGGGCAATACCCATGAAGATAACTGGGAATGGCACATGTATGACACGGTAAAAGGTTCCGACTATATCGGTGACCAGGACGCGATTGAATATATGTGCAAAACCGGCCCGGAAGCGATTCTTGAGCTGGAGCATATGGGCCTGCCGTTCTCCCGTCTTGATGACGGTCGTATCTATCAGCGTCCGTTTGGCGGCCAGTCGAAGAACTTCGGCGGCGAGCAGGCGGCGCGTACCGCAGCGGCGGCAGACCGTACTGGTCATGCGCTGTTGCATACCCTTTATCAGCAGAACCTGAAAAACCACACTACTATTTTTTCCGAGTGGTACGCGCTGGATCTGGTGAAAAACCAGGATGGTGCTGTTGTAGGTTGCACCGCACTGTGTATTGAAACCGGCGAAGTCGTCTACTTCAAAGCCCGTGCAACCGTGCTGGCAACTGGCGGCGCAGGCCGTATTTACCAGTCTACTACCAATGCGCACATTAATACCGGCGACGGCGTTGGTATGGCGCTGCGTGCGGGTGTTCCGGTGCAGGATATGGAGATGTGGCAGTTCCATCCGACCGGTATCGCCGGGGCAGGGGTACTGGTGACGGAAGGCTGTCGTGGTGAAGGCGGCTATCTGCTGAACAAACACGGCGAGCGCTTTATGGAGCGCTATGCGCCAAACGCCAAAGACCTGGCGGGTCGTGATGTGGTGGCGCGTTCCATCATGATCGAAATCCGTGAAGGCCGCGGCTGCGATGGTCCGTGGGGACCGCACGCTAAACTGAAACTCGATCACCTGGGTAAAGAAGTACTCGAATCTCGCCTGCCGGGGATCCTGGAGTTGTCACGCACCTTTGCTCACGTGGATCCGGTGAAAGAGCCAATCCCGGTGATCCCGACCTGCCACTATATGATGGGCGGTATTCCGACCAAAGTGACCGGTCAGGCGCTGACGGTGAACGAGAAAGGCGAGGATGTCGTGATCCCGGGGCTATTTGCGGTGGGCGAAATCGCCTGCGTATCGGTTCACGGCGCCAACCGCCTGGGCGGCAACTCACTGCTCGACTTAGTGGTCTTTGGCCGTGCGGCGGGTCTTCATTTACAAGAATCTATTGCCGAACAGGGCGCGCTGCGCGATGCCAGTGAATCGGATATCGAAGGCGCGCTTACCCGCCTCAACCGCTGGAATAACAACCGCAGCGGCGAAGATCCGGTCACCATCCGTAAAGCGCTGCAAGAGTGTATGCAGCATAACTTCTCGGTATTCCGCGAAGGTGATGCGATGGCGAAAGGTCTTGAACAACTGAAAGTGATCCGTGAGCGTCTGAAAGAGGCCCGTCTGGATGATACGTCAAGCGAGTTCAATACCCAGCGCGTTGAGTGCCTTGAGCTGGATAACCTGATGGAAACCGCCTACGCAACGGCTGTTTCCGCAAACTTCCGTACCGAAAGCCGTGGCGCACACAGCCGCTTCGACTATCCGGATCGTGACGATGAGAACTGGTTGTGCCACAGCCTGTATCTGCCAGAAACGGAATCCATGACGCGCCGTAGCGTCAATATGGAACCGAAACTGCGTCCGGCGTTCCCGCCGAAGATTCGTACTTATTAATGCGGAGACAGGATGATGAAACTCGAATTCTCGATTTATCGCTATAACCCGGATGTGGACGACGCGCCGCGTATGCAGGATTACACGCTGGAAGCGGAAGAAGGGCGTGACATGATGTTGCTGGATGCGTTAATCCAGCTGAAAGAAAAGGACTCTACACTGTCGTTCCGCCGCTCCTGCCGTGAAGGTGTATGTGGTTCCGATGGCCTGAATATGAACGGTAAGAATGGTCTTGCCTGTATCACCCCGATTTCCGCACTTGGCAACGGCAAACAAAAAATCGTTATCCGTCCGCTGCCAGGACTGCCGGTTATCCGCGATTTGGTGGTGGACATGGGACAATTCTATGCCCAATATGAGAAGATTAAACCTTACTTATTGAATAATGGGCAAAATCCACCGGCCAGAGAACATTTACAGGCACCGGAGCAGCGTGAAAAGCTCGACGGTCTGTACGAATGTATTCTTTGCGCCTGCTGTTCTACATCCTGTCCGTCATTCTGGTGGAACCCGGATAAGTTTATCGGCCCGGCTGGCTTGCTGGCGGCATATCGCTTCTTGATCGACAGCCGCGATACTGAAACCGACAGCCGTCTGGAAGGGTTGAGCGATGCTTTCAGCGTATTCCGCTGCCACAGCATCATGAACTGCGTCAGTGTATGTCCGAAAGGGCTGAACCCGACGCGCGCCATCGGCCATATTAAGTCGATGTTGTTGCAAAGAAGTGCGTAATTAGCCCGCGCCGGATGGCGCTGCGCGGTCGAAGTGCCGGATGGCGCTTGCGCTCATCCGGCCTACAGTAGTAGTGATGTTTGTCGATACAAAAGCAGGAAACCTCTAAAAACTGTTGTCTTATTAAGAATAATCAAGACGTTCAGAGCGAGACAAGGCGCGGCTGAACGAATCCCCGGGAGCATAGTCATCTATGTGACCGCGGTGAGTGAGGCCGCAACGCCGTCGCAGCCTGAACGAAGCAGATTATTCAACGGTTTTTAAAGGTTCCTTCGCGGGCCGCCAAGAGCCCGCAAGTGAACCCTGGGACGTGCGCTACTCGGTGTACGTCGTAGTTATCCACGGCGAAGTAAGCATAACAATGCTTAAGGGATCACGATGCAGAACGGCGCAATGAAAGCCTGGCTGGACTCTTCTTACCTCTCTGGGTCGAACCAGAGCTGGATAGAACAGCTCTATGAAGACTTCTTAACCGATCCTGACTCGGTAGATGCTAACTGGCGATCTATGTTCCAGCAGTTACCGGGCACCGGAGTCAAACCGGATCAGTTCCACTCCAAAACGCGTGATTATTTCCGTCAACTGGCGAAAGATGCCTCACGTTACTCTTCCTCTATTTCCGACCCTGACACTAACGTTAAGCAGGTCAAAGTCCTGCAGTTGATCAACGCCTACCGCTTCCGTGGTCACCAGCATGCGAATCTCGATCCGTTGGGACTGTGGCAGCAAGAACGTGTTGCCGATCTGGATCCGACATACCACGATCTGAGCGAAGCGGATTATCAGAACAGCTATAACGTAGGTTCCTTTGCGATCGGGAAAGATACCCTGCCGCTGGGTGAATTGATCAAAGCGTTGAAAGAAACCTATTGCGGTTCGATCGGCGCGGAATACATGCACATTACCAGCACTGAAGAGAAGCGCTGGATCCAGCAGCGGATTGAGTCAGCAGCCGGAAAATCGAGCTTTAGCAGCGAAGAGAAAAAACGCTTCTTAAGCGAACTGACAGCGGCTGAAGGCCTGGAGCGTTATCTCGGGGCGAAGTTCCCGGGCGCGAAACGCTTTTCGCTGGAAGGCGGCGATGCACTGATACCGCTGCTGAAAGAGATGATTCGCCATGCAGGTAAAAGCGGTACCCGTGAAGTGGTGCTGGGCATGGCGCACCGTGGTCGTCTGAACGTGCTGGTCAACGTACTGGGCAAACAGCCGCAAGATCTGTTCGACGAGTTTGCTGGTAAACATAAAGAGCACCTTGGTACCGGCGACGTGAAGTACCATATGGGCTTCTCGTCTGATGTTGAGACCGAAGGCGGTCTGGTGCACCTGGCGCTGGCGTTTAACCCGTCGCACCTTGAAATTGTCAGCCCGGTGGTTATTGGTTCCGTACGTGCGCGTCTTGATCGTCTCTCTGAGCCGAGCAGCAATAAAGTGCTGCCAATCACCATTCATGGTGACGCGGCGGTGGCGGGTCAGGGCGTGGTACAGGAAACCCTGAACATGTCCAAAGCGCGCGGTTATGAAGTGGGCGGCACGGTACGCGTGGTGATCAACAACCAGGTCGGTTTTACCACCTCAAACCCGCTGGATGCCCGTTCTACGCCGTACTGTACCGATATCGGTAAGATGGTGCAGGCGCCGATTTTCCACGTCAACGCGGACGATCCGGAAGCGGTTGCTTTCGTTACCCGTCTTGCGCTGGACTTCCGTAACACCTTCAAACGTGATGTGTTTATCGATCTGGTGTGCTACCGTCGTCACGGCCATAACGAAGCCGACGAGCCGAGTGCAACCCAGCCGTTGATGTATCAGAAAATCAAAAAACACCCGACGCCGCGTAAAATCTATGCCGATCGTCTGGAGCAGGATAAAACCATCACGCTGGAAGATGCCACGGAGATGGTTAACCTGTATCGCGACGCGCTGGATGCAGGCGAGTGTGTGGTCGCTGAATGGCGTCCAATGAATATGCACTCCTTTACCTGGTCGCCCTACCTCAACCACGAGTGGGATGAGAGCTACCCGAACAAAGTAGAGATGAAACGCCTGCAAGAGCTGGCGAAGCGCATCAGTACGGTGCCGGAAGCCATTGAGATGCAATCCCGTGTGGCGAAAATCTATGCCGATCGCCAGTTAATGGCGAATGGCGAGAAGTTGTTCGACTGGGGCGGTGCGGAAACGCTGGCTTACGCCACGTTGGTTGATGAGGGCATTCCGGTGCGCCTCTCCGGTGAAGACTCCGGACGCGGTACTTTCTTCCATCGCCATGCCGTGATCCATAACCAGGCCAATGGCTCAACTTATACACCGCTGAGCCATGTGCATAATGGCCAGGGCCCGTTCCGTGTGTGGGACTCCGTGTTATCAGAAGAAGCTGTTCTGGCTTTTGAATATGGCTATGCCACCGCTGAGCCGCGTACGCTGACCATCTGGGAAGCGCAGTTCGGCGACTTCGCTAATGGCGCGCAGGTGGTTATTGACCAGTTCATCAGTTCCGGCGAACAGAAGTGGGGCCGTATGTGCGGGCTGGTCATGCTGTTGCCGCATGGTTATGAAGGCCAGGGGCCGGAGCACTCCTCCGCTCGTCTGGAGCGTTATCTGCAACTGTGCGCTGAGCAAAACATGCAGGTTTGCGTCCCGTCCACCCCGGCGCAGGTTTACCATATGCTGCGTCGTCAGGCGCTGCGCGGTATGCGTCGTCCACTGGTGGTGATGTCACCGAAGTCTCTGCTGCGTCATCCGCAGGCTGTTTCCACGCTGGATGAACTGGCAAATGGCACCTTTATGCCGGCGATTGGCGAAGTAGATGATTTGGATCCGCAAGCTGTGAAACGCGTTATCCTTTGTTCTGGTAAGGTTTATTACGATCTGCTTGAACAGCGTCGTAAAAATGACCAGAAGGATGTCGCCATCGTCCGTATTGAGCAGTTGTACCCGTTCCCGCATCAGTCGGTGCAGGACGCGTTGAAACCTTATGCGCACGTACATGATTTTGTCTGGTGCCAGGAAGAGCCGCTTAACCAGGGCGCATGGTACTGCAGCCAGCATCATTTCCGTGATGTGATACCTTTTGGGGCCGCTCTGCGCTATGCAGGACGCCCGGCCTCCGCCTCCCCGGCGGTGGGATATCTGTCCGTTCACCAGAAGCAACAGCAAGATCTGGTGAATGACGCGCTGAACGTCGATTCAATAAAGGATAAATAATGAGTAGCGTAGATATTCTTGTTCCCGATCTGCCTGAGTCTGTTGCTGATGCGACCGTCGCGACCTGGCACAAAAAACCAGGCGATAGCGTCCGACGCGATGAAGTATTGGTAGAAATCGAAACGGATAAAGTGGTACTGGAAGTACCGGCTTCAGCGGACGGTGTTCTGGACGCGGTGCTGGAAGACGAAGGTACGACGGTCACTTCTCGTCAGATCCTTGGCCGCCTGAAAGAGGGCAATAGCTCGGGTAAAGAGAGCAGCGCCAAATCTGAAGCGAAAGAATCCACGCCAGCTCAGCGCCAGCAGGCGTCGCTGGAAGAGCAAAATAACGACGCGCTCAGCCCGGCGATCCGTCGTCTGCTGGCTGAACACAGCCTTGACGCCAGTGCGATTAAAGGTACCGGCGTTGGCGGCCGCATCACCCGTGAAGATGTAGATAAGCACCTGGCGAAAGCTCCGGCCAAAGACGAAAGCAAACCTGCCGCTCAGCCGGTAAGCAGCCCGGCGCCGCAACTGGCTGGTCGTTCAGAAAAACGCGTGCCGATGACCCGCCTGCGCAAACGCGTGGCTGAGCGTCTGCTGGAAGCGAAAAATTCAACTGCCATGCTGACGACTTTCAACGAAGTCAACATGAAGCCAATTATGGATCTGCGTAAGCAGTACGGTGATGCGTTTGAAAAACGCCACGGTATTCGTCTGGGCTTTATGTCGTTCTACGTGAAAGCGGTCGTTGAAGCGCTGAAACGCTATCCGGAAGTGAACGCCTCTATTGATGGCGAAGATGTGGTTTACCATAACTATTTCGATGTCAGCATGGCGGTTTCCACACCGCGTGGTCTGGTTACGCCGGTACTGCGTGATGTGGATACGCTGGGCATGGCCGACATCGAGAAGAAAATTAAAGAACTGGCGGTAAAAGGCCGTGACGGCAAGCTGACCGTTGAGGATCTGACCGGCGGTAACTTTACCATCACTAACGGTGGTGTATTCGGTTCGCTGATGTCCACGCCGATCATCAACCCGCCGCAGAGTGCGATCCTTGGCATGCACGCCATTAAAGATCGCCCAATGGCGGTCGATGGCAAAGTTGAAATCCTGCCGATGATGTACCTGGCGCTCTCCTATGACCACCGCCTGATCGACGGACGCGAGTCTGTGGGTTTCCTGGTTTCCATTAAAGAAATGCTGGAAGATCCGACGCGTCTGCTGCTGGATGTGTAGTGTCCTTTGCCCGGCAGCGCAGGCTGCCGGGTCTATAACAAACACCTGCTTTGCAGGCCGGAAAGCCGCGTAGCTTCCGGCATGACAAATTAAATGAAGGATGGATAGAACACATGAACTTACACGAGTATCAGGCGAAACAGCTTTTTGCCCGGTCAGGTCTGCCGACTCCGGTTGGTTACGCCTGTGCTACCCCACGTGAAGCAGAAGAAGCCGCATCTAAAATCGGCACTGGCCCGTGGGTGGTGAAATGCCAGGTTCACGCGGGCGGCCGTGGTAAAGCGGGCGGCGTAAAAGTCGTTAACAGCAAAGAAGATATTCGCGCTTTTGCGGAACACTGGCTGGGTAAACGCTTGGTAACCTACCAAACAGACGCCAATGGTCAGCCGGTTAACCAGATCCTGGTGGAAGCGGCAACGGATATTGGCAAAGAGCTTTATTTGGGCGCGGTTGTTGACCGTAGCTCACGCCGTGTGGTGTTCATGGCGTCGACGGAAGGCGGCGTGGAAATCGAAAAAGTGGCAGAAGAGACGCCGCACCTGATCCACAAAACCACCCTTGATCCGCTGACTGGCCCGATGCCATACCAGGGACGCGAACTGGCGTTCAAACTCGGTCTGGAAGGCAAACAGGTTCAGCAGTTCACCAAAATTTTCATGGGGCTGGCGACCATTTTCCTTGAGCGCGATCTGGCGCTGATCGAAATCAACCCGCTGGTCATCACCAAACAGGGCGACTTGATCTGCCTCGACGGCAAACTGGGCGCTGATGGCAACGCACTGTTCCGTCAGCCGGAACTGCGCGAAATGCGCGACCAGTCGCAGGAAGACCCGCGTGAAGCACAAGCTGCGCAGTGGGAACTGAACTATGTTGCGCTGGATGGTAACATCGGCTGCATGGTGAACGGTGCTGGTCTGGCGATGGGCACCATGGACATCGTTAAGCTGCATGGCGGCGAACCGGCTAACTTCCTCGACGTAGGCGGCGGTGCGACCAAAGAACGTGTTACTGAAGCGTTTAAAATTATCCTCTCCGATGAGAACGTGAAAGCGGTGCTGGTGAATATTTTCGGCGGGATCGTGCGTTGCGATCTGATCGCCGACGGTATCATCGGTGCGGTAGAAGAGGTGGGTGTTAACGTTCCGGTCGTTGTCCGTCTGGAAGGTAACAACGCTGAGCTGGGTGCCAAACGTCTGGCGGACAGTGGTCTGAACATTATCGCAGCGAAAAGTCTGACGGATGCAGCACAGCAAGTTGTTGCCGCAGTGGAGGGGAAATAATGTCTGTTTTGATTGATAAGAATACCAAAGTTATCTGCCAGGGTTTCACCGGTAGCCAGGGTACTTTCCACTCCGAGCAGGCGATTGCCTACGGTACGCAGATGGTTGGCGGTGTAACGCCTGGTAAAGGCGGCACCACGCATCTGGGGCTGCCTGTATTTAATACCGTACGCGAAGCGGTAGAAGCCACTGGCGCAACAGCCAGCGTGATTTACGTTCCGGCGCCGTTCTGCAAAGACTCAATTCTGGAAGCAGTCGACGCAGGTATCAAACTGATCATCACCATTACTGAAGGTATCCCGACACTGGATATGCTGACGGTTAAAGTGAAGCTGGACGAAGCTGGCGTGCGCATGATCGGCCCGAACTGCCCTGGTGTAATCACCCCGGGCGAGTGCAAAATCGGCATCATGCCGGGCCATATTCACAAGCCGGGTAAAATCGGTATTGTGTCACGTTCCGGTACGTTGACTTACGAAGCGGTTAAACAGACCACCGATTACGGCTTTGGTCAGTCTACCTGCGTCGGTATCGGCGGTGACCCGATCCCGGGCTCTAACTTTATCGACATCCTGAAGCTGTTCCAGGAAGATCCGCAGACCGAAGCGATCGTCATGATCGGTGAGATCGGCGGCAGTGCAGAAGAAGAAGCTGCTGCTTATATCAAAGAACATGTGACCAAACCGGTCGTCGGCTACATTGCAGGTGTAACTGCACCGAAAGGCAAACGCATGGGCCATGCGGGCGCCATCATCGCGGGCGGTAAAGGTACGGCAGACGAGAAATTCGCTGCGCTGGAAGCTGCCGGGGTGAAAACTGTGCGTAGCCTCGCTGATATCGGCGAAGCCCTGAAATCTATCATTAAATAAAACCATTGCTCCTCCCTGAGGGGAGCAAAAACTTGTCTCGACATGATTGGCCGCTCCTGTAGCGGCCTTTTTTATGGTTGTAATTTACGCACTTCAGTATTTTCAGCGGTAAGACGGTGTCCGTCAGCCGCTTGCAGCAGCATTGTGGGGATGGCTTCGCCACTCTGGCTATCGATCAATATGGAATGGGGTTCTCCAGGAGCAAAAAGATGCTGTTCGCCCCACTGGCGCAGTGCCACCACCACCGGGAATAACGACTCTCCTCTCTCTGTTAGCGCATATTCCTGATACGCCGTGCCATCTGATGCGGGTTGAGTGGCAAAAACGCCAGCGTCTACCAGCTTGCGTAACCTGTCGGTAAGAATGTTGCGTGCCACGCCAGGACCACGCTGAAAATCCCCAAAACGCCGCGCGCCGGATGATAAGCAAGGCCCAGCGATCGCCAATTAAATCGACAGAACGGGCAATGGACAGGGTTGCGGGTGCTGCGCAAAGCGCTGTTTTTATCGGCCTATTGCTGGCACGTGTTTTTGCTGGGGTTATCAGCGACCTGGCAGGATGGCGGGCGGTGTATGGTGTTTCTGCATTGGTAATGATGATGCTGTTGCTGCTCCTCAGACAACGGTTGCCTGTCATGCGCACCTCCGCAGTTTCTGAAAGCTGGTTTCGTTTGATGTCTTCAATGCTGGCGTTGTTATGCACCGATCGGGTGTTGCAAATCTGTGGTGTGCTGGCGCTGTTGACGTTTGCGGGAGCACTGGTGGCGTTATATATGCTGTTTTACGCGACAGGCAGCGGGCTGGGCGCCATGGTGCCGGGGTCGGCTGGCAGGAGGTTTGTCTGCCCGGCGCCAGCGTAAGTCTACTGGCGCTTATCGTCTGGGCCACAACACGACGCTGGATGCCACTGAATAATAGCCACTGAAATAAAATGGTTTTTGTGCGTGCGAGAATAAAAAGAATAATCACGGAGCGGTGTTAAGCATGATAACCGTAATGGTGAAATATTTGTAAAATAAAAAAGATGTGCAATAAGTCTAATTTCTCAAACACTTTATCTGTCATGGATGATCCATTTTTTTCTGGGGATGATAAACGTTAAATATACTCGCCATTATTTATCTTTACCCACCGATTGATAACCATTGATTACGTTAAAATGAACATGCTGTTAACAATGATTTTACTGCAATTGTACATCGGCTACAAAGTTAACAATACGGAATAAAAAATGATTTAAATCAATATCTAAATGCTTGGAAAAGATTATGAAAATCGTTAAATTGTTGCAGATCAAATTGGCTAAGAATCGGTAAGATGGGCATAAATTGATCGCTGTCGAAAAATGTAAAATTAACTCAATAAAAACCTATTTATCGTAAGGGTGTTCCGAGTTAATATGCTCGAGATCAATTCGAAATTTTATTAACCTGGTTGTAACTTTTTTTCATTCATTACCACACGTTATGTGACAGTGAATAAAAACAGTGCAACAAATTTCTATTGGGGCATGCGTGTGAACCCGCACTAACGGGGTTTACTCTCGGAGTCTTCATGCGATGAGCAAGGAGTCAGAATGTTAGATATAGTCGAACTGTCGCGCTTACAGTTTGCCTTGACTGCGATGTACCACTTTCTGTTTGTGCCACTGACGCTCGGTATGGCGTTCCTGCTGGCAATTATGGAAACGGTTTATGTCCTCTCCGGCAAACAGATTTATAAAGATATGACCAAGTTCTGGGGTAAGTTGTTTGGTATCAACTTTGCTCTGGGCGTGGCAACAGGCCTGACGATGGAGTTTCAGTTCGGGACTAACTGGTCATACTATTCCCACTACGTTGGGGATATCTTCGGTGCTCCGCTGGCAATCGAAGGGTTGATGGCCTTCTTCCTCGAATCCACATTTGTTGGTCTGTTCTTCTTCGGTTGGGATCGTCTCGGCAAAGTGCAGCATATGGCAGTCACCTGGTTAGTCGCGCTGGGTTCTAACTTGTCGGCATTGTGGATCCTTGTAGCTAACGGCTGGATGCAAAACCCCGTCGCGGCTGATTTCAACTTCGAAACCATGCGCATGGAGATGGTGAGCTTTGCCGGACTGGTGCTGAACCCGGTTGCTCAGGTTAAATTCGTTCACACCGTGGCTTCCGGTTATACCTGCGGCGCTATCTTTATTCTCGGTATCAGCTCTTATTACCTGCTGCGTGGGCGTGACATCGCTTTTGCTAAACGCTCCTTTGCTATCGCTGCCAGCTTTGGTATGGCCGCTGTTCTGTCTGTTATTGTGCTGGGTGATGAATCCGGTTACGAAATGGGTGACGTGCAGAAAACCAAACTGGCTGCCATTGAAGCCGAATGGGAAACGCAGCCGGCTCCGGCGGCATTTACCCTGTTTGGCGTGCCGGACCAGGATAAGCAAGAGAACAAATTTGCTATCCAGATCCCTTATGCGCTGGGTATTATCGCGACCCGTTCGTTGAATACCCCGGTTATCGGCCTCAAAGAGCTGATGGTGCAACATGAAGAGCGTATCCGTAACGGTATGAAAGCGTACCAGTTGCTGGAGCAACTCCGTGCAGGTTCTGCCGATCAGTCCATTCGCGATCAGTTCAACAACGTCAAGAAAGACCTTGGTTATGGCCTGTTACTTAAACGCTATACGCCGAATGTGACCGATGCGACTGACGCGCAAATCCAGCAGGCGACGAAAGACTCCATTCCGCGTGTTGCGCCGCTGTACTTCGCGTTCCGTATCATGGTGGCGTGTGGTGTTTTGATGCTGCTGATTATCGCTGCGTCCTTCTGGACGGTGATTCGTAACCGTATTGGCGAGAAGAAATGGCTGTTGCGTGCAGCTTTGTATGGTATTCCACTGCCGTGGATCGCCGTAGAAACCGGCTGGTTTGTTGCCGAGTACGGACGTCAACCGTGGTCGATTGGTGAAGTGTTGCCGACCGCATTGGCTAACTCGTCGTTAACCGTTGGCGATGTGCTGTTCTCCATGATTCTGATTTGCGGCCTTTATACGCTGTTTATGGTGGCGGAAGTGTTCCTGATGTTCAAATTTGCTCGCCTTGGGCCGAGCAGCCTGAAAACAGGTCGCTATCACTATGAGCAGTCCAGTGTGGCTTCTCAGCCGGCACGCTAAGACAGGAGTCGTCAAATGATCGATTATGAAGTATTACGTTTTATCTGGTGGCTGCTGGTTGGCATTCTGCTGATTGGTTTTGCTGTAACAGATGGCTTCGACATGGGTGTAGGCATGCTGACCCGCGTGCTGGGTCGTAGCGACACTGAGCGCCGCGTGATGATTAACGCCATTGCGCCGCACTGGGACGGCAACCAGGTTTGGCTGATCACCGCCGGTGGTGCGTTGTTCGCTGCCTGGCCGATGGTTTACGCTGCTGCATTCTCTGGCTTCTATGTTGCGATGATCCTCGTGCTGTCTTCTCTCTTCTTTCGTCCGATTGGTTTCGACTACCGTTCGAAAATTGAAGACAATCGCTGGCGCGGAATGTGGGACTGGGGCATTTTCATCGGTAGCTTTGTACCGCCGCTGGTGATTGGCGTGGCGTTTGGCAACCTGCTGCAGGGCGTGCCATTCCACCTCGACAACGATATGCGTCTGTTCTACACCGGTAACTTCTTCCAGTTGCTGAACCCGTTCGGTCTGCTGGCGGGTGTGGTTAGCGTGGCGATGATCCTGACGCAGGGCGCGACATATCTGCAAATGCGCACCGTGGGTGATTTGCATCTGCGTGTTCGCGCTACTGTGCAGATCGCCGCACTGGTGACAGTGGTCTGTTTTGCACTCGCCGGTGTGTGGGTAGTTTATGGTATTGATGGCTATGTGGTGACCTCGGTGATGGATCATCACGCCCCGTCTAACCCACTGCTTAAAGACGTTGCTGTACAGGCTGGCGCCTGGCTGACTAACTTTAACAACATGCCTGTATTGTGGGTGATCCCGGCTCTGGGTGTAGTACTGCCGCTGCTGACCATACTGACCGCGCGTCTGGATAAAGCAGCATGGGCATTTGTGTTCTCTTCGCTGACCCTGGCCTGCATCATTCTGACCGCCGGTGTCGCGATGTTTCCGTTCATCATGCCGTCAAGCACCATGCTGAAGGCCAGCCTGACCATGTGGGATGCGACATCGACTCAACTGACGTTGAATCTGATGACCTATGTTGCTCTGGTATTTGTGCCAATTGTTCTGCTCTACACCATCTGGTGTTACTGGAAAATGTTCGGCCGTATCACCAAAGAACATATTGAAAGCAATACCCACTCACTGTACTAAGTAAGGAGCTGAATATGTGGTATTTCGCATGGATTTTAGGAACGCTTCTTGCCTGTGCTTTTGGAGTGATTACCGCCCTGGCGCTGGAACATGTTGAAGCGTCGAAAGCCGGACAAGAAGAACAGTAATGGAAAAAATTATCGCAAAATTGTATGCGGTAATGGATAAGGGCCCGTTAAGGGCCCTTTCCTTAATAATGGCGCTCCTGCTGGCTGGCTGCATTTTCTGGGATCCATCCCGTTTTGCTGCGAAAACCAGCGAGCTGGAGGTCTGGCACGGATTGCTGCTGATGTGGGCGGTTTGTTCCGGGGTTATCCACGGCGTCGGTTTCCGTCCGCACGCTATTCACTGGCAGGGGTTTTTCTGCCCGCTTATCGCGGATGTTGTTCTGCTGGTGGGGCTTATTTTTTTCTTCTTTTGAATAAGAAATATCCGTTATCCTCATGGGCTTGCAAAAGCCCATAAATTTTTACCATCCGTTTACCTGAAGCCATTCCAAAGCACCTTCCCCGCGCGTATAGTAGCGAAGTTTAAAAGCTCTAACTTTTTTTGCATTACCGGGATGTAAAGTGAATACAACGCTGTTTCGATGGCCGGTTCGTGTCTATTACGAAGATACTGACGCCGGTGGTGTGGTTTACCACGCCAGCTACGTGGCTTTTTATGAACGAGCTCGTACTGAGATGCTGCGCCATCATCACTTTAGCCAACAAGTTCTGCTGGCTGAGCGCGTCGCGTTCGTGGTACGCAAAATGGTGCTGGAGTATTTTGCACCCGCCAGACTCGACGACATGCTCGAAGTCCAAACGGAAATTACATCAATGCGTGGTACCGCCATGGTTTTCACGCAGCGGATTGTCAACGCAGAGAACAAAGTGCTGAATGAAGCTGAGGTACTGATTGTCTGTGTTGATCCACTCTTAATGAAGCCTCGTGCGCTTCCCAAGTCTATTGTCGCGGAGTTTAAGCAGTGACTGACATGAACATCCTTGATTTGTTCCTGAAGGCAAGCCTTCTGGTCAAACTTATCATGTTGATTTTGATTGGTTTTTCAATCGCATCCTGGGCAATCATCATCCAGAGAACGCGCATCCTCAACACAGCAGGGCGCGAAGCGGAGGCATTCGAAGACAAGTTCTGGTCCGGGATTGAACTGTCGCGTTTGTATCAGGAAAGCCAGGGGCGCCGCGATAATCTGAGCGGTTCGGAACAAATTTTCTATAGCGGGTTCAAAGAGTTTGCCCGTCTGCATCGCGCAAACAGTCACGCGCCAGAAGCGATTGTCGAAGGAGCATCAAGGGCGATGCGTATTTCGATGAACCGCGAGCTGGAAAATCTGGAAAACCACATTCCTTTCCTTGGCACCGTGGCTTCTATCAGCCCATATATCGGTCTGTTCGGTACGGTGTGGGGGATCATGCACGCCTTTATCGCGCTGGGCGCGGTGAAGCAGGCCACACTGCAAATGGTTGCGCCGGGGATCGCGGAAGCGCTGATCGCTACCGCAATTGGTCTGTTTGCCGCAATCCCGGCGGTGATGGCGTATAACCGCCTGAACCAGCGCGTGAACAAACTGGAACAGAATTACGACAACTTTATGGAAGAGTTCACGGCTATTCTGCATCGCCAGGCATTCGCCAGCAGCGACAGCAACAAGGAGTAATCCATGGCCAGATCGCGTGGGCGAGGCAGTCGTGGCCTCAAATCTGAAATCAACATTGTACCGTTGCTGGACGTGTTGCTGGTGCTGCTGCTGATCTTTATGGCAACAGCGCCGATCATCACGCAGAGCGTAGAGGTCGATCTGCCGGATGCGACGCAATCGCAGACCGTCAGTACTAATGACGATCCTCCGGTCATTATTGAGGTTTCCGGTGTCGGACAATACAGCGTGGTGGTGGAAAAAGATCGTATGGATCAGCTACCGCCAGAGCAGGTGATTGCCGAGGCGCAGCGTCGCCTGCAATCCAATCCGAAAACCGTGTTCTTAATCGGCGGAGCGAAAGACGTGCCGTACGATGAAATCATTAAAGCGCTGAACCTGTTACATAGCGCGGGTGTGAAATCGGTTGGCTTGATGACGCAGCCTATCTGATCACTCGCCTGACAGGCGGACAGTTTTTGGGAACCGAGAGTGTCAAAGGCAACCGTACAAAACGACAAGCTGAAGCGAGCGATAATCATCTCGGCATTGCTGCACATAATTCTGGTGGCGCTGCTGATTTGGAGTTCGTTCGACGAGCATATTGATGCGTCTGCAGGCGGCGGCGGTGGCTCGGCGATCGATGCGGTGATGGTCGATCCCGGTGCTGTGGTGGACAATTACAATCGCCAACAGCAACAGCAAGCCAGTGCGCAACGCGCCAAAGAGCAGCGCGAAAAACAGGCGCAACAGCAGGCAGAAGAGCTGCGTGAAAAGCAGGCTGCCGAGCAGGAGCGTTTGAAACAACTGGAGCAGGAGCGTTTGCAGGCGCAGGAAGCCGCGCGCGAACAGGCCGAACAGCAGAAGCAAGCGGAAGAGGCGGCGAAAAAAGCACAGCAGCAACAGAAGCAAGCTGAAGAAGCCGCAGCGAAAGCCGCAGCCGATGCAAAAGCTAAAGCAGCTGCTCAGGCAAAAGAGGCGGCAGAAGCTGCGAAGAAAGCCGCCGCTGATGCGCAGAAAAAAGCGGAAGCTGAAGCCGCAAAAGCTGCTGCAGACGCACAGAAAAAAGCCGAAGCTGAAGCCGCGAAAGCCGCCGCCGATGCGAAGAAAAAAGCCGAAGCTGAAGCCGCGAAGAAAGCTCAGGCCGACGCTGAGAAGAAAGCACAGGCCGAAGCGGCTAAACAAGCCGCCGCAGAAAAAGCGGCAGCTGAAAAAGCCGCTGCGGCTGAGAAGGCTGCTGCTGCGAAAGCCGCTGCCGCTGAAAAGGCTGCTGCCGCGAAAGCTGCTGCCGCAGAGAAGGCCGCAGCCGATAAGAAAGCGGCAGCCGAAAAAGCGGCCGCTGCCAAGAAAGCTGCTGCTGAAAAAGCCGCTGCCGCCGCTGGCGTTGACGATCTGTTTGGCGATTTAAGCTCTGGTAAGAATGCGCCGAAAACAGGTGGCGGGGCGAAAGGTAGTAATGCAGCCGCAGCTGGTTCTGGTAACACTAAGAATAACGGCGCATCTGGTGCTGACATCAGTAACTATGCAGGGCAGATTAAATCGGCGATTGAAAGCCGCTTTTATGACGCCTCCTCCTATGCGGGGAAAACCTGTACATTACGCATCAAACTGGCGCCAGATGGTATGCTGTTAGATATTCAGTCGGAAGGTGGCGACCCGGCGCTTTGTCAGGCTGCTCTTACAGCTGCAAGACAGGCGAAAATACCGAAGCCGCCAAGTCAGGCTGTGTATGAAGTGTTCAAAAATGCGCCGCTGGTCTTTAAACCACAATGAGTTTGTTAAAATTCTGCTAAATTATCGCGGGTTTTCCGCCCGGATAAGGGAGATATGATGAAGCAGGCATTACGTGTTGTATTTGGTTTTCTGATGCTGTGGGCAGCAGTGCTGCACGCAGAAGTACGTATCGAGATCACCCAGGGGGTGGACTCGGCACGCCCGATTGGTGTTGTGCCTTTCCAGTGGGCAGGTCCTGGTGCCGCGCCTGAAGATGCCGGCGGTATCGTTGCTGCGGATCTGCGCAACAGCGGCAAATTCAATCCTCTGGATCGTTCCCGCCTGCCGCAGCAGCCTGGTAGTGCACAGGAAGTTCAGCCGGCAGCATGGTCTGCGTTGGGCATCGATGCGGTGGTTGTTGGTAAGGTAACCCCGAATCCTGACGGCAGCTACAACGTCGCTTACCAGCTAGTGGACACCGCCGGTGCGCCGGGTACTGTGCTGGCACAGAACTCCTTTAAAGTGAACAAACAGTGGCTGCGTTATGCCGCTCATGCCGCCAGTGATGAAGTATTCGAAAAACTGACCGGTATTAAAGGTGCGTTCCGTACCCGTATTGCTTACGTAGTGCAGACGGCGAACAGTCAGTTCCCGTATGAACTGCGTGTTTCAGACTATGACGGTTACAACCAGTTCCTGGTGCATAAATCTCCGCAGCCGCTGATGTCTCCGGCATGGTCTCCGGATGGGTCCAAACTGGCTTACGTGACGTTTGAAAGTGGTCGTTCTGCTCTGGTTATCCAGACGCTGGCGAATGCTAGCATCCGCCAGGTTGCTTCGTTCCCGCGCCACAACGGTGCGCCAGCCTTCTCGCCGGACGGTTCTAAACTGGCGTTTGCGCTGTCTAAAACCGGTAGCCTGAACATTTATGTCATGGATATCGGTTCTGGTCAGATTCGCCAGGTTACCGATGGCCGCAGCAACAACACCGAACCGACCTGGTTCCCGGACAGCCAGACGCTGGCATTTACGTCTGACCAGGCAGGACGTCCTCAGGTGTATAAAATAGGTATCAATGGCGGCGCCGCGCAGCGTCTCTCCTGGCAGGGTGCACAAAACCAGGATGCTGACGTGAGCAGTGACGGCAAATTTATGGTGATGGTAAGCTCTGACGGTGGTCAGCAGCACATCGCTAAACAAGATCTGGCAGCGGGTGGCGTACAGGTTCTGTCGTCAACGTTCCTGGATGAAACGCCAAGTCTGGCACCTAACGGCACAATGGTGATCTACAGCTCTTCTCAGGGGATGGGATCCGTGCTGAATCTGGTTTCTACAGATGGGCGTTTCAAAGCGCGTCTTCCGGCGACTGATGGTCAGGTTAAATTCCCTGCCTGGTCTCCGTATCTGTGATAATAAATATTTATAAAGGAATCAAAGAAATGCAACTGAACAAAGTGCTGAAAGGCCTGATGCTGGCTCTGCCTGTTATGGCAATTGCTGCATGTTCTTCTCACAAGAACAACACCAGCGACCAGAGCGGCGAAGGCATGATGGGTGCTGGCACTGGCATGAACGGTAATGGCAACATGTCTTCCGAAGAACAAGCGCGTCTGCAAATGCAACAACTGCAGCAGAACAACATTGTTTACTTCGATCTGGACAAATATGACATCCGTTCTGATTTTGCTGCGATGCTGGATGCTCACGCTAACTTCCTGCGTAGCAACCCGTCCTATAAAGTCACCGTAGAAGGTCACGCGGACGAACGTGGTACTCCGGAATACAACATCTCCCTGGGCGAACGTCGTGCTAACGCCGTTAAAATGTACCTGCAGGGTAAAGGCGTTTCCGCAGACCAGATCTCCATCGTTTCTTACGGTAAAGAAAAACCTGCAGTACTGGGTCATGACGAAGCGGCTTACGCTAAAAACCGTCGTGCCGTACTGGTTTACTAAGAGAATTGCATGAGCAGTAACTTCAGACATCATTTGTTGAGTCTGTCGTTACTGGTTGGCATAGCGGCCCCATGGGCCGCTACTGCGCAGGCGCCAATCAGTAGTGTCGGCTCAGGCTCGGTCGAAGACCGTGTCACTCAACTTGAGCGTATTTCTAATGCTCATAGCCAGCTTTTGACTCAACTCCAGCAACAACTTTCTGATAATCAGGCCGATATTGATACCCTTCGTGGACAAATCCAGGAAAATCAGTATCAGCTTAATCAGGTGGTTGAACGCCAACAGCAAATTTTGCAGCAGATAGGCAATCTGAGCAGTGGCACTGCGGGACAGACGCAGCAAGCTTCCGGCGACCAGAGCGGTGCGGCGGCGCAAGCGCCAGCAGCGGATACGGGCGCAAATAACGGTGCGGCAACGTCTGGTGCGCCAGTTCAAAGTGGCGACGCGAATACGGATTACAATGCAGCGATTGCGCTGGTACAGGATAAAGCCCGCCAGGATGATGCGATCGCTGCTTTCCAGAATTTTGTCAAAAAGTACCCAGATTCAACCTACATACCGAATGCCACCTACTGGCTTGGTCAGTTGAATTACAACAAGGGTAAAAAAGACGACGCTGCTTATTACTTTGCCTCTGTGGTGAAAAATTACCCGAAGTCGCCTAAAGCGCCTGATGCCATGTTCAAGGTTGGTGTGATTATGCAGGACAAAGGTGACAGTGCTAAAGCGAAAGCGGTTTACCAGCAGGTGGTCAGTAAATATCCTGGTACCGAAGGCGCGAAACAAGCGCAAAAACGCCTTGGTTCTATGTAATGCATAGCGCATGACCAGAAATCGTGTTTTTTCTGGTCTTGTCGCATGAATCATAAGCAGTTAAGTTATTCTCGTTGAAATTGTTGTTGCGCTGAATTCTTAAATCAGTAATATATGCCGCCGTTGCCACGGGATATCTCTTAAACCAGAAGCAACGTAAAAGTGGGTCGTTAGCTCAGTTGGTAGAGCAGTTGACTTTTAATCAATTGGTCGCAGGTTCGAATCCTGCACGACCCACCAATTTAACATCGGGGTGGAGATGTTAAGCGTGAAGGATAACGTTGCGTAGCAACGGCCCGACAGGGCAAGGCAAAGCCGAGTCATTCTGCACGACCCACCACTTAAAGCAGTATCCAGCACGTAGTATCGGGTGATTAGCTCAGCTGGGAGAGCACCTCCCTTACAAGGAGGGGGTCGGCGGTTCGATCCCGTCATCACCCACCACTCGGGTCGTTAGCTCAGTTGGTAGAGCAGTTGACTTTTAATCAATTGGTCGCAGGTTCGAATCCTGCACGACCCACCAATTTAACATCAATCTAATGGTGTTAAACGTGGAGGATAACGCTGCGACAGCAGCGGCGCCAGAGGGCGAGGCAAAAGCCAAATCATTCTGCACGATCCACCACTCAATGTGGTTTCCAGTTAAATTATCTTCGAAGTCACTACCTTTATGGGTCGTTAGCTCAGTTGGTAGAGCAGTTGACTTTTAATCAATTGGTCGCAGGTTCGAATCCTGCACGACCCACCAATGTAAAAAAGGCGCAGGACGAAATTTTTTGCTATCTGCAATATACAAGATTCGACAAAATTGTCGGGAACAATTTTGAACAACGCGCCAGCGTTGGCCCGTAGGGCGAGTCTCAGGATGAGACGAGTAGTGCAGTGAGACAACGGAGCCGCTTGCGGCGACGGCCCGAAGGGCGAGCGAAGCGAGTCATCCTGCACGACCCACCAATATAAAAATGGCGCTGGCGGCGCTTTTTTGCTATCTGCCATTCCTTAAAAATTCCTCACGACATTTTTTACGCAATCGGCTATCTTGTTTAGTATATAAAACATCCCTGCCGTATTACCCGCTCCCATGGCGGCTAACCCGGTTGTTAAGTTCAGCAAGAAAAACGAGTAAGCATGATGAGCGTAATGTGTGACACTGAAGCCGCAATCTATCCTTTTCCGCCAAAACCTCTGCCGCTGGATCAGCAAGGCAAGCAATTTTACCGCGAGAAAATCAAACGCTTGCTGAAAGAGCGGGATGCGGTGATGGTTGCGCACTACTATACCGACCCGGAGATCCAACAACTCGCGGAAGAGACCGGTGGCTGTATAGCTGATTCGCTGGAGATGGCGCGCTTTGGCGCCAGACATCCAGCCTCTACGCTGTTGGTTGCAGGCGTTCGTTTTATGGGCGAGACCGCCAAAATTCTCAGCCCGGAAAAAACCATTCTGATGCCAACGCTACACGCCGAATGTTCGCTCGATCTGGGCTGTCCGATTGAGGAGTTTACCGCTTTCTGCGATGCTCACCCGGACCGCACAGTGGTGGTCTACGCAAATACCTCGGCAGCAGTAAAAGCGCGTGCCGACTGGGTCGTGACCTCCAGTATTGCCGTGGAGTTGATTGAGCATCTCGATAGCCTCGGCGAGAAAATTATCTGGGCGCCGGACAAACATCTGGGAAGCTACGTGCAGAAACAGACCGGTGCAGATGTGCTGTGCTGGCAGGGGGCATGTATTGTTCACGATGAGTTTAAAACCCAGGCGTTGATGCGCATGAAAGCGCTTTACCCGCAAGCCGCTATTCTGGTGCATCCGGAATCGCCGCAATCGGTCGTGCAACTGGCGGATGCCGTGGGGTCTACCAGCCAATTAATTGCCGCGGCGAAAACGCTACCGCACCAACAGCTTATTGTCGCCACGGACCGGGGTATCTTTTATAAAATGCAGCAAGCTGTACCGGAAAAAGATCTGTTTGAAGCGCCGACGGCGGGAGAAGGGGCAACTTGCCGTAGTTGTGCGCACTGTCCATGGATGGCGATGAATGGACTGAAAGCGATTGCTGAAGGGCTGGAACATGCCGGTGCTGAGCATGAGATCCATGTTGATGCGGCACTACGCGAAGGCGCATTAGTATCGCTGAACCGCATGCTGGATTTTGCGGCTACACTACGACCGTAATACTTTTTAACGCGTAACGATACGCTCTGAGGAAATAATGGATTTTTTTAGTACACAGAACATCCTGGTACACATACCGCTGGGTGCAGGTGGGTACGATCTCTCATGGATTGAAGCCACAGGCACGCTGGCGGGCTTACTTTGTATCTGGCTGGCGAGCCTGGAGAAAATCAGTAATTACGCGTTTGGTCTGATAAACGTCACGCTGTTCGCCATTATCTTTTTCCAGATCCAGCTCTATGCCAGCCTGTTACTCCAGCTCTTTTTCTTTGCTGCCAATATTTACGGCTGGTACGCCTGGTCACGGCAGACATCGCAAAACGAGGCTGAGCTGCAAATTCGCTGGTTGCCATTGCCGAAAGCGCTGGCATGGTTGGCCGTGTGTGTGGTTGCGATTGGCCTGATGACCGCGTTTATTGATCCTGTTTTTGCATTTCTGACGACAATTGCCGTTTCAGTAATGCAAACGCTGGGGCTGAATGTGGCGATGCCGCAACTGCAACCGGATGCTTTCCCGTTCTGGGATTCCTCCATGATGGTGTTGTCGATTGTGGCGATGATCCTGATGACTCGCAAATATGTTGAAAACTGGCTGCTTTGGGTGATCATCAACGTTATCAGCGTGGTGATTTTCGCTTTACAAGGCGTATGGGCGATGTCGCTTGAATATCTGATCCTGACATTCATTGCGCTTAATGGCAGCCGGATGTGGATGAACAGCGCGCGTGAGCGGGGTTCTCACGCGTTTTCACATTAATGATGGTACTGATGGTGATGGTCAGGCTGTGATTCTCCCAGCGTGCAGTCTGGCCCGTTACAGAGCTGATACTCCATCTGCACGGTGGAGTGCTCAATCTGGTAATGATGGGTGAGGAAATGCTGGATCTCACTGAGTAACTTATCGTGATTACGCGGCGGAATAACCTGTACATGTAACGTCATTAATGGTTTTTCACCGACCAACCAGACATGAACATGGTGTACATCGCGCACTTCCGGAATGGCGCGACGCAAATGACGTTTCAGCGTGCCAATGTCGAATGTCGACGGTGCGCCTTCCAGCAATTCGTTGACGCTTTCCTTCAATAAGTGCCACGCGCTACGCAACACCAGCGCGGAAACCAGCACAGATAGTATCGGATCGATCGGTGTCCATCCGGTGAGCATGATCACCAACGCGGCGACGATCGCCCCAACGGAACCAAGCAGGTCACCAAGGACATGCAACGCCGCAGCACGCACATTAAGGTTCTTCTCTTCGCTACCGCGATGTAGCAACCAGAACGCCAGTATGTTTGCCAGCAGACCGGCAATGGCGATCACCATCATGATTAACCCGGCGACTGGCTGCGGGTGGTAAAAGCGCTGCAGTGCTTCCCAGACAATCCACACGGTGATCAAGACCAGCGCCAGCGCATTCACAAAGGCGGCCAGTGTTGTCAGCCGTAGCCAGCCAAACGTGCGATGTGCGCTGGGTGGCTGACGAGCAAACCAGACAGCTAATAGCGCGAAGAGCAGGGCAGCGGTATCGGTAAGCATATGACCGGCATCAGCCAGCAGCGCCAGCGAGCCGGAGATAATCCCACCGACCACCTCCACCAACATAAAAATGGCAGTGACTATAAATGCCAGCAATAAACGCCGGGCGTTGGCATCGGCGGGGGCGTGTGAATGTGAGAGCGCCATAAATGGCTCCTTCCTTTTAACCAGGCTGAACGCCTTACATCATTACAGATTTTTAACCGGTGAGAAGAAAAAAATAAGGAGAGCCGAAGCTCTCCTCACGTATTACGGCGTCATTATTTTTACTGGGTAGTGCCATCGGTTTTGGTATCGGCATCATTATGAGTACCGTTACCGGTTTGGACTTTTTTGTTCACGTCCGGGCAACGGCCGTCCTTACACATCGTGTTTTTGTGCACTTCATCTTTGCTCATATGCTGCGATGAATGAGTCTGATGTGTCCCGGAAGCGGAATTTGTGCTGCCGTTGTTAATTTTGCTGTTATCAACCCCTTTCGGCGCAAGATTCTGCTGTGCATCCGGGGCTGTTTGCCCTGCGGCTGCCGAGGAGTTTGCCTGGCCGTTATTGGCCGAAGTATCAGCCGTGGAACCGGCAGCCCATGCTGCCCCACCTGCAAGGGTCAGCGTCGAGGTCAGTAAAAGCGTCGCTAATTTATTCATTTTCATCATAAAGCTCCTGTTCTGGTCGTTTTCATCACCGGCAAAGGCGATAAAAGCAGCGCGAACGAGTTATCACGCTCAGTGGTGAAAGATGCCGTTTTAGTGATTAACGGCAGAATGTAATATTGCTAAAATTCAATTTAACGGTGTTTGCAGTTAAAAAGTGTAGCCCCAATCTTACAGTCTGCGACTTTTGCATGGCTTTTTGCACCATTCCAGGAATTATCCGCCCGAAGTGTAAAATGACGTTTACACTTCGGGTCTGACAAGATAGATTGGAAAGATTGCATTCATTACAAAAAAGTATGGGCACACTGGAAAGATCATGAATTATCAGAACGACGATTTACGTATTAAAGAGATCAACGAGTTATTACCTCCTGTAGCGCTCCTTGAAAAATTCCCCGCCACTGAAACTGCCGCCCGGACGGTATCCAGCGCCCGCAAAGCGATCCACAACATTCTGCGCGGCAATGACGATCGTCTGCTGGTGGTGATTGGTCCGTGCTCCATTAATGATCCTGCAGCGGCGAAAGAGTATGCTTCGCGCCTGCTGGCATTGCGTGAAGAGCTTAGCGGTGAGCTGGAAGTGGTGATGCGCGTCTATTTTGAAAAACCGCGTACCACCGTAGGTTGGAAAGGGCTGATCAACGATCCGTATATGGATAACAGCTTCCAGATCAATGACGGCCTGCGCATTGCCCGTAAGTTGTTGCTGGAAATCAATGACAGCGGTCTGCCGGCTGCGGGGGAATTCCTCGATATGATCACACCGCAATATCTGGCGGATCTGATGAGCTGGGGGGCGATCGGCGCCCGAACTACGGAATCACAGGTACACCGCGAGCTGGCTTCTGGTCTCTCCTGTCCGGTTGGATTCAAAAACGGCACCGACGGCACCATCAAAGTGGCGATCGATGCCATTAACGCCGCCAGCGCGCCGCACTGCTTCCTGTCCGTCACCAAATGGGGCCACTCAGCCATTGTGAATACCGCCGGTAATGGCGACTGCCACATTATTCTGCGCGGCGGCAAAGAACCGAACTACAGTGCAAAACATGTGGCAGAAGTGAAATCAGGTCTGACCAAAGCGGGCCTGGAACCGCAGGTGATGATCGATTTCAGTCATGCGAACTCCAGTAAACAATTCAAAAAGCAAATGGACGTTGGCAGCGATGTCTGCCAGCAGATCGCCAATGGTGAAAAAGCGATTATCGGCGTGATGATTGAAAGCCATCTGGTGGAAGGTAATCAGAGCCTGGAGAGCGGCAAACCGCTGCTCTACGGTAAGAGCATCACCGATGCGTGCATCGGCTGGGAAGATACGGACGCGATCCTGCGTCAGTTAGCGGCAGCAGTAAAAGCCCGTCGCACCTGATTCGAGACACAGAGGCGTTGGCTTTCCTCACTAACCCGGCCGCTTGCTTGTATTAGCAGCCGGGGATTAGCTGCACTGCGAATTATTTTGTGTATCTGATCGCGTGAGACGCTTTTTTAATGGGAGAAAACTTACTTCGCTTTACCCTGGTTTGCTACCGCAGCGGCTTTTGCGGCGATCTCTTCCGCATTGCCCAGGTAGTAGTGTTTCAGCGGTTTGAAGTTTTCATCGAACTCATAAACCAGCGGCACGCCAGTCGGGATGTTCAGTTCGAGGATCTCCTCTTCGCTCATATTGTCGAGGTATTTCACCAGTGCGCGTAGGGAGTTACCGTGCGCAGCAATAATCACGCGCTCACCGCTTTTCAGACGCGGCAGAATGGTTTCATTCCAGTAAGGAATAACGCGATCAATGGTCAGCGCCAGGCTTTCGGTCTGCGGTAGCTCGGCTTCGGTCAGTTTGGCGTAGCGCGGATCGTGGCCCGGGAAACGTTCGTCATCTTTGGTCAGCGCTGGCGGGGTAACGGCAAAGCCACGACGCCACTGTTTAACCTGCTCGTCACCGTATTTCTCTGCGGTTTCGGCTTTGTTCAGACCCTGCAATGCGCCGTAGTGACGCTCGTTCAGTTTCCAGCTTTTTTCTACCGGCAACCATGCTTGATCCAATTCGTCCAGCACGTTCCACAGTGTGTGGATGGCACGTTTCAGCACGGAGGTGTAAGCAAAATCAAAGGAGTAGCCTTCCTCTTTCAGCAGTTTGCCTGCTGCTTTTGCTTCACCAACGCCTTTCTCTGACAGATCGACATCGTACCAACCGGTGAAGCGGTTTTCGTTGTTCCATTGGCTTTCGCCATGACGAACCAGAACCAGTTTAGTAACAGCCATACTCTTACTCCTGTAAACCTGATTGAATGATAACAATTCTCATTATATTGCCAGGGAGCGAGCCACGGCAACGGTTACCTATAACCATAGCGAAAATAGCCGCGCAGTGTAAGATGCTTGTGAACCAGTGGTTATAGTTTTGTCGATGAGTGACGCTTATTTCAGCAAAATGAGCAAAAAAAACCCTCCGGAAGGAGGGCTGAGATTAAAGCGCAATAAAGTGATATTCCGTCAGGCTGATATATTCGCTGCCGGGGCGTAACACACAGTCCGGCTGTGGATAGTCCGGGCGGTTCGGGCTGTCGGGCAAAAATTCACTTTCCAGCGCCAGGCCTTGCCATGCAGCGTAGGTTTTCCCCCCGCGTGCTGGCGTCCCGTCAAGATAATTACCGGAATAGAACTGGAGCGCAGGGGCGCTGGTATAAACCGTCATTTGCAGTTGATTATCTGCTGACCACAGATACGCCGCAGGCTGGCTGGTATCGCCCTTTGCCTGCAACAAAAACGCATGATCGTAGCCTTTTACCACACGCTGATCGTCATCGCTGAGAAACTCTTCTGCCACGGTTTTGGGCGTACGGAAATCAAAACTGGTCAGCGCGACTTTTTTCAACCCACCGGTCGGTAGCCCCATCTCATCCACAGGGAGATATTCATCTGCCAGCAGTTGCAGGGAGTGGCTACGCACATCGGACTGGTACCCATCGAGGTTGAAATACGCGTGGTTCGTCAGATTGACCGGGCAGGGTTTGTCGGTCGTGGCGCGATATTCAATGGCCAGACGGTTATCCTCGCCGAGGCGAAAATTCGCCGTGGCATTTACGTTGCCCGGAAAACCCTGATCGCCATCCGGCGAGGTCAGCGAAAACAGCACTTCATTTTCATTCTGACGCTCAATTCGCCAGCGACGCTTGTCGAAACCGTCAGGGCCACCGTGCAACTGATTTTCGCCCTGGCTGGGCGTAAGCGCATACGTCTGGCCATCAAGCTGAAAACGGCTTTTGCTGATACGGTTGGCGTAGCGGCCCACCGAAGCGCCGAGAAACGCGGATTGTTGTAGATAGTATTCCGGTGATGCGCAGCCAAGCAACGCTTCACGTACGGTGCCATTTTTCAGTGGCACGCGTGCCGAGAGCAGCGTCGCGCCCCAGTCCATCAGTGTCACCACCATTCCGGCGCTGTTGCGCAGAGTTATGAGACGAAAGGGCAGCCCGTCCGGGGCCGCCGTCGCAGATTCGTTTAGCACTGTCCTGCTCCCTGTGAAGGTTTACACACATAAAAGGTTTCTTTGATGCCGGTTTTGGCTTCGTACTGGCTTTCCACGGCCTGTTTCACCACAGGAACCAGTGCTTCTGGCACCAGCGCGACAACGCAGCCACCGAAGCCGCCGCCGGTCATGCGTACGCCGCCTTTGTCACCGATGGTGGCTTTTACAATCTCGACCAACGTATCGATTTGCGGCACAGTGATTTCAAAATCATCGCGCATCGACGCGTGGGATTCGGCCATCAGCACGCCCATGCGTTGCAGATCGCCTTTCTCCAGCGCGGCTGCTGCTTCCACCGTGCGCGCGTTTTCTGTCAGCACATGGCGTACGCGTTTGCTGACCAGTGGATCCAGCTCGTGCGCTACCGCATTGAACTGGTCGATGCTGACATCACGCAGCGCTTTCTGCTGGAAGAAACGTGCGCCAGTTTCGCACTGCTGACGACGCGTGTTGTATTCACTGCCCACTAACGTGCGTTTGAAGTTACTGTTAATGATGACAATTGCCACACCTTCCGGCATCGACACTGCTTTGGTACCCAGTGAGCGGCAATCGATCAGCAACGCGCTGCCTTTTTTGCCCAGCGCCGAGATCAACTGATCCATAATGCCGCAGTTACAGCCGACGAACTGGTTTTCCGCTTCCTGGCCGTTGAGGGCAATCTGCGCACCATCCAGCGGCAGATGGTAAAGCTGCTGGAAGACGGTACCGACCGCCACTTCCAGCGATGCTGAAGAGCTTAACCCCGCGCCTTGCGGTACGTTACCACTGATCACCAAATCGGCACCGCCAAAGCTCGCGTTTCGTTTTTGCAGGTGTTTCATTACGCCACGCACATAGTTGGACCACTGTTGGCTGTCGTGAATAACAATGGGGGCGTCGAGGGAAAATTCATCCGTCTGGTTATCGTAATCAGCGGCAATCACCCGCACGATGTGATCGGTGCGCGGTGCACAGCTAATCACCGTCTGGTAATCAATAGCACAGGGCAGAACAAAACCATCGTTATAGTCAGTATGTTCGCCAATCAGATTCACGCGGCCCGGAGCCTGAATGGTATGGGTGGCAGGGTAGCCAAATTTCTCAGCAAACAGGGATTGTGTTTTCTCTTTCAGACTCATTATTATTCTCCGGATTCGCGAAAATGGACATCGCTTAGCGCACGCAGGCGTTCAGCGGCTTGTTCCGCCGTCAAATCGCGCTGGGTTTCCGCCAGCATTTCGTAGCCCACCATAAATTTACGTACGGTAGCGGAACGCAGAAGCGGCGGGTAGAAATGCGCGTGCAATTGCCAGTGATCATTCTCTTCACCGTTAAACGGTGCGCCGTGCCAACCCATTGAGTAGGGGAAAGAGCACTGGAACAGATTGTCGTAACGGCTGGTCAGTTTTTTCAGCGCCAGCGCCAGATCGCTGCGCTGCGCTGTGGTTAAGTCGGTAATGCGCTGGATATGCGCCTTCGGCAACAGCAACGTTTCGAAGGGCCATGCCGCCCAGTAAGGCACCACGGCCAGCCAGTGCTCAGTTTCCACTACCGTACGGCTGCCGTCATTTAGCTCGCGCTGCACATAATCGACCAGCATCGGCGAGTGATGTTCAGCAAAGTACGCTTTTTGCAGACGGTCTTCGCGTTCCACTTCGTTGGGCAGAAAGCTGTTCGCCCACACCTGACCATGCGGATGCGGGTTGGAGCAGCCCATTGCCGCGCCTTTATTCTCAAAAACCTGCACCCAGGGATACTGCTGGCCCAGCTCGGCGGTTTGCTGTTGCCAGGTTTTCACCACCTCTTCCAGCGCGCTCAGGCTAAGCTCCGGCAGCGTTTTGCTGTGATCCGGCGAGAAGCAAATAACCCGGCTGGTTCCGCGTGCGCTCTGGCTGCGCATCAGCGGATCGCTGCTTTCCGGCGCCTGCGGCGTATCGGTCATCAGCGCTGCAAAATCATTGGTGAACACGTAAGTACTGGTGTAATCGGGGTTTTTATCGCCCGTTACGCGAGTATTGCCCGGACACAGGAAGCAATCCGGATCGTGTGCAGGCAATGTTTGCTTCGCAGGCGTTTCCTGCGCCCCTTGCCAGGGACGTTTTGCGCGATGCGGAGAAACCAGGATCCACTGATCAGTCAGCGGGTTGTAGCGGCGATGCGGGTGATCGACCGGGTTAAATTGCGTCATTACTGCTCCTTCAGTCCGGATAACCCTGCGGATGGCGTGACTGCCAGCGCCAGGTATCTTCTGCCATTTCGTCAAGCGTACGGGTCACGCGCCAGTTCAGCTCTTTATCGGCTTTGGTCGCGTCGGCCCAGTAGGCCGGTAAATCGCCTTCGCGGCGCGGCGCGTAATGCCATGCCACCGGTTTGCCGCAGGCTTTGCTGAATGCGTTAACCACATCCAGTACGCTGCTGCCGACACCGGCGCCGAGGTTGTAAATATGCACGCCCGGTTTGCCGGCCAGTTGTTGCATAGCTGCAACGTGACCGTCAGCAAGGTCCATCACATGAATGTAATCACGCACACCTGTGCCATCCTGCGTCGGATAATCGTTGCCGAAGATTGCCAGCGAATCACGACGACCAACGGCAACCTGCGCGATGTAAGGCATCAGGTTATTCGGAATACCCTGCGGATCTTCGCCCATATCTCCCGACGGATGTGCGCCAACCGGGTTGAAGTAGCGCAACAGCGCGATGCTCCACTCCGGCTGTGCTTTTTGCAGGTCAGTGAGGATCTGTTCCACCATCAACTTACTTTTGCCGTACGGACTTTGCGGCGTCCCGGTAGGGAAGCTTTCGACATAAGGGATTTTCGGTTGATCGCCGTAGACCGTGGCAGAGGAGCTGAAAATCAGGTTTTTGACGTTAGCGGCACGCATGGCGTCTACCAGGCGCAGCGTACCGTTGACGTTGTTGTCATAGTACTCCAGCGGCTTCGCCACGGATTCGCCAACAGCCTTCAGCCCGGCAAAGTGAATAACTGCTTCAATGGCATGATCGTGCAGGATTTCGGCCAGCAGCGCTTCATCGCGAACATCACCTTCAACGAACAGCGCGGATTTCCCGCCGAAGCGCTCGATTTCATTGAGTACGCTGCGCTTACTGTTACAGAGGTTATCCAGAATGATGACATCATGGCCGTTTTGCAGCAGTTGCACGCAGGTGTGGCTTCCTATGTAACCGCTACCACCAGTAACAAGAACTCGCATATTTCACTCCATAAAGCATTTGATATGAACAAACCTTAGCATAACAGAGAGGTGAAAACTGTGATATGGGATAAAATAGTGGAATCGTTTACACTGAATTTTCTGTCGTCCGGTTTGTCGTGTAACCGCCGGAAAAACCTGCTTTAGCGGCGCTTATCCGGCGAATCTGAACAGCCTTAAAATGACTGCATTGCGTTACAGCAACGCAGACGCTGCCGACAAAGTCGGGCAACGTCCCGAGAGGTTATAAGTCATTGATGGCAGCCAGGCAATCGGCGTACACGATAAAAGACATATATTCCAGAAGTTCGCCAGAGTGATGCTGCTCAGGAAGTGTGCGTTTCGAGTTGGTAGCGATAGTTGTCGCCTTCCGGCACAAAGGTAAGCCGGTGAGTAATGCAGGCTGGCGCATCGTCAGCATGATGTGAAACGAACAACAACTGAGTTTGCCCTTCACTGATTAACACATCAACAAAGCGGCGGATCAACTGACGGTTCAGCGGATCAAGGCCTTGCAGCGGCTCGTCAAGGATCAGTAATGTCGGATGTTTCACCAGCGCACGGACAATCAGCGCCAGCCGCTGTTGTCCCCATGAAAGGCTGTGGAATGGCGCATCGGCGGTGCGGGCGTCGAAACCTAAAATATCCAGCCAGCGCTGCGCCAGTTTGTGCTGTTTGTCTGACACCGCCTGATAGATGCCAATTGAGTCAAAATAGCCGGAGAGGATCACGTTGCGCACATTGGTGCTGACGCGGTAATCGAGATGTAGGCTGCTGCTGACGTAACCAATATGTTTTTTGATATCCCAAATAGTTTCACCGCTGCCGCGACGGCGGCCAAACAGCGTAAGATCGTTACTGTAACCTTGCGGATGATCGCCAGTGATCAGGCTCAATAGCGTCGATTTTCCTGCGCCGTTCGGGCCGATGATCTGCCAGTGTTCGCCGGGGTTTACCGTCCAGGAAAGCTGGTTGATGATTGGCCGGTCGTTATAAGAAACGACACCATCGTTTAACACAATCAGCGGCTCGCCCGTGCGTAACGTTTCTCGGGCCGGGGGCGCATCGGGTTCCGGCAGGGCAATGCCGGTCAGTTTTTCACTGTGCGCCAGTTGCGCAATCAGCGCCTGTTGCAACAGGGCTGACTTTTCACCGGTTTCCGTTAGGGTGCAATCCACCAGTACGCCAGCATGCTGCACAAACTCCGGAATTTCATCGAAGCGGTTAAGCACCAGCACCACGGTGTAACCCTCTGCATTCAACCGCGCCAGAAGTTCTGCCAGTTGCTGGCGGGAGTTCACATCCAGCCCGTCGAACGGTTCATCCAGAACCAGCAGTTCCGGCTCGGACATCAGCGCCTGGCACAGCAGTGTTTTGCGCGTTTCGCCGGTCGAAAGGTATTTAAAACGGCGTGTCAGCAGATGCGTGATGCCGAACAGCGCCGCCAGTTGTTCACAGCGCTGTGGGTTTTTGACCTCATCCTGAATGATGTCGGCGGTGGTGCGCCCGGTATCTTCTTCGCCAGGACTGAGCATATCGGTGTTGTTGCGCTGCCACTCATCGCTGACCAGTTTTTGTAACTGTTCAAAAGAGAGGCGCGTCAGGCGGGTAAACTGGCACTGACGTTCACCGTTCAACAGCGTCAGTTCTCCTGAAAGCGCGCGGGCCAGCGCGGATTTCCCGCTGCCGTTAGCACCAACAAAGGCCCAGCTTTCACCCGCCCGCAGGATTAACTGTTCAAGGTGCAGTGTACGTGTATCGCTAAGACGAAACGTGCCTTGCGAAATTTGCAATGATGACATGATACATCCCGTTTTTTGCAGCAATGAAGCTCAGGGATACGTGCAATGCACTCACTTGTCAATGCGATTAGCATAACGTGGCGAGAATGACGCGATCGGCATTAAAATATGCCGTCACTTCGTGCTGTTTCTGCAAATTATCCACATCATGCGTCGGCACCGTGGCGCAGAGTTGCTGTCCGTCGGGCAATGTCATCAGCACTTCGCTTTGCTGTTCGCCACGCTCAATATGGCTGATGAACCCCTTAAGCTGGTTGTCGGCAAGCGCTGCGCACTGCGCATCCTGTGTGATATTAACCCATGGCGCTTTCAGTAATACCAGTACCTCTTTTCCTGCATCAAGGCCAAGCCGTTCGCCGCTTTGTGCGGTGATAGCGACTTTCAGACGCGTTTCACCGTCGGCCAGCAGCACTTCAATATGCTGCTGTACCTGCTGGTGATCGCGGGCGGTTACGGTGCCAAACCACTGGTTGCGGGCGCTGGTTTGCAGGGAGAAGCGGGAAATAGCTGCCAGCAGGCTGTCCAGCGGCAGCGCGTCGTCGTCGCTCAGCACGTCAAACGCCTTCTGTTGAATCTGCGCCAGCAGATCGTAAAGCTGAATCAGACGCTGTCCGTAACGCGTCACTACCGCGCCGCCACCGCCTTTACCGCCTGTTGCACGATCAACCAGCGTATGTTCGCTCAGTTGGTTCATTTCATTAATGGCATCCCAGGCGCTTTTGTAACTGATGCCTGCGTTCTTCGCACCCTGGCTAATCGAACCTGTTTGTTCAATCTGTTTCAGCAGAGAAATACGGCGCGGATCGGCAAAAAGGCGTTCCTGGAGTTTGAGGGTTAAGAGAATTTCAGCCTGCATTACGCAATATCCTGGCAAAAAGAGTATTGTGAAGGAAAAGCAGTATTACGCCTAGCCTGAGCCCTGATATTGATAGCAAAGTGGCGCATGCAATCGCACAAAAGGCGAGTGTTTTACTGTGAAATCAGGCTAAAATGCTTCCTTCACAATATCCGGAGTCGATCATGTTTGAGTTATTGAAAAGTCTGGTTTTTGCCGTGATCATGGTTCCTGTGGTGATGGCTGTCATCCTGGGGTTGATTTATGGCCTGGGTGAAGTGTTTAACGTCTTTTCCGCCTTTGGTCGCCGCGACCGTTCCAGCCAGCAGCGCTGATCCTTTCGAAAACGCCCACTTCGGTGGGCGTTTTACTGTTCAAGGTTTTGTGACATCCTGCCGATATATTTACTGAAGTTACTCATTCTTTATGGGTATTACCTGCGTTCATCAAAACTCTGATAACATCGTTATGTTTCAATGTATATAACGATACTCAGAGGAGCTACAAATGGCAGGTACATGGTTACGCCTTTTTGCTGGGGCGACTTTATCGCTTTCTGTTGCCGGGCATGCGCTGGCGGAAGAGGGCAAAATTACCGTTTTTGCAGCAGCATCGCTGACCAATGCGCTACAGGATATTGCGGCGGCGTATAAAAAAGAGAAAAACGTTGAGGTAGTCTCTTCATTTGCCTCATCGTCAACGTTGGCGCGTCAGATTGAAGCAGGCGCGCCAGCCGATCTGTTTATTTCTGCCGATCAGAAATGGATGGATTATGCGGTCGGGAAAAAAGCCATTGATACGGCGACGCGTGAAACCCTGTTGGGCAATAGCCTGGTGGTCGTAGCCCCGAAAAGTAGCGCTCAGGGCGATATTACCATTAATGCCAAAACGGACTGGGCAAGCCTGCTGAAAGGCGGCCGCCTTGCCGTTGGCGACCCGGAACACGTTCCGGCAGGGATTTACGCTAAAGAAGCGCTGCAAAAACTGGGGGCATGGGACACCCTGTCACCGAAGCTGGCTCCGGCAGAAGACGTGCGTGGCGCGCTGGCACTGGTAGAGCGAGGAGAAGCGCCGCTGGGCATCGTTTACGGTTCTGACGCGGTTGCCAGCAAAGGTGTGAAAGTGGTGGGTACCTTCCCGGAGGATTCACACCAAAAAGTGGAATACCCGCTGGCTATCATTGATGGGCATAAAAACGCAACGGTAACGGCGTTTTATGATTACCTGAGAGGCCCGCAGGCTTCTGAAATTTTCAAACGTTACGGATTTACGACGCACTAATGATATTGACGGATCCTGAATGGCAGGCGGTACTGCTGAGCCTAAAAGTCTCATCCCTCGCGGTATTATTCAGTTTGCCCTTTGGGATCTTCTTTGCCTGGCTGCTGGTGCGTTGCACATTTCCAGGGAAGGCTCTCCTTGATAGCGTACTGCATCTGCCCTTGGTTTTACCGCCGGTGGTGGTAGGTTATCTGTTGCTGGTAGCGATGGGCCGACGCGGTTTTATCGGTCAGTGGTTGTATGACTGGTTCGGTATCACCTTTGCGTTTAGCTGGCGCGGCGCGGTGTTAGCCGCCGCAGTGATGTCTTTTCCATTGATGGTGCGCGCGATCCGTCTGGCGCTGGAAGGTGTGGATAGAAAACTTGAACAGGCGGCACGTACGCTTGGTGCAGGGCGCTGGCGCGTCTTTGTCACCATCACGCTGCCGCTGACGTTGCCGGGAATTATTGTTGGTACGGTGCTGGCCTTCGCCCGCTCGCTCGGTGAGTTTGGCGCGACCATCACCTTCGTTTCCAATATTCCGGGGGAAACGCGCACCATTCCGTCGGCGATGTACACCCTGATCCAGATGCCTGGCGGCGAAAGCGCGGCGGCGCGGCTATGTGTTATCTCTATTGTGTTGGCGCTAATCTCGTTGCTGGTGTCGGAATGGCTGGCGCGTATCAGCCGTGAACGGACGGGAAGATAACCTATGCTGGAGCTCAATTTCACCCAAACGCTGGGAACACATCAACTGCGTGTCGCCGAATCACTGCCTGCCAGCGGGATTACGGCGATTTTTGGTGTTTCCGGCGCCGGGAAAACCTCACTGATTAACGCAATTGGCGGCCTCACGCACCCACAAGAGGGGCGTATTACTCTGAACAATCGCGTGCTTCTCGATACCACGCGCAAAATTTGCCTGCCGCCAGAAAAACGCCGTGTCGGTTATGTTTTTCAGGATGCGCGCCTGTTCCCACACTATAAAGTGCTCGGTAACCTGCGTTATGGCATGGCGAAATCAATGGCCGGGCAGTTCGACAAGCTGGTGGCGCTGCTGGGCATTGAGCCTTTGCTGGAGCGGCTGCCGGGTACGCTCTCTGGTGGTGAAAAACAGCGTGTTGCCATTGGCCGCGCCTTATTAACCGCGCCGGAACTGATGCTGCTGGATGAGCCGTTGGCTTCACTGGATATTCCCCGTAAACGGGAGTTGTTACCCTATTTGCAGCGACTGGCGCAGGAGATCAACATCCCGATGCTGTATGTCAGCCACTCGCTGGATGAGATCCTGCACCTGGCCGATAAAGTGATGGTGCTGGAAGCGGGTGAAGTGAAAGCGTTCGGTAGCCTGGAAGATGTCTGGGGAAGCCGCGTGATGAACCCCTGGCTGCCACCCGAACAGCAAAGCAGCGTGCTAAAAGTGGTGGTGCTGGAACACCATCCGCATTATGCGATGACCGCACTGGCGCTTGGCGATCAGCATATCTGGGTGAACAAAGTCGATCGCCCGCTGCAAAGCACGTTGCGCATCCGTGTGCAGGCGACGGACGTTTCCCTGGTACTACAACCGCCGATGAATACCAGTATTCGTAATATTCTGCGCGCTAAAGTGGCGCAGTGTTTCGATATTGATGGGCAGGTAGAAGTTCAACTGGAGGTGGGAAGCCGCACGTTGTGGGCGCGCATCAGCCCCTGGGCAAGAGATGAACTGGGTGTTAAAGCGGGCCAGTGGCTGTATGCGCAAATCAAGAGCGTGTCGATTACGGCCTGATCACAGCAGCGCTTTGTAGATAAAGCTGGCAATGCTGTCGACAGTATTATCGCCAATCACCACATCGGCGTGCGCTTTGACTGCATCGTCGGCATTCCCCATCGCCACGCCCAGACCAGCCGCTTCCAGCATACTGATATCATTATAATTATCACCAAACGCCACCACGTTCTGCATCGACATGCCTTGTGAGGCCACCCATTCGGCCAGGCGTTTGCCTTTGCTGTTTCCGGCGCGGGCGATATCAACCTGATCATGCCACGACCATTCACATTCCAGCCCCAGTGTCTGTTCGATATGGTGGACAAAATTCTTCAGCTTTTGCGTATCTTCATCGGTGAGCGCGAATTTCCAGATGGCTTCCACTTCCTGCGCTGCGGTGTTCAACGACGCCACTTGTTCGAATACCGGACGTTGTTCCGGCGGCAGCGATTGCGCCCAGTTGTTGGTGCGCAGCACATGGCCGGTGGGTTTCTCGTACAGCATGGCGTTATCAACATACATCAGACCATGAATGTCATGCTCGTTAAGCTGAGTAATCAGTTGTTGCGCTTTTGGCACCGGCAGTGGATCAGCAGAGAGCACTTTTTTTGCATGATAATCATACAAATAAGTGCCATTACAGCAAATTGCAGGTGTATCCAGCGCCAGTGCCTGATAAAAAGGGTGGATGGCGACATGATGCCGACCGGTGACGATGATGAGTTGATGTCCTGCCGCTTTTGCGCGGGCCAACGCTTCAATGGATGAGGGCAGAAGCGTTTTTTTCGGTGTCAGTAGCGTACCGTCTAAATCCAGAGCAATAACTCGCGAAGTCATAACGTATTCCGTGGTCGATGTTGAAATTTTTGCGTCCGGGCATGGTACACCGCGTCGTCGGATGCGCAAAATCTGGCACAGAAAATCAGCATCAATCTACAAAAAAGCTATTCTGGTTACTTAACGCAAATAAGAATTAGAGGAAAGGAGTGTTCATGAAACAAACCGTTTATACCGCCAGTCCGGAAAGCCAGCAGATCCATGTCTGGCGTTTGAATTCTGAGGGCACCCTGACGCTGGTTCAAGTCGTTGATGTGCCGGGTCAGGTTCAGCCGATGGTGGTCAGCCCGGATAAACGTTACCTCTACGTGGGCGTTCGCCCTGAATTTCGCGTTATCGCTTACCGTATCGCTCCTGACGACGGTGCGCTGACGTTTGAGGCGGAAGCGCCGTTGCCGGGTAGCCCGACGCATATTTCCACCGATCGCAGCGGCCGCTTCCTGTTCAGCGCCTCTTACAATGCGGGCAGCGTCAGCGTGACGCGCCTGGAAGACGGTATTCCGACCCAGAACGTCGATGTCGTGGAAGGGCTGGATGGATGCCACTCGGCGAACATCTCCCCGGACAATCGTACGCTGTGGGTTCCGGCGCTGAAGCAGGATCGTATCTGCCTGTTCACGCTGGCGGATGATGGCAATCTGACGGCGCAAAACCCGGCGGAAGTGACCACCGTGGAAGGCGCAGGCCCGCGTCATATGGTATTCCATCCGAACGCGCGTTTCGGCTATTGCGTGAATGAACTGAACAGCTCCGTTGATGTCTGGCAGTTGAGCGATGCGCACGGCAAAATCGAGTGTGTACAGACGCTGGATATTATGCCGTCAGATTTTACCGATACCCGCTGGGCAGCAGATATCCATATCACGCCGGATGGTCGTCATCTCTATACCTGCGATCGTACCGCCAGTCTGTTGACGATCTTCAGTGTCTCGGAAGATGGCAGCGTGCTGTCGCTGGAAGGGTTCCAGCCGACGGAAACACAGCCGCGCGGTTTCAACATCGATAAGAGCGGTAAGTATCTGATCGCGGCCGGGCAGAAATCGCACCATATCGCGCTGTATAAAATCTCCGGCGAGCAGGGGCTGCTGACCGAGAAAGCACGCTATGCGGTAGGCCAGGGGCCAATGTGGGTGGTGGTTAACGCCTTCTGATACTGAACATCAGCCATAAAAAAACCTCGCCGCCGCGAGGTTTTTTAGTACCACAGAATTATTTTTTCGGCTCAGCGACGACCTGGCTGCCCACGCCGCGGTTGTTAAACTCCCACATGCGGTTGAACTGCGGGTTGTTCAGCTCGCGCTGTACATTGCCTTTATCATCCACAGTGCCAACATTGCCTGCGTACGCACGGCCAGAAACAGCGGCATCTGCCCACGGTTTAGCGACATTAAAGCCTTCATTAATCACGCTGTCGCGGATAACGACCTGGCCGTTGGTATTGCCATCAACGTCCAGGGAACGGCCGAGCTGCGCCACGCCGTTGCCGGTAAAGCGGCTGTTTACGGCGAGGAAGCCGTAGTACAGGTTAGAGAGCGTCGCCGGGGCGAATACGTAGCCTTCTTTCTGCGTGCGGGAGTTCACTACGCGGAAATCAGTGTTATCAAACACCACAGCGCCACGACCAGAGACGATATCAACATCCCCTTCGAGGTAGCTGTTGGTCACCAGCGTACGGGTCTGGCGATCACTACGCAGGGTGTTGTCCACGTTGCTGTTGGTAACAAAGAAGGTGTTCTGGCGACCCAGAATGTTGACGTTGTTGATCTGTACCTTATCGCCATCACTGCGCAGCGCTACCGCCTGGTGGTTGCCCGCATCAACACTGTCGCCCAGCGTGTTCTGAATAGTCAGGTTCTGCAATTGCAGTCCATTGTTCTGTGACCAGAAAACCGCAGAACACATCACACCGACCGTAGCGGTGCGTTTGCGCTGGCAGTTATCGAACATGTACCACGCCGGTTTACCCGGCATATATTTGCCTGATGGATTGACCAGACGGCGCCAGGTGTTCGGATCGGTTTCAGAATCAATCGCCAGCCCGATTTTTACGTCCAGCGCTTTCTCGCCGGTACCGTAAATAGTCACGCTGCCGGAGGCGGCTGGCACATACACCGTACCTTCATACTCGCCCGGCATCACTGCGATATATTGACGATCGCTGGCATGCTTGTTGATTGCCGCGTCTACCGCAGCCTGAATGGTGGTATGCGTTACGCCTGGAGTACCTGCCGGGCCAACCACGAAGTCTGCTTTTTGCGGCAGACGGATCGAAACCGGTTTCCATACCGCGCCGTCCGGCGTCATCGAGGTAAAGTAGCGATCCGCCACGAAGTTCTTCGCTTCGCCCTCGCTGAGGACTGGACGTGACGTCGTGCCCGGTGCCTTCTGTTCAGAGGGACGTTCAGCCGGCGGGGTTGAGCTACAGGCGGTCAGTGTCACGCCAAAAGCGAGCGCCAGCGCCAGACGGGAAACCGATGATGTGTTCAAAGCGTGCTCCAGACTATGCAAAATTGAAAGGGTTACGTCAAAGCCTGCATTTTTATACTAAGTTGAGCGAAACGGGAAGCCAAAATCGAAAAAAGTCACCGGTAAATGAGTGAAATTGACCGCGATTTTACAGATGGGGGAATTCCCGCCGCACAAAGGCGTCGGCGGGAAGGGCAATTAAGGATGCAGGATGAGACCTTTGATCACTTTATCGATGGTTTTTTTCGGTCTGCGCAGGGCAATACCGACCAGATTCATTGCCCCCGCATCTTCTTGCTAAAACACGGCGCGGTTAGTGCCATCATTGCCGGTAGAGAACATCGCTTCCACATATGTGGCACAACCGTGACTTTTCGCTCCAGCCCTTTGCGGTGGGTACGCTGCAAATCAGCCAGCGTACCGGCGAAAATCCACCCAGTCGCCGGGCGCACTACGTTGCGCGCACATTAATTAGCTGAACATCGCAGTAATGCTGGCGCTGGCCAGTTTATGAAAATGGACGTTAAAACCGACCATCGCACCGCTGGCGTTTTCATCCACCTCCAGATGCTCCACATCGAGCGCGTAAACAGTAAAGATGTAGCGATGGGTTTCACCTTTCGGCGGCGCAGCGCCACCGTAACCGGCTTTGCCGAAATCGGTGCGCGTCTGAATCGCCCCTTCCGGCAGTTCAGCGACGCCAGAACCGGCGCCCTGCGGCAGAACGCGCGTATCGGCAGGCAGGTTGGCGATAATCCAGTGCCACCAGCCAGAGCCGGTCGGCGCATCAGGGTCATAGCAGGTGACGACAAAACTTTTGGTTCCGGCAGGGACATCGTCCCATGCCAGATGCGGGGAAAGGTTATCGCCATCGTAACCCATGCCGTTAAACACATGGCGATTCGGCAGTTTTTCGCCGTCGCGTAAATCATGACTGATAAGCTTCATTGCGGGCTCCTGGTTTTGTTCAGACTGAGTGTAGCCTAAGCGAACAGATCGCTGCGTGCAACGGCGCGATTCACCGCGCGGGTCAGTCGTGACAACTGCTCTGGCGTAATGATGTATGGCGGCATCAGGTAGATGAGCTTGCCAAATGGCCGGATCCACACGCCTTGTTCAACAAAGAAACGCTGTAGTGCCGCCATATTTACTGGCGAGCGGGTTTCTACCACTCCTATTGCACCGAGCACGCGGACATCTGCCACCGTGGCAGATCGCGCCGCAGGTGCCAGTTCCTCTTTGAGCTGGGTTTCAATGGCCGCAACCTGCTCACGCCATGCGCCGCTTTCGAGAAGCGTCAGGCTGGCGGTTGCTGCCGCGCAGGCCAGCGGATTGCCCATAAATGTCGGGCCATGCATAAAACAGCCTGCTTCGCCGTTACTGATGGTTTCAGCGACCTGTCGCGTGGTCAGCGTGGCGGAGAGTGTCATCGTGCCGCCGGTCAGCGCTTTGCCGAGGCACAGAATGTCCGGTGTGATATCCGCATGTTCGCAGGCAAACAGTTTACCGGTACGGCCAAAGCCAGTGGCAATTTCGTCAGCAATCAGCAAAATGCCTTCGCGATCGCACATTTTACGTATGCGTTTTAGCCACTCCGGGTGATACATGCGCATACCGCCCGCGCCCTGCACGATGGGTTCCAGGATCACTGCCGCGATCTCATGGCGATGTGCTGCCATCAGCCGGGCAAACGCTACCATATCAAGCTCGCTCCATTCACCATCGAAGCGGCTTTGCGGCGCAGGCGCGAACAGGTTCTCCGGCAGATAGCCTTTCCACAAGCTGTGCATGGAGTTGTCCGGATCGCAGACCGACATTGCGCCAAAAGTATCGCCGTGGTAGCCGTTGCGGAAGGTGAGAAAACGCTGCCGCGCTTCGCCTTTTGCCTGCCAGTATTGCAACGCCATCTTCATCGCCACTTCCACGGCCACCGAACCGGAATCTGCCAGGAATACACACTCCAGCGCCCCGGGTGTCATCGCAACCAGCTTGCGACAGAGATCGATCGCCGGTTGATGCGTTATGCCGCCGAACATCACATGAGAAACTGTATCAATCTGCGCTTTCATCGCTGCGTTCAACGCCGGATGACCATAGCCATGAATTGCCGCCCACCAGGAAGACATACCATCCACCAGCCGCTCGCCGCTGTTGAGGTAAAGCTCGCAGCCCTGGGCAGATTGCAGCGGATAAACCGGCAGGGGAGAGGTCATTGACGTGTACGGGTGCCAGATATGGCGCTGGTCAAAAGCGAAATCGTCTGCGGTCATAATCGACTTGTAAACCAAATTAAAAAGTTTTAGGTTTACGAGTTTACACCGAATCAAAAATTAACAACACCCTTTGGAGACGCCCGATGGCTCACCACGCACGCTGGACAATGTCGCAAGTTAACGCTCTGTTTGAAAAACCACTTCTTGAACTGCTGTTCGAGGCGCAGCAGGTTCACCGTCAACACTTTGATCCACGCCAGGTTCAGGTCAGTACGCTGCTGTCGATCAAGACCGGTGCCTGCCCGGAGGATTGTAAATATTGCCCGCAGAGCGCGCGCTATAAAACCGGGCTGGAATCCGAACGGCTGATGGAAGTGGAGCAGGTGCTGGAATCCGCGCGCCAGGCGAAGCTCGCTGGATCAACGCGTTTTTGTATGGGCGCAGCCTGGAAAAACCCGCACGATCGCGACATGCCGTACCTTGAAAAAATGGTTGAAGGGGTCAAAGAGATGGGGATGGAAGCCTGCATGACACTTGGCACGCTGAATGAAAACCAGGCGCAGCGCCTTGCCAGCGCCGGGCTGGATTACTACAACCACAACCTCGACACCTCACCGGAGTTTTACGGCAATATCATCACCACCCGCACCTACCAGGAGCGTCTCGACACGCTGGATAAAGTGCGCGAAGCCGGGATCAAAGTCTGTTCGGGCGGCATCGTCGGGCTAGGGGAAACGGTGAAAGATCGCGCTGGTCTGCTGCTGCAACTGGCGAACCTGCCCACACCGCCGGAGAGCGTGCCGATTAACATGTTGGTAAAGGTCAAAGGTACGCCGCTGGCCGATAACGATGATGTCGATGCTTTTGATTTTATCCGCACCATCGCTATTGCCCGCATCATGATGCCCACTTCCCATGTGCGTCTTTCTGCCGGTCGCGAACAGATGAACGAACAGACCCAGGCGATGTGTTTTATGGCCGGGGCGAATTCCATTTTCTACGGTTGCAAACTACTGACTACGCCAAACCCGGAAGAGGATAAAGATCTGCAACTGTTCCGTAAGCTTGGGCTGAACCCGCAGCAGACGGAAGTGCTGAAGGGTGATAACGAACAGCAACAGCAGATTGAGCAGCAACTGTTGCACGCCGATACGGAGCAATTCTACAACGCGGCAGCGCTATGAGTTGGCAACAGCGTATTGATTTGCGGCTTCGCGAACGCCGCGCGGCAGATGCTCTGCGCTCGCGCCAACCTGTGGTACAGGGCGCAGGACGCTGGCTGACGGTCGGGGAGCGGCGTTTTTGCAACTTCTCCAGTAATGATTACCTCGGTTTAAGCCAGCATCCGGCAGTGGTACGCGCCTGGCAACAGGGTGCGGAATGCTACGGCGTGGGCAGTGGAGGTTCCGGGCACGTCAGCGGCTACACCGTGGCACATCAGGCGCTGGAAAACGAGCTGGCCGAATGGCTGGGATACCCGCGCGCGCTACTGTTTATCTCTGGCTTTTCCGCCAATCAGGCGGCGATCGCCGCGCTGACCGATAAAGAGGATCGGGTTGTCGCCGACAAGCTGAGCCACGCTTCGTTGCTGGAAGCCGCCAGCAACAGTCCGGCGCAGTTGCGGCGTTTTGCGCACAATGATGTGGTGCAGATGCGAACGTTACTGGCAAAACCCATTGACGGCCAGCAATTGGTGGTCACCGAAGGTATTTTCAGTATGGATGGCGACAGCGCGCCGCTAGGTGATATCGCTCAGGCAGCGCGTGAGGCGAAGGCGTGGCTGATGGTTGACGACGCGCACGGCATTGGCGTAGTTGGCGAGCAGGGGCGTGGCAGTTGCCATCTGCATGGCATCAAACCCGAGATATTGATTGTTACCTTTGGCAAAGGTTTTGGCGTCAGCGGTGCGGCGGTACTGTGCAGCGAAACGGTTGCCGACTATCTGTTGCAATTTGCCCGCCATCTGATTTACAGCACCGCAATGCCACCGGCACAGGCAATGGCGCTTAGCGCGGCATTAGGGGTGATCCGTAGTAATGAAGGTGAGCAACGCCGGGCAACGCTGGCGGCACTGATTGCGCGTTTTCGCCACGGTGCGGCGCAACTACCGATGACGCTGGCAGATTCAGAGAGCGCCATTCAGCCACTGATTGTCGGTGATAACACGCGCGCCCTGCATCTGGCGGAGCGTCTGCGACAGCAAGGTTGCTGGGTAACCGCGATTCGTCCGCCGACCGTCCCGCCAGGTACCGCGCGCCTGCGCCTGACGCTGACGGCGGCTCATCAGGCGGAAGATATTGATCGTCTGCTGGAGGCGTTATATGGCGGTGAATAAACGCGCAGTGGCCGCTGCATTTGGTCGTGCGGCGCAAAGTTACGCCCACCACGATGCATTGCAGCGGCTGAGCGCTGATCTGCTGTTGAGGCAACTGGGCGACATCACCCCGTCGAACGTTCTTGATGCTGGCTGCGGCCCCGGTGCCATGAGTCGTTACTGGCACAGGCAGGGCAGTAACGTGACGGCGCTGGATCTCTCGGCCACCATGCTGGATGAAGCTCGCCGACAGCAGAGCGCCGATCACTATCTGCTGGGAGATATCGAAGCGCTGCCACTGCCGGATGTACAGTTCTCACTGGTGTGGAGCAATCTCGCCGTGCAGTGGTGTGATGATTTACGCCTGGCCATCAACGAACTCTGTCGCGTGACGCAACCCGGCGGCCTGGTGGCATTGACCACGCTAGTGGAAGCGTCGTTGCCGGAATTGAATCAGGCCTGGCGAGCGGTGGACGATCGGCCGCATGCTAATCATTTTTTATCCCTTTCGGCCATCGAACAGGCTTTAGCAGGCTGGTCGTTACGCAGCGGTGTCGAGAGCATCACCTTGCATTTTGATGACGCCGCCCGCGCGTTGCGGTCTCTGAAAGGCATTGGCGCGACACATTTACACGACGGCAGGCAGCAGGGACTGACGCGGGGAAAACTGCAACGTCTACAGCTCGCCTGGCCGCAGCAGCAGGGGAAATGTCCTCTGACATATCATCTTTTTTGGGGAGTTATCACGCGTGATTGAACGCTACTTTGTCACCGGCACGGATACCGAAGTGGGGAAAACCATCGCCAGTTGCGCACTGCTACAGGCGGCCAATCTGCGCGGTTTACGCAGCGCAGGTTATAAACCGGTTGCATCCGGCAGTGAAATGACGGCGCAGGGGCTGCGAAATAGCGACGCGCTGGCGTTGCAGCAGCACAGCAGTCTGCCGCTGGATTATAAGACCGTGAACCCTTACACCTTTGCGGAACCGACCTCGCCACATATTGTCAGCGCCTCTCTGGGCGAACCGATTGATGCCGCTGTGATGTCCGCCGGGTTACGCACGCTGGAAACGCAAGCTGAATGGCTGCTGGTGGAAGGGGCGGGCGGTTGGTTTACGCCGCTTTCAGAAACCTTCACCTATGCGGACTGGGTTATCCAGGAGCAGTTACCGGTGATTCTGGTAGTGGGCGTGAAATTGGGCTGTATCAACCACGCCATGCTGACTGCGCAGGCGGTACGCCAGGCAGGATTAAGGCTGGTGGGCTGGATTGCTAACGATGTGGTGGCGCCAGGCGCGCGTCACCGGGAGTATATGGCGACGCTGCGGCGCGTGATGCAGGCTCCACTGATTGGTGAAATCCCCTGGTTTGCCCACGCGCCCGAAAAAGAAAAAACAGGTCATTTTCTTGATCTCAGCGTACTGACTCCCGTGTCATCCAGTGTGACAACATTTGATCATCCAGTTGTCTGACATCTCCCTGTGCGACGTTGCGCCCCCGGTGCAATAGACAAAAACGGTCAGCTACCCGGCGAATGAATGAGAGATGCTGCTCGGCTAATAAAATGGTCATGCCGAATTCCTGATTCAGTCGCACGATCAGGTTGCCCAGTTTATGGATAAACGCCTGGCCCAGCCCGCGCGTCGGCTCATCAAGCAAGAGCAACCGCGGGCGGGTGACCAGCGCTCGCGCCATCGCCAGTTGCTGCTGGTTATCCTCTGACAGTTCTGCTCCACGTACCGGGCGCATCGGATACAGCTCCGGGAACAGGTCGTAAATATCGCGTCCCATGACGCTTCCCGGCTCGCCGACAGCACGCATGGCAATATGCAGATTCTCCTCCACGGTCAATTGTGAAAAGATGCGCCGGTCCTGTGGCACATAGCCAATTCCCATCGCGCTGCGGTGTTCCGCCTGAATATTCAGCAGATCGCACGGTGGTGCGCCGGCTTCCTGCCAAATCATGCTGCCGCTCTCAACGGGTAAATAACCGGAAATGCAATTTATGAGAGTCGTTTTCCCCATTCCTGGCATGCCGATGATCGAATTACATACGCCCGGGGTTAAATCAAGATCAACATTCCATAACGTATGCTGATTACCGTAGTACTGGTTTACTGCGCGTAAGCTCAACATTGTCCGCTCCTTCTTACGGCTCTGGTGACCATTTCGTATTGCAAAAGGCTTGCCAGAAGCAAAAAAAGGCTTTTTTTTCGGATGCCGCTGATAAAACTGCTGTTTAACACGCAGGAAAGAGAGAACGCAGGTAAATATCCTGCACTTTGCCAGTGCTACCAGTGTCGGGTTGTGGTGCAGCAAAGTGACAATTTGTGATTGGTATCTCATGAGAATGACGTCTTTGTTTAGCTGATAATAAGCAAAAAGAAATGATAAAAATTTTTTAATGAGTAGTGATTGGGTCTTGTTGGGAATTTGTCGGCTGGCGAGGTATACGGGCTGGCGGCAGTTATCCACTATTCCTGTGGATAACCTTGTGTATTAGAGTTAGAAAACGCGCGGCAAGCGAGAGCGGACGCGGCTTTCGTCTGAATTGGCGCGAAACCCGGCTTTTTGAATTAATTATTGTTTATCAATTGGTTATATAAAAGCAATGGTTGTAAGAAAAGTGTCATTGCTTGCCACAAAACTTTCAAGCTGCTGCTTGACAATTGTTAAAAAGTGAAGATTTCTGGGGATAACCCTCTGATGCTGGTGTTTTATCTTGTCGGGGAGGAAATTTCACGCGAAAACGCGTTTTCTTATCGCGAGTAGACCAAATCAGCTAACCTGCCACTGTTTTTTCATCCAGTATTATTTATTGGCAAAAGTGAACAGGGTGAGTAAAATTACCCTAAATAATTCGGGTTGCAGGAAGGCGGCGACGCAGTGACAAATTCGTCGGGAACAAATTTGCCCAACCAAAGGTTGGCCTCCGGTGAGAGACAGGATGTCTCTCAGTAATCCCCAGCAGCTTACATAAGTAAGTGACTGGGGTGAGCGACAAATCTGCCGGGAGCAGATTTGAACGCTGTAAGCAGCGGCCCCGAAGGGGTAAGGCTCAGGGATGAGGCGAATAAAAAAGCCAACACACATGCAACTTGAAGTATGACGGGTATATGTTATCTGCCTGCTCATTCCTCCACCAGGTGGCCGTTCATGAGTAAACCGTTCAAACTGAATTCTGCTTTTCGCCCCTCCGGCGACCAGCCTGAGGCGATTCGTCGGCTTAAGGAAGGTCTGGAAGACGGCCTCGCGCACCAGACGCTGCTGGGGGTTACCGGATCGGGTAAGACCTTTACTATTGCTAATGTTATTGCCGATCTGCAACGTCCGACGATGGTGTTGGCACCGAACAAAACGCTGGCGGCGCAGTTGTATGGCGAAATGAAGGAGTTTTTCCCGGAAAACGCGGTGGAGTATTTCGTCTCCTACTATGACTATTACCAGCCGGAAGCCTATGTGCCCAGCTCCGATACCTTTATCGAAAAAGATGCCTCGGTGAACGAGCATATCGAGCAGATGCGTCTGTCCGCGACGAAGGCGCTGCTGGAACGTCGGGATGTGGTGGTCGTGGCGTCCGTTTCGGCCATCTATGGTCTGGGCGATCCGGATCTCTATCTGAAGATGATGCTCCATCTGACTAACGGCATGATTATCGACCAGCGTTCGATTCTGCGTCGGCTGGCAGAGCTTCAGTACACCCGCAATGATCAGGCTTTCCAGCGCGGGACGTTTCGCGTTCGTGGGGAAGTGATTGATATCTTCCCGGCGGAATCGGATGACCTGGCGCTGCGTGTGGAGCTATTCGACGAAGAAGTAGAGCGTCTGTCGTTGTTTGACCCGCTCACTGGCCATGTGGAATCGACTGTTCAACGCTTCACCATCTATCCAAAAACGCACTATGTGACGCCGCGCGAGCGTATCGTGCAGGCGATGGAAGAGATTAAAGATGAACTGGCGGAACGGCGCAAAACGCTGCTGGCGAACAATAAGCTACTGGAAGAGCAGCGTCTCAGCCAGCGCACGCAGTTCGATCTGGAGATGATGAACGAGCTGGGCTACTGCTCCGGCATTGAAAACTACTCGCGCTACCTCTCCGGGCGCGGTCCTGGCGAGCCGCCGCCGACGTTGTTTGATTACTTGCCGCCTGATGGTTTGCTGGTGATCGACGAATCCCACGTCACCATCCCGCAGATCGGCGGGATGTTTCGGGGCGACCGTGCGCGTAAAGAGACGCTGGTGGAGTACGGTTTCCGTCTGCCGTCGGCGCTGGATAACCGTCCGCTGAAATTTGAAGAGTTTGAGGCGCTGGCACCGCAGTCTATCTATGTTTCGGCGACGCCGGGCAATTACGAGCTGGAGAAATCCGGCGATGAAGTGATTGACCAGGTAGTACGTCCGACTGGTTTGCTGGATCCCATCATCGAAGTGCGTCCGGTGGCGACACAGGTTGACGATCTGCTGTCGGAAATCCGCATCCGCGCGGCCATCAACGAGCGCGTGCTGGTGACGACGTTGACCAAGCGTATGGCGGAAGATCTCACCGAATATCTGGAAGAGCACGGTGAGCGGGTGCGTTATCTGCACTCCGATATTGATACGGTTGAACGTATGGAAATTATCCGCGACCTGCGTCTCGGCGAGTTTGATGTGCTGGTGGGCATTAACCTGTTGCGCGAAGGGCTGGATATGCCTGAGGTGTCGCTGGTGGCGATCCTGGATGCGGACAAAGAGGGCTTTCTGCGTTCGGAGCGTTCACTGATTCAGACCATTGGCCGCGCAGCGCGTAACATCAACGGGAAAGCGATTCTGTATGGCGATAAGATCACGCCGTCAATGGCGAAAGCCATCGGGGAAACCGAACGCCGCCGCGAAAAACAGCATCGCTACAACGAGGAGCACGGTATCACACCGCAGGGCCTGAACAAGAAAGTGGTAGATATTCTGGCGCTGGGTGAAGGGCTGGCGAAAACGCGTGCGAAAGGGCGCGGCAAAACCCGCACACCGGCGCAGGTGGAAGCGGCAGAACTGGCGTTGACGCCGAAAGCGCTGCAACAGAAAATCCACGAACTGGAAGGGCTGATGATGCAGCATGCGCAGAATCTGGAATTCGAAGAGGCGGCGCAGGTGCGCGATCAACTACACCAGCTACGTGAACTATTTATTGCGGCATCTTAATGTTTGCTTAACCTGGTCATGGCACACTGCCCCGCTATTTTGGAGGGCAGTGTCATGCAGAAGTTTAACGTTCGTGAATTTTTAGCCGTCGCCTTCGCACTGGTGTTAGTGATCGGTTTCGTTCGTCTGTGGGTGTTGAGTTACTGATGGCAAATGGTGGGTGACCGGAAGAAATTTAACCCACGCCCGCACCCCGGATTGTGTCAGGCGGTTGTGCAAAAAGAACTGCGCGTCATGAAGCTGTGCGATGCGCGACACGATGCTTAACCCCAACCCGGTTCCGCCGTAACGGCTGTCCATGCGGACAAACGCTTTGCTCAGTTCTCCGCTACAGCTCTCATCAATGCCCGGACCTTCATCCTCTACGGCCAGTACTGGCATAGCAGCCTGTTCGAGGCGTATCGTAATGACTGAACCTTCCGGACTATAGCGGTACGCATTTTCCACCAGATTTCTCACCAGCAGCCGTAACAGCGTGGCATCGCCGGAGACGGCAATATCTGCGTCAACTTCCGGCACCGACAGCGTTTGCTTGCGCCCGGCGAGCATGGTTTCCAGCTCGTTGCGAATGGGCATCACCACGTCGGCCATCAGCTCTACCTGCTGGTAACTGCCTGCCGAAAAAGATTGCCCAACGCGAGCAAGCAGCAGCAACTGCGCGATGTTTTCCGTCATTTGTTCGATCCGCTGTACCAGCGGATTGACGTTAATGCCGCTGGTTTTTGCCATCAGTTCCAGGTGCAACCGCAGCCCGGCCAGCGGCGTGCGTAGCTCATGCGCCACATCAGCGGTAAATAGCCGCTCACGATCCAGTGTGAGCGTCAGTCGTGAAACGAGGTTGTTAATCGATGTCGTAACCGCTTCTACTTCGCTGACACTGTGGTTTAACGTAATCGGTTGCAGGTTGTTCGGCGTACGTTTATTCAGCTCTTCCTCTAACTCCAGCAGCGGGCGAGTAATGGCTTTGACCGCCTGCATACAAAGCAGCAACGCCAGCCCGATAATCAGCAGGCTTGGCACTAACAGGCTGGCGACCGCCTCGCGGACTTCATGTTCAACAAGTTTACGGTTGTGATGGTTGTGGAGCGCCGCCTGCACCAGCAACTGGATCTGCTCTTCACTTTCATGCCACAGCCAGAACACACTGACCAACTGACAAAACACCAGAATTCCGCCGATGGTCAGCAGCAGACGGCGGCGCATGCTCCAGTGGCTGAAATTGAAAAACGCCATTGATTACTCCCGGTGTTGCGGATGAACCAGCATATAGCCAAACCCGCGGACGGTTCGGATGCGTGACTTACCAATTTTGTCGCGCAGATTATGAATATGTACTTCCAGCGTATTGGTCGAGGGCTCGTTGTCCCAGTTGTAGATATCGTTATAGAGAATTTCCCGGTGCACCGGGCTGTCGGCTTTCAGCATCAGGCGCGAAAGCAAGGCGTACTCTTTCGGCGTCAGATCCAGCAACTGGTTGTCCAGCCACGCCTGGCGGCGGGTGACATTCAGTGTCAGATTACCGTGGGTAATTTCATTATCACCTTGATTATGACGACGGCGCAGCAGCGCGCGGATACGAGCATTCAGTTCATCGAGCGCGAAGGGTTTGATCAGGTAGTCGTCCGCGCCAGTATCCAGCCCGGCGACGCGATCTTCCAGTGTATCGCGTGCCGTGAGAATCAGCACCGGCTGGGTATATTTTTCTCGACGCAAACGGGCGAGCAAATGTAATCCGTCTTCATCGGGCAGACCAAGATCGAGCACGATCAGGCTGTAGTGGCCGTTCGCCAGACACAACACCGCTTCGTGCGCGGTGGATACACCATCGCAGGCATATCCTTCGCTTTGCATCGCCAGAATCAACCCCTGCAACAGCAGGGCATCGTCTTCAACCACCAGAATCTTCATTTCGCCTGCTCCCGGCACGACGTTAAAATATCGTCTGCAGCACGGTACTCTTTCGTGCTGACCCCCAGTATACCCAACATTGTCGGGAAGAGATTGTCCTGCGAAACCGCCTTCTCCCGCGCATTTTTTTGCAGACACTGGTCATCCACGCCGTAGCGTTTCTGGTAGTCATCGGACAACCAGATCAGCATCGGAATATGTTTTTGTGTTTCCGGTGCAATGGAATAAGGCAGACCGTGCAAATAGACGCCATTTTCACCCAGTGATTCACCATGATCGGAGAGATAAACCAGGCTGGTGGTAAATCTGTCCTGTTTGGACTGCAATAATTTGATCGCTTTATCAACGATATAGTCGATATACAAAATGGTATTATCGTAGGTATTTACCAGTTGCTGCTGTGAGCAGCTCTGAATTTCGTTGGTATCACAGGTCGGCGTAAATTTGCGGAACTGTGCTGGATAACGGTTGTAATAAGTCGGCCCGTGGCTACCAATGGTATGTAAAACGATAATGCCGTCGCCTTGTAATTTGTCGATATAGCTGGCGAGATCGTGGAACAGGATCTCATCCTGGCATTCGCCCTCAATGCAATATCCCGGCAGGTTTAATTGCGTCACATCCTGGTGCGGCACGCGATCGCAGGCGCCTTTACAACCACCATCATTTTCATTCCACATAACCTGAATGCCGGCGCGTTGGATAATATCCAGCAGCCCTTCCTGATGGTGGGCAAGCTGATCATCGTAATGTTCCCGCGTCATCCCTGAAAACATGCATGGGACCGAGACAGCCGTGGCGGTGCCGCAGGATGTCGCGTTCGGAAAGTAAATAACATTATCCTGTTTTAATAGTGGGTTAGTTTCGCGTTCATAACCGCCAAGTGAGAAATCCGCCGCACGAGACGTTTCCCCCACGACCAGTATGGTCAGGTTCTTACGCGGACCATTTTTCATTTCCGGGCGTTGCCGGGCATCTTCGCCAATACGTACCAGCGGCAAATTATCCATACGATTGTGGGAATACCAGGACAGAGACGCCACAATGGAGTTGGACGGGCTGAGAGATTTCACCAGCTCTTTATTATTGCGGAACAACGAGGCGTAATCTTTATAAAACAGCAATGCCACCAGTACGATAAGTAGCGCAGAAATAACGATACTGGCTGCGCGATACGCGATGCTGTGCAGCGCTGATTGCGCCGGTTTAATTTTAATCAGCCATGCAATAAGTATCGGTACAATGGCAGTCAGTAAAATCGTCAGCACCATTTTTGTCGACATCAGGGCGAAACTTTCCGCCGAAGTGGTGTCGAGAATATTGGTGATCATCGAGCGGTCGATGACGATACCAAAGGTCGAAATAAAATATTGCGCTGCCGCGCTGACCAGCACAAACAGCGTGATAACCGGGCGTTCAAGAAAGAAAAATGACGCCAGCGACAGCACGATATTGATCACGCTGAAGGCTACCAGCGGCATTGACAGAAACACCAGCCAGTTACGCAGCGAGTTCACCGGTAATAGCGTAAAAGCCTGATGGTAGAAAACGATATTCAGCGCCAGCGCTATATAGAGCGCAAACAGAATAATAAACTGAAGACGGCTTAACGCCGGTCGACGGAGGTGAAGCATACGTATTCTCAGGTCCAGCAAAGAAAAGAGGCACTATAGTGGCAGGCTTTTTTTAAGACAACCTTAAGAAATTAAGCTTTCCAGCGGCGAGCAAAAATGGCCGCCGAAAAGTTAAGACAATTGCTGTACCGCCTTTTCCAGCGCGGCTCGCAGCAGGTGACGATCGTGGCGGTAGGGGATATCGCCGGCTTCCAGCACTTCCTGAATAATTAATCTTTCAGTGACGGCGCTGACATTCACTTTTGGCCCGACCACCACGGCATCGATAATCTTTCTGCCGACATATTGTTCCATAATGGCCAATTTATCGGCGAGCGACAGGCTGGCAGCGGCGGGGCTGAGCTCTTTGCCCAGATTGCTGATAAACACAACAGGTGCGGGCGTACGGCGCAGCGCCTGCGCTAACTCTTCCAGCAGCAACAGCGGCAACAGGCTGGTGTAAAAGCTGCCGGGGCCGATGAGGATCAAATCCGCTTCGCCAATCGCCTGTATTGCTTCCTGGGTAGCGGATACTCTGGGAAACAGCATTAATTCCTGAATGGGCGCATGGAGTTGGTCGATATTCACTTCGCCATACACCTGATGTCCTTCGCCGTCTGTGGCCATTAAATCGACAGGCTGTTCCGACATGGGAATTAAAAAGGCATCCACTTTTAATAAACTACGAATTAAATTGATGGCCTCTAAAGGCCGCACGCTCAGGTGATCCAATGCTTTTAACATCAGATTTCCGAGGTTATGCCCGGAAAGTTCGCCATTGCCGCTAAAACGGTATTCAAACATCGTTGAGGCGACGCTCGGCTCGGTAATTAATTGGTTCAAACAGTTGCGCATATCGCCCCAGGCAATGCCGCCTTCTGAGCGGCGAATTCGCCCGGTAGAACCACCATTATCGGTAGTGGTTACAATGCCGGTGAGACGCGATCCCAGCGACGCAAGCGAAGACATCACTCGCCCCAGACCATGCCCGCCGCCGAGTGCGACAACATGATCCAGATCTGCCAGTGTGCGATTACGCATAATGATTCCTTAATAAGATTTACCGCGTTACGTTAGCCTAAATACCACCAAAAGACGATGCTTCGCTGAGTGGAAAATGACACATATCAATGCAAAAACGCGATTTTCTCGTACTCTGTAGCGAAAGTGCGCGATCACTGCGCTATATATGAATATATATAGCGATATTCATGATGGCGGAAAGCGTTCTCCCGCGCTACTATCGCCATAAGCAATTTTAGCGTTACTGACAAAACATACACTCTAGCCTCTTCGTCTACGTTTCCGGTTAATGGTGAAATATGACGGTTTGGCCGTAGCAAAACCGACAACGGTTTTGCTACCAGGGTGCAGGAAGAAATGACTGCATCTCCCGTATCTGGAAAGGTGTACATGGCCTCACAACTTACTGATGCGTTCGCGCGTAAGTTCTATTACTTGCGTTTGTCGATCACGGATGTGTGCAACTTTCGTTGCACCTACTGCTTGCCGGACGGTTACAAGCCGGGCGGCGTCAACAATAACGGCTTCCTCAGCGTCGATGAAATTCGCCGTGTCACGCGCGCCTTCAGCGCCATGGGCACAGAAAAAGTGCGCCTGACAGGCGGAGAACCTTCACTGCGCCGGGATTTCCCCGACATCATCGCCGCCGTACACGAAAACGCCGCCATTCGCCAAATCGCGGTGACAACCAACGGTTATCGGCTGGCCCGCGACGTTGCGCTGTGGCGCGATGCCGGGCTTACTGCCATCAATGTCAGCGTTGACAGCCTCGATGCCCGCCAGTTTCATGCGATTACCGGGCAAGACAAATTCCGCCAGGTGATGGACGGCATCGATGCTGCGTTTGCCGCTGGTTTCGCCAAAGTCAAAGTGAACACTGTGTTGATGCGCGATGTAAATCATCACCAGCTCGACACTTTTCTGGCGTGGATCAAATCGCGTCCCATCCAGCTGCGCTTTATCGAATTGATGGAGACTGGCGAGGGCAGCGAGCTGTTCCGCAATCATCACATCTCCGGCATGGTGCTGCGCGACGCGCTGCTCAAACGCGGCTGGATCCACCAGTTGCGCCAGCGCAGCGACGGCCCGGCACAAGTGTTCTGCCATCCGGACTACGTTGGTGAAATTGGTCTTATCATGCCGTATGAAAAAGATTTCTGCGCCAGTTGCAACCGCCTGCGCGTCTCCTCCACGGGCAAACTGCATTTATGTCTGTTCGGCGATGGCGGCGTGAATCTGCGCGACCTGATGCAGTCCGATGTACAGCAAACAATGCTGGAGCAACGTATTGCGGTAGCGCTGACGCATAAGAAGCAGACGCACTTCCTGCATGATGGCAACACGGGTATTACGCAAAACCTTTCCTACATTGGCGGCTAAGCCGCAAGGAGAATGAAATGAGCCAGGTCAGTGCTGAATTTATTCCGCTCAGGCTTGCTATTTTGACGGTGTCAAACCGTCGTGGCGAAGAGGATGATACCTCCGGTCACTGGCTGCGCGACGCCGCACACGATGCCGGTCATCAACTGGTGGCGAAAGCCATTGTCACAGAGAACCGTTACGCGATCCGTGCGCAGGTTTCTGCGTGGATCGCCAGCGACGACGTGCAGGTGGTGCTGATCACCGGCGGTACGGGGCTGACCGAGGGCGATCAGGTGCCTGAAGCACTGCTGCCGCTGTTCGATCGCGAAGTTGAGGGGTTTGGTGAAGTGTTCCGCATGCTCTCCTTCGAAGAGATTGGCACCGCGACGTTGCAGTCCCGCGCGGTGGCCGGTATCGCCAACAGGATGCTGATTTTCGCCATGCCCGGTTCGACAAAAGCCTGTCGCACTGCCTGGGAAAATATCATTGCGCCGCAGCTTGATGCGCGCACGCGTCCGTGTAATTTCCATCCCCATCTTAAGAAATAAGTTATGTCACAACTGACCCATATTAATGCTGAGGGTGAGGCGCATATGGTGGATGTTTCCGCCAAGGCCGAAACCGTTCGTGAAGCGCGCGCGGAAGCGTTTGTCACTATGCAGGCTCGCACGCTGGCGATGATTGTCGAAGGCAGCCACCATAAAGGCGATGTGTTTGCCACCGCGCGTATTGCGGGCATTCAGGCGGCGAAACGCACCTGGGAGTTGATCCCGTTGTGCCATCCGCTACTGCTGAGCAAAGTGGAAGTCCAGTTGCAGGCGCAGCCGGAGCACAGCCGTGTGCGTATCGAAGCGGTTTGCCGTCTGAGCGGTAAAACCGGCGTCGAAATGGAAGCGCTGACGGCGGCTTCAGTTGCCGCGCTGACTATCTACGATATGTGTAAAGCCGTGCAGAAAGATATGGTGATAGGCCCGGTGCGCCTGCTGGAAAAAAGCGGCGGCAAATCGGGGGATTTTAAGGTGAAACACGATGATTAATATTCTTTTCTTTGCGCAGGTGCGCGAGCTGGTCGGCTGCGACAGCCTGGTTTCGGAGACGGTTTTCCCGTCTGTAGAAGCGCTGCGCCAGCATCTGGCGGCAAAGAGCGATCGCTGGGCGCTGGCGCTCGAAGAGGGTAAGCTGCTGGCGGCGGTGAACCAGACGCTGGTCAGCTTCGAACACCCGTTGAGTAGCGGTGATGAAGTGGCGTTTTTCCCGCCGGTCACCGGAGGCTGAAATGAGTGAAACACGAATTTGTGTCGAGCGCGCGGCATTTAACGTCGGAGAAGAGTACAACTGGCTGGCGGCGAATGAGGAAGATGGCGCCGTGGTGACGTTTACCGGCAAAGTGCGTAACCACAATCTCGGCGACAGCGTCAGTGCATTAACACTGGAGCACTACCCCGGCATGACTGAAAAATCGCTGGCGGAAATTGTCGAAGAGGCTCGTGGCCGCTGGCCGCTTGGCCGTGTAACGGTTTATCACCGCGTCGGGGAACTCTGGCCGGGTGATGAAATCGTGTTTGTCGGCGTCGCCAGCGCCCATCGCAGCAGCGCCTTTGATGCCGGGCAATTTATTATGGATTACCTGAAAACCCGTGCGCCGTTCTGGAAGCGTGAGGCCACTGCGGAAGGCGATCGCTGGGTTGAAGCCCGCGACAGCGATAAACAGGCTGCACAGCGTTGGTAATTCATTGAACCGGAATGTGTTAATCTTAGGCTGTGTCCCATAATTGTGCGCGTGTGGCGCTGATGGTCATTTTTACGCAGGGCAAGGCGCGAACGGCGACGTTTGGGGCGCCAAATGAGCCGTGAGCAACGCAATCATGCGTAAAAATGGCCTTAGCCCTTCGGGACGCGTTTAAAAAGCGCGTTCTCTGCGTTGTCGGACTTGAACATAGGCCCACTATGCCCTGCATCCTCCGTCTTGATAACGCGCGTTGTACCCAGCGTCGCCACCACGACCAATTACGGGACACAGCCTAGTGTGTAATCCCATCTATCAGGAGTGACTATGGACCGTTATCCTCGTTCTGATTCTATCGTCCAGCAGAGCCGTACCGGGCTTCAGACCTATATGGCGCAGGTCTATGGCTGGATGACCTGCGGCCTGCTGCTCACCGCGTTTGTCGCATGGTATGCGGCAAACAGTGAAGCGGTAATGTTGTTTGTCTTCTCCAGCCGGATAACCTTTTTTGGGCTGATTATCGCGCAGCTAGCGCTGGTATTTGTGCTTTCCGGCTTAATTCAGCGTTTGAGCGCGGGTATGGCGACCACGCTGTTTATGCTCTATTCCGCGCTGACCGGACTGACGCTCTCCAGCATATTGCATATTTACACAACTGAATCTATTGGCGCGACCTTTGTGGTCACCGCCGGCATGTTTGGCGCGATGAGCCTGTACGGTTACACCACCAAACGCGATCTCAGCGGCTTCGGCAACATGCTGTTTATGGGGCTGATTGGTATTGTGCTTGCTTCGCTGGTGAATTTCTGGCTGAAAAGCGAGGTGCTGATGTGGGCGGTGACCTATATCGGTGTGGTGATTTTTGTTGGCCTGACGGCGTACGACACGCAAAAGCTGAAAAACCTTGGCGAGCAGATCAATACGCGCGATGCTTCGCAGTTGCGTAAGTACTCCATCCTTGGCGCGCTGACGCTGTATCTCGACTTTATCAACCTGTTCCTGATGCTGTTGCGCATTTTTGGCAACCGTCGTTAATAGGGCAGTCGCCATCAGGCTAATTGCCTGATGGCGCATTGTCCGTGATGCCAGATAAGTCGCCATCCGGCATCACATTAAGACTCAATCACCCCACTTTCTCCATCGCCCGTTCATTTTTCTCCCGTAGTTTCTTTGCCCGGCTCTCCAGTGCCAGATAACCGATCAGCGCCAGCAGCAGCGGCAGAAAATAGTAGAGCACGCGATAAGCCAGCAGGGCAGCGATAATGGTTCCCTGCGCCACATGCTCACCCGCCAGCAGTGCAATAAATACTGCTTCCAGCACACCGATACCTGCCGGAATATGCACAATGACGCCAGCGATACTGCTTACCAGCAGCACGCCGAGCACAAAAAAGAAATCCGCTTTCATGCCCAGCAGTAGCCAGATAATTGCGCCCATCGCTATCCAGTTGGCGCTGGAGATCACTAACTGGGCGACGGCGAATTTCCGCGAAGGTAGCACCAGCTTGTGGCCTTTCACCGTCAGATGACGCCGCCTGGCGAAGGCGCAGCACCCTAAATAGCTGATAATCACCAGCAGCAGCACCACACCGACAATGCGCAGCGTGCGTTCATCGATATACCAGTGCGCCGGGATCTGCACCACGCCAAAACTAAAGATCACACCACCCAGCAAGATGTAACCCAGCCAGTTGGTGGTAATGCTGAGCGAGAAAATCCGTGTGATCGTACTGCCTGGCAGCCCAAGGCGTGAATAGAGCCGATAGCGCATGCCGATGCCGCCAACCCAGGTACTGAGCGTCAGGTTAAAGGCGTAACAGATAAACGACACCAGCATTACCTGGCGTTTCGCCAGCTTATGCCCGCAGTAAGCGCGGCCGAGCAGATCATAAAACCCGTACAGCACATAGCTGACAATCACCAGCGCGATGGCGCTAAGTAACGCGGTGCGGTTATAGTCGCGAATCACTTGCCAGACATCGTCCCAGTTGACCTTCTGCGCATAGAGCACCAGCAATACGGCCACGGCGATAAAAAACAGCACCGTCAGGATCTTTTTCGCCAGCCGCCAGCGAGGATGTGATTTTTTCATCAGGGTTTTACCCCCGAATGTTCTGTTTCCGCGCGATCCTGGGTTTCGATTTCCGGCTGGATAGGCGGTTTCACCTGCGCCAGTTGTGGCGTATGCGCAGGAAGCCAGCCGGCCATGGCCGGAAAATGGCGTAAGAAGTGAAACACTACAATGCTCTTGCCGAGATTCCACCACGTGCGCTTCGGCGCCATCGACTCATCCACCCGCACGCAATCCTCGCGAATAATGGCATGCAAATTGTCGCGTAGCGTCTGGTTAAATTTACGGTCATGGATAATGAGATTAGCCTCCAGATTCAGCGACAGACTGAGCGGGTCGAGGTTGCTGGAACCCACTGTCGCCCAGTGATCGTCCATCAACGCCACTTTGCCGTGCAGCGGACGGCGGCGATATTCATACACCTGAACACCGCCTGTCAGCAGATAGTTGTACAGTAGTTCCGCGCCGACTTTGACAATTGGCATATCCGGCTCGCCCTGCACAATCAGCTTCACCGACACACCGCGCCGGGCAGCGTTGCGCATGGCGTGTAGCAGGCGATAACCGGGAAAGAAATAGGCGTTGGCAATAATCACTTCGCGGCGGGCGTTGGCCAGCATCTTCAGATAATGGCGTTCAATATCGTCGCGGTTATCGTTATTATCGCGCCAGATGAACAGCGCCTGTGCTTCGCCAGGCGTGCGGTTCTCTTCCGGTCGATGGCGTCGGCGTTGCCACCAGCGTTTTACTGGCGCGTTGTCCGGCAGATTCTCCAGCTCAAATTGCAGAATATCTTCCACAATCGGCCCTTCAACACGCACGGCGTAATCCTGCTTGGCTTCCGGACCATAGCTGGTGAGATGTTCCGCTGAATAGTTAATGCCACCGACGAAAGCCACGGTGTTATCGATCACCACAATTTTACGGTGCATGCGGCGAAAGAGATTGGTTCGCATACCGAGCAGGCGCGGGCGCGGATCGTAATAGCGGAATACTACGCCCGCAGTGGTCAGCTCGTTGACAAACGCTTCGCTTAAATCCGGCGAGCCGTAACCATCCAACAGCACTTCGATGTTGATCCCGCGACGGGCGGCTCGCAGTAGCACCTGCTGTAACTGACGGCCAACGTTATCTTCAAACCAGATAAAGGTTTCCAGGATCACGCGATGCTGCGCATGATCGATGGCGTCATACAGTGCCGGATAATAGTTATCACCGTTTTCCAGCAATTGAATATGGTTACCTTCCCGCCAGGTGCATTTCATAGGTGGATCTCCGCGCTGAGAGGAGCATGATCGGAAAGGTGTCGCCAGTTATGCAGCGACAGCGCGGTCGGCGCGCTGGCACTGGCATTTTTCACATAGATGCGATCGAGCCTCAACAATGGCAGCGCGACCGGGAAAGTGCGGGCAGGGCGGCCGTGAGCGCGGGTGAAAATCTCCTCCAGCCCGGCTTGCGTCTTCAGCGGATGGTTCGCTTTTTGTCGCCAGTCATTAAAGTCGCCTGCCACCACAACCGGTTCGCCTTCGGGTAGCGCATTCACCCACTCTGCCAGCATGGCGAGCTGCGCCTGGCGATGGACTTCCCGCAGACCAAGATGAACACAAATGACATGCAATGAATGGCCAAGATCCGGTGGGGTAATGCGGCAGTAGAGCAGGCCGCGTTTTTCGCTGCCATCGACCGAAACATCACGATTTTCAAAGTGTTCAATCGGATAGCGGGAAAGCACCGCATTCCCGTGATGCCCTTCGGGATAAACCGCGTTGCGTCCGTAGGCGTAATCGCTCCACATGGTATCGGCAAGAAATTCATAGTGGGTCGTGTCCGGCCAGTTCTCCACATGCAGTGGATGTACTTCGTGGGCACCCATCACTTCTTGCAGGAAGACGATATCCGCGCTGACGGTCCGTACCGCGTCACGCAGCTCAGGCAAAATAAAGTGCCGGTTAAACGCGGTAAAGCCTTTATGGGTATTGATGGTGAGCACTTTCAATGAAAAATGTCGCGCGTGTTGGGTCATAATTCTCCTGTCAGCGTCACTCTCCTCGTGAAAATAAATTGTAGTCCCTGTCACAAATTGTGGCGGGGTTACGGAATTTTCCGTAAATCCGCGTACTCTTCAGAAAGACAAAAATTCTTCAGGAGAGAGATCATGAAGTGGCAACAGCACGTTCGTGATGTAACTGGCCTGAGTTGCTGGCAGATCATGTTGCATATGCTGATTGTAGCGCTGCTGGTGATGGGCTGGATGAGCGGTTCTCTGGTGCGCATCGGTCTGAGCCTGTGCGTACTTTACGGTATGTCTGTGCTATTGATGTTGTTTCTCCAGCGCCACCATGATGCACGCTGGCGCGGCATCGGCGATGTGCTGGAAGAGTTGACCACCACCTGGTATTTCGGCGCGTCGCTGATCGTTATCTGGCTGCTTTCCCGCGTGCTGACCAATCACTTTATTCTGGCTGCCGCCGGGCTGGCTATTCTTGCAGGGCCAGCAATAGTTTCGCTGCTGACCAAAGAGCGCAAGTTAGGCAATATTTCTGCGAAACAGCGCATACGCCGCTGATCCTGTGACGGCCGCTATCACCATCAGCGGCCATAAGCTCTGCCAGACAATCGTTAAGCTGGCATCCTTCAGATAAATCTCCTTGGTGATGTCGGTAAAGTGCCGGATAGGGTTGGCCCAGGTTAAATTCTGCAACCAGACTGGCATGTTCTCCACTGGCGACACATAGCCCGACAGCAGGATCGCGGGCATCATAAATACAAATACGCCAATAAATGCCTGCTGCTGTGTAGAACAAAGCGACGAAATCAGCAGGCCGAAACCCACCAGCGATAACCCATAAATCAGCATTGAGAAATAGAACAGCAGCAGCGATCCGGCAAAGGGAATTTTATAGGCCAGAATGCCGACGGCGAGCACAATCGTTGCCTGAAACGTTGCGACAATTAGCGCAGGCACGGCTTTACCGACAAAAATTTGCCACGTTGACAACGGGGAGACCAGTAGCTGATCCAGCGTGCCCTGTTCGCGTTCGCGTGCCACCGACAGCGAGGTCACAATCATCACGCCGATAGTGGTGATCATGGCGATCAACGACGGCACCACAAACCATTTGTAGTCGAGATTCGGGTTGTACCAGTTGCGTATTACTAACTCGCTGTTATTCGGTTTTTGTTGGCCATTCAGCAACTCCTGCTGATAATCCTGCACGATTTGTTGTAAGTAATTGGCGGCGATTTGCGCGCTGTTGGAGTTGCGCCCGTCGAGGATCAACTGCATTGGCGCACTGGTGCCGTTATCAAGATTGCGGGAAAAATCGGCCGGAAAACGTACCAGTAATAACGCTTTCTGTGTATCGATAGTCGGACGTATCTCTTGCGGACTTTTCAGCAGCAGAATATGGGTAAAGGCTTTAGCGCGGGCAAAACGCTGTGTCAGTTCAACCGCGTGCTTACCGTTATCTTCGTTATAAATGGCGATAGTGGCGTTGGTCACTTCCAGCGTGGCGGCAAAGGGGAACAACAATACCTGCAACAGCACCGGCAGGATCAGAATGGCGCGGGTTTGCGGTTCGCGCAGTAGCGACTGTAACTCTTTGCGGATAAGCGTCAGTAAACGGTGAAACATGGGTTTTCCTTAATCCAGTCTGCGTTTAGTTTTCAGCCACGTCAGGCCAATAAACATCAGCGCCGAAGCAATCAAAAACAGTACGTTAACCATCAACACCAGCGGGATATTGCCCGCCAGAAACAGGCTTTGCAGGGTACTGACGAAATAACGCGCCGGAATGATATAGGTCACCACACGGATCACGGCGGGCATGCTGTCAATCTGGAAGATAAAACCGGACAACATAATCGACGGTAAAAAGGCGGCGTTCAGCGCTACCTGCGCGGCATTAAACTGATTACGTGTGACGGTGGAAATCAGCAGCCCCATCCCCAATGTGCTGAGCAAAAACAGGCTGGTGATGAGAAATAAAATCAGCAGCGAGCCGCGATAAGGCACGCCGAGAATAAACACTGACACCAGCATGCACAGCAGCATCGCCAGCATGCCGAGAAAATAGTAGGGGATCAGCTTGCACAGCAGTAATTCTGCGCGTGTCACTTCGGTTGAAAGCAGTGCTTCCATGGTGCCGCGCTCCCATTCGCGCGCCACCACCAGCGAGGTGAGGATGGCACCTATCACCGTCATGATGATGGTCACTGCGCCGGGAATAATAAAGTGCTGGCTGATGGCTGCCGGGTTAAACCAGTAGCGGGTCTGCACGTCGATCAACGGTTCAAATGTCTGGCCGCGATCTTCTGCCCGCTGCTGCTGCCAGAGTTGCCAGATCCCTTGTACGTAGCCCTGCACAAAGTTGGCGGTATTCGGCTCGCTACCATCGGTGATCACCTGAATCGGCGCAACTTCATTTGCGCGTGCCATCTGTGCGGCGAAATTCGTCGGCACCACCACCAGCCCACGAATACGCCCGGCTTGCATCATCTGGATGAGCTGCGGGCGGTTATCGCTGATCGTGGCATCAATATAGGGCGAGCCGGTCAGCGTGTGGGTGAAATCCATTGCCTCTTTGCTCTGCTGCTCCAGCAGCACGCCAATGCGTAGCTTGCTGGAATCAAGGTTGATGCCGTAACCGAAGATAAACAGTAGCAACAGCGGGATGACAACGGCAATCAGCCAGCTACTGGGGTCGCGGATAATCTGCCGCGTCTCTTTGACACACAGCGCCCGCACACGACGCCAACTGAGGGTGTTAAGACGCATGGCTATGCTCCTTATCCCAGTTATGGATAAGCGTAATAAAAGCTTGCTCCATTGTCGGATCCGGGTTCTCCGCATCGGCGCTTTGCGCCTTTAAATCATCCGGCGTGCCGCTGGCGATAAGTTTCCCGCGGTATACCAGCCCGATGCGATCGCAATACTCGGCTTCGTCCATAAAATGCGTGGTGACCATCACGGTCACGCCTTTCTCCACCATGCTGTTGATATGCAGCCAGAATTCCCGGCGCGTCAGCGGATCGACGCCGGAAGTGGGTTCATCAAGGAACAGAATATCCGGTTCATGCATCAGCGAGCAGGCCAGCGCCAGGCGCTGCTTAAAGCCCAGTGGCAATTCATCGGTAGCGTGATGAGCAATGGCTTTCAGCCCGAACGCCTCGCTCATGCGGCTTATCTTTTCATTTTGCGCCCGTCCGCGCAGGCCATAGACGCCGGAGAAAAAACGCAGGTTCTGCTCCACCGTCAGGTTGCCGTACAGCGAGAATTTTTGCGCCATATAACCCAGATGCTGGCGCGCTTTGCCGGAGCTGACTTTGAGATCGAGATTCAGCACCAGCGCCTGGCCGTCTGTGGGCACCAACAAGCCGCACATCATCTTGAAGGTGGTCGATTTACCTGCGCCGTTCGGCCCCAGCAGGCCGAAGATTTCACCGCGCTTGACGGCAAAATCGACGTGGTCGGTAGCGGCGAAATCACCAAATTTTTTGGTCAGCGAGCGGGCTTCAATTACCGTTTCGTCCGTGCTGCCTTCCACCGTATGCAGAATCGCTCCCAGTGGGGATTCGGACGTGCCCGCGCCACCGAGCAGATCGACAAACGCATCTTCAAAGCGCGGCGCGGTTTCCGTTATCTCTAATACCGGCATATTGTCTGTGTGGCGAATTTCGTCGACATGCACCTCTTTTTTGAGGATCATGCGCACCGAGCGCCCCTGGATCATGCCATCGCTGACCTGCGGCTGACGCAGAATAAGACGCAGCAAGCGACGGTTGTTCTCTTGCGCGCTGGTGACAAGAAAACTGCGTCCGGCCATGCGTTGCGTCAGCGCAGTCGGCTCGCCCTGATACAGCAATTCTCCTTCATTCATCAGCAGCACATCGCGGCACTGCTCCGCTTCATCAAGATATGAAGTGCTCCAGAGGATCAGCATCCCTTCGCCCGCCAGTTCATGCACCATCCGCCACAGTTCGCGGCGGGAAATCGGGTCAACGCCGACGCCCGGTTCATCCAGTAACAGCACTTTCGGTTCGCCAACCAGCGTGCAGGCCAACCCCAGTTTCTGCTTCATTCCGCCGGAGAGCTTTCCAGCCAGTCGTCCGGTAAACGGGGCGAGGGAGGTAAACTCCAGTAGGCGTTCGAAAGTCTGACGACGCTGCTCGCCGGTGACGCTGCGCAGATCGGCGTACAGATTGAGGTTTTCCATCACCGTTAAATCTTCGTACAGCCCAAATTTTTGCGGCATATAACCGAGCATGGCGTGCAGTTCGCTATCCTGACGCAGCGGATCCAGCCCCATCACTTGTACGCTGCCTTCATCCTGCTTCATCAGCCCGGCAAGAATACGCATCAGCGTGGTTTTCCCGGCACCATCCGGGCCGACCAGCCCGGTGACATAACCGGCGCGAATCTCGCAATCGAGCTTTGCGACGGCGGGTTTTTCCATGTCCGGAAAGCGTTTTACCAGCCCGTGTAAAAGGATGGATGCCTCATTCATGACGCGCCTCGCCCGCAAAACGCACGGTTACTGGCATCCCCTGGCGCAGCGAGTTGTCGGCATCGGTAACGATAATGCGCAGGCGATACACCAGATCCGTTCGCAGATCCGGGGTTTGCACGGTTTTGGGCGTAAATTCGGCGGTGGGCGAGACAAAGCCGATTTTGCCGTGATAGGGCTTATTCGGCCGCCCATCCGTGTAGAGCAGCACGTCCTGCCCCGGCTGCGCCTGCTGCAAATTGATCTCATCAACATACGCGCGCACCCATACCGGACGGGTTAATGACAAGGTGAATACGGTGCTGCCCGCGTTGAGCATGCTGCCCGGCTCAACGGCGCGGGTCAGGACTGTTCCGGCGGAAGGGGCGACCAGCGTGGTATCATGTAGATCCAGTTGCGCCTGTGCCAGTGCGGCCTGTGTCTGTTCAAGGCCCGCTTTCGCCTGTTCAATCTCCTGCGGGCGGTTACCGGTGCGGTACTGGCTTAGCTTGTCCTGCGCGGATTTCAGCGTTGCCTGCGCCTGATCTCGTGTGGAACGGGCATTTTCCAGATCGTTGGCGGAGGTCATCCGGTTTTTCCATAACCCTTGCTGGCGCTGAAAGTAGTTTTGTGCGTAGTCATAGGCGGCCCGCGCCTGATTCACTGCCGCGACAGCCTGGGCAATTTCTTCATCACGGTAACCGGCGGTAGCCAGATCGTATTTAGCTAGCGCGGTGGAGACATTGGCCTGTGCCTGCAATAACGCATTCTGATAGGGCGCTTTATCGATTTCACCGAGTATCTGTCCGGCATGGATTGCATCGCCCTCATCAACGTTTAGCGAAGCGAGCCTGCCACCGACACGGAAACTCAAATTCACTGTGCGAATATCAACGTTGCCGTACAGGGTGAGCGCGCGTTCCTGCCTGCTGTGATACCACATCCAGCCGCCAGCCAGTGCAGCGATAACGATCACCACAACCAACACCGTAACGAGAGGTTTTTTCATCACTCCGGACTCCTGTGCGTTAATCCTTGCAAAATGAGATCGATATGGCAGGCGATAACCTGGTAAATCTGCTCAGTTTTCTCTTCATCAAACTGCGGCCAGCCCGCACGCAGCAAGAAAGTTTCCCGCCCGAGACGAAACGCGAGAATTTCACCGAACAGCGCGTGGGTGTGAATAATGGTTTCGGTATCCGTCGCATCCCGACCGGTATAGGCCGCCAGCAGGGCGGTGAGATGGCTGTGCATCGGCGCAATGACTTGATCGTGCACCCGCTGATATGCCCGCGTTGGCGAGAGTTGCTCGCGGGAGATAAATTTGCTCAGGTTGAGCGTCTCATCATGAGTGAGCAGCGTTATCATATTACGACAGGCGCTATGGATCAGGGCGCGTATTTCCTCCTTATCCGGCTCCGGCTGTATGAACAGCGCTTCAGCCGCCTGGACATGCGGGTGGAAATTCTTATTGATAAAGTCGGCGATCCATTGGGCACAGGCGAGGTATAAATCCTCTTTCGAGCCAAAATAGTAGGTAATTGCCGCAATATTTTGCCCGGCCTGCGCGGCAATATCGCGGGTGGTGGCGTGCAGCCCGTATTCACCGAATTGCGACAGCGCGGCGGCAATCAGCTGTTGTTTGGCCTGTTCGCCTTTGCTGGTCGTTGGGGTTGTATTCATGGCAGCAAAATAATTAATCAATCGATTGATTAAATTTATGCTTCAGGGAGAAACTTGTCCAGCACCAGGCAGGAAAAAGGTGACGCGTGAACCGAACCGGTTCAGTGATCGCTGTAAGGCTGACCCGCAACAGGAGGAAATATTGCCAACGATCCCATGGCGGATATTTATGCGCTCGATCACAAAAGCTGATACACTCCGCACCTTCATGACACTGTGGTTTTTGTCATCAGCCAAATTATTATCTCCCTGAAAACTACACCTGTGACAGGTCGGGGCGGTGCGGAGTTGTTATGTCATTTGATGCCCTTGGCCTGAACCCGGAAATCCTGCGCGCTATCGCCGAGCAGGGTTATGTTCAGCCGACCCCTATTCAGCAGCAGGCGATCCCCGCTGTACTGCAAGGCCGCGACCTGATGGCCAGCGCCCAGACCGGTACCGGTAAAACGGCTGGTTTCACCCTGCCGCTGTTGCAACTGCTGGTGCAAAAAGAGCCGCACGCGAAAGGCCGCCGCCCGATACGTGCGCTGATCCTGACGCCAACCCGTGAACTGGCGGCGCAAATCGGTGAGAACGTACGCGACTACAGCCAGTATCTGAACATCCGTTCGCTGGTCGTGTTTGGCGGCGTCAGCATCAACCCGCAGATGATGAAACTGCGCGGTGGTGTCGATGTGCTGGTGGCTACGCCTGGCCGTCTGCTAGACCTGGAACATCAAAACGCGCTGAATCTCGATAGTGTGGAAATTCTGGTGCTGGATGAAGCTGACCGCATGCTGGATATGGGATTTATCCACGACATTCGCCGCGTGCTGGCAAAACTGCCTCCACGCCGTCAGAACCTGCTGTTCTCTGCAACCTTCTCCGACGACATCAAAGCGCTGGCGGCAAAACTGCTGCACAACCCGCTGGAAATTGAAGTGGCGCGCCGCAACACCGCCTCCGGGCAGGTGACTCAGCATGTGCACTTCGTGGATAAAAAACGTAAGCGTGAACTGCTGTCGCAGATGATTGGCCAGGGTAACTGGCAGCAGGTGCTGGTCTTTACTCGCACCAAGCACGGCGCCAACCACCTGGCGGAACAACTGAATAAAGATGGCATCACCAGTGCGGCTATCCATGGTAACAAGAGTCAGGGCGCGCGTACCCGTGCGCTGGCTGATTTCAAATCCGGGGATATTCGTGTGCTGGTGGCAACGGACATCGCCGCGCGCGGTCTCGACATCGAAGAGTTGCCGCACGTGGTGAACTATGAGCTGCCGAACGTACCGGAAGATTACGTCCACCGTATCGGCCGTACCGGCCGTGCGGCTGCTACCGGTGAAGCGCTGTCGCTGGTGTGTGTTGATGAACACAAACTGCTACGCGACATCGAACGTCTGCTGCAAAAAGAGATCCCACGCATTGCCATCGAAGGCTATGAGCCGGATCCGTCAATCAAAGCCGAACCGATACAAAATGGTCGCGGCCAGGGTGGCGGTCGTCAGGGTGGCGGTCGTGGTCAGTCCGCACCGCGCCGCAAGGAAGGTGAGGAGCAGAAAGCGCGCTCCCCGCGTCGCACTGACGGTGAAGCGCAAAAACCACGTGCACCACGCCGCAGTGAAGGGGGTTCACGTCGTCTGGATGGTAACGCCCAGCCTGCACGTGACAGTCAGGGGAAACCGGCAGGAAACGGTGCCCGCCGTCGCCGTCCGCGTAAACCGGCTACCGCCCAGTAACGCATTTTGCAGGCCGGATATGCACCTTATCCGGCAATCGACGCCGCCAGCGGGCAATTTACCGGCTGGCGGCGTTGTTTTATCCGGCTTACCTTCGGCGATTAAAGCGTGTCAGCCAAAGTCGTTATTCTTTCGCCTTCAGATAAATTGAGCGCCGGGTTCAATTTGGTGTTAGTCCGTGCGGTCATCGACAGTGTGCCGCCGAGCGCCACGCCCGCCTTTTCCATCAGTCAGATAATGCCACCGGAGAGCACATTATCGATGGAAATCCCTGGCGAGCCATGGATAGTTCTGGTTTCTAATCTGCTCTCTGTTAAATGATCAACGCGCTATTGCTATAGAGAACACTTATGAATGGATCTGTTAATTTGTGATCCGCACGGCGAAAAATATCCTGTATTGCAGATGTGGAAAACCTATTTCAGGAGCCGCTTCCAGAATGGTAAAAAGGGTTACCCAGCGGGCGCTAAAAATGCCACAATAGTGGCTGTTTATACAGTGTTTCAGGTTCCTTCATGGCTCTTACCGCCGCGCTAAAAGCGCAGATCGCCGCCTGGTATAAGGCGTTGCAACAACAGATCCCGGACTTTATTCCCCGTGCACCGCAGCGGCAGATGATTGCTGATGTCGCGAAAACGCTGGCAGGTGAAGAGGGCAGGCATCTGGCGATCGAAGCGCCGACCGGCGTCGGGAAAACTCTCTCTTATTTAATTCCAGGTATTGCAATTGCCCGTGAAGAGCAAAAAACGCTGGTGGTCAGTACCGCCAACGTGGCGTTGCAGGATCAGATCTACAGTAAAGACCTGCCGCTGTTGCGCAAAATTATCCCCGATTTACGTTTTACTGCAGCGTTTGGTCGTGGGCGCTATGTTTGCCCGCGTAATCTGGCCGCGCTGGCCAGCAGCGAGCCAGACCAACAGGATCTACTGGCGTTTCTTGATGATGAACTGACACCAGGCAGCAAAGAGGAACAGAAGCAGTGCGCGACGCTGAAAGCCGATCTCGACAGCTATAAATGGGATGGTTTGCGCGATCACACTGATAAAGCCATCAGTGATGATTTATGGCGCCGCCTCAGTACCGATAAAGCCAGTTGCCTGAACCGCAACTGCCACTACTACCGGGAATGCCCGTTCTTTGTCGCACGGCGTGAAATTCAGGAAGCGGAAGTGGTGGTGGCGAACCACGCGCTGGTGATGGCGGCGCTGGAGAGCGAAGCCGTCTTGCCGGAGCCGAAAAACCTGCTATTGGTTCTGGATGAAGGTCATCATCTGCCGGATGTGGCACGCGATGCGCTGGAGATGAGCGCCGAAATAACGGCGTCCTGGTATCAGCTACAGCTCGACTTATTTACCCGGCTGGTGGCGACATGCCTGGAGCAGTTCCGGCCGAAAACCCTGCCGCCGCTGGCGACGCCGGAGCGGCTCAATGCCCACTGTGAAGAGCTGTTCGGGCTGATTTCATCATTGAATAACATACTCAACCTCTATCTTCCTGCTGGTCAGGAAGCCGAATACCGCTTTGCTATGGGCGAGCTGCCAGATGAGGTGATGGCGATTTGTCAGCGTCTGGCGAAGCTAACAGAAATGCTGCGTGGGCTGGCGGAGCTGTTTCTCAACGATTTAAGCGAAAAGACCGGTAGCCACGACATTGTGCGTTTGCACCGGGTGATCCTGCAAATGAACCGTGCGCTTGGCATGTTTGAAAGCCAGAGTAAGCTCTGGCGGCTGGCCTCGATGGCGCAGGCTTCCGGCGCGCCTGTATCGAAATGGGCGACGCGCGAAGTGCGGGAAGGGCAGTTGCATCTGCTGTTTCACTGCGTGGGCATTCGGGTCAGCGATCAGCTGGAGAAGCTGCTGTGGCGCAGCGTGCCGCATATTGTTGTCACCTCCGCCACACTGCGTTCGCTGAACAGTTTTAATCGTTTGCAAGAAATGAGTGGCCTGAAAGAGAAAGCGGGCGACCGATTTGTCTCGCTGGATTCGCCTTTCAATCATGTCGAACAGGGGAAAATTGTTATCCCGCAAATGTGCTACGAACCGCTGATTGAAAATGAAGAGCAGCATATCGCTGAAATGGCGACCTGGTTTCGTGAACAGGTGGAAAGTAAAGCCCATCCGGGGATGCTGGTGCTGTTCGCCAGCCAGCGCGCGATGCAGTTGTTTTTAAGTTATGTGGCGGATTTGCGCCTGCTGCTATTGGTGCAGGGCGATCAGCCGCGTTATCGGCTGGTGGAACTGCACCGTAAAAGGATCGACGCTGGCGAGCGTAGCGTGCTGGTTGGCTTGCAATCCTTCGCTGAAGGGCTTGATCTGAAAGGCGATTATCTGACACAGGTACATATTCATAAAATTGCCTTTCCACCGATTGATAGCCCGGTGGTGATCACCGAAGGCGAATGGTTGAAGAGCCTCAACCGTTATCCGTTTGAAGTACAGAGTTTGCCCAGCGCCTCATTTAATCTTATCCAGCAGGTCGGCAGGCTTATCCGCAGCCACGGCTGCCGCGGCGAAGTGGTGATTTATGATAAGCGCCTGCTGACTAAAAGCTATGGAAAGCGTCTGCTTGATGCGCTGCCGGTGTTTCCTATTTCCCAACCGGCAATGCCGGACGTTATAGTGAAGAAACCAGAGCAAAAGTGCCGCAGGCGCCGTTAACGATGTGAGCATGCGAGGAACTGTCATGGATTACCGTAAAGTTATCAAAGAGATTGGTCGCGGAAAGAACCACGCTCGTGATCTGGATATTGACACCGCGCGTGGTCTCTATGCGCAGATGCTGAACGGCGAGGTACCGGATCTGGAGATGGGCTGCATTCTGATCGCGCTGCGCATTAAAGGCGAAGGCGAGGCGGAAATGCGTGGTTTCTACGAGGCGATGCAGCAGCACACGCTGACGCTGACGCCCCCGGTGGCTAAACCGATGCCGATTGTTATTCCTAGCTATAACGGTGCGCGCAAACAGCCCAATCTCACACCATTGTTGGCTATTCTGCTGAACAAGCTGGGTTTTCCGGTGGTGGTGCACGGCGTCAGCGCAGATCCCACGCGTGTGATCAGCGAAAGTATTTTCACCCTGTTGGGCATTAAGCCTACGCTGCATGCCGGGCAGGCGCAGGCGAAGCTGGAAGGTCATCATCCGGTATTTATTCCAATACACGCGCTCTGCCCGCCGCTGGAAAAACAACTAGCAATGCGCTGGCGCATGGGCGTTCGCAACAGTGCGCATACGTTGGCGAAGCTTGTAACCCCGTTTAAAACCGACGCGGCGCTGCGTTTATCCAGCGTTTCTCATCCCGAATACCTGACAAGGGTGGGAAAATTTTTCGCCGATATCGGTGGTCGTGCGTTGCTGATGGCCGGGACGGAAGGGGAAGTGTATGCGAACCCGCAGCGCTGCCCGCAGATCAACCTGATTGACGCGGCGGGCGAGCGAATCCTCTTTGCGCGCAACGATGCCACGGAGCAGGTCGCGCTGGAGGGGGTGGAAAAAGATGCAGAGAGCACGGTTCGCTGGATCGAAAACTGTCTTGCCGGGCGCGAAGCGATACCGGAGTCATTAAAAATTCAGTTGGCCTGTTGTCTGGTGGCAACCGGAGAAAGCGCGACGCTGGAAGAAGGGCTGGCGCGGGTGGCGCACAGTTTTTAAGCAAAAAAAGCCCGTCACAATCCAGGACGGGCAAAAACAGGGTAACAACTGGGTCAATGAGGGTGGAACATCCCGGCAGAGGGTTAATTTGCCGGGGGGACAACTTCAGTTAAATTCGGTTGGATTATTTGTAGATAACTGCGGTGCCGCTCAGTTTGTTATTACCGACAGCAGAGGTGATGCTGTAGCCGCTTGCGCCAGCAGCCTGCGCTTTGGCAGCCAACTTAGCTTCCAGACCGTCCAGCGTAGTTGCGCCGTTAGCAGAAACAACACCGATTTTGTTCAGACTTTCGGCCTGAGCGGCAGTCACGGACTGGGCAGCAAAGGCACCGAAAGAGAGAGTAGAAAGCACGATAGCAGCAACAGCATATTTAATGGTTTTCATAGTCAATTTCTCGCAGGTTATTCTGTGTTTGGGACGATGTTCCGTCGATGTGATAAGTATCACGGTTTTTCACAAGAGATAAAATCGAAGAGAATTGACGACCTTGTTCTAAAAAATTGAATAAGATATAGCTATTTGATTTGAAAGATTTTTACTCAATAAAAAGGGCAGTTTATCGGCAGGTCTGCGCAGTGGGCAATTTCGCGGCACATTTTGCTACTTTCACAGCGAGATTTTGTGGATGTAAAGGCAACCGCTTGCGCTGGTTACAAACGTCAGGAACAGTCAACGTAGCTGGCTATCTTTGGAGCCTCTGCGATTATATCCTGAGAATGTAGAGTTATGTAAATCTTTCTCCTGCTGGCAGGAGAGACATAAGCGCACGCCGGGAATTGCTTTACGACGCGCTTCCGGGATCGGTTCGCCACACTCTTCGCAGGTCAGCAGACTTTCGCCCTGGGGTAAATCACGGCGGGCGCGCGCCACGGCATCTTCAATCGTATTGTCGATTTGCTGCTGTACCGCCCCATCGTTTGCCCAGCCTGAAGCCATCATCGCCTCCTTAGAACCTATCCCATTAGGTTATTTTATTTGCTGGTTTGGCCCTGGGCAGTGCTCACACAAAATGTTATGGCATTTTGAACGCCGCTTGCGGCGGCCCTTTAGGGTGAGCGAAGCGAGTCATCCTCACGTACTAGGCGTACGCTCCGGTTTTTCCGCGCTGTCCGTGTCCAAACCATCGGCAACAATTACGCCTACTGTGATAGGCTCTTAGTTTCAATAGCCTGATTATAGCAAAGGCCCGATGGCAAAGCGTTGCCAGCGGGATTCGTAAACGGGGTTAGCGGTTATCCGGGCGGGTCAAATCAAAGCGTTGTGCTTCACTGATTCCGTAATAGGCAGACGGGCCGCCAGCACGCAGAACCGGCTGTGCTTTCGCGGTCTGATAAATGCCCTCTTCCAGCAGCGATTCATCAATGTGTACCGCTACCACTTCTCCCAGTACCAGCCAGCTATCGATGGCGCTGCCGTCGGCGGCGGTCAGTTGAATACATTGGGAGAGACGACACTCGAAGTTGACCGGGCTTTCTGCCACGCGCGGCGCACTGACGATACGGCCAGTAACTGGCGTCAGACCTGCACGGGTAAACTCATCTTCACCGTGGGGCAGCGACGCGGAGGTTTCGTTCATCCGCACCGCTAAATCGCGGGTAGCCAGATTCCAGACAAACTCTTTGGTTTCAGTGATATTGCGTACGCTATCTTTCCAGCCGGTGCTGGCGAAACCGATAATCGGCGGGCGATAATTGAAACAGTTAAAGAAACTGTACGGCGCAAGGTTTCGCTGACCCTGGCCATCCAGCGAGGCAATCCAGCCGATAGGACGAGGACCAATAATCGCATTCAGCGGGTCGTGCGGCAGGCCGTGGCCTTTTGCTGGTTCATAAAAATACATAGCATTTCCTGGGTGTCAGATAAGTTTCTTCAGCCTCACTTATTTACCCGGCCAACGTCAACGGGTATCTTACGCCGCTGTTAACAGGAGAATGCCATGAATGCCCAGAAGCCGGGTTTGCACCCGCGTAACCGCCATCACAGTCGCTACGATCTTGACGCATTGTGCGTCGCGAATCCGTTATTGCGCGCCTTTATCACCGCGAACCCAAAAGGTGAGGCGACCATTGATTTTGCCGAACCGCAGGCGGTAAAGGCCTTAAACAAAGCGCTGCTGGCGCACTTCTATGGCGTACGTGAGTGGGATATCCCCGATGGTTTTCTCACCCCGCCGGTGCCAGGACGCGCCGATTATCTGCACCATCTGGCTGATGTGCTGGCTGAGAGCAACGAAGGGCAGATCCCTGCGCAGGCCAGCGTGCTGGATGTTGGCACTGGAGCGAACTGCATCTATCCGTTAATTGGTCACCATGAATATGGCTGGCGTTTTACTGGCAGTGAAATTAACGATGCTGCGCTGACCAGCGCGCAGGCGATTATCCGCGCTAATCCGGGGCTGAGCCGTGCGGTTCGTCTGCGCAGGCAAAAAGATCCGTCGGCAATCCTTGCAGGCATTATCCATAAAAATGAGCAGTATGATGCCACGCTCTGTAACCCGCCATTTCACGACTCGGCGCAAAGCGCGCAGGCGGGTAGCGAGCGTAAACGCCGTAATCTGGGACAAGCCGTCAGCGATGCCGCCAACTTTGGCGGTCAGCAGCAGGAGTTGTGGTGCGAAGGCGGCGAAGTCGCCTTTATTTGCAAGATGATTGCAGAAAGCCAGCAGTTCGCCCGCCAGGTGCTGTGGTTCACCTCGCTGGTCTCGCGCGGCGATAACCTACCCGAGTTGTATCGCGCCCTGACGCAGGCTGGTGCGGGGAAGGTGATGAAAAAAGAGATGGCCCAGGGTCAAAAGCAGAGTCGCTTTATCGCCTGGACTTTCCTTGATGAGACCCAGCGTAAACGCTGGGCGCAGAGCCGCTTTAAAGGGTAGGCTCTGCTGGCGGCGGCATACTGGCCGGTGATGTCGGTTGCGGTGAGCTTTGTGGTGCAGGCAGGATTTGATATGTCTGCACCGGTGGGTGAACGCCCGCGCGATCGAAATGTTTTTTCACCATGGTGTCGAGGGCGAACCTGACCGTCCACTGCTTCAGCGGCAGTGTGGTAAAGGTGACACGCAGCGTAAAGGCGGTATTGGTTAGCCCGACCAGCCCGGCGAATGACGGCTCGCCAATCACCAGCCCGCGAATATCTTCCTGTTCCATCAGTTCAGCCACCGCATCTTTCAGCGCCTGATTCGCTTTATCGGTCTCTTCATGGCGATCAACATCATAGTTCGCCACCACCGAACCAATACCGCGGACAAAGTTGGCAAAGGTGGTAATCGATGACCAGGGAATAATATGGTACGCCCCCGTATCCTGGCGTACGCCAACGGAACGAATCGACATTCGCTCGACGGTGCCGGTTAGCGGCCCGATAGTCACCAGATCGCCGGTGTTCATCCCATTTTCGAACTGAATAAAAATCCCGGTGATAATATCTTTTACCAGCGTTTGTGAACCGAACGAGATAGCCAGCCCTAACGCCCCGGCACCGGCGAGCAGCGGTGCGATATTGACGCCAATTTCTGAGAGTACAATCATCACCGTGATGGTGCTGATCACCACCGCCAGCGCATTGCGGAATAGCGTCAGCAGCGTGCGCGTACGCGCGCTTGGCAGCGGACGGCCGTGAATATCGGACGCCAGACGGTTCTCTATCACGCTCGCCAGCAGCGTCCAGCCCACCGCCGAGAAGACGAGGATCAGCACAATGCGGATCAGTATATCGACGGTTTTCTCCCCCGCTCCATAATTGAGCCAGTGCCAGAAATCAAAAAGCCGCCAGGCATTAAGCAGCAGCATGATGGTGGCACACACCACCAGAATGCGCGCCGTTTTCAGCGCCGCCGACAGCCAGCCGTTCAGCCGCTTTTGCAGCTCTGGGTAGTTGCGCTGCACCTGCGGAGAGAGGGTGATGGTTTTATTCAACCAGCGCGACAGCATCCCGGAAAGGAACGCCGCAATACTCAGAATGGCAAGGCTGTTAACCGATGCGCTCATCATAAATTTCAGGCTGTTGCCCGGGTCAAACAGCGAGAAAAAGAACAGCACGACAAAGTAAGCGCTGGCGAGCCAGTGCCAGACCAAAGCAAAGGCGCGGATGAACAAGCTAAAGAAGGCGAGTGAATGATCGGCAAGCACTATCAGGTTGTGCTGGATCCCGCGTTTGTTGTGGAAGATAAGATAGAACGCCCAGACGGTAATACACAGCATAATCACCACGTTGGCGAGTGCGCCAACCTGCACATTTACCTGATTGGAGATAATCGGCACCGCCACCAGCAAGCCATAACCAATCAGGCTGCTCAATGCACTCAGGCGCAGATGCCAGTAGCGAGCGGTGCTGTCGGCAATACGAAACGGACGCAGTTCCGGAATGCGCGGGCAGAAAATCAGCCGCAGAATGGTTTTGAAAAACTCAATCAGCGCAAACGCATTGAGGAACAGGCTTTGCTGGAAAGCAATAGTGCTGTTGCCCGCGTTGAGTCTGGTGCTGAGCAACTGGCCGATAAACAGCGTCAGTACCAGTAACAGCAGGTCGATAATAAAGGCACCCATTATCATGGCGGGCAACTGCAACCAGTTCCGGCGTTCGCGGTTTTTGCGTCTTCCCCAGTTACCCATCCGACGGTAGAGCGGCATAACGCACTGACGTACCAGTATCCAGAAAGCAAAAACCAGTACTGCGAGTAATAAAAAGTGGCTGGCGGCATTAGTGAAGGTTTGCGGGTTGAAGGCCTTATGCGGCGAGCCGGTAATATTGCGGTAGAGTTGGGCAAAGCGGGAGGCTAGCGCGTCGCCGTAGTAGCCGCTGACTTCGGTGACATTCTCCAGTACCGTTTTCTGCTCTTTGACTTCTGGCGGCGTGATCACCGGAACCGGCTCCTGCGGCGGTGTGGAGGCGACTTTCCGCAACTGATCAATCAGCTCTTTGCGTGAATCATCGTTTTCCAGCACGTCTGCCAGTGCCGCATAGGCTGCTTTTTTTTGTTCGACACTGGGTTCACTGCTTTGTGTCGATGACGCGCTATTGGCTGCGGGTGATGTGATGCCGGGTATCGTCGCGGCCTGAAGTGGCGCGCACAGCAGACTGATGAATAGCAATATCCACGGCATATGCTCCTCCGGTGAGAAAGTCCTGCAAAATGATAAGTATAGATGCCGGGCGGAGCAGGGCAGGAAATGAGAACAATCCGGGGGAAACGCTCCTCCAGGCGGAGGAGCGGAAGCGGCTCAGGATACGTGTTGCAAAAATTCCTGTAAGCGCGGGCTGGGCGGATTTTCGATTAACTGTTGCGGATTACCGTCTTCGGCAATACGGCCTTTGTCGATGAAAATCAGGCGCGACGCTACTTTTTCGGCAAAGCCGATTTCGTGGGTAACGATCACCATGGTCATCCCTTCCTCAGCCAGATCCTGCATCACTTTCAGCACCTCGTGGCGCAGCTCCGGATCCAGCGCGGAAGTTGGCTCATCAAACAGCATCATTTTCGGTTTCACCGCCAGCGCGCGGGCAATAGCAACGCGTTGCTGCTGACCGCCGGAAAGCTCTGACGGATAGTGGTGCGCACGTTCAGCCAGCCCGACCTTCGCCAGCAGTTCCCTTGCCAGCTTTTCAGCATCGGCTTTATTCGTTCCGCGCACGCGCAGTGGGCCAAACATGACGTTTTCCAGCGCCGTCAGATGCGGGAACAGATAGAACTGCTGGAAAACCATGCCGGCTTCCTGGCGGATCAGGCGCTCATCTACTTTCGGATCGTTGACTTTCAGGCCATCAACAATCAGCTCGCCGCTGGTGATCTCTTCTAGTTTGTTAATGCAGCGCAGTAGCGTCGACTTACCAGAGCCGGACGGCCCTATAATAACCACCACTTCACCTTCAGTGATATTCAGATCAATGTTATGCAGCACCTGGGTTTGACCAAAGTGCTTGGAGACGTTTTTAAATTTAATCACAGGATTTTCATCCTTCTTTCAAGACGACGCAGAATGAAGCTCAGCACCAGGGTGATGATCAGATAGACAACCGCAACGGCGCTCCAGATCTCCAGCGCACGGAAGTTTCCGGCAATGATTTCCTGGCCCTGGCGGGTCAGTTCGGCGACGCCGATAACAATAAACAGCGAAGTATCTTTGATGCTGATGATCCACTGGTTGCCCAGCGGCGGCAGCATACGGCGCAGTGCTAACGGCAGGATCACATGGCGAATGGTTTCGCCACGTGACAGACCCAGCGCCAGACCCGCTTCACGGAAACCTTTATGAATAGAAAGCACCGCACCACGGGTGATTTCCGCAATATAGGCGCCGGAGTTAATCATAATGGTGACGACGGCAGCCGAGAAGGGATCGATGCGCAGATCGTTAAACGCCATCGGCAGGGCAAAGTAGATAAACATGACCTGTACAACGATAGGCGTACCGCGAATAACTTCGATAAATACCAGTGCGATGTGGTTGGAAATCCAGCCGCCGAAAGTACGTGCAAAACCCGCTGCCAGACCAATGATCAACCCGCCAATGAGGCCGAGGACCGAGATCAACAGCGTCATCTTCGCACCTTCAATCAGAAGCGGAATGGCAGGCCAAATGGCGCTCCAGTCAAACTGCATGATGTGTTCCTGTATACCGTGGTTATAACAAATGTATCAGGGGCGAAGAGCGCCCCTGAGGAGTAATGCTTTATTTTTTAATAATTATTTAGGCTCAGAACCGAACCATTTTTTGTAGATTTCGTTGTAGGTGCCGTTATCACGCAGGGTTTTCAGCGCACCGTTCACTTTTTCACGCAGGTCGTCGCTGCCTTTCGGGAAGGCGATACCATACTGCTGCGCTTCCAGAGACTCACCGACCGCTTTGAACTTACCGTTACCGGCAGTTTTAATGAAATACAGAATGTTCGGTGTGTCGTGCAGAACGGCATCTGCGCGGCCAGTGCCCAATTCCATGTAAGCATTGTCAATGTTCGGGAACTGACGCAGGTCTTTGGTTTTGATGTTTGCTTTCGCGTAGTCAACAGAACCTGTGCCGCCTTTCACCGCCACGACTTTGCCATCCAGATCTTTCACGCTTTTCACGTCGTTGTTGTTGGCTTTTACCATTACCAGCAGACCGCTTTTGTAATAGCCGTCAGAGAACTCGATCGCTTTCTTACGCTCTTCGGTAATCGTAATGCCCGCCAGCGCCAGGTCGACGTTTTTGGTTTGCAGTGCCGGGATGATGCCGCTGAAATCCATCGGTTTCAGTTCATAATCCAGTTTCAGCTCTTTCGCGATAGCTGCCCACAGATCCACGTCGAAACCAACGTATTTGTCGCCTTGTTTGAACTCGAAAGGAACAAATGCGGTGTCGGTGGCAACCACCAGTTTTTTATCAGCAGCCTGAGAGGAAACAGCAAAGGCGAGAGCGAGTGCAGCGAGGGAAAATTTCAGTACAGACTTCATAGTTTTTCCTTTTGTATCCGGGGAGCGATCCCCTGCGAGAATGAACGCAGTATGAAAAAATCATGCCATGTTTACAACCTATTGTTTTGTAAAGGCGATGCTTTAACTGGTTGCACAATAAGTGTAGCAGCGAAACCGTTTCGCACTATTTTGGTGCGCAACTTTGGTGCAAAAAAATGACGCGGCGGATTTTGCTCTTTTTTAACGCAGATTGTGGGCGTAAAACAATCGGTTATTAACAATTTTGTGACGTCGTAATAACGTAGAGAAAACTTTAGGCAGGGAATAGTGAGGGAAAGAGAAAAACAGCGCACTATTAAAGTGCAAACCCCTTCGTGGGAGACGAAGGGGTCATTGGCAGAGCTTATGGGGTTATTCGATATTGGATTCGATGAACCACAGGAATTTATCCAGATCGCGGGACGCCGCGGTGAAGATATCTGCGCTATCTTCGTCTTTCGCTTCACTAATCGCTTTACGCACGTCATTCGCCACGATGGCATAACGGTCGGCCAGCTCTTTCAGATGATCCTGAACGCTGTGGATGTCCAGCGGGTAGCTTTTCAGCGGGGTTTTGCTGTTGATCACCTGTGTGGTGCCCAGTGCCACTCCGCCCAGTTGTACTGCACGTTCTGCCATCGTATCAAGGTGGTCGGTCAACGCAGTACGGAACTGATCCAGCATTTCATGTACGGCAATGAAATTAGCACCGCGCATATTCCAGTGGGCTTGTTTGGTAATCAGCGACAGGTCAATGAACTGGATCACCTGGCGATTCAACAACTCAATGGTCGCTTTTTTATCGCTATCCGCTACATCGTTGCGGGTATAAAGCAGATTAGACGCTTTCGTTTTAACCAGTTTAGCGGTACTCATAATCTCATATCCTCTTGATGTTTGTGTCCCAGGTAATTACCGGACTAAGTATAGCACCAGATTTCTTTTATCTGTTTTGGCTGTGCCTATCGGTTCAATAGCGAAACCATAATATATGCTAATTTTTAACGTTGTAATAACTAACACGATGAATTATAAGAAAAAATTTATTCATTTCTGGCGTGGAAAGGAATGGTAATCCTATTTAAGCGGAAATGTACGTAAACGTAAGAAATAATGTCTCTGGGGTTGGAGAATATTCAGTATAAGATGAATCTCATACTGAATAATAAATAGTTAACCAATCTCCACTTTGTGGATTTTACTTTCCCGCCGTAGCGTCAGCGTGGAACCCATTGAAGCGATGACGATGGCCATTAGCGCCAGCACCTGCTGCAAAGCGAGTGTTTCACCCAGGAAAACCATGCCTGAGATGGCTGCCATCGCTGGTTCCATACTCATCAGCGTACCGAAGGTGCGAGTGGGAAGCCTGGTTAATGCAATCATTTCCAGTGAGTAGGGCAGAGCGGTGGACAGCACGGCAACGGCGATACCAAGCGGCAAAATCGACCAGTGCCAAAGCAGTTCGCCAGACTGGATAGCACCGAGAGGGACAAACACTACCGCCGCGATTAACGAGCCAAGTGCGACCGTTGCCGGACCGTGTTCCTCACCCGCGCGCTGGCCGCAGAGGATGTAAATCGCCCAGCAGGCACCGGCGCCGAGGGCAAAGGCTGCGCCACTCAGATTCACATGTGAGACGTTTTCTCCCAGCGGCAGCAAATACCACAATCCGAGTACGGCAAAGATGACCCAGATAAAATCGACCGGGCGGCGAGAGGAGAACAGAGCAACAGCCAGCGGGCCGGTAAATTCCAGTGCCACGGCGATGCCAAGCGGTACGCTCTGAATGGAGAGGTAGAACATATAGTTCATCCCGCCGAGCGACAGTCCATAAAACAGTAGCGGCAAACGTTGCTCGCGGGTGAAACGTAACCGCCAGGGTTTGAAGACGACGGCCAGGATAATCGTGCCGAGCGCCAGGCGCAGTGCGGTGACGCCAGGCGCGCCAACCAGTGGAAACAAAGATTTCGCCAGCGATGCACCGCCCTGAATAGAGATCATAGAGATAAGTAGCACCAACACCGGCAGCCATACCGGCAACTTACGAGACAACCCTGGCATCCTTTCTCCCGTCAATTTATGTCAAGTGAAGTAAAACCGTCAGTCTACTTGAAAATACATTCGACTGGTTGAGCGTTCATTGAAAAAAAGTGCGCGAATATCCGTAAGATAAGGCTTATCTGATGGTTAATTAACCTGTTAATTTAAGAATTGTCTGGATGAATGTGCCACTTGTTGAGCAGCATAATGGCGCGTTATGCGGGAAAATACGCGTTTTTTGAAAGAGTTGTTCAGTAGCGGAAACTTTCTGTTACATGAAATGGTACGTTAGACCCTAATTCCTGCAAAGAGTTTCCTGACCATTTTTGATATATTTAAAAGCGTAGGACGTAGGATTTACTTGAAGCACATTTGAGGTGGATTATGAAAAAAATTGCATGTCTTTCAGCACTGGCCGCTCTTCTGGCGGTATCTGCAGGTTCCGCAGTAGCAGCAACTTCAACCGTTACTGGCGGCTACGCTCAGAGCGATATGTCGGGCGTTGCTAACAAAACTAACGGCTTCAACCTGAAATACCGCTACGAGCAGAACGACAACCCGCTGGGTGTTATCGGTTCCTTTACTTACACTGAAAAAGATCGTTCCGAAAGCGGCGTTTACAACAAAGCGCAGTACTACGGCATCACCGCAGGTCCGGCTTACCGTCTGAACGACTGGGCGAGCATCTATGGCGTAGTCGGTGTTGGTTACGGTAAATTCCAGCAAACTGTTGATACTGCTAAAGTTTCTGACACCAGCGACTACGGCTTCTCTTACGGTGCTGGTCTGCAGTTCAACCCGATGGAAAACGTCGCTCTGGACTTCTCCTACGAGCAGAGCCGTATTCGTAGCGTTGACGTTGGCACCTGGATTGCCGGTGTTGGTTACCGTTTCTAATCGCTTCGGTGATATAAAAAATCCGCCCACGGTGGGTAATGCCGATCAGTTAAGGATCAGTTGACCGATCCAGTGGCTGTGTAAGAATCCGGAAACGCTCACTCGTTTCCGGATTTTTTTATGTACAT
>NZ_FMBC01000053.1 GCF_900094795.1 Kosakonia oryziphila
AGCAAGAGCTGTGGGGTGTCTTACTGGCTTATAATCTGGTGAGATATCAGATGATTAAAATGGCGGAACATCTGAAAGGTTACTGGCCGAATCAACTGAGTTTCTCAGAATCATGCGGAATGGTGATGAGAATGCTGATGACATTGCAGGGCGCATCACCGGGACGTATACCGGAGCTGATGCGCGATCTTGCAAGTATGGGACAACTTGTGAAATTACCGACAAGAAGGGAAAGGGCCTTCCCGAGAGTGGTAAAGGAGAGGCCCTGGAAATACCCCACAGCCCCGAAAAAGAGCCAGTCAGTTGCTTAACTGACTGGCATTACAACATCCGGTGCCATTTTCCTGTAATTCTGCAATGCGGGTATGAGGCATTCTGTGCCAAAAGATACAGGGGCTGTTAGCCTCAGTTTTCCACCAAAGGATTGCTGCAATCCTTCAGCCTGTGTTTCAGAGGCCGCCACCCTTTCCAGTATGTCATGGCATTGTTCCAGATAACTGAGGCCAAAATCGGTCAGCTTTTGCTTACGCGTTGTCCGGTTCAGCAGCCGCATTCCCAGGCGTTCCTCCAGCGCCGCTATATACTGGCCTACCATCGCCGGGGTAATGAGCAGCTTTCTTGAGGCAGCGCTCATTGAGCCAGATCTGGCCACTTCAGCAAAAACCGTCATCGACCGGAAAAGATCCATTCGATACCTTTACTTTAAAGTTATTAAATTTATAAGGCGATTATCCTTAAAAAGATATTTTATTACCATCCTGGATGTACTTAATGACATCCGGAGAATTTATGAACAGATTGCGTTTCGTGGACAAAACCGTTGTGGTTACTGGTGCCGGTAGCGGGATGGGACGGGCAGCAGCAATAAGGCTGGCATCAGAAGGCGCAAAGGTTATGCTCCTTGGCCGACAGGCAGGAGGGCTCGAAGAAGTACGTGATGAAATAAAACGCACAGGTGGCCTTTCTTATGTTTTCCCCTGTGATATCAGAAGCGAAAGCCAGGTGAAAGAGACCTTTACCGCTATTGCTTCTGTTTTCGGGCAGGTTGATGCCCTGTTTGCGAATGCAGGGTATCTCGGGGCTTTTAAACCACTGGCAGAAGCAGATATCGCAGACTTCAGTGAGCCACTGGAAACCAACCTTAACGGAACATTTCTGACGATCCGCCATTGTCTGCCTCTGATAAAGAAAGGCGCTATTCTGATCAATGCTTCCTGGACCACCGGAAGTGTGATGCCTGGCGCCGGGATTTATGCAGCAACGAAAGCAGCATTGCTTGCAATAATGCGTACACTGGCCGTGGAATGTGGTACCCGCAGTATAAGAGTGAATGCCGTCAGCCCCGGCGTCATTATTACCCCGATGGCCGCATCAGCGCTACCCGAAGAGACCGTTAATGCGCTGGCTTCTCGTTCGTTATTACAACGCAATGGAGTTCCTGAAGACATTTCAGGAACAGTAGCGTGGCTACTTTCTGATGATGCCAGTTATGTTACAGGACAGGAAATCATGGTCGATGGTGGTTTCACTATGGGTGGAATGAGGTAACAGCTTTAGAACAGGACCATGTGATGAAGATCATTTTTATGACATGGTCATTGTCTATCACTGCGATTTCTCCGCCGGGGCGTGACATCCTTCAGTGACTGAACTGTGTGATTTATAGACAAAAACTGGAAGTCTGGATATTCCTCCCGGTTATATTTTATTTTGAAAATTAGTGATTATCTGATGCTTAATAACGCTGACAGATAAACAAATAGGAAAGTGGCCCGCCAATAAGATAGGAGTCTTCATCAACTTTATCAACATCCAGTTGTAGATAAGAAGGACCTAACGTAATTTCCGCCAGCAATAGATTAAAAGACTCATCAGGCGTGTTATCGATTGTTGACTTAATAATTTTATCTATTTTATATTTATAAGTATCATTATCTACTTTAGCACCATTATTAAGCACAATTCGTCTATTAAGAATAAAGGTTTGCCCATCAACTGTCGCCTGGCCATTTAATAAAAGATAACCATCGTTCTCCGTTTCAAATCGCAAATCATGGGAGACAGCAAATTCAATGTTCTTTACCGCGCTGCGGCTGAGTTCATATCGACTAAATGTTGAGCAACGGAAAGGATAGTTTTGGGTTTGATAATTCAAAAAATAAATGCCTGAAAAAATCACGAGTAGCAATACAACTAGCGCGCAAACAAGTACAATATTGGTGCTCCTTTTCATTCCACTCTCCAGTCCATATAATAAAAATTGTCACATGAAATAATGTGTCCACTAGTATTAAGTTTACATGCTGACAGAATTGTTCTACCATAATTTTTGGTCGTTAATGATGTCATTTTATCGAAATAAAATCTACGTCCAGGATCGCAAGGTTGATGATTTTCACTGAGGATTTGAAGTATTTGCTTATCCATTGACTGGCGTTCAATAATATCCGCCCCCCGCATTAGCACAACCTCGCATCCACCTGCCAGCTTTTCGGTGCTTGACGGAATACTCAGCTTTGCAGAATGCATTCCAGAGTAATACCAGGTAGCACCTCCCAGAAGCGTTAAGGTAATAACGGCAAATAAAATGTTCCGGGTAACAGTGAATGAGTGCTGCACAATGTTATCAGTAGTGTTTGACGAAACTAATACTGCTTCATTTACCTGGTCATCAGCATGAGTCACTACTGCCGTGTTGTCGGGTAAGTTATCAGCCACAATGGTGGGTGCGATAAGCTCTCGCTCTATTTTAATCTCTGTATTAAGGCGTATCCCAATTTTAGGAATTGTGATGATTAAATTCTCGCACCCATACGCGGAAAGTGCCTTACGCAGGATACTCAGGTACTGGTTCAGGTTACTATTCGATCCACGAAGACCATATTTATCCCATACTTCGGTCAGCAAAGTATCACGCGCCAGAATTTCGCCATTAGAGTTTAGCAATTGCTCAAAAAGTCGACCTGATGGGATGCTGAGACTCAGTGATTCTTCGGTAGGAATGTGATTTAGTGTGCAATCATGTGAATTGTATGTAATTACGTCATCGATAATGTAAATCATTAGAAAATCACCGAGTTCGTGCTAATATTTCCGATATTATAATTCAACTTATTTGAAGAAGCACTATGCATACTCAAGTCTGCAGGCAAAACAGACTTTGTAGCCATTCACTTAACAACTACGCAATCAAAAAGCAGATCACCTGTAGCCGATCACCGCATCAATCAATATAACGATATATATATATATCAGGCGGTGCGCGTCTGTGCAATGCATACGGCAGAAAACTCCGGCCAAAAGACAACACTGCTGCATGATAAGCTTTTTTATACACACCGGCCCACATGACGAAAATAAAACCTTCTTTAGCCCGTAGGTCAGCGGCTGGTTGACTATCAACACAAACAACATGCGGGCTCTTATTCGGGTCGCCACCCGAGCTGGATTCGGGTTTTCGCTATATGAAAGCTGGTGTGATGCTCAGCGATTTTTATAGCCAGGACGTGGCGCACTTAATCTATTATTTAATTTTTACTACAACCGACGTTATGGGATCACTGAAGGTCGAATTTTTGGAGCTGCCATTGCCAGGCCGAATATATCTTCAAGCAGCGGATAAACCTCATACCTCGGGAGTATTTACCTGCGCAGGTAAAAATGACGGATATTTGCTATTTGTATTATTAAACTGCCGGCTCCATGCAGAAACACTACAGTGAGAGGCAATACAGAAATCACGCCAGACCATCAGCGGCTGCGTTTGGCGTGACGTTCCCAGTTATCCTTTTTTGCCTGTTCCGACTTACGCAACGCCACGTAGCAGGCACCATTGCCACCGTGATGCGGTAGCGCCGCGTAAAAGGCCTGAACATCATCAAACTCGGTCAGCCAGCGCGCCAGATAGCTGCGCACGATATTCGGATGCGCACCATCTTCACGCCCTTTGCCATGAATAATCAGCACATTACGCAGACCATCAAGCCGCGCCTGATGTATAAAGCGGAACAGCATCTGGCGACATTGCTCAATCGGCTGTCGTAGCAGATTAAGGCTTGCCTGCTGGCTGTATTTCCCCTGCCGTAGCTTATCCAGCACACCGCTTTGCAACCCTTCGCGTTTAAATTCCAGCGGCGTACCGAGAGGGATAATGTCAAGGAAACCGGTGGTGAGAAAATTATCGAGCTGTAGGGTGTCGACACGCTGCTGCGCACGAGGATTAGGTGTTCGCTGCCAGTGTATATTTGCACAGCGCTTCAGGGGCTGAACGTCCTCCATGGCGTCAAGAAAAAGCAATTTGTCGTCAGGGTTCATCAGGCAGTCCTCCATCAACTTCTGCTCATGTACTATAACGGGCGAGTAGCGCTCCCACAATGGCTCACGAGGGTTTACCTTAGTTCTGACAAATAGTTAATGTTTTCGCCCGTTTAATTGTAACAAAATAATCATAGTCAATATGAGCGTATAAATTTTACCTATCCAAAATTATTATCATTTTGACGGGCTGAATTTAAGTTAAATTATCGTGAAATCAGTCACCATTTCATACTGGAAATATTTTATCACGTCGCTATAACTATATTTATTGCACAGGGAGGACAAGCAGAAAATAACGAAAGGAAGCATCATTGTGTGTACTGTAGAGCCTGACAGATGTCGCAGGCTCTATTTTTTTGTCATCGAGAATAGATAATATATGATCTATTAGACAACGAAATATTGTTCTTTGTTATTCTGCTCTTCACCTTAGTATAGCGGAATAAACGTACTTTCGGGGTATGGTGGCACGGTAAGTCATCTGCCAGGATTAGCAAACTTTGCTACGGTTAAGGACGTCAGATGTTAACGCTACTTGAGGATAAAATATCCACCCCGCTTGGCCCGCTATGGATAGTATGCGACGAAAATTTTCATCTGCGCGCCATAGAGTGGGAAGAGCACAGCGATCGCATGAATAAGTTACTGGATATTCATTATCGCAGTGAAGGTTATCAACGAATCGCCGCAACGGATCCTGGCGGATTGAGCCAAAAACTTCGGGACTACTTTGACGGCGATCTGACCATTATCGACGCCCTACCCACGGCGACCGCCGGCACCCTCTTTCAGCGTGAGGTATGGCAGGCACTACGCACGATCCCGTGCGGCCAGGTGCTGCATTATGGTCAATTGGCAAAAACACTGGGGCGCGCAACGGCGGCGAGAGCAGTAGGAGCCGCCAATGGCTCAAACCCGATCAGTATTGTCGTACCCTGTCACCGAGTCATTGGCAGCAATGGCGCCATGACTGGCTATGCGGGCGGTGTACAGCGCAAAGAGTGGCTGTTACGTCATGAAGGCTACCTGCTATTGTGAGAAAAAGCGCATAAAAAGGCTTTTAATTAGGAAATCTTGCGATAAAAGCACTTAACGAAGTGAATGAATATCAATAAGATGATATCAATTCATCTCATTGAAGTTCGCCCGCCTGTTTTAATAATCGTGAATTGATGTTTTACCAGACTTACGTGCTCAGGAAAAAGATGTTAAAATTGACAAATATCAATTACGGCTTGAGCAGACCTATGATCCCGGAAAAGCGAATTATACGACGCATTCAGTCAGGCGGATGTGCAATCCATTGCCAGGATTGCAGTATTAGCCAGCTTTGTATCCCTTTTACGCTCAATGAGCACGAGCTGGATCAGCTCGACAACATCATTGAGCGTAAAAAGCCCATCCAGAAAGGTCAGACGCTGTTTAAAGCAGGGGATGAACTGAAATCGCTGTACGCGATCCGTTCCGGTACGATTAAGAGCTACACCATTACCGAACAGGGCGACGAGCAGATCACCGGGTTCCATCTGGCTGGCGATCTGGTCGGCTTTGACGCCATCGGTACCGCTCATCATCCCAGCTTCGCGCAGGCGCTGGAAACCTCAATGGTCTGTGAAATCCCCTTTGAGACGCTAGACGATCTTTCCGGCAAAATGCCCAACCTGCGTCAGCAGATGATGCGTCTGATGAGTGGTGAAATCAAAGGCGACCAGGACATGATCCTGTTGCTGTCGAAGAAAAATGCTGAAGAGCGTCTGGCGGCGTTTATCTACAATCTCTCGCGTCGTTTTGCCCAGCGTGGCTTCTCACCGCGCGAGTTCCGTTTGACCATGACCCGTGGTGATATTGGTAACTACCTGGGGCTGACAGTAGAAACCATTAGCCGTCTGCTCGGCCGCTTCCAGAAGAGCGGAATGCTGGCGGTGAAAGGTAAATATATCACTATTGAAAACAGTGATATGCTGGCGCAGCTGGCTGGCCACACGCGCAACGTCGCCTGAGTTTTTTCTCCTGTCTTCAGACCCTTTGCCGGACTGTGTAATTTTCGTGATTTATTGATCTGGCAAAGGGTTTTCCCTGTTTCATTCAGTACTTATGGGTTATCTTTGTATCTACAGACTGTGGTGACAGATGTAAGGAGACCCTGTATGGCTAAGTATCAAAATATGTTGGTCGCCATCGACCCGAACCAGGACGATCAGCCAGCGTTACGGCGTGCTGTGTATTTGCATCAACGGATTGGTGGCCGCATCAAAGCCTTTTTGCCAATCTATGATTTCTCTTACGAAATGACTACCCTTCTGTCCCCCGATGAACGCACCGCTATGCGGCAGGGCGTAATTAGCCAGCGTACTGCGTGGATCCGCGAGCAGGCGAAATTTTATATTGATTCGGGCGTGCCGATTGAGATCAAAGTGGTCTGGCATAACCGCCCCTTCGAAGCCATCATCCAGGAAGTGATTTCCGGTGGCCATGATTTATTGCTGAAAATGACCCACCAGCACGATCGGCTGGAATCGGTTATTTTCACCCCAACGGACTGGCATCTGTTGCGCAAATGCCCTTGTCCGGTATGGATGGTCAAAGATCAGCCCTGGCCGGAAGGTGGTCGCGCCGTGGTGGCGGTCAATCTTGCCAGTGAAGAGCTGTATCACAATTCGCTGAACGAAAAGCTGGTCAAAGAGACGTTGCAATTGGCCGAACAGGTCAACCATACCGAAGTGCATATTGTCGGTGCTTACCCGGTTACACCAATCAATATCGCCATTGAATTGCCGGAATTTGATCCCAGCGTGTACAACGATGCTATACGTGGTCAGCATCTGCTGGCAATGAAAGCGCTGCGGCAGAAATTCGGCATTGATGAGAAACTGACACATGTCGAGAAAGGGTTACCGGAAGAGGTGATCCCGGACCTTGCCGAGCACTTACAAGCAGGGATTGTGGTACTGGGCACCATCGGGCGAACCGGGATTTCTGCGGCGTTCCTCGGTAATACGGCCGAACAGGTAATCGATCATCTGCGCTGCGACCTATTGGTCATCAAACCGGATGAATACCAAAGCCCGATCGAACTGGACGACGAAGACGATTAAATGTAACCCCGCAATGAAGTGAACCCCATCTGTTGGAGCATCCAACTTTTCGGGTTCACTTCAGTAAGACGGTTTTTTATACTGCCGGTTCACCGCGCTGCTCAGCCGCCTGTTTTTCTACCGCCAGCCCACCTTTTACCACTACACACGGCAGCGCCAGTGCGATCCCCTCTTCTGCCAGTTTTTCCATAATGCGGATATTAATTTCCTGCTGAATATCCATGTACTTGTTGTAATCCGCCGTGTTGACGATATGCACAACCTCAACATTCAGCCGATCGGCAGCGAATCCCTGAAAATGTGCACGGTCAAACTTCGTTTCACCTACGTCGTTAATAATGGCCCGCACCATTTCACTCACTTTCCGCAGTTTGTCCGGCGGCGTACTGACGGCCAGACCGAAGGTGAAAACGATACGTCGTGTCTGCATGCGCTTATAGTTATGCAGCGTTTGTTGCAGCAAAATCGCATTGCCGCAGACGATTTGCTCGCCACTCAGGCTACGGATACGCGTGGTTTTAAGACCAATATGCTCAATGGTGCCGGCAACATCATTAAACACCACGAAATCGCCAATTTCGAAAGGCTTATCGAAACCAATGGAGAGCGAGGCAAAGACATCGCTGAGAATGGTCTGTACAGCGAGCGCAATCGCAATACCGCCAACACCGAGGCTGGCAACCAGCGCAGTGATATTGACGCCCGCGTTCGCCAGAATCGACAACAGCATGATGGTCCACAACATCATACGCAGCAACAGACCGGCAATCACCATGGTCACCGGATTTCGGCTTGCGCCAGGCGTATACATCAAATGGCGCATCCACGACACCACACCCTGATCAAGCCAGATGGCTATCTGAATCGCCAGTACTAAAAACCAGGCGTGTCCGAGGGTGTTAAACAGCCTGTCGGGGAGAGCGATGAAACGCAGGCTAAACAGTAACGCAGCAATAAAGAGAAGAAATTGACTGGTACGGCTGAGCATATCAACCAGCACATGCTGCATCTTGCCGACACCGCGTTGTCTCTCGCTCCAGTTATGCGCTCCTTTCATCACCATCTTAAGTAAGCGCGTAAACAGCCAGTAAACCACCAGCGTGACTACCACCACTGTTGACAGGCCTGCCCAGAATGCGGGTGACATCAATAAAGATATAAAGTCAAAATGAGGCAAAAACGTCATCCGTCCTCCACATAAGAACATGAAGAAAGAAGTATAGTCGCTCTGCATCTGCTGGTTACGGGCAAAAAAATACCGCTCCGAAGAGCGGTATGTGTAAGCGGTATAACTTACAGCGCTTTGAGGATAGCATCGACGCTGGCTTTGGCATCGCCAAACAGCATCTGCGTATTCTCTTTGAAGAACAGCGGGTTTTGTACGCCAGCATAGCCGGTGTTCATCGAGCGTTTAAAGACAATTACGTTCTGCGCTTTCCATACTTCCAGCACCGGCATCCCGGCAATGGGACTCTTCGGATCGTCCTGCGCCGCCGGGTTAACGGTATCGTTAGCGCCGATCACCAGCACCGTATCGGTATCGGCGAAATCATCGTTGATCTCATCCATTTCCAGCACGATGTCGTACGGCACTTTCGCTTCCGCCAGCAGCACGTTCATATGGCCAGGCAGACGCCCGGCGACCGGGTGAATACCAAAGCGCACTTTCACGCCGCGCGCACGCAGTTTTTCGGTGATTTCCGCCACCGGATACTGCGCCTGCGCCACCGCCATCCCATAGCCCGGGGTGATGATCACCGAGTGCGAATTTTTCAGTAGTTCGGCAGTCTCTTCTGCGTTAATTTCGCGATGCTCGCCAACTTCTTCATCACTACCGGATGAAGAACCGTCGGTACCAAAACCACCTGCAATCACGCTGATAAAGGAGCGGTTCATCGCTTTACACATAATGTAAGAGAGGATCGCACCCGACGAACCAACCAGCGCACCGGTCACTATCAGCAGGTCATTGCTAAGCATAAAGCCCGCCGCCGCCGCCGCCCAACCGGAGTAGGAGTTCAACATGGAAACCACCACCGGCATATCCGCACCGCCGATGGACGCTACCAGATGCCAGCCGAACAACAGCGCAATGATGGTCATCAGCAGCAGAGCCAGAACTTGCAGGCCGACGCTGTCGGTACGTACAAACACCAGCAGCAGAACAAAAGAGACGACCAACGCTGCAAGGTTCATTTTATGACGATGCGGCAGCATCAGCGGTTTAGACGAGATTTTACCGCGCAGTTTGCCGAACGCTACGATGGAACCGGTAAAGGTCACCGCACCAATAAAGATGCCGAGGAACACTTCGGTCAGGTGAATATTCACCAGCACCGGTTCCAGGCCCGCATCGTGGTACAGGTAGCTGTTAAAGCCGACCAGCACCGCAGCCAGACCAACAAAGCTGTGCAGTACTGCCACCAGCTCCGGCATTTCGGTCATTTCAACTTTCTTCGCCAGGCGAATACCTATCGCGCCACCGATGATCATGGCCACCAGAATCCAGGCAACGTTTCCAGTATCCGGGCCAAAGATGGTGGCAATCAGCGCAATCGCCATCCCTGCGATACCGAAGTTATTACCCTGCTGGGAGGTTTCGTGCTTAGAAAGCCCCGCCAGGCTGAAAATAAACAGGATCGCGGCAACAATGTATGCAGCAGTAACTAATCCTCCAGACATCTGTTACCCCTTAGTTCTTCCGGAACATTTTCAGCATGCGCTGAGTGACGGTGAAACCACCAAAAATATTAATGCTGGCAATCAGTACCGCAATAAAGCTTAAAAAGCTGACCCAGCCGCCATGGCCGATCTGCAACAGCGCGCCGACGACAATAATGCCGGAAATCGCGTTGGTTACCGACATTAACGGCGTATGCAACGCGTGCGACACATTCCACACCACGTAGTAACCCACCACGCACGAAAGCGCGAAGACAGTAAAGTGACCGAGGAACTCTTTCGGCGCGACATCCGCCAGCCAGCCAAACAGGATGATCGCCAGCGCCATCAGCGCATACTTACGCCACGGCGAAACCGGTTTGGCTTCTTCTTTCGGCGCAGCAGTCACTTTTGGGGTTGCCTGCGGCTGTGCGGAAACCTGAATCGGCGGTGCCGGCCAAGTGATTTCGCCGTCGCGAACCACGGTTACACCACGCACCACGACATCATCAAAGTTGACCACCACATTGCCGTCTTTTTCCACACACAGTAGTTTCAGCAAGTTCACCAGGTTGGTGCCGTAAAGCTGGGAGGACTGTGTCGGCAAGCGGCCTGGCAGATCGGTATAACCGATCACTTTTACGCCGTTAGCCGTGGTGCTAATTTCATTCGGCACGGTATATTCGCAGTTACCGCCGTTTTGTGACGCCAGATCGACAATCACGCTACCCGGCTTCATGGAATCGACCATTTCACGGGTAATTAGCTTCGGTGCCGGTTTACCAGGGATAAGCGCGGTGGTGACGATGATATCGACATCCTTCGCCTGCGCTGCAAACAGTTCCATCTCCGCCTTAATAAAGGCTTCGGACATCACTTTTGCGTAGCCGTCGCCGCTGCCCGCTTCCTCTTCGAAATCGAGTTCCAGGAATTCGGCGCCCATACTTTGCACCTGCTCCTTCACTTCCGGACGGGTATCGAAGGCACGGACAATCGCGCCAAGGCTATTGGCGGCGCCGATGGCGGCCAGACCGGCGACGCCCGCGCCGATAACCATCACTTTTGCCGGCGGAACTTTCCCTGCCGCAGTGATCTGCCCGGTAAAGAAGCGCCCAAACTCATGCGCAGCTTCAACAATGGCACGGTAACCCGCAATATTCGCCATTGAGCTGAGCGCATCCAGCGATTGCGCGCGCGAGATACGCGGTACGGAATCCATCGCCATCACAGTCACGTTGCGCGCCGCCAACTTCTCCATCAGCGCAGGGTTCTGCGCAGGCCAGATAAAGCTGACCAGCGTCGTGCCCGGATTGAGCCGTGCGATCTCTTCATCGTTCGGCGCGTTCACTTTCAGGATCACGTCGGAATGCCAGACGTTGCTACTATCGACTATCGTTGCCCCTGCCAGAGTAAACGCATCGTCATCAAAACTTGCCAGCTTGCCCGCGCCGCTTTCAACCGCAACGCTGAAACCCAATTTAAGCAATTGCTCGACCGTTTTCGGTGTCGCCGCAACGCGGGTTTCATTGGCCAACCGTTCTTTAGGTACACCAATACGCATAGTTTTCCCTTCCATCGGATTTAGATGATGGTTTGTCAGTCGTCCCGAAGGCATTTACCTCTGTTTTCACAAAAGCCCCGGAAAATAAAACAGTAACAAACTTTCTATAACCTACTGAAAATAACGCCTGTGATCCACAGCCGAAAAAAAGAAATTATGCTTTTATCGGCGAATATGAATGACAGAGGGATTCTGGCAGGGTTATTTTCCTTAAATTCGCTATAACAGGCCGATATTCCGCTCAAGCGAAGCGGCAAAACACGATTAATCTCCAGCGAAGAGCCGTCATTTAACAATGTATTAACGTTAAAAGTTGTATGCTATATCGCTTTTGCTGGTCAAGCGTCTGTTTTTTCAACATATCACTAAATGTTATCGTTTTTTGCCTCCTCATCGCACAGTCAGTGAAAAATGACGCAGACAGTGGCGCTGTTTAAATGCAATAATCACCGACGTTTTCCCAACAACAACACCAGTTTATGGTTTGCGCAAGGCGAAGGACTATTTTTATGAAGCTTAAGTATACCCTCCTGGCGTCAGCTCTTTTATCTGCCACAGTGATGACAGCGAACGCAGCCACGGAGTTAACACCGGAGCAGGCAGAGGCAGTAAAACCTTACGATCGTATCGTTATTATCGGTCGCTTTAATGCCATTGGCGATGCCGTCAGCGCGGCATCCAAACGCGCGGATAAAGAAGGCGCAGCGGCATTTTATGTTGTAGACACTTCTGATGCGGGCAACAGCGGCAACCAACGTGCTACCGTCGATCTCTATAAAGCCGACGCTGCAAAAGCAGAACGTCCGGCTTTCCGCGTGATCAACGGCGTAACAGAATTACCTAAAGATGTCGCCATCGCGCTTGAGCCGTACGATACCGTCACCGTTCAGGGCTTCTATCGCACACAGCCTGAAGTCAACGACGCCATCACCAAAGCCGCCAGCGCAAAAGGCGCAGCGTCTTTCTTTATCGTTCGCCAGGTTGATGCGAACCAGGGCGGTAACCAGCTCATCACCGCTTTCATCTATAAAGCTGACGCCAAAAAACGCGTTATCCAGAGCGCAGATGCCATTCCGCGTGATTCTGACGCGGGCCGGGCTGCGCTGGCTAAAGGCGGTGAAGAAGCGAAGAAAGTGGAAATCCCGGGCGTGGCCAGCGATGCAACAGCAGGCGTGGGTGTTGGTCGTTTCTTCGAAACGCAATCCACATCCGGCGGACGTTACAGCGTCACACTGCCTGATGGTACCAAAATCGAAGAATTGAACAAAATCACGGCTGCGCAGATGGTACCGTTTGACAGTATCAAGTTTACCGGCAACTACGGCAACATGACGGAAATCTCCTATCAGGTTGCGAAACGTGCCGCGCAGAAAGGCGCGAAGTATTACCACATCACGCGTCAGTGGTCAGAAAGCGGCAACAACATGACCATCAGCGCCGACCTCTACAAGTAAGCGCATTCCAGAATCAGGCGGCTTCGGCCGCTTTTTTTTCGCTTTTTCGCAAAATTGTCATCGACAGCATTGCATGCCCTTAAGACACTCCGTAAAATCCCGCGCCTCAGTGATATCCACCATATTTATGCGCCACGGCAAAATAATTATTCTGGATTAGCCGCATTTGTTGACAGGATAACAATGGAAAAAAAACTAGGCCTTAGCGCTTTAACTGCGCTGGTTTTGAGCTCCATGCTCGGCGCTGGCGTATTTAGCCTGCCGCAGAATATGGCGGAAGTCGCCAGTCCGGCCGCGTTGATCATCGGCTGGGTGATCACTGGCGTGGGGATACTGCTGCTCGCCTTTGCGATGCTGATTTTGACTCGTATCCGCCCGGATCTGGATGGCGGTATCTTTACCTACGCCCGCGAAGGGTTCGGCGAGCTGATCGGCTTCTGCTCGGCCTGGGGATACTGGCTATGTGCGGTTATTGCTAACGTCTCTTATCTGGTGATTGTCTTTTCCGCGCTGAGTTTCTTTACCGATACTCCCGCGTTGCGTCTGTTTGGCGATGGAAATACCTGGCAATCGATCGTCGGCGCGTCTGCGTTGCTGTGGATTGTTCACGCGCTGGTCCTGCGCGGCGTGCAGACAGCGGCAAGCATTAATCTTGCCGCCACGCTGGCGAAACTGGTGCCGCTTGGATTGTTTGTCGTGCTGGCGGCGCTGGCATTTAACCTCGACAAGTTCCGTCTGGACTTCAGCGGTATCGCGATCGGCGTTCCTGTCTGGGAACAGGTAAAAAACACCATGCTGATCACCTTGTGGGTGTTTATCGGTGTGGAAGGCGCCGTGGTAGTATCAGCAAGAGCGCGTAATAAACAGGACGTTGGTCGCGCCACCCTGCTGGCGGTGTTGGCAGCACTTATGGTCTATCTGCTGGTCACCCTGCTTTCTCTCGGGGTGATTCCACGTCCGGAACTGGCAGAAATGCGCAACCCGTCAATGGCCGGGTTGATGGTCAGGCTACTCGGTAGCTGGGGAGAAGTGGTAATTGCCGCCGGATTGATTATCTCCGTATGCGGCGCTTATTTGAGCTGGACCATTATGGCCGCTGAAGTTCCACTGCTGGCGGCGACGCATAAAGCCTTCCCACGCATTTTTGCGCACCAGAATAGAAACAACGCCCCAGCCGCCTCGCTATGGCTGACCAATTGCAGCGTGCAGGTCTGCCTGGTGCTGATCTGGCTTACCGGCTCGGATTACAACACACTGCTGACCATCGCCTCGGAGATGATTCTGGTGCCCTATTTCCTCGTGGGCGCCTTCCTGCTGAAAATGGCCCGCCGCCCGCTGCACCAGGCGGTCGCCATTGGTGCCTGCCTGTACGGATTGTGGTTGCTGTACGCCTCCGGGCCGATGCACCTGTTACTCTCCGTGGTGCTTTACGCACCGGGTCTGCTGGTCTTTATGTATGCCCGTCACACGCACAAAGTGACCGATGCGCTGAAACAGAGGGAAAAAGCGCTGATCGGCCTGCTGCTGGTTGCCGCTGTTCCGGCAACCTGGATGCTGGTGCGTTAATGGGTACGGCTCCAGACAAAAATTAACATCGAGGCGCTGAGGCACCAGCACAATACTGCGCAACCCAGCGCCGGCCAGACGCGCATCATACTGGTGAAATACCACAGCGACAGCAGATAGACAAAATAGGGAATGATCGCCCACATGCCGAACACGATAGTAGTGCGCAATGCTTCCACGCCGCGTTCGGTTGCCACAATATAGTGAGCGATCAACGCGAAGGTCGGGAACAGTGGGATCAGCCCGGCAATATAATAATTTTTTGTTTTTGCTAATACACCGATCAACAGCACCACCAGCGCACCAAGCACAGCTTTAAAAAACAGCCCCATAATTTTCCCTTTAACGCTTTAACAACAATAACCTACAGCGTAACTGAACGTATAGCTTTCAGAAAAGAGTAATAGCAGCTTACCGCAAGGCGGTGTATGTTTACGTTTTTATCTATAACATCGGCATATGAATAAGATAGTTTTTGTGGAAGATGATCCGGAAGTCGGCGCGCTGATTGCGGCTTATCTGGGCAAGCACGACATGAATGTCATTGTCGAACCGCGTGGCGATCGCGCCGAAGAGGTGATCGCCCGTGAAAAACCGGAGCTGGTGCTGCTGGATATTATGCTGCCGGGTAAAGACGGTATGACGCTGTGCCGCGACCTGCGAAGCCAGTGGAACGGCCCGATTGTGTTGCTCACCTCGCTCGATAGTGATATGAACCATATTCTGTCGCTGGAAATGGGTGCCAACGACTACATACTCAAAACCACGCCACCTGCGGTGCTGCTGGCCCGTTTGCGGTTGCATTTGCGACAGCGCACTGGCGTCGTAGCGGAACCTGCGGCTCCGTCGTTGAAGCAGCACAAAGCCATCAGCTTCGGCACGTTGTCGATCGATCCTGTTAACCGCCAGGTGCTGCTGGCAGGCGAGCAGATTTCGCTCTCGACGGCAGATTTCGAACTGCTGTGGGAACTGGCAACCCACGCAGGGCAAATCATGGACCGGGACGCGCTGTTGAAAAACCTGCGCGGTGTCAGTTATGACGGCATGGATCGCAGCGTTGATGTGGCGATCTCCCGCCTACGGAAAAAGCTGCTCGACAGTGCCACCGAACCTTATCGTATCAAAACCGTCCGTAACAAAGGCTACCTGTTCGCGCCGCACGCGTGGGACAACTGAAGCTCTTAACCAGGTGTCACGATGAAAAAACTGTTCGTCCAGTTTTACCTTTTGCTGTTCGTCTGTTTTCTGGTCATGACGATGCTGGTGGGTCTGGTTTATAAATTTACCGCCGAGCGCGCAGGACGTCAGTCGCTGGACGATCTGATGAAAAGCTCTCTCTATTTAATGCGCAGCGAACTGCGCGAAATCCCGCCACACCAATGGGCCAAGACACTGAAAGAGCTGGATCTGAATTTGTCATTCAATCTGCGCATTGAACCGATGAATAAATTCACTCTGAAGGAGCCCGCAGCTCAACGGTTGCGCGAAGGCGATATTGTGGCGCTGGATTCTGAATATACTTTTATTCAGCGCATTCCTCGCAGCCATTATGTGCTGGCTGTCGGTCCAGTGCCTTATCTCTTTTTCCTGCACGAAACGCGGCTGCTGGATATGTCGCTGATGGCGCTGATTGCCATCTCACTCGCCTTTCCGGTGTTTATCTGGATGCGTCCGCACTGGCAGGAGATGCTGCGGCTGGAATCTGCCGCGCAGCGTTTTGGTGACGGTCATCTGGAGGAACGCATTCATTTCGACAGTAATTCCAGCTTTGAGCGGCTCGGCATCGCCTTTAACCAGATGGCTGATAACATCAATGCGCTGATCGCCAGTAAAAAACATTTGATTGACGGTATCGCCCACGAGCTGCGTACGCCGCTGGTCAGGCTACGCTACCGGCTGGAGATGAGCGATAATCTGAGCGAAGCCGAACACGCGGCGCTAAACCGTGATATCGGGCAACTGGAAGCATTAATTGAAGAACTGCTGACCTATGCACGGCTCGATCGCCCGCAAACTGAATTGAAACTCACTACCCCGGATCTGCCCGCCTGGTTTCACAGCTATATGGATGATGCCCGCAGTATGAACCCACAACACACATTGTTGCTGACTGCCACGCCGGGCGAAGAATATGGTGCGCTCGATATGCGCTTGATGGAGCGCGTGCTGGATAATCTGGTAAATAATGCACTGCGTTACAGCCAGCAAACCGTGAGGGTCACCTTACAACGCCAGGGCTCGCAGGCCAGCATGACTGTGGAAGATGATGGTCCGGGTATTGCGCCCGAAGAGCGCCAGCGCGTGTTCGAGCCTTTTGTCCGCCTCGATCCCAGCCGCGATCGCGCAACCGGCGGCTGCGGTCTGGGGCTGGCTATTGTGCATTCAATAGCTCAGGCTTTCGGCGGTGAAGTCAGTTGCTCGCAAAGCGAATTGGGCGGAGCGCAATTTACTTTTAGCTGGCCCATCTACCACCACGTTTCACTGCCCTCCTGAACTGCAGCGGCGCAGTAGCCGAATGTTGGCACCTGTGCTATAAATTAAATAGTATGTTGTAACTAATGGAGGTATCAGGATGGCGGCGCTGGATCTTATCGAACGTCTGAACACCACGTTTCGGCAGCTTGAACATGAACTCGGCGCATTGAAAGCGGCGCTGGCGGAGTGCCGTCTGATGGCCGGGCGCGTCTTCACCTTGCCGGAAATTGCCAAAGGTGCAGAGCATAATCCCCTGCCTACTATTCATGTCAAACAACATATTGGCCGACGCGCAGCAGAGCTGGCGCTCAACCACTATACGCATCTGTTCATTCAGCAGCAGTCGGAGAACCGCAGCAGCAAAGCCGCAGTGCGGCTACCGGGTGTAATGTGTTATCAAACCAATGAGGCGACGCGTCAGGCGCTGGAACAGCGTATCAGCGCAATCAATTCATTGAAACTGACCTTTGAACGGATTGTCACCGTGGAATCAGGGCTGGTGCCTGCCGCACGTTTTGAGTGGGTACATCGTCATTTACCGGGACTGATCACCCTGAATGCCTACCGAACGCTGACGTTGATCCATTCTCCCGCTACCATCCGTTTCGGCTGGGCCAATAAGCACATCATCAAAAATCTCACGCGAGACGCGGTGCTAACGCAACTGGAGAAAAGCCTGAAATCACCACGCGCTGTTTCAGCCTTCACACGGGAGCAATGGCTGGCGAAAGTCGAACAGGAGTACAACGATATTGCCGCACTGCCAAAGCAGGCGCGGCTGAAAATTAAACGCCCGGTGAAGGTACAACCGATTGCGCGTATCTGGTATTCCGGTTCGCAAAAGCAGGTGCAATACGCTTGCCCGACACCGATGATCGCGCTGATTTCAGAGGAAAATGGCGGGACAGTGCCGGATATTGGCGAACTGCTGGATTACAACGCCGATAATATACAGCACCGTTTCAAACCGCAGGCGCAGCCGTTGACACTGTTGATCCCACGGCTGCACCTTTATCTGGCCAGTTAGGCCTGTTTCATGCTGCCGACCATCGACTCCGGGCGTACCCAGTTGTCAAACTCGGCCTCTGTCAGGTAACCAAGTGCCAGCGCCGAGGCTTTCAGTGTCAGCCCCTCTTTATGGGCTTTTTTAGCAATTTCCGCCGCTTTGTCGTAGCCGATATGCGTATTCAGCGCCGTCACCAGCATTAACGACTCATTGAGCAACTGGTTGATACGCGCGCGATTGGGCTCAATGCCCACCGCGCAATGCTTGTTGAAGCTCGCCATTCCGTCGGCCAATAAACGCACCGATTGCAGGAAATTATGGATAATCAGCGGACGGAACACATTCAGCTCGAAGTTGCCGGATGCGCCGCCAATGTTGACCGCAACGTCATTGCCCAGCACCTGGCTGCACAGCATGGTCATCGCTTCACACTGCGTCGGGTTAACTTTGCCCGGCATAATCGAACTACCCGGCTCGTTTTCGGGAATGGCGATTTCGCCGATGCCGCAGCGCGGGCCGGAAGCCAGCCAGCGCACATCGTTGGCGATTTTCATCAGCGATGCAGCCAGCCCTTTTAACGCGCCGTGAGCATGTACCAGCGCATCACAGGTGGCCAGCGCCTCGAATTTATTGGGCGCAGTGATAAACGGTTGTTGCGTGAAACTCGCCAGCTCTTTCGCCACACGCTCTGCATATTCCGGGTGCGTATTCAGCCCCGTGCCGACCGCAGTTCCGCCCAGCGCCAACTCACTTAAATGCGGCAGACTTAATTCGATATGCTTAAGGTTGTGTTCCAGCATCGCGACCCAACCGGAGATCTCCTGACCAAGCGTCAGCGGCGTTGCATCCTGTAAGTGGGTGCGACCTATTTTAACAATGTCAGCGAAAGCGCGTGACTTTTCCGCAAGCGTTTTTTTCAGCGCCAGCAAGTGCGGCAGAAGGTGTTCACGCACGGCAATCACCGCCGCAACATGCATCGCGGTAGGAAAAACGTCGTTGGAACTCTGGCTTTTGTTTACGTCATCATTAGGGTGGATTTTGCGATCCATGCCGCGCACGCCGCCGAGGATCTCGCTGCCGCGATTCGCCAGAACCTCGTTCATGTTCATGTTGCTCTGAGTGCCGGAGCCGGTCTGCCAGATGGCGAGCGGAAACTCATCGGGATGCTTGCCCGCCAGTACTTCATCTGCCGCCGCGATAATCGCGCGAGCCTTCTCTTCAGGCAACAACCCCAGATCCTGATTCACCTTCGCCGCTGCACGCTTGGTCAGCGCCAGCGCGTGGATCAGCGAGACCGGCATTTTCTCGGTGGAAATGCGGAAATGCTCCAGCGACCGCTGGGTTTGCGCTCCCCACAGTTTATCGGCCGGAACATTGATGGTGCCCATCGAATCTTTCTCACTGCGATGCGTTGTCATTACTTTCTCCTTGGCTACAAAGTGGTGTTGAGTGCTGACATTGCTCACCTGCAAACAAGTAAAAGTATTGATGCTATTTATGATGTCGTTTACTGCTTTGTGCTGAAACAGGCCTGCCGGGTAATCGTAGAAACAAAAAGCCGCCCCGCAGGGCGGTCTGAATTATTTCACACAGCGGGCGCACTGGCCCGACTGGATCTGCTGGAAGAAGTCATTACCTTTATCATCGACAAGGATAAAGGCCGGAAAATCTTCCACTTCTATCTTCCAGATGGCTTCCATTCCCAGCTCCGGATAAGCCACACACTCCAGGTGCTTGATGCTGTTCTGCGCGAGGATCGCCGCCGGGCCGCCGATGCTGCCAAGGTAAAAACCACCATGTTTATGGCAGGCATCCGTCACCTGCTGACTGCGGTTGCCTTTCGCCAGCATGATCATGCTGCCGCCCTGCGACTGCAACTGATCGACGTAGGAATCCATCCGCCCGGCGGTGGTTGGGCCGAGGGAGCCAGACGCATAACCTTCCGGTGTTTTCGCCGGGCCAGCGTAATAAATCGGGTGGTTTTTCACGTATTCCGGCAGATGCTCGCCGCTGTCCATCAGTTCTTTCAGTTTCGCATGCGCAATATCGCGAGCAACGATGATCGTGCCACTGAGCGACAGACGCGTGGAGACCGGGTACTGCGACAGCTGCGCCAGGATCTCTTTCATCGGACGGTTGAGATCCACTTTCACCGCCTCGCCCTCACCCGCCTGGCGCAGCGCTTCGGGAATGTATTTGCCGGGGTTCTGCTCCAGCCGCTCCAGCCAGATCCCTTCACGGTTGATCTTACCTTTGATGTTACGATCGGCCGAACAGGAAACGCCCATCCCCACTGGACAGGACGCGCCGTGGCGCGGCAGGCGGATCACGCGAATATCATGGGCAAAGTATTTGCCACCAAACTGGGCGCCCAGACCAAGATTCTGCGCTTCCACCAACAACTCCTGCTCCAGTTGCACATCGCGGAATGCCTGGCCGTGCTCATTACCTTCCGTCGGCAGCGCGTCGTAATATTTGGTTGATGCCAGTTTTACGGTTTTCAGCGTCGCTTCCGCCGATGTACCACCAATCACAAACGCAATGTGATAAGGCGGACACGCTGCCGTACCAAGGGTGCGCATCTTCTCGACAAGGTAATTTTTCAGCTTCGCCGGGGTGATCAGTGCTTTGGTTTCCTGGTAAAGATAAGTTTTGTTGGCCGAACCGCCGCCCTTGGCAATACACAGGAATTTATATTCATCGCCATCCACGCTGTAGAGGTCGATCTGCGCTGGCAGGTTAGTGCCGGTGTTAACCTCTTTGTACATATCCAGCGGCGCATTCTGCGAGTAACGCAGGTTATCGTTAATAAAGGTGTTATAGACGCCACGGGCCAGCGCGGCTTCATCGCCGCCGCCGGTCCACACATGCTGCCCTTTTTTCCCCATGATGATGGCCGTGCCGGTATCCTGGCAGGTTGGCAGAACGCCGCGCGATGCGATCTCGGAGTTGCGCAGGAATTGCAGCGCCACATATTTGTCGTTTTCACTGGCTTCGGGATCGTCGAGGATATCGGCAACTTGCTGCTGGTGCGCCGGGCGCAGTAAAAATGCAGCATCGTGGAAAGCATGTTGCGCCAGTAGCGTCAGCGCCTGCGGATCAACTTTGAGGATTTGTTGGCCGTCAAACTCGGCAACAGAAACATAATCACGGCTTAGCAGGTAGTATTCGGTCTCGTCCTTTCCGAGCGGAAAGGGTTCCTGATAGTAAAAGGCTTTATTCGACATTGTTCTCTCACTTACGGCACGATCTGGTTATTGTTCAGGCAGCCATTCCCTCTGCCCGTGTTAAAGCGAGTCACCATATCCTACACAATTTTTTAACAAAAGCTGAGACTAATACGACTTTTTGTCGACGCAGGTTACTTCTGCCGGGTTTGTTGCTTTAATGACGCCAATATTTCATTACTCAGAAACTCAGAAAGGGCTTGATAATGCAAAAACTCATCAACTCAGTGCAAAACTACGCCTGGGGAAGTAAAACTGCGTTAACGGAACTCTATGGCGTGGTGAATCCGCAAAACCTGCCGATGGCAGAGTTGTGGATGGGCGCACACCCGAAGAGCAGCTCAAAAGTGCAGGACGCCAGCGGACAGACCCGCGCGTTGCGTGATGTGATCGAGCAGGACAAAAAACGCCTGCTCGGCCAGGCTGTGGCAGAACGTTTCGGCGAACTACCGTTTTTATTTAAAGTGCTGTGCGCCGACCAGCCGCTATCAATTCAGGTTCATCCCAACAAGAAAAACTCAGAAATCGGCTTCGCCAAAGAGAACGCCGCTGGCATTCCGCTGAACGCCGCGGAACGTAACTATAAAGATCCGAACCATAAGCCAGAACTGGTGTTCGCCCTGACGCCGTTCCTGGCCATGAATGCCTTCCGCGAGTTCTCCGACATTGTCTCGCTGCTGCAACCGGTCGCTGGCGCGCATCCGGCTATCGCCCACTTCTTACAGGCACCAGGCGCGGAGAGATTGAGCGAACTGTTTGCCGCACTGCTCAACATGCAGGGTGACGAAAAATCCCGCGCACTGGCGGTGCTGAAATCCGTACTGGAACAAAAACAGGGCGAGCCGTGGCAGACGATCCGCACAATTGCTGAATTCTACCCCGATGACAGCGGCCTCTTCTCTCCACTGCTGCTCAACGTGGTAAAACTGAATCCAGGCGAAGCGATGTTCCTGTTCGCCGAAACGCCACATGCCTATCTGCAAGGTGTAGCGCTGGAAGTGATGGCGAACTCCGATAACGTTCTGCGCGCCGGATTGACACCAAAATATATCGATATTCCGGAACTAGTGGCAAACGTCAAGTTCACACCGAAACCTGCCGCCACGCTCCTCACCGAGCCAGCTCGCCGTGGCGCGGAGCTGGATTTTCCAATCCCGGTTGATGATTTTGCGTTCTCGCTTCACTATCTCTCCGCCGCTGAAACCACACTTACGCAGCAAAGTGCGGCGATTGTCTTTTGCGTGGAAGGCGAAGCGGTACTCAGCAAAGGCAGCGACCGTCTGGTACTGAAACCCGGCGAGTCGGCATTCATTGCTGCTGATGAATCGCCTGTATCCGTCCGCGGCACCGGGAGAGTGGCGCGCGTGTTCAATAAAAGCAACTAAGTTACTGAACTTTTTAATAAGGATTGCTAAGCTTGCTGTAACCTATTTCAACAGTCCAGGCGATCATCACCGCCTGGTTTCATTTTTTATGGATAAACATTATGAAAAAAACGTTGGTTGCCGCAGGGATTATTGTTGCACTGGGTGTCGTCTGGACTGGCGGTGCCTGGTACACAGGAAAACAGCTCGAAAGCCGTCTGGCGGAGATAGTGAACAACGCCAATGCGCAGATTAAGCACAATGCACCGGAGGCCAATGTGGAGGTTTCCGCGCAGGATTATCAGCGCGGCCTCTTCTCCAGCCATTTTACGCTGCATATCAAGCCAGTTGATGGTGCCACCAATACATGGCTAAAACCCGGCCAGGACATTGTTCTGCAAGAAACCGTCGATCACGGCCCTTTCCCGCTGGCGCAACTTAAGTCGTTCAACCTGATGCCGGCAATGGCCTCAGTACATACACAGCTGGTTAATAACGATGTCACCAAAGCGCTGTTTGACATCGCCAAAGGGGAATCACCGTTCTATGCCGAAACCCGCATTGGCTATAGCGGCGATACGCGCAGCGATATCACTCTGCGCCCGCTCAGCTCTGAAAAAGAGGGCGAGAAAGTCACCTTCAGCGGCGGCCAGTTCCGTTTCAGCGCGGATAAAGATGGCAACGCTCTCGCCCTAAGCGGAGAAGCACAAAGCGGGCTGGTCGATGCGGTGAATGAGTATGGGCAGCGCGTGCAACTGTCGTTTAATCAACTTAAAACCGACGGTAAAAGCGAAATCGCGGCTTTTGATGAGAGAACCGGCAATCAAAAGCTGTCACTCGATAAACTCTCTATTTCGGTGGAAAACAAAGAGCTGGCCGTGGTGGAAGGCATGAACTTAACGGCCAAATCCGAACTGGCTGATGATAAGAAAAACATCAATAGCCAGATTGATTACACCCTCAATAGTCTGAAAGTTCAGGGGCAGGATCTGGGCAACGGCAATCTGACGCTAAAAGTGGCCCAGATCGACGGTCAGGCGTGGCATCAGTTCAGCGAGCAGTACAACGCGCAGACGCGCGCGCTGATGGCGCAACCAGAAGTGGTGCAGAATCCGGAACTCTACCAACAAAAAGCGACGGAAGCCTTCCTCAATGCCGTACCGCTGTTGCTGAAGGGTGAACCGGTGATCACCGTTGCGCCGTTAAGCTGGAAAAATGCCAAAGGCGAAGCCACTTTCAATCTCTCGCTGTTGCTGAAAGATCCTTCCACCGCCACCAGCGCGCCGCAAACGCTGGCCGACGAAGTTGATCGCACGGTGAAATCGCTGGATGGCAAACTGGTGATCCCGGTGGACATGGCCACCGAACTGATGACCCAGATCGCGAAACTGGAAGGTTATCAGCAGGAAGAAGCAGCGAAACTGGCTAACCAGCAAGTTAAAGGGCTGGCGGCTATGGGCCAGATGTTCCGTATCACCACGCTTGAGAACAACAATATTCTCACCAGTCTGCAATACGCGAACGGTCAGGTGACGCTGAATGGCGAAAAAATGTCGCTCGAAGAGTTTGTCGGTATGTTTGGTCTCCCGTCGCTTCAGCCCGGGCAGCAAGATAACGCCGTTCCTCCGGTGCCGGAAGTACCGGCAGTGCCACAGCAGTAATGCTAACCCCTCTGCGGAGGGGTTAATTTTTGCCAGACAGCAATACACCTCTCCGCATCAGCGTGTACAACTCATACAACGGGGTGATATATACGCAATATATTCAATTCCCTCCCATGCCGCTGATTTTGTGAGGCTGAAGGCGAAAAAAGGCATATGAAGATCTTGTCGATACAGTGCTGAAAGATGCCGTTTTGGCATTGCTAGTGTCAGAGAGTAATATCTCTTTCGCCGCGCTTGTGCATCAGCTACAGCAGCTTCTTCAGGAAGCGTCTGATAATGGACGACGTAACGCGCTTCATGCAGTCATCCGTGCCGTCTACCACTACCGGAGCAATAATACGCACTGTGCCAACCCGTTTCCCTTAACCGCGTTTTTATCGCAAAATAATCTGTCCAGACATTAACCTTGCAGGCAAAAAAACTCCTTCGCGCCAGGCGAAGGCGAATCGAGGACGCACCTTTTTTAATTACCTATCGTCGGGCGTTTTCTGCACGACCAGCTCTAATGCATTGCGATAGATATCCTGTCTGACCACATCATCTTCTGTTTCCAGTAGACCGATTAGCACCAGAATCAGATACTTATTACTGACCTCAACATTCTTTAACCGCAGGTTATGCATGATATCGTGGATTATTTCCTTTTCCGCTTCATAACTGTGCGTATCTGTTCCGAAATACGCATTAAGTTGCTCTTCTGTGGTTGTCGTCTGCATAGTAATCCTGAATAAAAAAGAGAGCCCGGCCTCCACGGTATGGCGGGAGAGGTCTGATTCGACAATAAAAAATAGTCATGCTTTTTCACCTGTGCAACTTATTACATAACAATGTTTTATCTATTCCCCTGGCGACAATTTTTTACTGCCGTATATTCCACCCGCCAGTATTTGAAACCCGCGTCGCTTAGAGATCCTGCGCCTCGGTGTCTAAAATCAGAACAATGAGACGCGTGCTATCCTTTCTGCAGGTGTTCAGGCAACAGAAGAAAGAGGTGCATGAAATCGGGTTGTTATTCGCCGTCATGGCCTTTTCATTCAGGGATTCATAAATTTAGCTGTATTTTTAATAGCTTATTGAGCTGTGGTATAATGGTATGCACTTTAGCAAAAATAAAGAGTGCGACCATGATAGATCCAAACCTGCCACTTACTGACATCCATCGACATCTTGACGGCAATATCCGCGCCCAAACTATTCTGGATCTTGGCCGCCAGTATAATTTACCTCTGCCCGCACTAACGCTCGACGCGCTGCGTCCGCATGTGCAGGTCACCTCGAACGAACCCGATCTGGTCAGTTTTCTCGCGAAACTCGACTGGGGCGTTAAAGTGCTGGCTTCGCTGGATGCCTGCCGCCGGGTGGCGTACGAAAATATGCAGGATGCTGCTCTTAACGGCCTGCATTATGTCGAGCTGCGTTTCTCGCCAGGCTACATGGCCATGACACACAGCCTGCCGATTGCTGGAGTGGTAGAAGCGGTGATTGCCGGCATAGGTGAAGGCAGCCGCGATTTCAACGTTCGGGCGCGGCTAATCGGTATTATGAGCCGCACCTTTGGCGAAGCCGCCTGTTTGCAGGAGCTGGAAGCCTTACTGGCACATCGCGACGGGATCACCGCGCTGGATCTGGCGGGCGATGAGCTTGGCTTCCCTGGCAGCCTGTTTCTGTCGCACTTTAACCGCGCGCGGGATGCGGGCTGGCGCATTACCGTGCATGCAGGCGAAGCGGCCGGGCCGGAAAGTATCTGGCAGGCGATTCGCGAACTGGGCGCCGTGCGTATCGGCCACGGTGTTAAAGCGATAGACGATGCGGCGCTAATGGATTTCCTTGCGGAGCAACGTATCGGCATTGAATCCTGTCTGACGTCGAATATTCAGACCAGTACCGTGCCTTCGCTCGATCGCCATCCACTCAAGACCTTCCTCGAACATGGCATTCTTGCCAGCATCAACACTGACGATCCGGCCGTACAGGGTGTAGAGATCGGTTATGAATATCAGGTTGCGGCACCGGCAGCAGGGCTGAGCCGCGAACAGATTCGCCAGGCGCAAATTAACGGTCTGGAGATGGCGTTTCTCAGTGAGCAAGAGAAACAGGCATTACGGGAGAGAGTGGCAAACGCCTAAAAAAAACCGCTCGCGCAGCAGCGTGAGCGGCCAGTTGTCAGGTCAGGCTCAGGGTGGCGCGATGTTTTGCGGACTCAATCCCCAGTTCGATTAACTCCATAATCTGGATGGCCTGGCTGGCCGGAACCGGGTTTTCACCGACGCCATTAAGCGCATCGCGAATCGCAGCATAATAGGCCGGGTAGTTGCCTGGTACGGTTAGCCAGCTCTCTTCCCTACGTTCTTCACCTTCGACGCGCGTCAACACACCGTCGCGCATATCGTAACCCCAGTCAGCCTGCGGCAAGCGCGCGCCATTTTTCAGGCACTCTTCCTGCGGATCCAGACCATATTTCACATAGCTGCCACGGCTACCGTGCACAATGTAGCGTGCCGATTCCGCAGCCGCCAGCAGCGTACTATGCAGCACCACGCGACGTTGCGGGTAAGTCAGTACGGCATGGAAGTAGTCCGTTGATTGTGCACCCGGGCGCAATTGCGCCAAATCGACCATCAGCGATACCGGCAGACCGAATAAATTAACCGCCTGATCGAGCAGATGCGGACCTAAATCGTACCAGATGCCGCTGCCCGGCCCGCCCTGTTCACGCCAGCGGTTGCGTACCTGCGGACGAAAACGATCAAAATGGGATTCAAAATAGGCTACCTCGCCGAGCGCGCCGTCCGCCAGTAGCGCTTTTAACGTCAGAAAATCACTGTCCCAGCGTCGATTGTGGAAAACAGACAATACGCGCCCCAGACTACGCGCCAGCGCATCCAGTTCGCGAGCTTGTGACAGTGTCACCGTAAAGGGTTTATCCACGACGACATGTTTACCGGCTTCCAGAGCGGCTTTGGCCAACGGAAAGTGGGTATCGTTAGGCGTGGGGATCACAATTAAATCGATTTGCGGATCGTTGAACAGATGTTTCGGTTCAGAGACAACCGGTACGACGGGCCAATCGGCTTTGACTTTTGATTCATCACTGCTGGAAATAGCCACCAGTTCCATTCCTGGCGTCCCGGCAATCAGCGGTGCGTGGAACGTTTTACTGGCATAACCATAACCAACTAAGCCAACATGGATTTTATCACTCATATCGTGTCTCTCCTTTATAGAGCACTTATTTGACACCATCTGCCGGATAGCGACAACCGCTTCCTCTATTCAGAAATTTCATGAACGATTTAGTACTACCACACCCTGGTTTCCTGTTGAAAAATCTGCTTAAATCTACAATCAGCGCTTTTCCTGGACATAATGGCGTTTTTTTATACATGGCTTAATATCAGGGAGTTGTAGAAGTATGGCCGGAATAACCAATCGGATCATTGAACTAATGGGGTGGGTGGTGCTCGGAGTATCGGCCGTTCTTTTGATTTTCGCCAGCCATATAGATAATTACCATCCCCCGGAGCCGAGTTCTGTGGCGCAAAAAAAATAATAACGAAAACTGCTGGTAAAGAGCATAAATGCTTATTACCAGTAGTTGCGAAGATCATGATTCTTGTCCGCCGCCGTTCTGGCACTTGCTTTCATTCGAAAAGAAAACTCATACTTTAACAGTAGAGCTATTTACGTTGTGATAACAAAGAATTAGCCCTGTTTGATTTACGTCTCTTTTAGTATATGGATAATCCATGACATGACCATTCAGGATTATTTATTAAAATCCCGCTGAATCAGTTCGATTAAAACTCCGGAAAAATTGTTTGCCTACCTTAACGACAACTCTTACCGACACTGCCGTGCTGAGCTGGTCTCTGGCGGCCGCTTGTTTGACACTGAGTGCGTTCTCCGCCCTGTCTGGTGCTACGTGCAGTAACGCCTCTGGTATTTGACACGCAATGCTTTATACTCGTCGCCCGGCGAAATAAATGCATTACATTAAAGCGTTAAAAGAGGAATACATATGACGACAACGCCTGCAGAACGAATCGGAGGCTGGTTACTTGGCCCTCTGGCCTGGTTGCTGCTTACGTTATTAAGTACTTCTCTGGCATTAATGCTTTATGCTACCGCGCTATTAACGCCACAGACGGTTGCGGCGCTCGGCGCGCAAACGCTAAAAGAAAATGTTCTGTGGTTCGTTTCATTCGCCTTCGCTATCGCTATCTGGTATTACACGCTCTGGCTGGTAATCGCCTTTTTTAAGCGCCGCCGCAGCGTACCCAAACACTATATAATCTGGTCGTTAATTTGCGTCCTGCTATCGCTGAAGGCGTTCGCTTTCTCTCCCATTTCCGACGATCTGGCAGTGCGACAGCTTCTGTTCCCACTGCTTGCCGCAGCACTGATGGTGCCTTACTTCAAGCGTTCTCAACGCGTGAAGAAGACCTTCGTTAATCCGTAATAACCTTACAGTTATCCTGTTGTCGCCCGGTGCTGTTTGGCCGATAATAGGCGGCTTTTTTATTTTCAGGCTAAATAATGACAGATTATCTGCTGCTATTTATCGGGACGGTGCTGGTCAATAACTTCGTACTGGTGAAGTTTCTTGGCTTGTGTCCGTTTATGGGCGTTTCCAAAAAACTGGAAAGCGCCATGGGCATGGGTCTGGCGACCACCTTTGTGATGACGCTGGCGTCGGTGTGCGCCTGGATTATCGATACCTGGGTTCTGATTCCGCTGGGTTTAGTCTATCTGCGCACGCTGGCGTTTATCCTGATTATCGCAGTCGTCGTGCAGTTCACCGAAATGGTGGTACGCAAAACCAGCCCGGCGCTCTATCGCCTGCTGGGGATCTTCCTGCCGTTGATTACCACCAACTGCGCGGTGCTGGGTGTTGCGCTGCTGAATATCAACCTTGGTCATAATTTCATGCAATCGGCGTTATATGGCTTTGCCGCCGCCGTTGGCTTCTCTTTGGTGATGGTGCTGTTTGCTGCGATCCGCGAGCGCCTGGTGGTTGCCAATGTGCCCGCGCCCTTTCGCGGCAATGCGATTGCGTTAATCACCGCAGGCTTAATGTCTCTGGCCTTTATGGGCTTTAGTGGTCTGGTAAAACTGTAATGAGTGCAATCTCTGTTGCCGTTGCAGCCCTGAGCGTGCTTGGGCTACTGTTCGGTCTCATTCTCGGTTATGCATCCCGCCGCTTTGCGGTTGAGGACGATCCGGTCGTTGAACGTATTGATGAGCTGCTGCCACAAAGTCAGTGCGGTCAGTGCGGCTATCCCGGCTGCCGCCCTTATGCGGAAGCTGTGGGCCTCAACGGCGAAAAAATTAACCGTTGCGCGCCGGGCGGCGAAGCGGTAATGCTGAAAATCGCCACGCTGCTGAATATCGATCCACAACCGATTGACGGCGATGCCAGCGCACAGGAGCCGGTACGGATGTTGGCGGTCATTGATGAAAACAACTGCATTGGTTGCACTAAATGCATCCAGGCCTGTCCGGTCGATGCCATCCTTGGCGCTACGCGCGCCATGCATACAGTGATGAGTGATCTGTGTACCGGTTGTAATCTTTGTGTGGATCCGTGCCCGACGCAGTGCATTGAATTGCGTCCTGTGGAAACGACCACCTCAAGCTGGAAATGGGATTTAGAAACCATTCCGGTACGTATTATTCCTGTGGAACACCATGTTTAAGTTATTTTCCGCTTTCCGAAAAGAGAAACTGTGGGATTTTCACGGTGGAATTCATCCGCCGGAGATGAAAACGCAGTCTAACGGCACGGCGCTGCGCCAGTTACCGCTGGCGCAGCGCTTTGTCATACCGCTGAAGCAACATATTGGTACTGAAGGCGAACTGTGCGTCAGTGTCGGTGATACGGTGCTGCGCGGCCAGCCGCTGACACGCGGTCGCGGACGGATGCTGCCAGTACATGCTCCGACGTCGGGTACTATTATCGCTATCGCTCCCCACTCCACCGCTCACCCTTCTGCGTTGCCGGAGATGAGCGTCATTATTGAAGCAGATGGCGAAGATCGCTGGATCGAACGTAACGGCTGGAATGACTACCGCTCGCACAGTATTGATGCGTTGCTCGAACGCATTCATCAATATGGCGTCGCGGGGTTAGGCGGTGCAGGCTTTCCGACCGCTGCCAAACTGCATGGCGGCGGCAATAAAATTGAAACGCTGATCATCAATGCCGCCGAATGCGAGCCTTATATTACCGCCGATGACCGCCTGATGCAGGATTGTGCCGCGCAGGTTATTGAAGGCGTGCGTATTCTGGCGCACATTCTTAAACCACGTCAGATCCTCATCGGGATTGAAGATAATAAACCGCAGGCAATTTCGATGATGCGTGCGGTGCTGGCCGACAGCCATGATATTCAGTTACGCATTATTCCAACCAAATATCCGTCCGGCGGCGCAAAACAGTTGACGCAGATCCTGACGGGTAAACAGGTGCCGCACGGTGGTCGTTCTTCGGATATCGGCATCCTGATGCAAAACGTCGGTACGGCCTATGCGGTGAAACGCGCAGTGATTGACGGCGAGCCCCTGACCGAACGGGTCGTCACGCTGACCGGCGAAGCCGTCCCCCGTCCTGGCAACGTCTGGGCGCGTTTGGGTACGCCAGTACGTCATCTGCTTGAACATGCGGGTTTTTGTCCCTCCAGCGGACAACTGGTTATTATGGGCGGCCCGCTGATGGGCTTTACTCTGCCGTGGCTGGATGTTCCGGTGGTCAAAATCACCAACTGTTTGCTGGCACCGTCCGCCAACGAAATGGGCGAACCGCAGGAAGAGAAAGGTTGTATTCGCTGTAGCGCCTGTGCCGATGCCTGCCCGGCAGATTTACTGCCGCAGCAACTTTACTGGTTCAGCAAAGGCCAGCAGCACGATAAAGCCACCGCGCATAATCTTTCCGACTGTATCGAATGCGGCGCCTGCGCCTGGGTATGCCCCAGCAATATTCCGCTGGTGCAATATTTCCGCCAGGAGAAAGCAGAAATTTATGCTATTGCGCAGGAAGAGAAACGTACTATCGAAGCCAAAGCGCGCTTTGAGGCGCGTCAGGCTCGTCTTGAGCGCGATAAAATAGCCCGCCAGCAGCGCCACAAACAGGCCGTAGTTCAGCCTGGCGCTCAGGATCAGCAGGCTATCGACGCTGCGCTGGCCCGTTTACGGGAAAAACAAGCTACCGCAACGCAACCTGTGGTGATTCAGGCTGGCGCTGAGCCGGATAACCGTGATGCCATCGCCGCTCGCGAAGCGCGTAAAGCGCAGGTGCGCGCCCGTCAGGCAGAGAAAGTACAGCTCGCTGAGGCAAACGCAGCAAGCGGTGAAACGGCCGATCCGCGCAAAGCTGCCGTCGAGGCGGCAATTGCCCGCGCAAAAGCGCGCAAAGCAGCACAGGCTGAATCCCCGGCTGCTGAACAACCGCCGG